>JBCDFR010000040.1:0-34119 GCA_039177505.1 Actinomycetota bacterium | reverse complement strand
CGCGGGGTGTTCACCGAGCAGATCGTCGGAGCCGTGGAGGGCGCAGCACATTCGGACGACTCGGCGCTGCGTGCCTCGCTCGCTGCGTCACAAGTGATCGGGCTGGCTCTGCTCCGAGAGATCCTCGGGATCGAACCGCTCGCCAACGAGTCCGCCGAGCGCCTCGTCGACGTGATCGCGCCGACGATCGAGCGCTACCTCGAAGGTGAGCTCGGCGAGCCCGAGTCGTAGACGGGCGCGCTACCGGAAGTTCTCGAAGTACCGGCTCGGGGTGGGCCCGCGCTGGCCGTGGTACTTCGATCCGAGGGCACCGGCGCCATACGGCTCGTCGGCCGGCGTGGTCATCTGCATGAAGCTGATCTGGCCGATTTTCATCCCCGGGTACAGCGTGATCGGGAGACTGGCGACGTTGGCCAACTCCAAGGTGATGTGGCCGTCGAAACCGGGATCGACGAACCCGGCGGTCGAGTGGATCAACAGGCCGAGCCGGCCGAGTGAACTCTTGCCGTCGACACGGCCAACGATGTCGTTCGGCATCCCGATGCGTTCGAGCGTCGACCCGAGGACGAACTCGCCGGGGTGCAGGATGAACGGGTCGTCGCTGTCTCCGTCGAGCTCGACGAGCTCGGTGAGATCGGCCATGTCCTGCTTGACGTCGATGACGGCACGCGTGTGATTGCGGAACACGCGGAACAGCGGCGAGATACGAACGTCGATCGACGACGGCTGAATCAGCCCGTCGTCGAAGGGTTCGATCACGATCCGACCGGCCGCGATCTGTTCGCGCATGGTGCGGTCGGACAGGATCACGAGAGCATCACCGGCACATCACCACCGCCGACGTTACCGATTGGGTGCCCGGAGCCGTCCCATCTGAGCATCTGGGCGCTAGAACGAACCCCAAGCCCTACCGAAAAACCGGGGATTCCGTGCGAATTGCGCACGAAATCCTCAACAGAACCCCCACCGACGTTCCCCACTGCGGGCAAAAGCGAGGACGACATGGCAGCGACGGCATTGATGGTCTGGATCGACCAGGACCTGTGCACGGGCGACGGAATCTGTTCGGAGATCTGCCCGGACGTGTTCCAGGCCCGCGATGACGGCCTGTGGGTCGTGAAAGAAGAAGCCGAACACTTCGGTGAGACGATCATCTTCGACGGTGCCGACGGCGCCGGTCACGGACCCGACAGCGGCAAGGGCGTGGCACGCATCCCGGACGGATTGATCGACACCGCCGTCGAGGCCGCAGAAGAGTGTCCCGGCGAGTGCATCATGATCGAGCCGTACGACCAAGACGCCATCAGCAACCGCGGCGCGTAGTCGCCGAAGGTGCGCTACTCGTCAGCCAACCGGCGACGAAGCACCTTGCCGGTGGCTGTGCGCGGCAACTCGTCGACGAACTCGATCATACGCGGCACCTTGAATCGACTGAGGCGCGCCGCGACCATGGCTTTGAGGTCGGCCTCGCCGATCTCACTGCCGGGGACGCGCACCACGTAGGCGACGAGCCGCCCGCCGAAGTCGTCGTCCGGCACTCCAACGACCGCGACGTCGGCCACGCCCGCGTCGGTGAGCAGCAGCTCCTCGACTTCGAGGGGATACACGTTCTCCCCGCCGCTGACGATCATGTCGTCGGTCCGACCGGTGACGAACAGCCGACCGTCGTCATCGAGATAGCCGACGTCACCGGTCGCCATCAACCCGTCGACGACCGCCTTGCCACCGCCTCCCGTATACCCCTGGAAGTTTGACCCACTCCCGACATGGATGGCCCCGACCTCACCGGCACGCACGCGGGCACCCGAGTCATCGAGGATCGCCACCTCGGTCCCCGAGATCGGCCGCCCGACCGTGCCAGGCGCAACGCGCAGATCGTCGGGAGTGGCCAACGTGGCCTGGCCCACTTCGGTCGAGCCGTACAGGTTGTACAGGTTGTCGCCGACTCGATCGAGCCATGCCGCAGACGTCGCCATCGGCAGTGCCGATCCGCTACACGCAACGACGCGCAACGACGACAGATCGGCACCGTCGAGCGCATCGGAGCCAAGGAGCCGCTGGAGCACCGTCGGTACTGTGACGAGTACGTCGGGACGACGACGCTCGACTGCGGTGATCGTTGCCTCGACATCGAACCGGGCACTCACGACCACGGTGCCCGCGAGCACGCCAGTGGTGAGCAGCTGGGCAAACCCCCATGCATGGAAAAGGGGACAGGCGATGTACACGGTGTCGCCGGTTCGTACCGGGATTCGCTCGAGCACGCCGATCGCCGGTCGCGGATCGGCCGCGAGTGAACGCCGCGCGCCCTTCGGTGTTCCGGTGGTGCCCGATGTCAGCAGGATCGGCACCACCGGGTTGCGAAGACTCTGACGCGGCATCGGCGGCGCCCCGTCGGCCGGCAGCGATGCGCCGGCGTGTTGATCGAGGGTCACGCCGTCGAACGCGGCCGCGGCGACCACGTCGGCGGTCGACCCGTCGTGGACCAACCCGACAACATCCTCACGGTCGAGCACCCCGACGAGTTGCTCTGGCGCGAACTCAGTGTTGAGCAGTACCGGCACCAGCCCACACTTCGACGTCGCCACCAGTGCATCCAGGAAGAGCGCCCCGTTGCGCGCCATCAGACCGACCACATCGCCTGCGTTCAAACCGGCTGCGCTCATCGCTGCGGCGAGCTGGGTGGACCGCTGGTCGAGCTCGGCGTAGCTCACCGTCTCGTGATCATCGATCACTGCGGCGCGCTCCGGAAACCGCGCAGCCGCGGCGGCGTATGGCACCACGAGCGACGCACCCCATCGGGAGATCGCTGCAGCACTCGCGCCGAACTGCCGCGGATCGAGCGCCCCTGCGCGGCGCGCAGCGGAAACCAACGAAGCGAGCCGGTCAAGCACCATCAGCGACGCACCACGGAGTCGACACCGGCATGCAACCGTCGCTCGGCGCCGTCGAGCAACAGGGCCAGTGCGTCGCTGGTCAATTGCTCGGGGGTGGTGCCAAAAAGCAGAGGCGCCACCGCCGTGATGTTCGGCATTTCGTCGGCACCGGCGGCGATTGCCTGGGCGGCGCCCTGATACTGGGCCGAGTCCTTGGGCGCGTCGCCGAAAACGTGCTCTTGTCGGACCCGAGTGCACATCAACGCGATCGCAGTGAGCCACAGCGTGGTGGCATCGGCATCGCAGAAGCCGGCGCCACGAAGCACACCGAAGCCGACGTCGGTCATCGCCCACGCCTCGCGACTGTGGTTGCCATCTCGCTCGAGATGATCTGCGAGGCCCGGGTACTGGCGAAGTACGCCCAGAATCGACGTCGCCATCTCCTCGAACCACGTGCGCCACGGCAGGTCGGGGTCGGGGACTTGCAGCTCGGACAGCGCGCCGTCGAGCACGAGTTGCACCAATCGCTGCTTGTCGGGAACGTGGTGGTACACCGCAGTGGGCCAGACGTTCAGCGTGGTCGCCAATCGGCGCATCGAGAGCGAGGGCAGCCCGTCGACGCTGACGATATCGAGCGCGGCCGACTGGATCTCCTCGACGGTCAGCGGATCGGAACGTTGCGCAGTCGTGTTCACAGCTTGCCCCAGCGCGGTCACCGTATCGCTCGGCAAGCACGCAACAACTCGCGCGATTCCACCCTTGCCCGCTGTCGCTGTACGCCGTACAGTCGCGTCCTGTACGCCGTACAGACAGCCTTCCTCATTTCGACCGGAAGGCACACCTACTTATCGTCAGGAGAGATCACCGGTGATGACACACCGCACCGCTTCGGCCATCGCACTCATAGGGGCGCTGATCGCGGCCAGCTGCACCGACTCCTCAGACGACAACTCGACCGCCACCAGCACGCAGTCGGCCGAAACCGAGGAGGCGGCAAGCGATACTGCTGAACCAGCGACCACCGAGGACACAGCCGTGATCCCGACTGATCCGACCGGCGACAGCACGAGCGCAACGGCGGTGAATGAAGCCAACGTCGACGATCTCCGTATCGTCGACTTGTCGGACTCGTTGTTCGAGTTCGCCGCCCTCGGGGTGGCGCCGGTCGGCAACTTCTATGGACCCGAGCTGCTCGCCGGCACATTCGACAACATCGACGCCGATTCCGACGTAGTCGAAACGATTGTCGGCGGTGTCAATGTGGCCCCCGAGTTCGCCCTCGATCTCGAGGGCATCGCGGCCCTCGAGCCCGACTTGATCGTCACCAGTGACGGATTCGCACCGTTCTTCGGCGACGGCCTCGACGAAATCGAGGCCGGCATCGCACCGGTCGTGGTGATCTCGACAGAAGGCGACTGGCAACAACGCACCCGCGCCGTAGCGGCAGCGGTCGGCTTGGACGCCGAGGCCGACGGTCGGATCGCCTCGATCGAAGAAGAACTCGACGCGCTCCGTACCGAGCTTGCCGATGCGGGGCTCGCGGGGTCGGTGATATCAGCGGTCCGTCAGGGACCGTCGCCGGGCGAGGTCTACGCGTTCGTGCCGCCATCACAGGTGTCGACCGTGCTCGATGACCTCGGCCTCGTCCAGCCAGACGCTCAGACCGACGCCGGCCTCGCCGAAGCGGTGTTCCCGCCTCCTGTTGCGCAGTATCGGCTCTCCGAGGAGTTGCTCCTCGAGCACGACGGCGACACGATCCTGTTCGGCGAAGTCGCGCCGGGCGACCTCGATGCCTTTACCTCGGGTCCCTTGGCGAGCGCACTGTCGGGAGTGCAGACGGGCAACGTCGCCGGCGTGTCCTACTTCGTGTGGGCGCTCCCCACGGCCGTCGGCGTGGAGGAGATTCTGCGCGACATCAGGGAACACGTGCTCGGGGGCTGAACACGACAGCACGCTTGCGTCAGAATTGCCGAGTGAGACACCGAGGAGTGATCGCTGCTGGACATCCGCTCACGACACAAGCCGGCGCCGATGTGCTGCGCAATGGCGGCAATGCGGTCGATGCGGCAATCGCCGCTGTCGCGATGGCTTGTGTGTGCGAGCCGGTCTTGAGCTCTCCCGGCGGCGGTGGATTTGCGATGATCCGCCACAACGGGCTGGTCTCGCTCGTCGATTCATTTGCCCACTCCCCCCAGCAACGATCGCCGACTGCGCGCGTCGAGGCAGTGCACGTCGACTTCGGCACCACTCATCAGGAGTTTCGGATCGGACCTGGTACGGCTGCCACTCCCGGGCTGTTCGCCGGCCTCGAGGTGGTGGCTCGGCGGTTCGGTACCGAGCTGCTCCCCACGTTGGTGATCGCTGCGGTCGACGCAGCGCGCAATGGCGTCACGATCACGCCGTTCCAACACCACGTATTCGACGTGCTCGGGGCGATCGCAACAGCGACGGAGAGCGCCCGCCACTTGTTCATCATCGACGGCGACCTCATGCCGGTCGGCGAACTGTTTCGCCCGACGGGCCTGGCCGACGCACTCGAGATCCTCGCCAGCGACGGAGTCGCCAACAGCGAAGTGGGCGCAGCAATGATCGCTCAGCAGGAAGGCCGTGGTCACCTCACCGCCAACGATCTCGTCGACTACCGAGTGGTCGAGCGGCAACCGCTCGAGGTCGAGCTACCGCAGCGTCGCGTTCTGCTGAACCCGCTGCCCGCCGCTGGTGGGTTGCTGGTCGGGCACACGTTGCGCGCGCTCGAGGGCGTATCGCCGGTCGAGCTCGCCGCTGCCCTCGACTCCACGGTGCACGCACGGCGACAGGCCAGCGGCGACCTGGCGGCGCTCGCAGAACAGCCGATCCGACAGCGCGGGACGACTCACGTATCGGTGGTCGACGGGGACGGGACCGCGTGCGCGATCACCACATCGAATGGTGAAGGCAACGGTGAAGTCGTCGATGGATTCGACTTCATGCTCAACAACATGCTCGGTGAAGACGACGTGAATCCATCGGGCGACCAGTGGCCACTCGACACACGGCTGTCGTCGATGATGTGCCCGACGATCATCGAGGGCGACGGCGGCGACGTCACGGCGCTCGGAACTGGCGGCTCGAGTCGTATCCCTTCAGCGATCAGCCAGGTCGTGGCGCGCGTATGTATCGGGAAGCGGACCCTCCACGACGCCGTCGTGGCACCACGTTTGCATGCCGACGCTGGGCACCTCGATGTCGAGCCGATCGACGACGCAGCGGCGCTCGACTCCCTCCTGCGGAAGTTCCCCGATCATCGGGTCTGGCCGTCGCCACACTTGTTCTTCGGCGGTGTCCACTCCGTCCGCCTCGGCGCCGACGGTCGACTCGATGGCGTCGGAGATCCTCGACGCGATGGCTCAGCCATCGTCGTCGACGGCTGAGCGGTCTGCCCAATCGGTCAGTCGTTCAACGATGTGATGCGGCCGATCGACGGCGGGACGTCGCCGTTGTAGATGTCGTGCCAGGTCTGTGCGGCCGAGGCCGGACCGCTCGATCGCTCCACGGTGAGCCAGTCGTGCGAACCCACGATGAAGTCGTCCATCTCAGCGCCCATCCGCTTCTGAGTTTCGGCGGTGTCGACGCCACCTTCACTCAATGCGGCAAGTGCCATCGGGGCGAAGAAGAGCTGCGGTTGGGGGCCCTTCGATGGGACCGCCGGCGGTGCGTCGTGGTGGCTCCGGCCGATGGCCATCGAGTAGGCGATGCGATCGCCGAGCGAGTCGTGGAGTGCTGCCAACGCTGCGCCGTTACCCGCCATGTCGACGATCGCCGTAGTGGCATCGTCGCCGATCGCGGCGGGTGCGCCGTCGTAGGTGGCCACCGAGTCGTACAACCCGAGCGCGGTGACGGCGTCGACGTTGCCCGGAGAGGTCACACCGACGAGGTGGAGATCTCGACGACTCGCACAGGCGGCGTACCCGATGGCCGTCTTGGAGCTGGCCGACAGGACCACCACGTGCGTGACACCGAAATAGTCCTTGACCGCGAAGAACTGATCGGCGAGGAAACCCGTGGCGAACAAGCCGCGCAGGAGCGCGTGGCGATCCTCGAGGTCGGCGAGCTGCTCCGCCGTCCGGCTCGGATCGATGACACCGGGATGGAGTGGGTCCTTTGACGTGTCTTCGAACGCGCGATACACCGGAGCGTGTTCGACACGGTGCGGACCGTCGTCGCAAAGACCCGTGGCGCCGACGCTCACCGTCAGATCGAAGTGAGTGGCCATCGGCACCCATCCGTAGACCCGGGTACCGACTTCGACGTCGGGATGATTCGACGTGACCACTTCAGCCCAGCCCATCGCCGGCACGCGACCCCAGTCGGGGTCACCAGACGGATGGAACCCCCAATAGTCGAGCATGTCGCCGACCGCCGCATAGGTGATGGTGTTGGCCGTGACCGCGTAGCGTTCGACGCGGAGCCGGACTGCCATGTCAGCGAGCTCACCGAGGTCGTGATCGATGATGCGGGTGGTGCCGAAATTGCGACGACCGACTTCGAGAACGGGGGTCTGCATAGGCAGCGACAGTACCGCGGCATCCACGGTCGCCTTTCCCTGAGTCGCCCATCACCGAGCTATCGTCGGTGCTCTTCGCGGATGTAGTTCAATGGTAGAACATCAGCTTCCCAAGCTGAGAACGCGGGTTCGATTCCCGTCATCCGCTCACATCACGCCCGCTGGAGACGCTCTCCGTTCGGTGGTCAGCGTGCCTGCGTGCCGGGCAAGATGTACTGCACGGTGAAGTCGTCGGCGGTGCCCCGCTCTTTCATCACCTTCTGGGCTCGCCGAATCAGCTGGCCTGCCTCGGTGGCCGAATAAAACCACGACTCGAGTGAACGCGCACCGACCACCTTGTCGGCAAGCTGCAGGCCAGCCTCTTCGTAGTAGGCGCGTATGTCCTGGCCGGCGGCGATGGCGGTGTTTGTGTCCCAGCCGATGTCGTCGAGTCGTTCGCCGTTCTCGAGACGGAGCACTTGCTCGAGCAGGGTGACCACACCATCAACATCGGGCGACGCGACCCGGCCGAGCAAGGTCCGACCAGTCGCATCCACGTTGCGCTGGTACGCGTTGCGGATGCCACGCGCCTCATCAATCGCAGGGTGCAGATCGGGGTCGTGCCGCGGTGGCATTGGGCACGCCGCCGGCTCGTCGCCTTCATCGGCGATCACCTCGGAATAGTCGACGATGAACGGCCCGTCGTCCCGACTGGTTAGATCGAGCGCAGCGGTCAACACTGCGGTCTGCAGCTCCACGTCGTCGGGGCGTCCGAGCGGTCGCCCGAGCGGGAACTCGACGTAGAGCGCGCGCGGCGGCCTCGACGTCTCGAGCTGGCCGCGGACCAAACCGACGTTGACCGTCGTGATGCCGGCTTGTTCGAACACATTTGCGAGCACACCCCCGGTGCGCGTGCACAGTGGTCAAACCGGCGTGAAGATCACCACATCGACGCCATCGTCGACCAGCTCCTGGGCCGCGCGCGGGGCGGTGTCTTGAATGATCGACGCGAAGTCGAACTGGGCGCCCATGAACGAGAGGTGGCGTTCGGCAACCGACCCGATCACACCGGCATCGGCAAGCTCGTTCAACCGGTCGATCGGATACACCACGTTGAGGTCGGCCGCGATGCCCGATCGGTCGAAGTTCGGACTGAAGTGCGAAAGCTGCAAATCGCGGGCGTCGGCCGGGATCACCGTGTATGAGCCGTCGCCGGGTTGCCACAGTTCGACCCCACCACTGCGCTTGAGGCCGGCTGTCGTGACAATTGCAACCTTCGCCTCCGACAACGGCTTGCTAAGGGTCGACGGCGTCGTGTCGAACTCGGGCGAGGGAAGACCGCCCACGGCGTTGCGCAAGGTCGCATCAGCACTCATCGGGAGAACCGTACCTTGACGCTTGCGCAAACAACGAAGGTGGGGTCCGCACCGGATTGGACAAGCGTGGAGGCCGTCGGTACCGATGCCGAGCAGTTGTCGGTCGACGCCGCCGCGCGCCTGAAGTGCATCTCGTATCGCTTGCCAACGGTGGCGATTGCCACTTCAGTCATCGTTGCCGCCCACGATGGCTGCTCCGATCGCATGGGTCGGTCGATCGTCGTCGATGAGCATCGTGATCGCACCGAGGTCGAGCGAGGCAATGACCGGTGACGTTGCTGACCAGCTTTCGAAGTGGCGCGCCATACCGTTGATCAACGAGCATCCGAGCCCGCTGAGCCCTCCACCGACAAGCACGGTGTCGGCGCCAAAGCCGAGCGCGAGTACGCGCACCGCGCTTGCTGCGCCGTAGTACACGCCTTCACGTATCGCGATGGCGCGGACGTCGCCTGCGTCAGCGGCGCGGAATACGTCGACGACGGTTGCCCCGTCGATGCCCCATTGGGCAACCACGCCGGACCCAGAGGCGTACGCTTCGAGCGTGCCTGCGAGGCCTTCGATGTGGTCGGGCCCACGTGGATCAATGGACATGTAGCCGATTTCGCCGGCGAGACCGCTGGACCCTTCGAACACCGTGCCGCCAAGGACGAGCCCTGCAGCTAGACCGGTGCCGAGGTTGAGGTAAGCGAACGACGTTGAAGACCCACCGGCGAGTGCCCAGGCGCCGAGAGCCGCTGCGTTGACGTCGTTGGCGACGCGCACGCTGATCCCGGTCGCCTCAGCGACCGCGGATCGAAGATCCAGTGAGTCGATGTGCAGGTTACGGGCGCGGTGGACCACCCCGCCACGGACGACTCCGGGGATGCCGATACCGATCGAGTCGGCGCGTGTGTCGGCTTCCCTGCACACCTCGGCCAGTGCGTCGATCGCGCCTTCGGTGACCCCGGCCGCCCCGGGCCGCACGGGCTTGCGGATCGAACCGATGACGTTGACGTTGTTGTCGATGGCAACGGCTTCGACTTTTGTTCCACCGATGTCGATTCCGATTCTCATGCCGATCCCGAAACGAGGTCGATGAGCGCTTCACCGATGAGCCGCGACGAGCCGAAGGTGGCGATGTCTACGCGCTGGGTGTGGGCCCAGCCGAGGTCGACGATCAGCCCGTCGCACCGTTCGGCGATCGCCGTTGCTGCGGCGAATGCTGTCTCGTCGCGGTGCAGGTCGCGGCCGACCACGACAGTCAACACGTCGGCGTCGGCGAGGCAATCCGCAGCAAACGATCGGTCGTCGACGGAGACGGTCAGCGAAGGCGTGACACCGTCGGGGAAAAACGGGCCGAGCGGGGCGTCACCGATCGCTACATGGGGCTCCGCTTCGATCTCGACCCAGCGCACAGGCCGGACGTTCGACGCGATCATCGCTGCAGCGCGATGTGACAGTGAGAACGATTCGATGACCTGCGCAGTCGTCACCGGCCGATTTCGCTCGGCGTCTGTGGCTGCGAGCTCCCGGCGTTGGCGCACCGCCCACTGTGTCAATGCTCGGCAGCGACCAGCAGCGTCAGAGAGTCGTTCAGCGGTCAGATCGTCGTCGCCGCTGGCGAGCATCAACGCCTCGACGACGTTGCGGACGTCGTGTACTGCGGTGTTCGAGCCGAGGCACACAAGGTCCGCGCCGGCGGCGACCGATACGACCGCAGCAGCGGGGATGCCACACCGCCGGGAGGCTCCAGCCATGTCGAGCGCGTCGGTCACGACGACGCCCTCGAAGCCCAATCGACCGCGTAGGAGGTCATCGAGAATTGGTCTGGAGAAGGTCGCGATGGTGTCGGCGTCGAGTGCGGGGACGCGGATGTGCGACGTCATCACCGCCCGCGTGCCGGCGCTGATCGCCGCCCGGAACGGAACGAGTTCGCGGTCGGCGATCGTGGCGAGGTCGGCGGAGAGAACTGGCTCAGAGACATGCGAGTCGGTCGATGTGTCGCCGTGCCCGGGGAAGTGTTTGGCGCACGCTGCGACGCCGGCCTGTTGGACGCCGCTCGTCCACGCTGCGGTGTGCGCCGCCACAGCGATGGGATCGGCGCCGAAGCTGCGCACTCCGATGACCGGGTTGGCCGGGTTGGAGTTGACGTCGGCGTCGGGTGCCAACGTGAGGTCGATCCCAACGGCGGCCAGTTGGGTGCCGACCTCGTAGGCGACGGCGCGCGTGGCCTCGACGTCGCCGATGCGCCCGAGGACCGCGTTGCCCGGAAAAGGCGAGCCGCCGCGCTGGTGTAGGCGGGAGACGTCTCCGCCTTCCTCGTCGATCGCCACCACGGCGTCAGGGTTGGCGGCGTGGATCGCTGCGGTCAGCGCTTCGAGCTGGGTTGGTTCCTCGATGTTGTCGGCGAACAGGCAGATGCCACCAAGCCCCTCTTCGAGAGACTCGCGCAGCCAACCGGGAAGCGTTGTGCCGACGAACCCGGGCATCACGACACCCAGGGCGTGGCGGCGGAGGTGTTCAGCGGCGGTCACCCCTTCACCGCCCCTCCGACGAGGCCTTGTGCCATGCGGCCTTGCACGATCACGAAGAAGATGATGACTGGCACCGCGACGAGCACGGACCCAGCCATGATCTGGCCCCACTCGGGTGCGCCGAGGTTCGATTGCTGCGCGATATTCCGCAGCCACAGCGGGAGCGTCTGCACGTCGTTGTTGGTGAGGAGCACCGAGGCGAGGGCGAACTCGTTCCATACCTGGATGAAGGCGAACACGCCGGAGGCGACGAGGCCAGGGGCGATCAGCGGGAACGTGATGCGGCGGAACGCTTGGAGACGGGTGCAACCGTCGACCATTGCGGCCTCTTCGAGCTCGATCGGCACGCCGGCGACGAAGCCTCGAAGCATCCAGATCGTGAACGGGACGACCATCGCGATGTAGATGATCGAGACACCAGCCAGCGAGTTGAGCAAGCCGAGGCCGGAGATCATCTGGAACTGGGCGATGAACATCGCCTCGGCGGGCAGCATCTGGACCAAGATGACGGTCAGCACGAAGCTCTTGCGACCCCTGAACCGGAAGCGCGAGATCGCCAAGGCCGCCAGCGTGGCGAACGCCAGGCAGACGACGAGCGCGACGGCCACCACCATCAACGACATCGAGAGCGCTGCAAAGAACGGGGTCTCGGTCGTGACCTCGCGGTAGTTCTGCAGCGTGCCCCCGAAGGGGACCCACGTCGGGGTCAGCCTGTTGATGGTCAGCGGTGTGAGAAACGACGAGTTGACCATCCAGTACACCGGGAAGGCCCAGATGAGGGCGACGATGAGCGCAGCGGCGGCGGCGACGTGGCGCTTGGTGGTGCGGCTCATCAGCGTGCGTCTTCTCTGAGTAGTTCGCGGACGTAGAACCCGCTGACGCAGAGCGTGATCAGCAACACGATCATCGCTGCGGCAGCAGCCAAGCCGAACTCGCCCTGGCCGATGCCGAGTCCGTAGATGTAGGTGCCGAGCAGGTCGTAGTCGTCGCCTTTTGGTCCAAAATCCTGTAGCAGCCGGATCTGGGCGTACACCCGGAGATCCCAGATGAACTGCAGCAGCAGGAGGATGATCAGCACGGGCCGAATGATGGGCATGATGATGTGGACCAGTGTCTGTCTGGCGTTGGCGCCGTCGAGCTGGGCGGCCTCGAGCATCTCTTTGCTCACTTGAGTGAGCGCGGCGTAGACCGAGATCGCCACGAACGGCACCGATGCCCAGGTGATGATCACCGACGCGACGAAGAAGAAACTGAGCGGTGCTTCAAGCCAGTTGTGCCCGATCATGTCCACCCCCGGCAACGCGCTAAGGAGATAGTTGAGTACACCGTTGCGCGGGTCGATCAGCCAGCTAAAGACGGTCATCTGGGCGACGATCGGCATCGCCCAGGCGAGGAGGAGCGCGCTCTGCAGAACGAGCCGCGCCCAGGTGGGGGCAGCCTTCATCAGGAGTGCTAGCGATATGCCGAGCGCCATCGTCGCGAGCGCAGTGCCCGCCATGAATACCAGCGAACGGACGACGACGGTCCAAAAGAAGCTGTCGCTGAACAGCGTGGTGTAGTTGTCGAACCAAATCCACGGTGCGGGTTGGCCGAACTGCTGGCGCAACCCGAACTCGCGCATTGCGTTGAGGATCTGCCAGCCCATCGGGTAGGCGAGACCGATCGCAAGTGTGCCGACGGCAGGCACGAGGAGCCAATACGGCAGCTTCGACTTGCGCTTGCGTCGACGTGGGGTCTCGCGGCCGCCGGACGCCAGCGGTTGTTCGAGCGGGTCGGAGTCGAGCTCGGT
The DNA here is from genome assembly GCA_039177505.1 of Actinomycetota bacterium. GTDB lineage: Bacteria > Actinomycetota > Acidimicrobiia > Acidimicrobiales > Ilumatobacteraceae > JABSQH01. Next base: position 21,043 of record JBCDFR010000040.1, on the reverse strand, counting down.
TGGCGCAACGATGGTCATATCAGTTCATGCCAGCGAGTCGCTGCGGGTGCTGATTGGTGTGGGCTTCATCGGGCGAAATCATGCAAGTGTCAGCCGTTGATGACGGCGTTGATCCGATCGTCGTACTCCGCTGCGAGCGAGGCAACGTCGCCGCCTTCGGCTACGGCCTGGAAGAACCGCTCGAGCAGCTGTTGCGACTCGACCGCCGTCCAGCCCGGAGCGGCGGGCGTCAGCTTCGCCGCTGCGGCAGTGTCGAGGGCGACCTGAGCAATCTCCGGATCGGCTGCCGAGTCGACGTACACCGAACCGAAGTCGGTGTTTGCTGGCCCGAGGCCGTTCTCGGCGAGCAGCGTTTGGTAGCCGTCGGAGAAGATGATCTTCATCAGCTCGAGAGCGGCCCCCTGGCGCTCGGAGGCGGCGGAGATGCCGATGTTGGAGCCCCCGGCGAACACGGGTGAGATTCCACCGTCGACGCCGGGCAGTGCATACGCCCCGAAGATGTCGGGGTTCCAAGTGGCGACAGCTGCACCGTCTTCGTTCTCGGCGATGTCGCCGAGGCTCCAGTACGCCCAGTTCGGGGCGAGCGTGGTGCCAACCGCGGCGTTGGGGAGGAAGTCGTCGTTGATCGCCTCGTAGGCGACCGCGTCGGTGTCGGTTGCGCTGGCGACGGACGCCGCCTCGAACAGGTCTTGCCACATCTCCACGCCAGCAATCGACTCGGGCGACGACAGAGCAGCGGTCCACTCATTGCCGTCGAACGTCGCCAGGTCGCCGCCGTTGGCGAAGATCCAGGCGATGCCGCTACGCCAGTCCTGGCCGGGGATGTAGGCGCCGGACCCGGTGCTCTTCAACGTGGCGTTGACGTCGGTGAACTCCGCGAGCGTTGTGGGCTCGGTCACCCCGGCGGCCTCGTACAGATCCTTGCGGTACCACACAAACCGCGAACCGAAGTAGTACGGCAGCGAGTAGATGCTGTCGCCAACCGAGCCTGACTCGACGAAGCCTGGCAGCAGTGACTCGCCGCCGAGTTCGGTGAAGTGGTCCGTGAGGTCGCTATATGCGCCGACGGCGCTGAACGTCGCGGTTTGCGTGTTGCCGATCTCGAACACGTCCGGCGTCGACGACGAGTGTGGCAGCGATGCCGTCAGCGACGGGATGAGATTGTCCCACCCGATCTGCTGGATGGACAGTTTGCCGCCTGTGGTGTCTGCGTAGGTGTCGGTGAGATAGTCGAGCGCGACCTCTGGCGTGTCACCGCCCGCCAACCACAGCGTGATGTCTTGACCCTCGACTGCGTCGCTGTTGGAGTTGTCGGAGCCACACGCAACCAGCGCCGCCGCGGCCATCGCGATGACGAGCGGTGTGCTCTTTCTCATTGGTTCCTCCTTTGCAATGAATCGGTGCCCGCAGCTGAGGCGGCGGTGGACAGGTCAGGTGACCCCGAGGCGGCCGCGAAGCACCAACACAACGGCACCCAGTACGACTAGGTCGTGCCCGAGTTCGGTCATTCGAAACTGCATATGGCCGTGCGTGTCGGTGAGCGTGCGGTCGCATAGCGCGCTCCGCGCTGCAGCAAGAAGCGGACCGGACACGTAGCCAGCAGGCCCGGCGAGAACAACCTCGCTGAGGTTGAGGGCGCTGACGATCGGGGCGAGCACGGTCCCGAGGCGGTCGCCCGCTTCCCTCAGAATGTCGTCGCGTTGCGCTTCTGGTTCGGCCAGGTGGGCCTCGATACGCGGGATCGCAAGCCAGCGTTCTAGGCACCCGCGGTTGCCGCAGACGCAGAGTTCGCCGTCGTCGGCGCCGCTCACGACGTGCCCGATCTCGCCGGCGCTATGTCGGGCACCGTTCATGATCCGGCCGTCGATCATTACGCCGGACCCGACGCCTCGGTCGATACGCACCAGGATCATGTCGGGCTGGCCTGCGCCGAAGGTGAATTCTCCAACGGTGGCTGCGTTGGCGTCGTTGGCGACGGCGATCGGCAAGCCGCTGACATCAGCGAGCCTTGCGCGCAGCGGCACGTCGCGCCAGCCAAGATTGGGAGCGGATCGGACTACCCCATCGTCGTCGACGATGCCCGGGCTCCCCACGCCGACGCCGATCACGGGGCGTTGCGCACGCATGATGAGCTGGGCGAGCAGCATCTCAGCGGCGACGATCGCCTCGTTTCCATCGGCACCAGCGATGTCCTGCTCGACACGGTGGAGCACAGAACCGTCGAGATTGGTGAGCACGCCGAGAAACGACCGCGCGCCGGAGAGGTCAAGGCCGATGATGTTGTGTCCGTCGCGGTTGACGTCGAGCACCGTCGCCGGCTTGCCCGGCCGCGACGTCGGACGTGTCCCGAGTTCAACGACCAGTCCGTCATCGACGAGATCACTCACGACGCCAGATACCGTCACGGGACTCAGGCCGAGATCGCGCGACAGGTCGGCGCGAGACAGACCCTGCACTCGATACAACGCCTGCAGCACAAGCGAGCGGTGGTGGCTTCGGGCATCGCTCGGGCCGAGTCGCTGCCCGCGGAGCCCCGTTCCCGGCCATCGCTGGATCGAGTTGGTCGGCGGCGTCGCTGTGATCGGCACATGCATTAATAAATCTCACGAAGTAAATAATGTCAAGTCATGATCCGTGCCCAGGAGCCGATCGCGGCTACCAGCAAAAGCTCTCGACGCGAACCGTATGGGCGGACGGTTGACCGCACCCGAAAATTTCTGTATATTCCTAACTTATTAGTTTGTTTAGGAGCTGAACTAATGTGAACCACGCAACTAGCTCCTCGCAGATGGGTATACGCAGACAAATATCGACGTGAGAACACAGGAGACACCATGACTTCATCTACCCGACCGTCGCGTCGGCGGCTCATCCCGGTTGCCGTGGTTGCTCTGGTCACCGGCCTGCTCGCCGTCCAGCAGTCGAGTGCGACCCCGACCGTCTCGGCCGTCAGCTGCCTTGCTCCCGAGTGGCAGGCCGACGCCGTCTATGTCGGGGGCGATGCTGTCACCTACGACGGTCGCGCCTGGCAGGCCAAGTGGTGGACCCAAAACGAGGTTCCGGGCACGACGGGCGAGGAGGGCGTGTGGGTCAATCAGGGCCTCTGCGACGGTCCCACCCCACCCTCGACGACCACCCCACCCTCGACAACTACCCCGCCGTCGACGCCGCCGCCCGGAGACGGCAAGGTGGTCGGATACTTCACCGAATGGGGAGTGTACGGCCGCGACTACCACGTCAAAGACATCCACACCAGCGGATCAGCCGCCGAGCTGACGCACATCATGTACGCCTTCGGCAACGTCATCGACGGGGAGTGCAGGGTCCACGATTCATGGCCCGCGTATGAGTTGTCCTATTCCGCTGCTGACAGCGTCGACGGGGTGGCCGACACCTGGGACGCCCCGCTGCGCGGGAACTTCAACCAGTTGCTCAAGCTGAAGGAGATGTACCCTCACCTGCAGGTCTTGTGGAGCTTCGGCGGTTGGACCTTGTCGGACTGGTTCGGCGAGGCCGCCCAGGACCCGGAGAAGTTCGCCGACTCCTGTTACGACCTCGTCAACGACCCCCGCTGGGAGGGCTTGTTCGACGGGATCGACATCGACTGGGAGTACCCCAACGCCTGCGGTAAGGAGTGTGACTCGAGTGGGCCGGACGCATACCCGAACCTGATGCGTGCGCTCGACGAACGCTTCGGCGACCAGCTCGTCACCTCGGCAATCCCCGCCGACCCAACGCCCGACGGAAAGATCGAGGTCGGCGGATACGACGCCGCCGTGCAGTACGTCGACTTTTACATGGTCATGACCTACGACTTCTTCGGAGCATGGGATCCGGAGGGTCCGACCGCTCCGCACTCGCCACTGGATTCGTACTCCGGCATCCCGGTGCAGGGCTTCCATGGCTCCGCGGCAATCGACAAGCTGCTCAGCCTCGGGGTGCCAGCGGACAAGATGCTCTTCGGAGTGCCGTTCTACGGCCGGGGTTGGAACGGCGTCAACCAAGCCGCACCTGGCGGCGCCGCCGTAGGCCCGGCGCCGGGCACCTACGAGGCCGGTGTCGACGACTACAAGGTCCTGCGGGAAAGCTGCCCCGCGACCGGCACGATCGCCGGAACGGCGTATGCGTTCTGCGGCGACGAATGGTGGAGCTACGAGACGCCCGAGACCATGAGCGCCAAGAAGGAGTGGGCAGAGTCGCAAGGTCTCGGCGGCACCTTCTTCTGGGAGTTGTCTGGTGACACCCCCGACGGCGAACTCATTGCAGCGCTCGCCGGCTGAGGACCTGAGCAGATAGGCAGCCCGGTCCACTGTTGTGCCGAGCCGAACGGCATCGAGCTCGTGGTGGACAGCACACCACCGCGATCATCACAGTGCCGCGGTGGTGCCGCGCCGATGAACGATCGTTGCTACGAGCCAGATCACGACTGCGATCGTGACGATGAAGAATGACGCGGCGAGATCGAACAGTGCCGACAGAAACAGTCCACCCCACACGCTGACCAGTGCAATCACCACGCTGAGAATCGAGGCAAGTCCTGGCCGCGGCGTGATCGCCAACGCCGCTGCTGCTGGTGTAACCAACAACGCAAAGAGCAGCAACGTGCCGACGAACGGCACTGCCATCGTGACGGCGAGCGCCATCATCACCACGAACAGCACCCCGAGCCCCCCGACCGGAATCCCGCGGGCCGCGGCGACTTCCGGGGCTACCGAGGCGAACAGCAAGGGACGCGCAATCACCGCGAGCGCAGCAAGCAAGACAACGCTGAAACCGGCGAAGACCCAAATCTGTTGCGCCGTAATCGCCAGCAGATTGCCGAACAGGACATTGGTGAGCAGGCTCGACTGTCCCGAGACCAGGTTGGCGAACGCAAGGCCGAGCCCAATCGAGAACGCCAGGATGCTGCCAGTCGCAACCTCGCGATCGGCGGCCCGTTTGCCGAGCACCCCGATGGCGAGTCCACCCGCGATGCTGAACACCGCGAGCCCCAACGTCAGCGGCAAACCAACCAGCACGGCCCCCGTCGCCCCGGGCATCCCGAGATGCCCCAGGGCATGACTCGCAAACGCAAGTCGGCGGATCACGACGAAATATCCGATGAGGCCACCGGTGATAGCCAGCAGCGTGCCGCCGATGTAGGCGCGGCGCATGAAATCGGACGTCAATATGTCGTACCAGTTTTCCTGGATCAGAGCTGCGAACATCAGTGCTGTCAGCGTCCCTTGGTGAACACGTCACCATCGGCGGTTCGGATCACCTCGACCGGGGCCCGGTATAAGCGGGTCAGCAGGTCGGAGTCGAGCACTGTCTCGAGCGGGTCGTAGTGCGGTCGACCGTCGAGGATGTGGACCGCACCGTCAAGGATCGCGACCAGCGGGTCGAGGTCGTGCACCACCACGAGCATGCTGAGCTGGCGGTCGGTGGCGAGCGATCGGAGCAGTTCTACGATGTCGTGACTGCTGGTGATGTCGAGGTTGGCCAGTGGCTCATCGAGGAAAAGAAGGTCGGGTTCCGACACGAGTGCCTGGGCGATGGCAACGCGCTGTTGTTCACCACCAGACACCTGTGACAAGCGACGTCTGGCGACGTGCGCGGCGCCGACTCGCTCCAACGCCGCATACGCCCGGTCGTCGTCCTCGCTCGAGGACCGCCGTGGCCCCCACCGCTCGCCCCCGAGTGCCAGCTGGACGACATCGATGGCCCGGATCGAGTCGGTGTCCATCTCGTCGTAGTGCTGCGGCACGTAGCCGATCGCCGGATTGCCCCGGCGAGGCGGGTCGCCGAACACGGTGCACGACCCGGCTGACAACGGAATCTGACCGAGCAGCACGCGCAACATCGTCGTTTTGCCCGCGCCGTTCGGGCCAATCAGTGCGGCGAAGTCGCCGATTGGAACGCTCAGGTCGGCCTGCGACCAGACCGTCTGACCGCCGAGAGCGACCGCTGCGCCCTCAAACGCGTATGCGGAGCTCGTGCCGGCGTTCACCGGCGTCGCCGGATCACGACTGCCCGGTGGCCTGGGCAAGAGCGTCGACGAGGTTGTTGAGCTGACCGACCTGCCACTCCTCGAACGAGGACGCATCGGCCGGAACTGTCTCGGTGACTCCAACGACCGGAATGCCCTGACCCTCGGCCCTCGACTCCATCTGCTCCGGCACCGCTCCAGTCGTCTGGGAGTTGTACACCAGCACGTCGATCTCGCCCTGATCGATCTGCTCCTCGAACGTCTGCACGGACGACGCCGGGGGATCGCTGTCCTCGGCGACTGCGTCCTGGAAGTCTTGCGGCGTGATCAGGTCGAGGCCTGTCGCCGTCGCCATGTAGTCGAAGATCGACTCGGTCGCGCCGATCGGAGTGCCGGCGTAGTCGGACTGGATCTGGGCGATCACGTCTGTGTACGGCTGCATCGACTGCGTCCACCCTTCGCTGTTCTGCTCGAAGTAGTCAGACGACTCTGGCTGCACTTGCTGAAGGGCGGCCGTGATCGCATCAGCTGTCTGGAACACGTAGTCCGGGTTGTACCACAGGTGCGGGTTGGCGTCCGACGGCGCACCCACCACGTCACCGGCGTTGACGACAACCGGCTGCTCCGACTCCGACTCCACGATCTGGACCGCCCACGTGTCATAACCGGCGCCGTTGACGATGACCAACGCTGCGCCCTCGAACTCCTCGGTGTCGGACGCTGAGGGCTCGTAGTCGTCAGGATCACCCTGGCCGCTGCCAACAATCGTGGTGATATCCGCGCAGTCACCGGCAATCGACTGCGCAATGTTGCCCCACTGATTCACCGAGACCGTGATCGGAATCGTGTCGCCCGGACACGCACCTGCGTCTTCGGCGACTTCGGTACCGCTGCTGGACGAGTCGTCATCGCCGCACGCGACGGCGGTTGCGCCGATCGCCAACACAAAACAGACCTTGACTGTGGATCTCATGGAAAACCCTTTCAACGGGCGCCGATTGGAGGGCAACCTGCCGAGCGAAACCGGTAGCGAGATCGCCAGCCTCGGCAGAGAATTGAGCATGAGCCTTCCACACTAGAAATGAGAATGATTCTCGTCAAGTACTGCTACCGGTGATGCGGTGGCTGTCTCAACGCAGGAACTTGAGCGGCGGGAAGGTGCGCTCGAACCAGCCCTGCAGTGCGAACGTCCCAGGCCCGACCGTCGCGATGCCGAGGAACACGAAGAACTCGATCACGTGACTCGACGTGACCGGATTGTTCGGCGGCCACACGTCGAGCGCGAAGAACATGAGCACCATCATGAGCGCGCCGCCGATCGCGGCCCACCGGGTGGCAATGCCGAGCATCAACGCCAGACCCCCGAACAACATCGCCGCCATGAACCCGACGTCGGCCCAGCCGATCGAGTCGGGTCCCGACGATGCCATCCAGGAGAACAGAAACCCGGTGTGGCTCCCTTCGGTGCCGAACTCGAACACCCCATACGTCGGTGAGCCGCCGTTGATCATCGCGGAGTCGCAGAAGAAGTCGATCTGCGACGAGTCCTCGGCGCGGCAGGTCGCGAACCCGAGGCCGAACGTCTTGTCGAGGAACGCCCACATGAACGACCAACCGAGAAGGATGCGCAGAATTGTCCACGCCCACATGCCGCGCACGCTCGGAGACGATGACGGCGGCGACTCCTCTCCGGTGTCGCTCAGCATCTCGTCGATTCGGCCGCTCAATGTCGTCGCCATGAGTACCCTCCCAGTGGTCTGTCTCCCACAGATACCCACCGCGCTCCGCGGTGGGTAGAGACGAAGGTCATTCGGTATCGACCCCCGAATCTGGCCGCTCGCTCGTCAGCGGCCCTTGCTCGAGAGGTGCCTGGCGGCGGCGGTGCTGTCGCCCCGCCGAGCAGTCAGCTGAGCATCTCCAGGTCGCGCCGTACGTACCGCAGGTGCGCCCACTCCTCTTCGAGGATGACTCGCACGCAGTCACTCACAGCGAGTTGCCAGTCGGCACCCCAAGGGTTGTTGCGTTGCTCAGCGAGGAATTCAGGTCTGACGGTCGCCAAGAAATCAGTGAGCATCTGCTGTCGCTCGGCACGAACCGCAAGCACCTCGTCGAATGACGGCACATCGGACCGAAAGATCGACATGTCGAATCCCATCTCCGGTGCACTGGTGAAGATCTGCCCGATCTCGTGAAACGGCTGGTCGACGCGCATGATCGCCCCTCGCAACCAGGCGTCGGTGACGAGCACGAGGTGGCGCAGCGTCTCGGCCAACGACCACTCGTCGTCGACGCGTGCATCGACCAGATCCCGAGCAGTGCTTTTGACCGTGGTCTCCCACGCCGCCTGCACCGCCACCCACCCCTCGCGTAGTCCGTCAGGAGTTGTCGCCGATTGCAGCTCACGACCGGGAAACCGTCGGTTCAGCTCAGCGTCGACCAGCGGCACGACATCGACACCGTTGACGATGAGCGTGCCGAACAAGAGGTCCTGCCCGTCGATGTCGAGACCGTTGACATCGACACTGCGCATCGTCACCGCGCTCAGGTCGCACCCGCGCAACGACGCACCCTTGAAGCTCGCCCTGACGAACGAAGCGCCTTCGAACTCGTCGGTGCGGGAGTAGATCGTCATGGCCACATTCTGAGCGCGGCGCGGACCGTGCCGTGGCTGCTCAGCCGGACCGACGATCGGTCGGCGTCGACGACGAGTCGCGGTGCTGCTCGGCTGCCTTGCGCTCGAACAGCCGTGTCATGTGCGCCATCGAGTCCATATCGATCACGTCGGCGTCCCGGCCTTTCATCGCCTCGAAGGCGGGCACGACGCCGAAGTCGACCGGAACGTCGAGATCGATCGTGTGGGTGCGCGGGAGGAAACACTGCTCATCGTCGCAGGCCTGATAGCGGACGGTGACGCTCAGCGTGATCGAGCCGCTATCGCTGTAGAGCGAACGGGCGAACTCGCTGTTGGCGAAGAACGGAATCACGAAGTCGACCGTCCCGTCCCACACCTGCAGCGGTTGGACAAGACCAGGAAACGTGATGGGCCTGGTCGGTGGCGACTCCATGGCCTCGTAGCGCACCCCGTCTGGCCCGGCGACGTCGATGTTCGTCGCCACCATCCCATCGGGCACGGGGTGGTCGTAGATGTGCAGACCCTCGGGCAACTCGAAGCGGAAGACGAGGCGGCGCAGCGGTCCGAGCTTGAGGAGGCCCCGCCACCGCGCACGACCGCAGTGATCTGGATGCCGTCGTCCTCTGTGACGGTGCCAACTGGATCGTGGGGCCTGGTTCGATATGGCCGCGAAAGCTGTCGAGGATGCGCTCGATGCCCTTGCGATTGGCGGGGTGCCGATGGAAAATCTTGTCGACGATCACGCCATCCTCGTCGACCAGGAAGAAACCTGGGAACGGGATGCCGTAGAACGGCACATCGGAAGGCTGCACGATCGTGTTCAGCACGTCGTAGCGCGTGATGACCGCCGAGTCGACGTCGGAGAGCATCGTGAACTCCACGCCGGACGCATCCACATACGCCGCCAGCGCTTCGGTGTCGTCGTAGCTGATGGCGTAGAGCTTGATGCCTTCAGCGGCGAGTTCGGGGAGACCATTGTGCAGCTCGACCAGCTGCGTGAGACACGGCGGTCACCACACCGCCGATCGAAAGAACAGGACTGCGGCCCGCGATCCGTCGCGGTCGGCGTGGAACGAGACGGTCTCTCCTCGATGGTTGGACAGCTCGAAGTCCGGCGCGAGCTCACCAATCGCCAGTCCGGGGTCGAAGTCGCCCGTCGGAACCACACGTTGTGTGCTGGTGACCGGCAGAGGTCCGGTGAATCCATAGTCGTCGGTGAACTGCTGATCACTCATCGACACCACCGCCGACTGCGAGCAGGGCGGCGTCGATGAAGCGTTCTGACTCGGCGTCGCTCGTGAACTCTGTACAGACGGTGATCTGACGGCCGGCGTCCGCGTCGCCGGAGAACCACAGCCCGGTGTCGGCGTCGGAGTACACCCCGGGAGCGCCCGAATTCTCGACGACACCCATCGACGCACACTCCTGCGAGGACGGCTCGATGAGATGCCACACCGCCACAGCGTCCCAGATCGGCTTCTCTGGGCCGACGGTCTGTTCATAGTGCTCGGCGTACGGGGTCGATGCGCGACCGAAGTACTGGCCGCGCGGGTCGGAGCTCTCCGCCATGTCGTAGATGTCGCTCAACGGAAACAGTGCCGACGCCGCCAGGTTCATGCTGATCGCGGTGAACGCAATATCCGATTCCAGGACCAGGTTCGCCGCTCGTGGATCCATCGAGTAGTTGAAGTCTCCCGCAATCGAGCCGTTGACCTCGGCGGGATCGCCGGAGAGATTGCCGATCAATGCGACGACGCGGTCGACCCGATCCACCAATTCGGGGAAATTCAACACGACGCATGCGACGTCGGTCATCGGCCCGATGGCCACGATTGTGACCTCGTCGCGGGCTTCGAGCTGTTCGGCCATGAAACGCACGCCATCATTCACGCAGTCGCCGTCGAGACTCGAACCGGTGTAGTCGGTGAGCGGTTCGACCGACAGCCACGTCGCCGCGCCCTCGACCACTGGAACATCAGAGCCGAGAATGTCGGCGGTGGCACGTGCGACCGACACCTCGGGCACCACCGGACCGTTGCCCATCGTGACCACCACACCGAGCAGATCGATGGCGGCTTGATCGGACGCGAGCGCAAATGCCCAGTTGTCGTCGACGTCGGGCGGAGCCGCCGACACCCCGTTGCCACGGCCGCTGGTTAGCCCCATCGCCGTGTCCGTCGACAGGATCACCGCCGACGCGTTGGGGTCTGGCCGTGTCTCGTCGGTGGTTGCTGGTGCCGCCGTGTCGTTGGCACACGCGGTCCCGATGAGCGCCGCAACGAGTGCCCACGTCATGAGATCGGACCGGCTCATGCGCAACCGACGCTAGTTCGCGAACACGGTCGAGGCCGCCCGCTCGGCGCACAGCCAACGGCGCCCGGGCCGGCACAGGAGATGTTGAGTAGCGATTGCTCAGGCGAGGACACCCCCATCGGAGTTCGCTACTCACCAGCGCCCAACACGACCTGGGCGACGACGGAGGGAACTCGATGTCAGATCGCAACCAGAAGTACCGAGACAACGTCGCTGCTGCTTGTTCGCAGCACATTGGCGACGAGATCATCGCGATCGGGATTTTCAGTCCCCGCGGAACGGCCGGCGCGGTGGGCATGATCGAAGGAGCGTCCCCGCTGCTCGGAACGCTCATGCGGCGGCGGGCCAAGTCCAACGCCGGCGGAGTGCCACAGACAGCCGTGTACGCGCTCACCGCCAACGCACTGCACGTCCTCGACGGCACACCGAAGGCCAAGAGCTGGAAGATCAAGAAGCACGTGGCGGCATGGCCGCGGACGTCGTTCACGGCACGGCCGGTAGCCGGGTCGGTCACCGATCAAGTCGAGCTGACATTCGACGATGGCGCAACGATCGGCCTCGAGTCGATCAAGTTCGGCGCCCAAGGCTTCAACGGCGAGATCATCGATCACCTGACTCAGTCGGCCGCCACCGGCTGACACAACGGCAGTCGCGGCAGCGGCAACGCCCGTGGTCTCAGCCTCGTGCGGTGAGTAGATCGCGGCAGAAGGCGCGGGTCGCCGACACGAGCGCGTGCGGCGCCTCCCACGGCACGAAGTGACCGCAGTTGCGCAACAGGAACGGACCAACGTGGTCAGGGAACGTGACCGCTGCCATCCGGTCGAACTCGGGGTATAACACCATGTCGCTGGCACCGAACAAGATCAACGTCTCGACATCGGGGTTCCGTGCGATCAACGCGGGCTCGGAGCGCGCGGCCTCGGAGAACGTCGCCTCGTACGGGCCGAAGGATGCTCGCAGCGTGTCGCCGTCACCGAACGGCTCAGTGTGGAAGTCGACTGCCGGACCGCCCGGGACGATGCCGTCGCAGAACGCGCCCGGATGCGCCCAAAAACGCGACGTGTAGAACGTGGCGATGTAGGCGCGGCGTTGCTCTGGCGTGGTCAGCTCGGCAGCGAGACCATCGGGGTCTGTGCCTTGACGAATGAAGTAGTCGGCGGCGCCCGCCCGCGGGCGAGTGTCCATGTCGGACATCGCCGCCTTGTCGTACGGCAACGGTGAGTTGAAGATCACCATCCGCCCGACCCGCTCGGGGAACCGGAGCGCCAGATCCTGGATGACAGGACCACCGAAGTCACCACCGAGCAGCACCGCGCGCTCGTGCCCGAGGTGGTCGAGCAGTGCAGCGAGATCGCGGCTGCTCGACGGCACGTCGTGGTATCCATCGGTGGCAATCCCGCTCTCGCCGAAGCCGCGAAGATCGGAAGCGATCACCTCGAATCCGGCGTCGGCCAGCGGTTCGACGACGCGCCAGAAAATGCGCTTGGTCTCGGGCCATCCGTGCACACAGACGAGAGGGAACCCGCCGACGTTCTCGCGCACATACGCCAGCTCGACATCACGCCCGTCGAAGCGATGTGTTGCGAAACGTGCAGGGTCGAGGGACGCGTCGTCGATCATCCCGATCAGACTCGCAAACTCCCAGCCCAACCCCGCCATCGGCCGGATCCACCACCAACATGGTCACTACCCTCAGGGCATCGCACCACAACGATCGGCTCAACCGAACGTCGTCCTCATAAACTGCGACGACCTGGGCTACGGCGACCTCGGCTGCTACGGCTCGACGCGCAACCGCACACCAGCCATCGATCGGCTCGCCGCCGACGGCGTGCGGTTCGACTCGTTCTACACCGCGTCGCCGGTGTGCTCACCGGCGCGCGGCGCGCTGCTCACCGGTTGTTATCCGCCACGAATCGGATTCGGCGCGTTCAACGGAATCCCGGTGCTGTTCCCGGGTATGGACGTCGGATTGCCGCCCACCGAGATCAGCCTGGCGCGCATGCTGTCCGAGGCCGGGTACCGAACTCAGGCCGTCGGCAAGTGGCACTGCGGCGACCAACCCGCATTCCTGCCGACCAACCACGGGTTCGACCACTACTTCGGCCTCCCGTACAGCAACGACATGGGACGGCAGGCGAAACGTCCCGAGATGCTTCCGGAGATGCCGCCGCTGCCGTTGATCATCGATGGCGAGGTGGTCGAGCAACAGCCCGACCAGGCGTCACTCACCGAGCGTTACGTGGCGCACGCGCTCGAGTTCATGAGGTCGTCCGACGAGCGGCCATTCTTCTTGTACCTCGCCCACATGTACGTGCACCTACCCATCTACGTGCAAGAGCGATTCGCCGAGGCGTCACAGAACGGCGCGTACGGCGCTGCGGTCGAGTCGATCGACTGGGCCACGTCGGTGCTGCTCGACGAGCTCGAGGCCCAGGGCATCGCCGACGACACGATCGTGATCTTCACCAGCGACAACGGATCACTCGGCAACCGACCGCCGCCCTGGGGCTCGAGCGAGCCACTCGGCGGGAGCAACGATCCGTTGCGCGGGGCCAAGGGCTCGACGTGGGAGGGCGGGCAGCGTGTGCCCGGCATCGTTCGCTGGCCGACGCGCATCGCCGCCGGCCGGACATCCGACGAGATGGTCACCGCGATGGATCTGTACCCGACGCTTGCGGCGGTGTGTGGTGCTCAGGTGCCGACCGATCGCATCATCGACGGTTGCGACATCAGCGCACTGTGGTTCGACGACGCACCCTCGCCGCACGAGGCGTTCTTGTACTACCGGATGAACGACCTCGAAGCTGTGCGTTCCGGCCGCTGGAAACTGCACTTCTCGAAGAAGGGCGAGGAACGCCCAGCGCTCTACGACCTCGACGCCGACATCGGTGAGCGCACCGACGTGATCGACCAGCATCCCGACGTCGTCGCCGCACTCGAGGCGTTGGCCGAGACGGCCCGATCGACCCTCGGCGACGAACGTCTCGGACGCGTCGGCAGCGAGGTCCGACCGATCGGACGAGTCGACGACCCGGCTCCGCTCACCGTGTACGACCCGGACCACCCCTACGTGATGGCCGAGTACGACATCGCCGACCGCGGCTGACCCCACCGCATTCAGCACGGCAATGACGTCGACTCGACCCACTCCGGGCAGGCGATCGCTCGATCCGCGGGCGTTCGACTTCCTCGTCGACCTCGGCGCCAACAACACCAGAGCGTGGTTCGCCGCACGCGCAGACGAGTTCGCATCGTTGCTCGTCGATCCCTTCGCCGACATCTTGGCGGACGCATCCGCTCAGCTGTCGGCGGGACCGTGGCCGCTGGCGGGCAATCGCTCCACCATCTTCCGACAGCTGCGCGACCAGCGCTACGCCAAGGCGGTGCCGTACGCGACATCGGTCCGTGCACTAATGACGTCATCGGGCACGAAGCCGACCCGCGAGGGATGTGTGCACGTCGAGATCAACGCCGACGGCGGATTCGTCGGCGTCGGGTTCCATCGCCCACCGGCCACGTTTCTCGCTCCGATCCGCCAGCGCATGGTCGACTCGCCAGAGGCCTGGTCGGCGATCCACCGAACACTGGGTGCCGACGGGCATCCGCTCGCCGATGACCGTCTCACACGCATGCCGCGGGGATTCGAACGGTGGCGTGACGACCCGGTCGGCGCCGATCTTCGGCTCCGATCGATCGAGTACACCGTCGAGCTCGATCGCAACGCGTGGACCTCCGGCCGCGCCGCGGACGCGATCGCGATGGCGGTACGCCCTGGCATGGCCCTGCTGCGGTTCGGCAACGAAGCCGCCGGGATCACGCATCCCCGTGATCGGACAACACAGTGAGCGCAACGCGCACACTGCACGCGTCCGGCATCAACCTGCCCGACACCCTCCAGCCCATCGGCATCTACGCCGCCGACCCGACGCACCGGTGGGCGGGCCGGTCGTTTGCCAAGTCGGTGATCACACCCGACGGCTCCGGCACGATGCGCCTGAGCTGGACCGACAACGGCGACGTCGACGCAGAAGCGTGGGGCCCAGGCGCCGATTGGTTGCTCGAACGGGCAACCCGCTGGATCGGCTTGACCGATGATCTCTCGGGCTTCGACCCGTCGCTGCACCCCAAGGTCGACCGGTGGTGGCGCGAGCACGGCGACTTCCGCATGACCGCACTCGGGGTGATCTGGCAAGAACTCGCCCTGGTGCTGCTCGGCCAACGGGTCACCACACAGGAGGCGGTCAAGAGCTGGAGTCGGATGTGTGCGTTGCTGGCCGAACCGGCCCCGGGCCCGTGCGAGCTGTCGATGCCGCCGGCTCCCGATGCCGTTGCCGGAATCACCTATCGCGAGCTGCACCAGATGAACGTCGACCGTCGGCGCGCCGACGCGTTGCTCCTCGCCGCCAAACGCAGCGCACGGTTGGAGGAAGCGGCGACGATGACAACCGACGATGCCTACGTACGCCTCACCGCGCTCCCCGGCTTCGGGGCGTGGACGGCGACCTCGACGTTGATCGCCTCACACGGCGACCCCGACGTGATCATGCTCGGCGACTACGGCATGCCGACCAAGGTGAACTACGCATTCACCGGCGACGCAACGCGCCTCGCTCCCGACGAAGGCGGCGACGATGTGATGTGCACTCATCTCGAACCGTGGCGCGGACATCGACAGCGCATCGTACGGCTGCTGTTCGCGGCGAAGGTCAACCCACCTCGGCGCGCGCCGCGGGCGTTCAACCCCGACATCCGCCGCATGTGACGCCGAATGCCCAGTGACGGTGCACAGCAATGGTGCACCGCGACGGCGCACCACAACGCGCGCCTTGGCTCCCGGCGTCACGGTCGGCGATCATCAGAGCATCGACAACGAGGGGACATCGCCATGACGGCTGTTGCCGACGCTGGATCGGTCGCGCCGCGTGCCGGGTCACGCCACAAGGTGATCGTGATCGGCGCCGGCGTGTCGGGGATCTACCAGATCAAACGGCTGGTCGACCTCGGCATCGACGCCATCGTGCTCGAAGCCGACGACGACCTCGGCGGTACCTGGTACCGCAATCGATATCCCGGGTGCCGGTTCGACTCGGAGAGCTACACGTACGGCTACTCGTTCTCGCGCCACGTGCTCGACGAGTGGCACTGGAAAGAACGCTTCTCCTCGCAACCGGAGAACCTGCGCTACCTGAACTACGTCGCCGACACCTTCGATCTGCGGCGCCACATGCGCTTCAACTCGCGGGTGGCATCAATGCGCTGGGACGAAACCGATCGGCACTGGCACATCGAGCTCACCGACGGCACCCCGTACCAGGCGCGCTTCGTGATCGGCGGCGTCGGCGTGCTGTCGGCACCAACGATCCCCGACTATCCTGGCCTGGCCGACTTCGCGGGCGACGCGTTCCACACGTACCACTGGCCGAAGGAGCCAGTGCCGCTCGCCGATCGACGTGTCGGTGTGATCGGGACCGGCGCCACCGGCATCCAAGTGATCGCTGAGATCGCCGACACGGTTGGTGAGCTGTACGTGTTCCAACGCCGACCCAACTGGGCGACGCCATTGAACAACTCGACGATCTCCGACGCCGAGATGGCCGACATCCGCGCCCGATACGACGAGATCTTCGACACGTGCGCGTCGACGTTCGAGGGCTTCATCCACGAACACGAGCCACGCCGGTTTCACGAGGCGACGCCCGAAGAGCGCAAGGCACACTGGGACCATCTCTACGACGCGCCGGGCTTCGCCATCATGGCCGGCAACTTCCCCGACGTCTTCTTCGACGAAGACGCCAACCGCGAGATGTCGGACTATGTGGCCAGCCGGATTCGCGACCGCGTCGACGACCCGGTCGTCGCCGAGCGGTTGATCCCAACAGATCACGGCTTCGCGATGCAACGACTGCCGTTGGAGACCAACTACTACGAGGCCTACAACCGACCGAACGTGCATCTGGTCGATCTGTCGGCCACACCGATCGAACGGATCACCGCCGACGGCATCGCCACCTCCGATACGGAGTACCCACTCGATCTGATCGTGATGGCCACCGGCTTCGACGCGATCACCGGGGCGTGGGACCGGATGAACATCACCGGCGTCGATGGCCGTTCGCTCGCCGACGCGTGGAGCGATGGGCCGCGCACGTACTACGGGCTGATGGCCCACGGCTTCCCGAACTTGTTGATGGTGGCGGGGCCACAGAGCGTGTCGGGTTCGACCAACTTCCCTCGTGCGATCGAGGGGGGCGTCGACTGGATCACCGACTTCGTCACCGACGCGCAGCGCCGACACGTCACTCGTTTCGAGCCCACTGCCGCCGCAGAGCAGGAGTGGATCGACGAGGTCGTCGCCCGTCAGGAGCGGCTGCTGATCCGCCGGAGCCAAGGCTGGTACACGGGCTACAACCGCAACGTCGATGGCCACGGTGAAGGCACGGCGAGGTACATGGCGTACTGGGGCGGCGCTCCCAGGTACCACGCCACCATCAGCGAGCTTGCCGCAGAGGGATATCCGGGCGTCGAGTTCGAACCCTCGTGACGACGGGCGGCGCTCAGGGTTCGCCGAACCCCGAATACCGAACGCCGCTCAGCTTGGCCATGCGATCGTTCCATGTTGCCAAGTCGCCCTTGTGGAACTTGCCGAGGTGATCGTGTCCGCAGGCGCGGGCCATGACGCTCATCAGCGCCGCCGACGCCTCGAAGAAGTTGGCCAGCCGCCCACTTGCCACGTCGACGTCGAGGCGCGCCCGCAGCTCGGGCTTCTGTGTCGCGACTCCCGTCGGGCAGTTGTTCGAATTGCACATTCGAGCGCCGACACATCCGATCGCCTGCATCGCGGAGTTCGACACCGCGATCCCATCGGCGCCGAGGGCCAACGCCTTGCCGAAGTCGATCGGGATGCGTAGTCCGCCGGTGACGATCAGCGTGACGCGCCCACTGGCACCTCGTTCGTCGAGACAACGGCGGGCACGAGCCAACGCAGGGATGGTCGGCACACTGATGTGATCGCGGAAGATCTCCGGCGCCGCACCGGTGCCGCCGCCGCGCCCGTCGAGGATGATGTAGTCGACGCCCGCATCGAGCGCGAACCCGATGTCCGCCTCGACGTGGTTGGCGCTGAGCTTCATCCCGATCGGGATGCCTCCTGAGACTTCTCGCACGCGGTCACCGAACCGGCGGAAGTCGTCGGCGGTGTGCAAGTCGGTGAAACTCGACGGAGAGATCGCCGGCTGACCTTCGGGGATCCCACGTACCTCGGCGATCTTGCCGACGTTCTTCGAACCGGGGAGATGCCCTCCGGTTCCGGTTTTCGCTCCCTGACCACCTTTGAAGTGGAAGGCCTGCACGAGCGACAACACAGCCTCGTCGTAGCCGAACTGAGCGCTGGCCAGCTCGTAGAGGTAACGGCTGCTGGCCTGCTGCTCCTCGGGGAGCATGCCACCCTCACCTGAACAGATCCCCGTCCCCGCCAGCTCAGCACCGGTGGCCAGCGACACCTTGGCCTCCTCGGACAACGCGCCGAAGCTCATGTCGGACACGAACAGAGGGATGTCGAGGCGCAGCGGCCGCTCCGCTTCGGGCCCGATCACCAACTCGGTTCCCACCGGGTGGTCGTCGAGCAATGGCTTGGTCGCCATCTGCGCCGTCATCATCTGCAGGTCGTCCCAGTGGGGCAGATCCTTGCGGGCGACTCCCATCGACGTCATCGGCCCGTGATGACCCAGGGTGGAGAGGCCCTCGCGCGCCAGCTGATGAACGAATTCGACCGTCGGCTCTTCCGGGGTCGCCCGCGGCTCGGGAGCCCCGTTCGCACCGATCTGTACCGCCGTCACCGTCGGCGCCGAACCGCCCCCGTCGGTGCCGACGAGCGCGTCGTCGAACTGCGCGTGGGTGCCGTCGCAGAACGGCCGACTGCCAGTCCGCTTGCACGCACACAGGTAGGCCTCACCGTCGGCGTCCGCAACGAAGGGCACCGGGGTGAACTCGCTGCCGACGTGCGACCCGTCACAGAACGGCTGGTTCTGCGATTGACCGCAGGCGCACCACAGGTAGTCGTCGCCGGCAACCAGATCCACCGCCTTCGGCCGGTTGTCGGCGATGATCGGATCAGCCATGCAACGCTCCCCTCGGCGTACTTCCGCTACAGCTTGTCGTTTAAGCTACACAGTGTTGTCGGAATGGACAAGCGGTCTCGAATGAACGTCGATATGAGTGATCGACATGAGTGATGGCACAGCTCGAGACGACGGACGCGTCAACCCACGCACACAGCGCGTGTGCGCGGCGATCCTCGACGCCGCGACCGCCTTGCTCCGAGAACACGGCCCACACGAGGTGACGATCGCCCGCACCGCCGAACGCGCCGACGTCGCCCGAACGACGATCTACCGCCACTGGCCCGATCAGCGCAGCCTGCTCCTGGCCGCGATCGATCAGCTCACCGTTCCCCACCACGACATCGAGACCACGGGACGACTCGCGGACGACGTCTGGTCGGCGCTCGACCAGCTACGGACGCGGATGGTCAAACGATCGGTCAGGTCGATGTTCGCCGCATTCGGCGCGCACGCGGCTCGCGACACCGCGTTCAGTGACGGCCAACGACGATTCGCTCTCCAGCTCGGCGCTCCGACCTGTGCGGTGTTGCGCGATGCGCAAGATCGAGGCGATCTCGATCAATCGATCGATTGCGACGTCGAGTCAAACCTGCTCGCAGGAGCGGTGATCCATCAGTACGTGACACTGCACAACGACGTGAACGATGACTTCCTCGATCTCGTCGTCGATCGGTGGCTCGAGCGTCAGTCGCGAACCTCCCACTCGAAGTAGGGGTCGCCCAGATCGAGGCGCCGTTGCACGACGAGCTGCACGTCCTCCATCATCGCCAAGCCCTCCCACAATGCGTTCCAGCTCTCGAACACCACCGGGTGGGCCGAGGCGGCGTCGAACAGGCGCCACTCGCGTAGGCGCACGCGCACGGATCCGCCAGCGTCGTTGTAGTCGCAGCGCGGGCCGTGGCCGCCGAGCAGCTGGATCAGCCGTTCGTGGAACGGGCCGTCGTAGCCGAGCATCTCCATCACGTGCTGGTGGTACTGCATCCCGATTTGATGGCCGACCACCTTCGCCACCGATCGCGTATCGGCGGGCCCCAACACCTCGGTCATCGCCGGCAGGATGGTGTGGATGTAGTTCATCGAGTAGTTCCGCTCCACCTTGGCCAGCCGCACTGGGTCCCAGCTCGGAGTCGGCAACGCATGTGCCGGTCCCGGTGGCTGTTCACCTGGACGGAAGCGCACACGATCCTCGGGCGCCAGCGGCTCGTCCTCTTCGACGTAGTACCCGACCAGCCCAGGTTGGCCATCGGTGGTCTGCGACGTGGCCACGAAGCCGAGCCGATCGTTGCCGAGCGACACCCCGTTGTGCCCGTGCCACCCGCGCAACATCGCCCGGCTGAGCTCGGTTGGGATGCCACACACAGCGGTGCCGTCGAAGATCCATCGGGGTGGGAGGTACCGAACCCACGACTTACGTTCGGTCTCGGGGATCCACTCGACGCGCACGCCGCCCAGTGCATTCGACAGCACGTGGTACTTGGCACACGCCACCGCGTCGGGTTCCGCTGTCAGACCGAGCTTCTCGAGGCCTGGCTGGAACGCTTCGAGGTGCTGGTTGCGAAACACCCGAAACACCACGTCAGCGGCTCGCTCGGTACCCAACCTGGTGACCATCCCCAGCAGCAGGCCGGTGAGCTGGCGGTGGTACAGCTCGGCCAGCGCGGCCCACGCCGCGGGGTTGTCGACCGCGCCCGGTTCTGACGATCGTGAGTCGTTCATCAGGCCATCCTGACACGAGCCCGTTGGAAAGTGAATTCATTTCACCTAAAGTTGTGAAATCACTTCATTTCCAGGAGGAACCATGGAATTCGAGACCGTGCTCTACGACGTCGACGCACCGATCGGCACAATCACGCTCAATCGGCCGGAGGAACTGAACACGATCGTGCCTCCGATGCCCGACGAGTTCGAGGAAGCGGTGCGCCTGGCGACCGTCGACGACACGGTGAAGGTGATCATCGTGCGCGGTGCCGGCCGGGCGTTCTGCGGTGGGTACAACTTCGGGGGCGG
>JBCDFR010000039.1:0-35599 GCA_039177505.1 Actinomycetota bacterium | reverse complement strand
GTCGGCACGGCGATGTCTCGATCGATCGCCGAGCTGGCGCCCGGCGCCGCGATCCACGTCAACCCCCTCGATCTTGCGCAACTCGGGGTCGAGGCCGGCGACGACGTCACGCTGACCAGCGCGTCGGCCACCGCTGTGCTGCCGGTGGTGACCAACGCGGCGGTACCCCGTGGGATCGCCTGGTCGCCGTTCAACCAGCACGGCGGCGCGGCCACCGACCTGGTCGATTCCACGGCCGACGTGACCGACGTTCGAATCGAGCGAGTCGGATGATCGCCCTCGACCCGCTCCTCGAGGGTGAGCTGCTGTGGACGCCGCTGCTCATCGTGATCCTGAAGGTCATCGTGATCTTCGTGATCGGCCTCGTGTCGACGATGTTCATGGTGTGGTTCGAACGCAAGGTCGTGTCGGGGCTGCAGAACCGCATCGGGCCCAACAAGGCGGGTCCGTTCGGGATGATGCAGACGCTCGCTGACGGCATCAAGGCGTTCTTCAAAGAAGACATCTTGCCGTCGCGCGCCGATCGCTTCGTGTTCCGGCTCGCTCCGTTCCTGTCGTTCGTGCCTGCCTTTCTGATCTGGTCGGTGATCCCACTCGGCGGCGACTTCGGTACGAACGCCGATGGCACTGCCAAAGACGGCACGGTCGAGTGGTTCGGCGAGGTCACCCGAGTGCAGCTGGCCGACCCGCCGATGGGCATCCTCGTCGTCTTGGCGTTGAGTTCGATTGCCGTGTACGGGATCATGCTCGCCGGCTGGTCGAGCGGTTCGAAGTACCCGCTGCTCGGCTCGGTGCGGGCATCGGCGCAGATGGTGTCCTACGAAGCAGCGCTCGGACTGAGCTTGGCGGCGGTGCTGTTGTCGGCCGGCACGCTGTCGACGGCAGGGATCGTCGCTCAACAGGGCAGCTTCATCGAGTGGAATCTTTTCGCGACCGGCATCGTGCCGTTCGTCATCTTCCTGATCGCCACCACGGCTGAGCTGAATCGTCCGCCATTCGACCTCGTCGAAGCCGAACAGGAACTGGTCGGTGGGTTCAACACCGAGTACTCGGGTATCCGCTTCGCCCTGTTCTTCCTCAGTGAGTTCATGGGCGTGGTCACCATGTCGGCGGTGATCGTCACCTTGTTCCTCGGCGGCCCCCAACCGTTGTTCTTGGGCGATCTCGACGTCCTCGGAATCCTCGGACCGTTCTCCGGCACAGCGTGGTTCGTGCTCAAGTTGCTGATGTTCCTGTATCTCTACGTGTGGCTGCGGGCGACGTTGCCGCGCTTGCGGTACGACCAGCTGATGGACTTCGGTTGGAAGATCCTCATCCCTGTCGCCCTCGGTTGGTTCCTGTTGCTCGCCGCGCTGCGGCAGTTTGCGCCCGACCGCACCATCGCCGACAACCTGCGCGTCATAGCGATCAGCCTGGTTGTCGGCATCCTTGCCGGGGGCCTGTTCCTCCTCGCGTTGCGCGTCGCGCGGAACAATCGCCTGGAGGCCGACGAGACATCTCCGACTCATGAAGGAGTCACGACCTGATGGGCTATCTCGACGGATTCGCCGTCACCATTCGCCAGCATCGCTTGTTCGGCGGCAAGCGAGTGACCACCGAGTACTCCGGTGGTCGCAAGGCCAAGAAAGACGGCACCGACGCACGCGATGCGGCACACGACGAGAAGCTGCCGCGACCCGAGCGACTGCATGGTCGGCACGTTCTCAACCGCTACGAGGACGGCATGGAGAAGTGCATCGGATGTGAGTTGTGTGCGGGTGTGTGCCCGGCCAATTGCATCTACGTGCGTGGCGCCGACAACGATCCCGAGAACCCGACCTCGCCGGGCGAGCGCTTCGGCTACGTCTACGAGATCAACTACCTGCGGTGCATCCATTGCGACCTGTGTGTCGAGGCCTGCCCGACCGAGGCGATCACCGAGTCGAAGCTGTTCGAGTTCTCGTTCACCAACCGCCAAGACGCGATCTACACCAAACGTGAATTGGTCGTCGGTGACGACGGCAAGCCCCAAGCGCAGCCGTGGGAGGATTGGCGCGAGGGCGACGACGTGCTCACCAGTGGGTGGATGCGCGCCACGTCACCGTCGGGCGACGCCACCTTCGAAGGGGAAGTCGGCTGGAGCGGCGAGTTGGGCTACGGTGTCCGGCCGCCCGAGCCGAAGCAGCCCGAGCGCGACGAGGAAGGTCCAGGAACGAAGGTGGTTGAACGGTGAACGATGCGACGTTCCTCGAGTACGTCGTTTTCTTCGCCGCCGCCGTCATGATCCTGGGCGGCGCGGTCGGCGTCGTCGCGTTTCGTAACCCCGTGCACGCCGCGCTCGGTTTGGTGCTCACGTTGTTCGGCGTCGCCGTGCAGTTCGTGGCGATGGAGGCGCACTTCCTGGCGGCGGTACAGATCATCGTGTACGCGGGCGCCATCGTGGTGCTGTTCCTGTTCGTCATCATGTTGCTCGGCGTCGACCGTTCGATCGATCTGTCGATCGAACCGCTCAACGTGCAACGACCGTTGGCCGCCATCATGAGCGTCGGGCTGCTGGCGCTCATCGGAGCGGCGATTGTCCAGTCCCGAGATGCGCTCGAGATCAATCCCGGGACTGGAGTCGACACGGCGACCGCCACTGGCGACAACGACGCCAACATCAACCAGTTAGCGACCAATTTGTTCGGCGACCACGTGTTCGCCTTCCAGCTCACCTCGGTGCTACTGATCGTTGCCGTGGTCGGCACGGTGTTGATGACGCGCAAGTGGCCGAAGGGCACCGAGGATCCTGTCGAGGACGGCGCTTCGTGATCGCTGCGATTCCCGCCACCTCGTACCTGTTGCTCGCCGCGCTGCTCTTTGCGATCGGCGCGTTCGGCTTGTTGATCCGGCGGAATCCGCTGATCATGTTCATGTGCATCGAGCTGATGCTTAACGCGGCCAACCTGACCTTCGTTGCGTTCGCGACCGAACTCGGCGACATCAACGGCCAGACAGCGGTCTTCTTCGTGCTCGTGGTGGCCGCGGCCGAAGTTGTGGTCGGGCTCGGCATCATCGTCGCCATCATGCGCCGACGCCCTGGCGCGACCGCTGACGACCTCGCGGAGTTGAAGGGGTAGGTCATGGCAGAACTCGTCTGGTTGATCCCTGCCTTCCCCCTGCTCGGGTTTCTGGTGTTGCTCCTGTTCGGGCGCCGACTCGGCGACCCGATCGCCGGCTATTTCGCGGCCGCCATGGTGTTCGCCTCGTTCGTGGTTGCGGCGGCGATCTACTTCGACTTTCTCGGCCAACCCGAACAAGACCGTGAAGAGGTGGTCACGCTCTTCAGCTGGCTCCCGGTCGGCGAGCTACAGGTCGACTTGGCGTTCCTCGCCGATCCGCTGTCGATCGCCATGTGCCTGTTCGTCTGTGGCATCGGTGGGCTGATTCACCTCTTTGCCATCGGATACATGCAGGGCGATCCGAAATTCTCCAAGTTCTTCCTGTATCTCAACCTGTTCGTCTTCTCGATGACGCTGTTGGTGCTCGGCGAGAACCTCCTGGTGACGTTTCTCGGCTGGGAAGGTGTCGGCACCTGTTCGTACCTGCTGGTGTCGTTCTGGCACACCCGGGAAGAGGCGGCCACGGCGGGCAAGAAGGCGTTCATCACCAATCGCGTCGGCGACTGGGGCGTGATGCTGGCGATGTTCCTGGCATTTGCCACTGTCGGCTCGCTGTCGTACAACGCGTTGAATGACGCCGCCGAGAGTGGGTTGATGAGCGGCGTTGCGGCGACCGGGATCGCGATGCTGTTGCTGCTCGGCGCGACCGGCAAGAGCGCTCAGCTGCCGCTGTACTTCTGGCTACCCGACGCGATGGCCGGGCCGACGCCCGTGTCCGCGCTGATCCATGCGGCGACGATGGTCACCGGCGGCGTCTTCTTGCTGGTGCGAATCAACCCGGTGATCACCGTTGCCTACGACTGGGTACCGACCACGATCGCCTACGTCGGTGGCATCACCGCGCTGTTCGCGGCGACCATCGCGCTCGCACAGAACGACATCAAGAAGGTGCTCGCTTACTCCACGGTGTCGCAGATCGGGTACATGATCCTCGCCGTCGGCAGCGGCGCGTATGTGGCCGCGATCTTCCACATGATCACCCACGCCTCGTTCAAAGCGCTGCTGTTCCTCGGTGCCGGCTCGGTGATCCACGGGATGCACGACGAGCAGGACATGCACAAGATGGGTGGACTCCGCAAGTACATGCCGGTCACCGCTGCGTGTTACATCATCGGCTACCTGGCGATCGCGGGCGTACCGCCGTTCTCTGGCTTCTGGTCCAAAGACGAGGTTCTGCTCTACGCCCTTGCCGACAGCGTGCCGTTGTATCTGCTCGGTCTGATCGCCGCGATCATCACCGCGTTCTACATGACTCGCCAGGTGATCTTGGTGTTCTTCGGCGAGGCCAAGTGGGAGAGCCGGGCCAACGAGGCCGAGGCCCCCGACCCCGAACCGGAACCCTCGCCGCAGAGCGTCGGCGCCGCCGTCTCCGACGACCCAGACGAGGCTGCGCCCGATGGCGGCGCAGTGACGACCCACGGCGCGCACGGCGAGTTCAAGCCGCACGAGTCGCCGCCGGTCATGCTCATCCCGCTCGTGGTGCTGGCGTTCCTCGCAGCCACCGCAGGCGTGCTCAACCTTCCGGCGTTGTTCGGCATCCCGACGCGCGGTCAGCTCAAGCTCGAAGAGTGGTTGCATCCCGTGATCGAGTTCGGCGAGGCCGACATCAAGTCCACGTGGGCGTACGAGAACGAGTACCTGCTGGTTGCCTTGGCCATCGCGTGCGTGGCCGTCGGCGTCGGCCTGGCGTGGCTGATCTACTCCCAGAAGCGGATCAAGCCCTGGGAGCCGTCATTCTTGGCCAATGGGTGGTACTACGACTCGACGATCGCCAAGTTCATGGGCGGTCCTGGCCGCGCCGGGTTCCAGGCGCTCGCCGACGTCGATCGGCTGTACGACCGCCATGTCGTCGACGGCACCGCGATCGGGGTGCGCGAGACGGCCGGTCAACTTCGTAAGGGCCAGACCGGCAATGTGCGTCAGTACGCCGGATTCATCGGTCTCGGCGCGCTGCTCATCCTGGCCTGGCTCGTGGTGTTCAGGGGGATCCTGTGATCCTTGCCGCCGACGGCGCGTCGCTCGGCTTTCCGATCCTCACCGCGATCGTCGTGCTCCCGGTGATCGCGGCGGTGTTGGTGCTGTTCACTCCACGCCGCAACCCCGAGTACGCCCAGTTGCTCGCCGGCGCCGCCACCGTCGGCACCGCTGCGCTGACGATCTGGTTGCTGTCGTCGTTCGAGACCGGCGAGTCCGGGTTCCAGTTCGTCTCCAAACAGACCTGGATCGAGCCATGGGGAATCTCCTGGCATCTCGGCGTCGACGGGATCTCGCTGTTCCTCGTCGCGTTGACCGCGTTCATCTTTCCGTTGGTGATCCTTGGGATCGATCCCGAGGGCGAACACAAGTCGTATCTCGCATGGATGTTGTTGCTCGAGGCCGGCGTGCTCGGCACGTTCCTCAGCCTCGACCTGTTCATGTTCTTCCTGTTCTTCGAGATCATCATCGTGCCGATGTACTTCCTCGTCGCGGGCTGGGGCCACGAGGAGCGGGAGTACGCAGCAACCAAGTTTTTCCTGTACACGATGTTCGGCTCGGCGTTCATGCTTGTTGGCGTCGTTGCGACAGCGCTGATCGCTCGCGACTCCCTCGGCTACCTCACCTTCGATCTGGTGGAGATCGCCGAGGGCGCCAATTTCGCCACGTCGACGGGTCGATGGTTGTTCTTCGCGTTCGCCATCGCGTTCGCGGTGAAGGTGCCCATCGTGCCGGTCCACACATGGCTGCCGCTGTCGCACACGCAGGCCGGTCACCGCTCGGTGATCCTCGCCGGTGTACTGCTCAAACTGGGGTCGTACGGACTCGTGCGATTCGGGATCTACCTGTTCCCCGAAGCAGCGTTCTGGGACTTCACGCGATATCTCTTCCTCACGCTGGCGGTCGTCGGCATCATCTACGGCGCCATCGCGGCGACGATGCAGCCCGACCTGAAGATGCTCGTCGCCTACTCGTCGGTGGCGCACATGGGGTTCATCATCCTCGGCACGTTCGCCTTCACCGAGCAGGGCCTCACCGGCGCCACACTGCAGAACGTCAACCACGGCGTGTCGACCGGTGCGCTGTTCCTCCTGGTCGGTTGGATGTATGAGCGCCAGCACACACGGATGATCGCCGACTTCAACGGCATCCAGACCGTCGCCCCGATCTTCGCCGCCGGGTTCATGATCGTGATGTTGTCGTCGATCGGTGTCCCCGGGCTCAACGGGTTCGTCGGAGAGTTCCTGATCCTGCTCGGTTCGTGGAACACCGCTCGGTGGTGGACGATCGTCGGTACGACCGGTGTGATCCTCGCCGCGCTGTATCTGCTGTGGGCCTACCAGCGCACGTTCCACGGTGTGCCCGATGAGAAGTCGAAGACCTTCCCAGAACTCAAGGTGCGTGAGGCGGCCGTGCTGCTGCCGTTCATCGCCGTGATCGTGTTCACCGGCGTGTATCCCAAGCCACTCCTCGATCGCATCAACCCGAGCGTCGATGCGTTGCTCGAACACGTCGAGGAGCGCACCGACCTGGTGCGACCTGAGACCGAGATCAGCGAAGAGCAGCTCGAGCGTGCCGAGATCGAGCTCGAAGCAGAGCATGGTGAGGAAGAGCCCTCGAACGAAGCGGGCTCCGACGAAGGGGAGGACGAGTGATGTTGGCCCAGGTCGACACCTTCGTCGGACCCGAAGTGAATTGGTTTGCGCTGTCGCCGCTGATCGCGCTCGTCGCCGGCGCGCTGGTCATGATGCTCGCCGGAGCGCTCACGCCGCGCTGGCCCAACGGCCTCTACGCGTTGGCGTGCGCAACGACTGCTGGTACGGCGGGTGCGTTGGCCATGGTGCAGTGGGACGACATCACCGACAACGGTCCGACCACACTCGTCGCCGGCGCAGTCGCGTTCGACACGTTCTCGATGTTCGTCACGATCCTCATTTGTGTGTCGATCATCCTCGTTGCGATGCTCGCCGACGACTATCTGCGGGGCACTCCGAACGACGGGCCCGAGATTTATGCGCTGTTGCTCACCGCCGGCGCCGGTGGCGTCGTGATGGCGTCAGCGAACGACCTGATCGTCTTGTTCCTCGGCCTCGAAACGTTGTCGCTGGCGCTGTACGTGCTCGCCGCCAGCAACCGGCGCAGTAACCGCAGCGGCGAGTCGGGGATCAAGTACTTCGTCCTGGGCGGGTTCGCCAGTGCGTTCTTCCTGTACGGCATCGCGCTGATCTACGGCGCAACGGGCACCACCAACATCAGCGAGATGGTGGTGGCGCTGCAGAGCACCGTCGACCTCGAGACCCCCGATGCGCTGGCTCTCGCCGGCGTTGCGTTGTTGCTCGTCGGACTCGGCTTCAAGGTGGCCGCGGTGCCGTTCCACATCTGGACGCCCGACGTGTATCAAGGCGCGCCCTCGCCCGTCACCGCGTTCATGGCGTCGGTCGCCAAGGCGGCGGCCTTCGCGGCCATGTTGCGAGTACTTGTTATTGCGTTGCCCTTCTACCGCGACGACTGGCGGCCGGTGATCTGGGTGCTGGCGCTGCTGTCACTGCTCGTCGGTTCGGTGGTCGCCGTTGTGCAGACCGATGTCAAACGGATGCTGGCCTACTCGTCGATCAGCCACGCCGGCTTCTTGCTCGTCGGGGTCGAAGCGGCCGGTCATACAGCGGGTGAGCTCGACGCCGGGTCGGGTATGTCGGCGGTGATGCTGTATCTGATGTTGTACTCGGTGATGGTGATCGGCTCGTTCGCCGTTGTCCTCGTCGTGCAGCGCCACGCCGGCGGCGATTCGTCGATCGAGGCGTTCAAAGGCCTCTCGATGCGCCGCCCGGCAATCGCGACGGCCTTCACCGTGTTCTTGTTGGCGCAGGCAGGGGTGCCCTTCACCTCGGGCTTTATCGCCAAGTTCGGTGTGATTCAGGCCGCGGTCGATGTCGACAGCTACGCAATCGCAGTGATCGCGATGGTGTCGGCAGTGGTCGCTGCGTTCGTCTATCTCCGGATCATGCTCACGGTGTGGACGGGGACGCCGCCGGAGAATAGTGAGCCCATACGCGTGCCGCTCGCGGTCGGCGTCACCATCGCCGGCGCAGCGCTGTTCACACTGTTTGCCGGGATCGTTCCCGGCTGGCTGATCGACGCGACCGACACCGTGACGCAGTACGCCAGGTAGCGGCGCCCGCTACGACGGCAGCGGGGCGACGCCGCTGCCGACGAGCGGGGCCATCACCATGTCGTCGACCGTTAGCTCGAAGGCGATGTCGACCTGTACGTCGTGCAGTCCTGTGGCCGCCAGCGTCGACGCGATCCGCTCGCGCGTGAATCCGACCCCATGAGCGTCGCCGGGTTGGAGTTCCCAGTCCCACTGGACGAACAGACCGCCTGGTTCCAGGTGTTGCACCAGCGTGGTCACCATGGCGCCGTAGTCGGCGACGAAAGCAAGCGCTGACGAGCAGGCGACCAGATCGAAACGGGCGCCGGCCGGAACGGCGACGGCCGTCGACACGTTCGTCCAGTCGTGGAGCTGCGCCTTGCGGTCGAGGACCTCGCGCATACGCGGCGAGTTGTCGACGGCGACGACGGTCTCACAGAGCGGCGCCAGCTGCTCGGTGAGTTGGCCGGTGCCACACCCGAAGTCGCACGCCCGGGCGCCGCGCAACTCGACATCGTTGGCGGCGGCGATCTGTTGGAGCGACGTGAATGCGGCCATCGCGTACTCGCGCACGCCCGGCTGATGGTCCCAGTCACCTGCGAGGTCGTCCCACGTCATCTCGCCATTGTGCCCAGTGTGTCGGTGCGAACGTGGCCCGATCGTGGTGAAGCGCTGCACGATCGGCGCCAGAGCCGTGGCGCGTGCTTGTGGTCCACGGCACGATCGGAGTGATCGGCAAGGACTTTGACATACCGTTCGCCGTATGGGCTGAGGCCCGTCGGCGCACAGGCGTGGCCTGCCGTCGCGTCGGGCCAAAAGCGATCAGCACGCTCGGCGCGGCGCCGGAGTAGGTTCGGCCGTCGTGGCCATCGACCCCAGCACTCGGACACTCGCGGCTTGAGCACGAACGATCGCCGGCGGAAGTCGGAGCTCATCGGCGCGTTCGGGACGATCGTCGAGTGGTACGACTTCAGCCTCTACGTGTACTTCGCCCCCGTGTACGCCCGGGTATTCTTCGGGAACGACGGTGGTGACGGACTCGTGGCGACCTTCGCCGTGTTCGGTGCGGCGTATGTCGCTCGTCCGCTGGGTGCGACGGTCTTCGGCAGCTACGGCGATCGCCACGGCCGGAAACGCACGCTCACCGTATCTGCAGCGATCATGGCCGCAGCGCTCGTTGCCAACGCCGCGCTGCCCTCCGAGGCGGCGGTCGGCGCGACCGCAGCGGTGCTGCTGATCGCCGTTCGCTTCGCAATGGGATTCGCCGTGGGCGGCGAGTACTCGGGCATCTTGGTGTACCTCGCCGAGATCGCCAGCCAGCATCGGCGCGGATTCGTCGGGTCGTGGTCGCCGATGGCGGCCTGCAGCGGGATACTGCTCGCCGTCGGCGTGAGCGCGTTGCTGACCACGGTGTTGAGTGAGTCGGCGCTCGACGCGTGGGGGTGGCGGATTCCGCTCGTGCTCGGCGCGGCGCTGGCGCTCGTCGTCCTGGCCCTGCGCCGTGACCTGGTGGAGAGCGAGACGTTCCACAGCATTAGGGACACGTCGGGGATCAGCCGCACACCGGTGCGAGACGCCCTGCGTTCGGCGCCCCGATCGGTGTTCACCGTATTCTCGATGACCCTCGTCGGGGCGGTCGCCACCTACTTGAACCTGACCTTCGTGCCGACGTACTTGCAGACGTACGTGGGTCTGTCGCCCGCTGCTGCGCTGCGATGGTCCACGATCGCCACCGTGGCGACCGTCGCCACCACACTCTTGTTCGGCTGGTTGTCCGACGTCATCGGGCGACGTTGGGCGTTCGGGGGAGCGTCGGCGTTCCTCGCGTTGGGCACCGTTCCGCTGTTTGCGCTCCTCGACGGACCGACTCCGGTCGCAATCACCGCTGTGGTCGGCCTGGGGCTCGGCGTCAGTGCGTTCAACGGGGCCCTCGGCGCCGCGAATCCCGAGCAACTGCCGAGTCGCTTCCGGCTGTCCGGCTTAGCGATCGGGTACAACCTCGCGGTCGTGGTCGGCGGTTTCGTTCCACTGCTCGCCACGCTGCTGATCGAGTCCAGCGGAGCGGTCCTCGCGCCGGCGGTTGTGGCGTCGGTTGTTGGTGTGTACGGCGTGATCGTGGCCTGGCGGATCACCGAGACCGCTCGACTGCCGCTGAAGAATTGAGGGCGGTGCTCATGCACACGCCCAGTGGACTGTCCCCGCTTCATGTTCTTCAGTGATCGGGATCACAGAGCGATCGTCGTGGAGTGTTCAGAGTGACTGTCATGACTGCCGCATCCGCCACTGCCAACTTCACTATCGTCGCCGCCGACCCGTGGACCATCACCACTGAGTCGGGCCGACGCCGCCCCTCACTGGTCGAGCGCTACCGGACATGGTCGACCGAGCGCCGGGAGATGCGAGAGTTCCGTCGTGCCAATCCGGGCCCGCTCGTGACTGCCCCCTCGCCAGCCGACGTCGCGCTCGGCCAGCATCATCGGATGCCGTACGCCGTTTGAGTCGGTCAGTCGTCGAGGAGCTCCATCGCTTCGAGTTGCTGACGGTTGGGGCTGCAGTACCGGGCGGAACCCGACCGTCAGCGCTGGTCGACGGTGGATTCACGACTCGACCAGTCCTGCGG
Organism: Actinomycetota bacterium; assembly: GCA_039177505.1. Lineage (GTDB taxonomy): Bacteria > Actinomycetota > Acidimicrobiia > Acidimicrobiales > Ilumatobacteraceae > JABSQH01. Next base: position 24,717 of record JBCDFR010000039.1, on the reverse strand, counting down.
ATCGAGATCGAGCTCGGGGAACTGCTCGGGATCGAAGGTCGGCTCGAGCCCTGCGGCGCGCTGGCTGAAGTAGTCCTTCACGACGCGGATCGCCTTGGGCGCAAGCAGCAAGATGGCGACCAGGTTGATCACCGTGAGCGTCCCGATCGCCACGTCGGCGAGGTCCCACACATCGGTGGCGGCGGCCACTGACGAGAGCATCGTCACGACGATGACGATGCCGCGCACCGCCCAGACTCCCCTCCGGTCGGCCTTCAAGAACCAGACCGCGTTCTCGCCGTAGTAGCTGTCGGCCAATATCGTGGTGAATGTGAAGAAGACGAGGCTGACCGCGATGAATTGATCGCCCCATGCGCCGATCGCGCTCTCCAGACTCTCCTGGGTCAGGGTCACCCCGTTGGTCGCCGAGGAGTACCCGGGCTCCCATACGCCTCCGAGCAAGATGATCATCGCAGTGACCGTGCACAACACGATCGTGTCGATGAACACCCCGATTGCCTGCATCAGTCCCTGTGACGTCGGATGCTTGACGTCCGCGGCCGAGGCGACGTTGGGAGTCGAGCCCATTCCTGCCTCGTTGGAGAACAGGCCCCGACGGAATCCTTGGATCATCGCCTGTGACACTGCGTATCCCGCGGCGCCACCTGCTGCCTCGCGCAGCCCGAACGCGCCCAAAACGATGTCGCTCAACACATCGGGCACTCGGTCGATGTTGATCGCCACCACGTACAGACCCGCAAGCAGGTAGATCGTCGCCATGAACGGCGCAACGATTTCGGCGAACGCGGTGATCCGGCGGAGCCCACCAAAGATCAGCACCGCCACAACAGTGGTCGCCACGATCCCCGAGACGACGGTCGGCACGCCGAACGCCGCTTCGACGGTCGTCGACAATGTGTTGGCCTGCACCGACGCGGAGCCGATCGGAAACGCCACGATCATGACCACCGAAAACACGACCCCGGCCCAGCGAGCGCCGAGCCCCCTCGTCATGTAGAACGCCGGGCCGCCGCGATAGTCGTGTTTGTTACCGTCCGGGTCGCGCTGACGGTAGATCTGCCCGAGTGTGTTCTCGACGATCGCTGTACACATGCCGAACAGCGCAACCGCCCACATCCAAAACACCGCACCAGGTCCACCAAGCGTGATGGCGATGGCGACGCCGACGATGTTCCCGGCGCCGACCCGTCCGCCCAACCCCACGGCGAACACTCGAAACGATGACACGCCGTCGGCATGATCAGGGCGAAAGCTCCGCCGGAGCGCTTCGATAAGGGCGCCGACGTGACGGAACTGCGCACCTCGTAGACGAATCGTGAAGTAGACGCCTGCACCAGAGAGGAGTAGGCCGAGCAGTCCCACCGCCAGCGGGCCGGGCAGCGACCCTGAGCCCCAGAGCAGATCGAGCATCGGGTCCACCGCAACCGTTTAGCACAACACTTCGTGTTGTGCCGTCCGGAGCCGGGTATCGAGCGGCTGTCGGATCCGTTGTCCTGGTTATCGAGGGCGGGCGCAGTCGGCGCTGCGCGGCGCCCGACCAGGCGCACCACCGGCCCACGCAGCCCGAGAGCGTTTAATCGTCGAGCAACGCCATTGCTTCGAGTCGGCGCCGATTGGCATCGGCTCGAAAGCGCTCGGCAGCGGCGCCGTCACCCATCAACTCGGCAACGTCGGCCAATGCATCGAGCCGCTCGGCCGCCAGTTGCAGCACGTGCCCGGCCTCGCCGTCGGTCATGCAGACCGCCAATGCCGCTGCTGTCGAGTACGCACCCCTCAAGTGTGACACGGATGTGTCGGCCCCGACCCGTTGGCGCGAGCGGCGCCTAATCTCGTTGCCGTGCAGTTGGCGACGACGGACGCGGTCAGCGAGTCGGCCACGTCGCGATGGTCTCGTAGACGGCTCCGGTCGGTTGGAGGTCGCTGTGGACCAACGCGACTCTGGCGACGGTGAACGTTGCTGCAAACCGCATCCCGACGCTGCGCTGAGGCCGTGCTCGCCGGTTGAGCCGAGCGACGGTGAGGTGGCCGACGAAGCGTCGTCGCGACGGCGCGTCGCAACGGGTCGCCCGGTCGACGACTGCGGCCAGGTCGTCGAGACCGCCGACGGGGATGACGAGCGAGCGCTCGCCCAGTACGTCGACGGCTGGGCCGAGCTGCGCGGTTGCCGGCGGCAGTTCGATGTGGTCGAGGGCGTCGATCACCGCGTCTGGGTTGGCGTCGGGAAAGAACCGCAACGTGATGTGTCGCTGCTCGCGCGCGATCCAGCGCACGCCCGGGTCGCGCGGCTGAGGAAGATCGGCCAGCGCGTCGAGGACCTCGTCTGGCGGCCAGATCGCAACGAACAGACGGGTCACTGAAGTAGTTGTAGTCCCTGTTCCGGGGTGAGTTGGTGAAACACAGCGGCTGGCCAGTATGGCAACCGCGTTTTGTCGCGGCGGTGGGGATAACCCGACCATCGAGACGCCGGGCGGCTCCATCGATCGGCTGCGTCGGAGAGCGCACGATCGACGCATGAACACATCGCTCTGCGCCCCGGTCCTCGTCCACGCGCCGCTCGTACGTGCGATCGACCTGACGCGCCGGTGGGGTCGCGGCGATGCCGCGCAGCTCGGGGTCGACCACGTCGACCTGTCGCTCGGCGCCGGCGAGCTCGTCGCCGTCGTCGGACCGTCGGGGTCCGGCAAGTCGACACTCGGTGCGTTGATCGCCGGCATCGATCGCCCGACGTCGGGTTCGCTCGAAGTCGCCGGGACGCGCGTCGACCAACTGTCTCGCGATCGACTCGCCCGGTGGCGCGGTGGTCACGTCGGCATCGTCTTCCAGGACTTCCACCTGCTTCCCGCCTTGACCGCACGCGAGAACGTCGAGCTGGCGATCCACCTTGTCGATCGTTCGACCCGCCGCCGCGAACGCCGCATCCGCGCTCTCGATGCGCTGGCGTCGGTTGGCCTCGCCGACAAGGCCCAGCGCCTCCCGAATCAGCTGAGCGGCGGCGAACAACAACGAGTTGCGGTTGCCCGAGCGATCATCAACCACCCGCCGCTGATCGTGGCCGATGAGCCCACTGGCAGCCTCGACCAGGCTGCGGGACGCGTCGTTGCCGACCTGCTCGCCGAAATTACACGGCGAGGCACGACCGTGGTGATGATCACCCATGACGTCGATCTGGTCGACGGCGCTGATCGCGTGATCGAAATGCTCGATGGCCGAGTTCACCGACATCTCGCTGTTGGCGTCGACGTGATGCTCGATGTCGGTGCGGTGGCGGTGGCGTCGTGAGCTCGGCGCTTCGTGAACTGCGCCGATCGCCGGCGCGCGTGCTGTCGAGCGTGTTCGCTCTCCTGCTTGCCATCGGGGCGATCGGCGTGCTCGCGGTGCCGGCGGTTGCGGCATCGTCGCTGCGCGCCGCAGGCGAGCGCGATCAGATCCCGCAACTCGTTTTGACGACAACGGACCTCGACGACCACGACCTCGCAGCACTGTCGGCGTCGTATGAGCGCCGCGACGACGTCCATGCCCTCGAGGGCCAGATCGCGGCGGCGATCGAGCTCCCCGATGTTGGCGTGGTTGATGTTCTCGGTGTCGAACTCGGCAACCAACGCGTCGACATCGTCGACATCGTCACCGGACGGTTTCGCGAGGTTGCGGGTGAGGTCGTTGCCAGCGAACGGCTCGCCGATGCGGGTGACCTTTCCGTTGGCGACGCGATTGGCGTCGCGCCACCGATCGAGATCGTCGGCGTCGGCAACAGCAGCTATTGGACAGCTGAACCGGTCGCGTTCGTCGATGTCGCCGATGCCCGCGACCTGGCCGGTATCGACGGTGTAAACCGCCTGGTCATCTCGTCACCGTTGACCGATGGCGACGCACTCCGTGTGTTGGCCGACGACTTGCGCGGTGACCTCGCCGAGATCGGCGTCACAGTGACGTCGCTGCCCGAGGTGATCCCCGCAGGACAGCACCCTGTCGAGGAGGACATCGCGCAGGTCAGCCTGATGATCGGATTTCTCGGGATCGTTGCCGGACTCGTCGCTCTTGTGCTGCTCGCCTCGACGACGAACACGCTGATCACCGAACGCACCGGTGAGGCCGCAGTGATGGCCGCGCTCGGAGCGCGGCCGCGTGCGCTTCGACGCCGACTTCGACGCATCGCGATGACGATCGCTGTCGCGGGCCTGCTGATTGGGATTCCCCTCGGCATCGCTGTTGCGAACGTGATCGCGCGCCTTGTTCTGGAGGAGTTCGTCGGTGTCACGCCGGACCTTGCAGTATCGGTACCGGTCATCGTCGGCAGCGCCCTGTTCGCGCTGGTCGGCGCTCGTCTGGTGTCGGCGCGTGCGGCCCGCCGGGTCACCGCCATGCCACTTGCGGAAGCATTGCGCGACCGCGATGGCAACCCGTTCGGACGCCGCTGGAGCGAGCGTCTCCTCGCTCGACTGCGTCTGGGCGGGTTACGTGGCCGGATCGCGGCGCGCAACGGTTGGCATCGCCGCGCCCGATCGATGGCCGTCGCGCTCCAGGTGACCGCAGCAGTCGCCGCGCTGATGATCGTGGCGTCGATGGCCACGACGATCAACGATTTCAACGCGGCCGAGAGCGAGCCGTGGCGCTGGCAGAGCCAGACCGTCGTCGCCGGGGATGGTCTCGATATCGACAGCGCCGTCGCCGACGGTCGCTCCGAAGTCGCCATCGAGACCGTCGGGTACTTCGACGAGTGGGACATTGACGTCCTCGGACTCGACCCGCACACCTCGATGATCGAGAGAACTGTCGTCAGCGGGTCGTGGTTCGACGGCGGGCGTGATGTCGTCGTTTCGGCCGGATTTGCCGAACGCGTCGGCGTCGACGTCGGCGATCGCCTCGACGTCGAGGTGGCGTCCGGGACGGTGAGTTACGACGTGGTCGGTCTGCACCGCCACCGAGGTCGCGCTGTATTCGTGCCGACGGACACACTCGCCGCCGACCTCGGACGTCCCGGCGCAGGCAACGTCGTGTTGTCGCTGGCCGATCGCCCGTCGACGATGCCGGCTGGCGCCACCACCACGGCGCTGTTCGTCGATCTCAACGATGACGAGGCCAGCCGAAACGCCATCTTGTTGATCTTCGGGGCTATCGGTGTGGTAGTCGTGTCGGTGGCGGGACTCGCCGTGGCATCAGGCCTTGCAGTCGGTGTGTACGAACGACGACATCAGATCGCGGCGATGCAGGCGGTCGGCGCGACTCGCAGCGACATCCGGCGAATCGTGCTCGGCGAGCTCATTCCGCTGGCGATTGTCGGCACGGCCGCGGGACTCGGCCTCGGGTATCTCGGCGCTCGTGCGATTGCGCAGTCATTTGAGGCGGCCGACGCCGTCGAGATCGGTTTCACGTACGCCACCGGTGCGATTCCGGTGGCCGTTGTGGTCGTGCTCGCAGGTTGTGTCCTCCTGGCATCTGTGGTCGTTCGTCAGGTCGGACGGCGTACGCTCGCCGAAACGTTGAGGACGTCATGACCAGTGCCCCGCAGACACCGACCGCCGACCACCCGGCGTCGTCGGCATCGCCGACTGGAGCGCCGGCCCGGTGGCCCGCGCCGGGGCAGACATACACCGGCGACAGGCCGGAACCGGGGGAGTCGGGGTCACCGCCTCGCGGACCCAAGCGATCGAGACGCGAGTGGGCGGAGTGGTGGCTGCGACCGGTGGTTCAGGCTCAGACGTGGGTGGCGGTCGGTTACCTCTTCGTCGGAGTGGTCTGGGCGCCGCTGATGTTCGCCGTCACCGTCGCAGTGCTCGCCCTCGCATTCTCGTTGTCGCTCGTCGTCGTCGGGCTCGCCTTTGTACCCCTTGCGTTCTGGATCGTCGACGGACTCGCCCGTATCGAACGGGCCCGCGCAACGTGGGTCGGCGCACCGATCGCAGAGCGAGCGAAGCGACCCGCACCGAGCGGCGCCTCCTGGTGGCGACGGTTCGTCGTTGTTGTCACCGATCCAACGCGGTGGCGACAGGTGGCGTTCGTGACGGCCAGCGTCGTCGCGATGCCCATTCTGTTCGGCGTGGCGATGGTGCCGTGGGCGATCGTCAGCTCGCTGCCGTCGAGTATCTGGTTGCTCGGTCTGGTGCTGGCTGTTGCCGTCGCTGGTGGCGTTGCTCGACTGTCGGTCGCGGTCGCAGCCGTTGCTCACCGATACGTGGCGTGGTTCCTCGGCCCGGACGCCAGCGACGAGCTCCAGCAGCGTGTCGACGAACTCTCGGGACAACGTCAGGCGATCCTCGATGCGGTGGCCGCTGAACGGCGGCGGATCGAGCGCAACCTCCACGACGGTGTGCAACAGCAACTGGTTGCGATCGGGATCGACATCGGGCGCGCCGCTGGGCGCGTCGACTCACAACCTGTCGAAGCCCGGGCGCTGCTCGACGACGCCCGCGACAAGTTGCGCGACTCGATCGGTGAGCTCCGTCTCATCGGTCGTGGCCTGCATCCGTCCGTACTCGGCGACCGAGGGCTCGACGCCGCCCTGTCGTCTGTGGTCGCCGGTGGGCCGATCCCGATGACCGTCGACGTCGATCTCGATGGAGTTGCTCCTTCGGAACTCCCCGACGATGTCGCCACGACGGCGTATTACGTCGTCAACGAAGCGGTGGCGAACGTCTACAAACACTCGCGGGCGCGCGCCGGCTCGGTACGCATCACCAGGGTCGAAGCACCGCTGCCAGGTTTGGTCGTTGCAGTCCGCGACGATGGCCGTGGTGGTGCCGATCCGGCTGGCGGCAGCGGATTGGCCGGTATGCGTGCTCGTGTCGAAGGTGTCGACGGCTCCCTGGAAGTGCGCTCACCGGCGGGAGGCCCCACAGAGGTCATCGCCGTGGTGCCCATCGATGCACGCCAGCTCTCGGGGACGGTCACGCCCGGTGTCTGACCTCACCGCCGTGGTCGCCGATGACTCGGTGCTGTTGCGCGATGGGGTGGTGCGCCTGCTCGCCGATGCCGGCATCGAGGTTGTCGCGGCCGTTGGTGATGGCGATGCGCTGCTCGCTGCCATCGACGCGCACCGACCCGAGGTGGCGCTCGTCGATGTACGCATGCCGCCGACGCACACCGACGAGGGCATCCGCGCGGCGGTCGAGATCCGCCGGACGTACCCCGACATCGCAGTGCTGGTGCTGTCGCAGTATGTCGAGGAGCGCTACGCCACTGAGTTGTTGGCCGGTGACACCGAAGGCGTCGGGTACCTGTTGAAAGACCGTGTCGTCGACATCGACGACTTCATTGCGGCGGTCCGTCGGGTCGCAGCGGGTGGCAGTGCGGTCGACGGCGAGGTCGTGCGGCAATTGCTCGGACGGAGCTCGCGCGGCTCCGAACTCGACCGTCTCACGCCGCGCGAGCGCGAGGTCTTGCAACTGATGGCCGAAGGGCTGTCGAACGCAGGCATCGCCGAGCGCCTTGTCGTGTCGCTCGGCGCCGTCGAGAAGCACATCTCGAACGTGTTCACCAAGCTCGACCTCGATCAGGAGGAACACGCGCACCGGCGCGTCCTTGCGGTGCTCAGATACCTCGACGGCCGGGGGTAATTCCACTCGTCGATGGCTCGTGTGGTGCGTCCACGCGCCCTCGGTTCGCACTGAGGTTCCGGCAAACTGTCCTGATGCGCCGTGTGCTGATGGCACTAGTTGCCGTGCTGATCTGGCTCGTCCCCACGCCTGCGCACGCTCATACCGACCTCAGCTCGTCGACCCCGTCGGACGGCGCGTCCGTGGAAGGCCCGCTCGCCGAGATCGTGCTGACCTTCTCGGGAGCGGTCGCACCGATCGAGCAAGGCGTTGCGGTCGCCGGTGCAGACGGCGCGACGCGGGTCGCCGCACTGATCGAGCCCGTCGGCACCGACACACTGGTCGCCCGCTTCGACCCCGCCTTGCCTGCGGGGAGCTACACCGCCGCGTGGCAGGTGCGCTCGTCGGACACCCACGTGATCGAGGGATCGTTGAGCTTCGCAGTGACCCCGCCGACCTTCACCACGGCACCTGCGGCCACTCCAGCGGTGACGACCGGACCAGCAACGACATCACCGACGGTGCCCTCGACGACACCCTCCGCCGGTGACCCGGCGACCAGGGTCCCGCTCGATTCGGAGCCACCAGTCGCTGGGCCGAGCACGTCGGCGGTCGCGGTGGACAACAGCGATACCGCTGCCCCATCGGCAGCGACGCCCGCTGCGCCGACGCTCGACACCGGAGTCTCTGATGGCTCGCGGGCCACCGACTTCGGTCGATGGATCTCGTTTCCGGCCGCGGTCATCGCATTGGGGATGCTCGTGTTCGCCGCGGCTGCATTCGCCGGGCGCCCCGCAGATCTCGGTGCGCTGGCGGTAGTGGTCCGTGCGCTCGGTGGCGTCGTCGCTGTGGGGGCGGCGATCGAGTTGCTCGGCCTCGGTTCGATATTCGGATCGGTTGGCGATGCACTCGGGGAGTCCAATGGTCGAGCCGCGCTGGCGCGCCTCGTCGGTGGCGCTGCGCTCGCGGTCGGTCTCGGGACGCTTGTCGTTCGGCGACGGCGGAACGAACCGCCGGTTGCGCTCTCCGCGGCGGTGGCCGATGAAGTCTCCGAGTCGCACGCCGACGCAGGCTCGGCGCCCGCCCGTTGGCAGCCGTCATTCGGTAATGCCGTGGGCATCGTCGGGGCCGCAGCGATCGCCGCGTCGTTCGCGCTCGATGGTCACACTGTGAGTGAGGGTCCTCATCTGTTGCACGGTGCGGTGAGCGTGCTCCACGTGCTCGCCGCGGCTGCGTGGGTCGGTGGGGTCCTCGCTTTGGCGTTCCTGCTACACCGACGACATCGGGCTCGTGTGCCGAGTGCGGCGGTGGAGATGACGCTGCGGTTTTCGGTGATCGCCATGGTGGCGCTCGCCGCAGCAGCGGTGGCAGGGGTGGCGATGGCGTTGATGATCGATTCCGACGTGGCTGGGTATCTCGACAGCGAGTGGGGACGACTGCTCGCGATCAAGGTGGCCCTCGTGGCGGTGGCGGTGGGGATTGGTGCCTACAACCACTTCGTCGTGTTGCCCCGCCTCGAGGCGGGTCCGCACGGCGAGCAGGTGCTGGCCGCGGCCCGGAAGACGTTGACGGTCGAGGCAGTTGCGCTGGTTGGGGCGGCGCTGGTCAGTGCCGCCCTCGTCGCCGCGTCGACGCTGGCCTCGTAGCGGCGCCCGCGACGCAGTGCGATCAGCTCAGGCCGGCTGCAACGCGGCGGCGCGTTTTTCGGCGAACCGCTTGGCGACGCGTTCGCTGGTGGCCAGTCGCTTCATCAAGCGTTCTTGGGCCTTGGCTCCCTCGCCGCTCAACCCGGTGATGTTGGCGGCGTCCCACTGGCGGACGACGACCGGCACGATGATTTGCTCGTGGTGCACTTGAAGGTCGTAGATCCCGGCCCTGGCGATGAGCGCCGCGTGCTGATCGAAGTTCGGGATACCCGTGCCGGGCATCTTGAAATGGCGCACCTGGGCGTCCATGGCGATCATCATCGTGTTCGGATCGGCGTCGATCGCCGCTGCCGCGAGGTCGCGGTAGAAGAGCTGGTGCAGGTTCTCGTCGCTACCGACGCGCTTCATCACCTCGTGGCCGACCGGGTCGCCGAGTTGGGCGCCGGTGTTGCGATGGGCGATGCGGGTGGCGAGCTCTTGCAGGGCGAGATAGATGAACCCCTCGTGCAGGGGCGGGTCGGGTGTCTCCCCACCCGACACCTGAGCCATCCGTGAACGCTCCAGCTCGACGGGGTCGATTGCCCGTGTTGCCATCAGATAGCCGTAAATGGCCATCGAGTGGCGCCCTTCTTCTGCGGTCCATCGGCGGACCCATGTTCCCCAGGCCCCATCGCTGCCGAAGAGCCGCTCGACCGACCGGAAGTAGTACGGCAGGTTGTCTTCGGTGAGCAAATTGACGAGCAGGGCACTGCGCACCTCTGGACCGATCTCGTGTCCGCCGAGATCGGCATCGTCGGGCGTCCAGTCGTGCCCGTCGACGTGGTCGCGGCCCCGGCTGTACGGCACGTACTCGTGCGGGAACCACTCCTTGGAGGTCTTGAGATGGCGCTCGAGGAGCCGCTCGGCGACCGGCTCCAACTCGTGCAGCAGGTCGACATCGACAGGGCGGTCGGTCACGATCGGCCACTCTACCTACCGGTAGGTAGAAGATCAACGCCGCTGCATGTGGAGGGTGCTGCCGAGGAATCCCGCTGCTGATGTGTCGATTGGGTGACAAAGCGTCATCATGTCGTCATGTTTTCAGATCTTGCGTTGGGTGTCGAAGCGGTGGCGGTGATGTTCGCTGCCATGGTCGTGGCGTGGACGGCGCGTCGAGCGATTCGCTGGGCCACGCGCCGCGCCGTGCGGCGCGCCCGGCGCGGGCGTTCGAGCTGGCGCATACGCCTCGACCGGCTCGGCGACGACGGACACGGCGCCGCCCGGCGGTTGCAGCGCGCCGACGCAGTGGCGCGCATCTTCGGTCACCTCATCACGATGTTCATCGTGGGCGTGGCGGCGCTGATCGCGCTCGACCTGATCGGCATCAACCCCGTGTACGCAGTGTCGAGCGCCGGCTTTCTCGGATTCGCGCTCGCGTTGAGCGGGCAGGATCTCATCAAGGATCTGATCGGCGGTACTCGCGCGCTCCTCGAGGATCGTTATGCCGTCGGCGACGAGGTCGACCTCCGCATCGAGGGTACCGACGTGCACGGCGTCGTCGATCTCGTGGGTATCGCTGCGGTGCGAATTCGAACCGAAGGTGGCGCCTCGTGGCACGCCGGACACCACACGATCCAGGCGGTGACCAACCACTCGCAGCTCCCGTCGGTGAGCGAGATCGAGGTGCCCGGCGATCTCTGGTCCCATACGACGCCCGAACATGCTGGGCAGCGGCTGGCCGCCGCGTCGAATGAACCTGGACTCACCGGCGTCGTGTTCTTGTCCGAGGTCGAACACGCCGTTGAACCGACGGTCGGCGACGAACCCGACACGGTGCGCGTGCGCAGCAATCGTCCGTTGACCGATGGTCAGCGGAGCCGGGCGCGACAGCGCTTGCTCGACGAACCCGACGCCTGAACTTGCGTGGCCACGGTCGCGACCCCAGCCACTAGCGTCGCCGCACGTGGAGGCGCGTATCGACCAGTGGTTGTGGTCCGTACGGTTGACCAAGACTCGGACAGACGCCGGTCGGGCGTGCCGCGGCGGACACGTGACCGTCAACGGGCGCGCCGCCAAGCCGTCGACACCGGTACGTGCAGGCGACACTGTCGAGGCCTACGTTGGCGGTCGCCAACGCAACGTCGAGGTGGTCCGGGTGATCGTCAAGCGGGTCGGAGCGTCGATCGCTGTCGACTGCTACGTCGACCACAGTCCACCACCACCGCCGCCGCGCGAGGCCGACGTGCCGGTGTTCGCGCGCGATCCGGGCAGCGGTCGGCCGACCAAGAAGGAACGTCGACAACTCGATCGCCTGCGCGGCCGACGCCGCTGACGGTCGGGTGATTCGACGCCACGGGTGAGCTGACCGCGTCGGGGAAGCGGAGCCCCGGCCGTACCCTCGCAGGGGTGACGACCGGGGGAGCAGTCGTACTGCGGGCCAAGTTGCTGGCGCCCGCCATGCCGGCCGCGGCCGTCGAACGGCCACGCCTCGTCGATGCGCTGGCAACATCTGTCGCAACTGTCGCGATCGTGAAGGGCCCGGCGGGATACGGCAAGACCACCGTAGTGCGCCAAGCCGTTGATCGCGTCGGCGCAACGGTGGCCTGGATCAACACCGACCGGACCGACTCGCCATCCCGGCTGTGGCGCCACATCGCGGCCGCGCTCGACGGTGCGGGCGTCGACATGCCGGCTGCCGATCGCCGTGCGGCGCCAACCGACGACCCCGCCATCGACGACGTCGATGCGCTGATCGATGTGCTGCTCTCGGCGGCCGAGGCGCACCCCGACCCGATCCTGTTGGTGCTCGACGATCTCCACGAAGTGCACGACGCCGAGGTGTTCGCACAGCTCACACGGTTGCTGCTGCATCCGCCCACCGGACTCCGTGTCATCGTGACCACGCGCAGCGAGCTCGACCTTCCGGTGGCTCGTTTGTTGGGCCGCGGCGAGGCGCTGGAGATCACAGCAGCCGACCTCGCGTTCACCGCCGAGGAAGGGTGCCGGTTCCTCGACGACGACGTCGGTGCGGGTCGCCTGTCGGTCGACGACGCGGGTGAGATCGTGCGGCGCGTCGACGGTTGGCCGGCGGGTCTGCAACTCGCTCGCCTGGCCGCGCGCGCAGGCCGTTCGGCGAGCGAAGTCATCCACGCGGCCAACGGTGCGAGCGACGGCGTTGCCCGCTACCTCGCTGGGGAAGTGCTCGATGCCCAGCGCGCCGAGCATCGCGAGTTCCTCATCACCACGAGCGTGCTCGACGAGCTGTCACCGTCGACGTGCGCCGCAGCGACCGGCGACGACAGCGCGTTGCGCATCCTGCGCCAGCTGGTCGATGCCCAGGTGTTCACAACAACGGTCGACCCGAGTGTGCCGTCGTTTCGATACCACCGACTCTGGCGCGAGTTTCTGCACTCGCGATTCTGCGAGCGTTCGCCTGCCGCGATGGCAGCCGTACACCGCCGGCTCGCCGACTGGTTCGCCGATATCGGCGACGTCGGCGAATCGGTACGGCACCGTCTTCTCCAAGGTGCGGTCGAGGAGGCGCTCGATGCTCTCGGCGAGTCGTACGTGGAGCTGTCGAACCGCGGTCGGATCGACCTGTTGTGGGAGCTGGTGTCGATGCTTGGTCCCGAGCGCGTGTTGGCGCATGACCAGCTCGCCCCGCTGCCGGCCTGGGCGAGTCTCAACGCCGGGCGCTATGACGAGATCGACCCGTGGCTCGATTCGATCGACCTGGTCGACACCCTCGAATGGTCACAACGGCGGCGCTTCGAGATCCACGGCGCCACCATTCGATGCCATCGCGACCGGCATCTCGGTGACGTGACGAGCGCGCTGGGCTGGGGGCTGCGAGCGCTGGAGCTGCTCGGCGACGAGATCGATCTCGTCGGACCAGCCGCGCATGCGGCGCTCGGTGCGGCGCTCGTGCTGGCCGGCGACAACGAGGGCGCGGTGCCCGTGTTGCGTCGCGCCGTCGCCGATGGCGTCGAACTGGACGAGGAGTCGGCGGTGGTGTTGGCCGAGGCGTACCTCGCGGCGGCGACTGCCGATCGCGTCGAGCGGACGGCGCTGGCGGCGGCAGCGTTGGCGCGTTGTTCGACGCCGGAACTCGATCGGTTCCACCGGCCTGGGATGGCGTGGCTCGTCCTGGCGGAAGAAGCGCTCGCCGACGGACGCATCGGCGACGCCGAACATGGTGTTGTCAGAGCGCTCGAGCACGCGCGGGCCGGCCGCGAAGCTGCCCTGGTTGCCCTCGGCGAAGCGCTCTACGCCCGCGTCGCTCATGCCGCTGGTGACGACCACACGAGACGCGATGCGCTCCGCCGAGCCGACGCACAACCGCTGGCCGACGCACCGCACGTCGGCGATGTCGTGCGGGCGGCGCACAACGCCACTCGGTTTGCTCCGGTCGATGACGCATTGCCGATCGGCGCACGGGAGCTGACCGAACGCGAGTTGGTCGTGTTGCGCCTGCTCCCACACGGGCTGTCGCGCAAGGAGCTCGCTCGCCAGTTGTTCGTGTCGGAGAACACGTTGAAGACGCACCTCACGTCGATTCGGCGCAAACTCGGTGTGTCGGGTCGTGAGAGTCCCGTCGACGCGGCTCGGGCGCTCGGTCTCCTCGATGACAGCTGACCCCGCGCCCGTCCACTCGCCTGACCGTCGCCCGCCCCTTGCCAGACGGTGTGACGTCGTTGGCCAGCTGCGGGCGCGTGGGTGATCGCGGTGGCGGGGCGATGTGGTCGCGCGTCGGTAGGCGCATCGTGGTCGCCAGCTCCCGGAGACGCCGGGAGGCGACGAAAGGAACGACCGATGACCCTCGAGATCAACAAGCAGTTCACGATCGATGCACCCGTCGAGCGGGTGTGGAGCATCCTCGCCGACGACTTCGAGCACGTGTACGACTGGGCAACCGGACTCGATAGCTCGGGTCCGAACCCAAAGGCGCCACGCCAGGCCGATGGCAATGCCGGTGGTCGGGTGTGTGAGGTTCCCGGCTTCGGCTTCACCGACGAACGGGTGGTCACCTACGACCCTGAGCGGCACACCATTGCCTACTCGGTCGATGCCGAGAAGGTTCCCGGTTTTGTGCACGACCTGACGAACCGTTGGACGTTGCGTTCTCACGGCGCAAGCGCTGGAGCGGGGACGGCGGTGACCATGCGCCTGTCAGCCGATGTGACGGGCCCGCTCGGCGCGATCATGAAGCCGATGATGCGCCGCCGCTTCGACAAGCTGCTGTCGGCGGTGACCACCGATCTCACGGTGTACGCCGAGACAGGGAAGGTGTCGGACGGCAAGGCCCGAGAGCTCGCCAGCCAAGCAGCCTGAGTCAGGGCGACTCAGACGGTGCGCAGACCCGCGGCGCGGCCAACTCGATCTCGACGTAGGCCGCCCGCGGCTCGCCCGCCCCTTCGACGACGCCCTCGTAGAACACGATCGTTTCGTCGCGATCGGCGAGTGCGTCGTCATCGACGAAGGTGCCACCGAGGCTTGGTACATCGATGGTCAGGCGGGCGATGTCGTCGATCGGCACGATAGTGAAGCTCGTGTTGTCGGTGGCCACTCCGCTGATCGCCCGTCCGGACGGCGTGTCCACCGCGCATACGTCGAGGATTCCGGCGGTGTAGCCGCGGCCCTCGATGTCGCTCGTGGGTGTCAGCTCGATGAAGTCGAAACACTGGCTCACCCCACCGGTCGGTGCTGCGACGACGATGTCGATCGGGGTGCCATTGCGCTCGACGCGACCCGCCACCGTCTCGTCGGTGACCGCCACCATGTCCGCCGAGAGGGTCTGCCCGTCGTCGGGATAGCGCACGTCGAGTCGTACGTCGTTTCCCGAGCGTCGCTGCTCGATGACCACCCGTTGATCCGACGCGCTGCGCACGAGGAACGTCGTCAGATCGTCGCCGTCGGGACCGAGCGGCTGCGCGCTGCACGCCGCATCGATGGCCAGCACCTCTGATCCGTATGTGGCGAAGCCCGGATCGGGGGTTGCTCTCGACGGATCGGTCGGTACCGACGGCTCCGTCGATGGGACGGTCGATGGCGTGGTCGTCGAGGCGGTCGGCGGTGCGGTGGCGGATGAGGTCGACTGTGTTGGTGACTCCTGTGACGTGACGGTGACCGGATCGCTGGTCCCCGGCGTGGTGCCGTCGGATACGTCTGTGGTTGCGCTCACATCCGACGTTGACGCGTCCGTCGACGTCGACGCCGCTGCCGTCGTTGTGGTGGTCGTGAGGGCGACGGCGTCACTGATCGTCGACGCAGCGCCGCTCTCGTCGGCCGTGGGCGCGGACGATGCCGTCGCGATCGAGTTGCCCGGCGCCGTCGATGTGCTCGACGACGCTGCGGGCACGTTGGCGTCGTCGTCGCCGCCCCCTGAGGTGAGGGCCACGACCAAACCTCCGATGAGCACGACCCCGAGCGCGATGGACGCGGGCAACAACCACGGCGGTCGTTGGCGTGGACCATCGGGTCCAGCCTCGGCAGTGGTGCCGAGTCCGAGACGGATCGCTGGCTGGCCCGTTACCGGCTGTACTTGCGTCGGCTCGGGTCCATGTGCCGCCCCCGCGTGTGGTCGATCGGGTGGCGTCGACGGACCGACGCCGGCGGGCCGTGTCGGTGCCCACAGATCGTCGTCGTCCGGGCCGGACATGACGCGCATGGTGACACATCAGCGAGTCGAGGTGTAGTCGGCGGAGTGCCAACGCGATCGCAGACCCCACCGCGCTGTCTGTGAAGATGTCTCGGTGACGACGGCGATCGGCGTGAGGCGAGCCGGGCTGCTCCTGATGGTTGCCGCCGTACTTCCGTTGTTCGTCGCTGCGTCCCATGCCGTGGGGGCCGCGCCGTCGTCGAGCGATGGGCCGGTCACCGTCACCGACCGCATCGTCAACGGTGGCGACGCCACGATCGACCAAGCGCCGTGGCAAGTCGCGCTCGTGTCGCTCCAGGGCGGCGGTCTTGGCTTCTTCCATTTCTGTGGCGGATCGTTGATCTCCCCGGAATGGGTGCTCACCGCAGCGCACTGTCTCGATCCGCCGACCCCACCGAACCTGCGCGTGTTGAGCGGCGAGGCCAACCTCAGCAACACGTTCCCGGAAGACTTCACCGAGATCGCGGAAGTGATCGTGCACCCGGATTGGGACGGGACGTCGAACTCGAACGAGAGCGACATCGCCCTGCTTCGTCTCGCAGTGCCGATCGCAGTCGACGCATCCGACGCCGAGATCGTCGATCTTCCCTGGTTCGAGGACGTCGCCGCCTGGCCGGGCCGCGGGACGACCGGCCGGATCACCGGTTGGGGCGACAGGGATCCGGTCTCTGGCCCAGCGAACGACGACTTCCCAGCCCAGTTGCAGTGGGCGGCGGTACCGATCCTCACCTCGCCCACTGAGCAGGACTGCGGGCGCTACGGCGCATCGTTCCTCGCCGGAGCGATGTTGTGCGCTGCCGACCTGCAGCAGGGGGTCGACAGCTGCCAGGGCGATTCCGGTGGGCCGCTGATCGCCGATGCCGGTGGGACTCCAACGCTCGCCGGCGTGACGAGCTTCGGTGTCGGTTGCGCCAACGGCATCGATCCGGGCGTGTATGCCCGCGTCACGACCTACCTCCCGTGGATCCACCTCGTCACCGCGCTGGCGCCCGACGATTGGACCGGGTCGTTGCGGCCGACCGGACCAGCGCGTCTGGTCGAGTCGCGCCAACTGCCCGCCACCACGATCGACGGGCAGCAGGCGGGCATTGGTCGACTCGCCCCAGGTTCCGTCCTCGAGGTCGACGTGGCGGGCCGCGCCGGCGTCGACATCGACGCGCTCGGTGCCACGCTGAACGTCACCGCCATCAGTCCGGAACGCAACGGATTCGCCACTGTCTTTCCGTGTACCTCATCGCCCCACCCGCCGGGCGATCGACCCGGTTCGTCGACGATCAACTTCGCCGCCGGAGACGTGGTCGCCAACAGCGTCTTCGTCCGACTCGGCGTGGCCGGCAAGGTGTGCGTGTACGTGCATCGGGCCACCGACATCGTCGTCGACGTCACCGGATTTGCTCCCGCCGGTTCGACCCCGATCGGTATCCGTCCGGCGCGGTTGTTGGAGACGCGTGAGGGCGAGGCTGCGATCGACGACGTGCCGGCCACCGTCGGCGGGGTGCCCATCACCCGTGGGCCGATTCCTGCGGGAACCACGGTCGAGGTGCAAGTTGCCGGCCGCGCCGGCATCCCGGTCGATGCGCGCGCGGCGTGGGTCAACGCCGGTGTGATCCAAGCCGACGGCCAGGGATTCGCCACGTTGTTCCCCTGCGGAGCCGAACGCCCCGGATCGTCCACTCTCAACTACGGGCCGGGTGAGGTGGTGTCCAACGGTGCGCTCGTGCAGCTCGGTGTCGGAGGAACGATCTGCATCTTCGCCAATCGCACTGCCGATGTGATCATCGACGTCACCGCCTTCGTGCCGAATGGCTCACCGATCAGCGGGTTGCTGCCCGCTCGGCTGCTCGAGTCGCGATCTGGCGAACAGACGGTCGACGGACAGCAAGCAGCGATCGGCCGGCTCGCCGCCGGCGCTGTGGTCGAGATCCAGGTGACCGGGCGGGCCGGTGTCCCGGCGTCGGCCGCGTCGGCGCTGGTCAACGTGACCGCCATCCGCGGGGCCCGCAATGGCTTCATCACCCTGTTCCCATGCGGCATCGAGCGGCCACAGGCATCCACGCTCAACTACCCCGCTGGCGGCGTCGTGGCCAACGGAGCGTTCGTCGAACTCGGAGCGGGTGGTCGACTGTGTCTGTACTCCCACCGTGAGGTCGATGTCGTACTCGACGTCACCGGGTGGGCCCCGGCCTGAGGCCCGCGGCGGGCGGCCGAAGCGCGCCCCGACCGTTTCGCCGGTGCTGATCGGCCAAGATGTTGGCGATGTCTGACGGCACGACGGTCGATGCCGCTGCCGAAGCAGCTGACCATCGACTCAGAACGTCGTTGTTGGGAACCGATCAACTCGTCCCGCTGTCGATCGCTCACGGGGTGGCCGCGGTCGGTGATGCCTTCGTCGCGATCAGCCTCGCCGGATCACTGTTCTTCAGCGTCAGCCCCGATGCGTCGCGCCAGCAGGTGCTCATCTACCTCTTGGCGACGATGGCGCCGCTCGCCGTGCTGGCGCCGCTCGTCGGCCCAGCGGTCGATCGGTTCCGGCGCAGCCAGCGACTGGTCGCGGCGGTCTTCTACACGGTGCGCGCCGTGTGCTGTCTTCTGCTCGTCTCGACCCTGCTGCAACTCGCGTTCTATCCGCTCGCGCTCGGCCTGCTCGTGGCCAGCAAGGCGTCCGGTGTCGTCAAACAGACCCTGGTGCAATCGCTCGTCGACGACCCGGACGAGTTGGTCGCGGCGAATGCCCGCTTGGCGCGGTTCGCCAGCATCCTTGCCGCAGTTGGCGCAGCCGCGGGTGCAGGAGTGTTCGCGATCGGAGGCGCCGAGTGGACGTTGCGCTGCGGGGCGGTCGCCTTCGCCGCGTCGGCCATCGTGGTCACGCGGGTCCGCCCGGTGCGGCTCTCGTCACCGCCGCCCACCGACGACATCGAGTACGCCGAGACCCACTTGCCGACCGTGATCGTCGGGTCGGGCGGGATGAGCGCGATCCGGGCCGCGGTCGGCTTCTTCATCTTCACACTCGCGTTCACGCTTCGCCGCGACAGCGAGCCGACCTACGTGTACGCCCTGGCGGCCGGCGCGTACGGGCTCGGTGCGTTCATCGGGCACACGGCGGCAGCGCTCCTGCGCCGATGGTGGCGCGAAGAGCAGCTGATCGCGCTGGCGATCGCCGCCCCGGCAGTATTCACGGCGATCGGCATCCTGGGTGCCTCGGTGCCCCTGCTGATGATCATCTCGGCGTTGGTCGGCTTGTCGACGACGTTGGGTCGCAACGCGTTTGATGCGCTCCTGCAGCGGCGGGCACCCGAGGCGTTGCTCGGACGGGCGGGGGCCCGGTATGAAACCCGCTTTCAGCTGGCGTGGGTGTTCGGTGGTGTGTTGGCGACACCGATCTCCCTCCCGGTCGAGGTCAGCATGATCGTGCTGACCGCCGTCTACGTGCCGGCGTTGATCCTGTTCCAGCGCGGTGCTCGCGAGGCCCGTCGCCACGAACACGCATCGGTCGACTCGATGGCTGCGGCGCACGACCGGCTCGCCGAGGCGCGAGTGGCATGGGAAGCCGGCAAGCTGCGGGTGACGATCCTCGATGCGGTGTCGGCCGCCGATCTGGCGAGGAGCGTCGGCGGCGTGCGTTCCGACGACGCGGCCCGATCAGCGCTCGAGTCGCTGAGAGCGACCGCTACCGACCCCGAGTCAACCGTACGCGAGCGAGACGCGCTGCGGTCGTTGCAGCTAGCGGCACGCCTCATCACTCCCGACCCGTGAGCGTGGCGCTCGTCGTCACCGCTCCTCAGCGTTGACGACGGTCGCACCCGTGTCGTTTCCCTCGATGGTCAGGCCCCACGCAATCGAGTCGGTCGACGAGGTCGCACGAGCGGTGGTGACCTCGATCGTCGGTGCCGGCGGGGGGATGTCGGCAACCACCAGCAGCACTCCGTCGTTGCGCACGGGCTCGTCGGGGATGCCCTCGTTGATCGCATCGGCAGGGTCGTCGGCGAACCGGATGGTGGCCGTGTCGATCATCTGCTCGACGACCGACGCCTGCACGCCGATGTCGATCGTGCCGCCACCAGCGGCGGCGACGAAGATCACAGGAAGCTCGACCTCGCCGGCCGCGTTGATCGTTGGCTCTTGCTGATCGACTTCCCACTCGATGATCGCCACGTACGCCTGGGCCGGTGTGACATCGCCGTCGACGTCACCATCGCCGGTGCTGCATGCTGTGCCCGCGGCCATCCCGAGTGCGAGCGCCGCGGCTCCCCACGTTTGTCCCCGAAGCACGACGATCACGTTAACGGGCCGATACGTGGCCGGTCGGAGATGCGAGATATCCCTCGCACACTCTTGCATCCCAGGCGAGCGCTAGGTATAGTACGCAACATAACGAAACGCCATGCACTTCGACCAAATGGCAGTGAGGAAATGAGGCCCCCAATGCGAGACCAGTTCAACGATCGATTTAATGAGTTCACCGATTCCCTCGACGAGCAGTTTCGCCGTGCCGGCGAGACGTTCAACGAGAACGTGACCGTCCCGGCGACCGAGACCGCCGATCGCGTCCTCGACGCCGTCCTCGACGCCAACCGTCGGGTCGTCGACTTCGCCGTGACCACGGCCGACCGGGTCCAGGAATACACTCCGGAGTTGCCGATGTCCGATCGCGTCCCGACCCCTTCGGAGGCCGGCGAGCGCTACCTCGAGTTCGTCGAACGTGCCGTCGAGATGAACCGCGATTTCAACCAGCGCGTCGCCTCGATGATCGAGACGCCGGCCGTGGCGCCGAAGCCGGCCGCCAAGAAGGCGACCCGTTCGACCGCCAAGAAGGCGACCACGACCACCAAGAAGGCGACCACGACCGCCAAGAAGGCGACCCGTTCGACCGCCAAGAAGGCCAGCACAACCGCCAAGAAGGCGAGCAGCACTGCCTGATTCGGCGCACGCTCGTTCCGGCGCCGACGACCCGCCCCCCGAGTCGTCGGCGTCGGGCGGTGCCGCGCTCGGCGAGTTCATCCGCAGCCAGCGACGACTTGCCGAGCTCTCTCAGCGCGAGCTGGCACGGCTCGCCGATCTGTCCGACGCCTATCTGAGTCAGCTCGAACGCGGTCTGCACGAACCGTCGATACGAGTCCTGAACGGACTGGCTCGGGCGTTGAACGTGCCCAACGACCGCCTGGTGTGGTTCCTCGGTCGTGCCGAAGGGGACGACGAAGTCACTAGTGAGCAGGTCATTGCTGCCGACGAGCGCCTTACTGCCGCCCAGCGGCAGTCGTTGCTCGAACTGCTCGCTGCCTTTCTCGCCGCCAACGACGCCGTTGACGACGGGGGCACCGATGGCGATCAGCGCTGAACGCTGTCGCTACGCATCGGCGCGTGATCAGCTCTTGTGGCGAGCCGTCGGGCAGCACCCACAACCACGGACACCGTGGTCGATTCGATCCGCCGGGCCGTGGCTTCATCGGGGGTCTCGGTCTCGGTACGGTTGACGAGCACGCCGGCCACGCAGCCGGCCCGCAGCCCTGACGATGCGCACATCGTGAACAGCGTCGCGGCTTCCATCTCGTAGTTGAGTACGCCCATTGCCTGCCAGTCGGCCATGCTGCCGCGGAAGCGTCGCGTCACGAACCCGGTGAACGTGTCGTATCGCTCTTGGCCGGCGTAGAAGGTGTCTGACGAGGCGGTGATACCGACTCGTGTGTCGATCTCGAGTTCCCGAGCGGCTTCGACCAACGCCGTGGTGCAGCCGAAGTCGGCAACGGCGGGAAACTCGAGTGGAGCGAAGTGTTGGCTGGCGCCGTCGAGGCGGACCGCGCCGTTGGTGATGATCACATCGCCGGGCGCGACACCAGGCTGGATGGCGCCCGTGGTCCCCACGCGCAAGAAGGTAGTTACGCCGAGCTGGGCCAGTTCCTCGACGGCGATTGAGGTCGATGGTCCGCCGATCCCGGTCGAGCAGACGACGATTGGGGTCTCGCCGAACCATCCGAGTGCTGAGGTGAACTCGCGCTGGCTCGTGAGCGGCTCGCTCCGGTCGGTGGTGGCCGCGATCCGCTCCACCCGTGCGGGGTCACCGGGCACGATGGCCACCGTCGCCCCGCGCAGTTCGTCGGTCGTCAGGCCGAGATGGAACACCGGTGTCATCGTTGGCACCGTAGCCCGGCGGTCAGAGGCGCACCGTTGGCAACCCGCGCCCCACGACGTCCCCGCAACACGTCGTACCAGGAAACGGAGTACCAAGGAAAATCGGTAGACGGATATGCAGATGTCGTTATATCCTTCCCGGATGGGATCTCGCTCGCTGGCTGACACCGTTGATGCGCTGCGCGCCCTCGGCGAGCCGAGCCGACTGCGCATTGTTGCGGTGCTCCGTCACGGTGAGCTCACTGTGACCGATCTCACCGAAGTGCTCGGTCAGTCCCAGCCGCGCGTCTCCCGGCACTTGCGGGTGCTCCTCGACGCCGGTCTGATCACGAAACATCGCGAGGGCAGCTGGTCGTTCTTCCAGGTGATCGACGAGGCAACGAAACTGCTCTCCGACGTGCTCGCAGATGTCGACGTCGACGATGCCGAATTGGTCCACGATCGTGATCGGCTCGATGATGTGCGCAGCCGGCGCGCCGCAGCGGCTGAACAGTACTTCGAACAGATCGCCCCCTCCTGGGACGAGGAGCGGGCGTTGCATGCGTCGGTGCAGGCCGTCGAGGCAGCGATCGTCGCCGCGGTTGGCGAGCAGCAGATCGACCGATTGGTCGATCTGGGCACCGGAACGGGACGCATGCTCCAACTGCTCGGAACGGGGACGAGCCGGGCGCTCGGGGTCGATGCCAGCCACTCGATGCTGTCGATCGCCCGCGCCAACCTCGACGACGAGTCGTTACGCCATTGCGAGCTCCGCCAGGGCGACGTGTATCGGCCGCCGCTCGACGCCCGAGCGTTTGACGTCGCCGTCGTCCACCAAGTGTTGCACTACCTCGAGGAGCCGGAGCGGGCCGTTGCCGAAGCAGCACGGTTGTTGGCGCCGGGCGGCCGCCTCCTCGTTGTCGACTTCGCGCCTCATCGGCACGAGTTCCTGCGTGACGAGCACGCCCATCGCCGACTCGGGTTCTCACACGAACAGCTCAGCGGCTTTGCCATGGCGGCCGGGTTGGCCGACATCGAACTGACCGATCTTGCTCCACCGGACGGCGCCGACGGCCTGACGGTGACCATCTGTGTGGCCACGGCCACACAGCGCTTGGAGGACGCAGCATGACTCACAACACAAGTGTGAGAGACGCCGTCAGCACATTGGCCGCCGAGCGGATTCTTGTGCTCGACGGACCCCTCGGAACGGAAATCCAAAAGCTGGGGTTGAGCGACGAGCAGTTTCGCGGCGAGCGCTTCGCCGACCACGCCCACGACCTGTCGGGCAACAACGAACTGATCGCGCTCTCGCAGCCCGACGCGCTGCGCACGATTCACCTGCGCTATTGCGAGGCCGGTGCCGACATCATCGAGACCAACACGTTCTCGGCGACGCGCATCGCCCAAGCCGACTACGGCATGACCGAAGCGGTGCGCGACCTCAATGTTGCCGCCGCGCGCATCGCCCGCGAGGCGGTCGAGGAAGCCCACGGCAACGACGGCCGCCAGCGTTTTGTCGCCGGCGCGGTCGGGCCGACGAACGTGACCCTGTCGATCTCGCCGCGGGTCGAGGATCCCGGCTATCGGGCGGTTACCTTCAACGCGTTGGCCGACGCCTATCAAGAACAGATCGAGGCGCTCGTCGAGGGCGGCGTCGATCTGTTGTTGATCGAGACGATCTTCGACACGCTCAACGCCAAGGCCGCCATCGTCGCAGCCCGCCGGGCGATGCGCACCGGCGGGTTCGAGGTGCCGATGATGATCTCGGGCACCATCACCGACCGGTCGGGACGGACGCTGTCGGGGCAGACACCGCGCGCATTCTGGCAGTCGGTGCGCCACGCCGATCCGTTGACGGTCGGTCTGAACTGCGCACTCGGCGGTACCGAAATGCGTCCCCACCTCGCGGAGATCGCCGCCGTCGCCGACACGTTGATCTGTGCGTACCCGAATGCGGGCCTGCCCAACGAGCTCGGCGGCTACGACGAGACACCGGACACAACGTCGGGCATCCTCGGCGAGTTCGCCGAGGCCGGGTTGCTGAATGTGGTGGGCGGTTGTTGCGGGACGACGCCGGCACATATCGCCGCGATTGCGCACGCAGTGTCGGACGAGGCTCCACGCCCGGTACCTGCGCGCACACGGCGCCTCGAACTGAGCGGACTTGAGCCCTTCGCTCTCACCGACGACATCCCGTTCGTCAACGTCGGCGAGCGCACCAACATCACCGGCTCGGCACGGTTCCGCCGACTGATCAAGGAAAACGATTACGCCACCGCGCTCGACGTGGCGCGGCAACAGGTCGACAACGGCGCCCAGGTGATCGACATCAACATGGACGACGGACTGATCGACGGTGTCGAGGCGATGACCCGGTTCTGCAACCTCATCGCCTCCGAACCCGACATCGCCCGTGTCCCCGTGATGGTCGACTCGTCGAAGTTCGAGGTGATCGAGGCCGGGCTGCAGTGCATCCAAGGGAAGTCGATCGTCAACTCGATCTCGCTCAAGGAGGGCGAAGCGGCTTTTCGCACGCAGGCCCAGACCTGCCTCGACTACGGCGCGGCCGTGATCGTGATGGCGTTCGACGAAGAGGGCCAGGCCGACACCGCCGACCGCAAGGTCGAGATCGCCACTCGTGCGTACCGCCTCCTGGTCGACGACATCGGGTTTCCCCCCGACGACATCATCATCGACCCGAACATCTTCGCCGTCGCTACCGGAATCGAAGAGCACAACCGTTATGGCCTCGACTTCATCGAGGCCACCCAGCGGATCACCGACGACCTGCCCTACG
>JBCDFR010000038.1:0-37549 GCA_039177505.1 Actinomycetota bacterium | reverse complement strand
CGCTACGAGAACGCGCCGATCGAGCAGATCGAACGCGACGCCCGCGAGATGTTGACCCACATCATCCTCACCAAGTCGTTCCCCGCTGGGCTGCGCCGTGTCCGTCGTCATCGAGCGCTCGGCCATCGCACGATCCTGATCACCGGCGCGCTGAGCTTCAATGTCGAAGGACTCCGGCCGCTGTTCGACGAAATCGTCGCCGCCGAGATGTCGGTCAAGCCGAACGGCACCTACTCAGGCGAAATGCTCACGGTGCCGCCGACCGGAGAGGCACGGGCCCAGATTCTCGCCGACTACTGCGATGCCGAAGGGTTCGATCTCGACGAGTGCGTGGCCTACGCCGACTCGTCGTCGGATCTGCCGCTCTTCGAGGCCGTCGGATTTCCGGTCGCCATGACCCCCGAGACTCGGTTGGCGGCGATCGCCCGCAAGCGCGGTTGGCTGGTCGAGCAGTGGGAGAAGGCGCCAGGCGGCCCCCGCCCCCGCCTTCCGATCGGCCCACTCCTCCCCGAGCGCGAGCGGAGATTCAAAAGACGTGCCGAGCCTTCTGGTCGTGCCGAGCGCAGCGAGGCCCGAACATGAAGGCCCTGTTCATCGACCGCTCGGTACCACGGCTCGGCGCGGCGCGCATTGCCGCCGGATGGTCGGCGACCGCAGCGACACGTCTCGGGCCATTAACGTACGGCGAGATCGACGAGCCCGAGCTGCCCGGCGACGGCTGGCATCGCGTCCACACCCGACTGTCGGGCATCTGTGGCTCCGATCTGTCGATGATCGAAGGTCACGCGTCGACGTACTTCGACGACTGGGTGTCGTTCCCGTTCGTCCCGGGCCACGAGGTGGTCGGGGAGCTCGACGACGGGACCCGCGTCGTGTTGGAGCCGGTGCTTGGCCACGAGGCCAGGGGGTTTCCCGCGCCATTCGACGGCGCGGCTCCCGGTGACGGCGACGACTACGCCCACCTGGCCACCGGGGCACTCGAGCCCGGCATCCAGACCGGCTTCTGCTGTTCGACAGGAGGTGGCTGGGCTCCATGGTTCGTCGCTCACGACAGCCAGCTGCACCACATCCCAGACGACATGCCCGACGAGCGGGCCGTGCTGATCGAACCCGTCGCCGGCGGCGTCCACGCAGCACTGCTCGCCGCGCCCACGATCGCCGAACACGCCGACGCCCGTCGGCCGCCAGTGGTCGCAGTGATCGGTGCCGGCACGATGGGATTGACGACGATCGCCGGGCTGCGGCGCTACCTGCCCGACGTCCGCATCATCGTCGGAGCTCGCCACCCGCATCAGAAGTCGCTCGCCCGTCAGTTCGGGGCCGACGTCGTAGTCGAACCCGACGGGCTGACACGCGCCGTGCGCCGGGCCGTCGGCTGCCATGTCATCGGCGACTACCTGTCATCTGGCGCCGATGTCACCATCGATGCGGTGGGCACGTCGGCGACGCTCTCCGAGGCGCTGCACATGACCCGTCCGCGTGGCCGCGTCGTGATGTTGGGCATGCCGGCGTCAGTCACCGTCGACCTGACCGGCCTGTGGCACCGCGAGACCGAGCTGAAAGGTGCCTACACTTACGGCACCGAGTCACTTCCCGACGGGTCACGGCGGCGCACGTTCGAGCTGGCCATCGAGACGGCCAACGAGGTGCGCGTCGAGCAGATGCTCAGCGCGGCGTACACACTGGCCGACCACGTCGACGCCATCGCTCACGCCGCTGACGCCGGTCGCCGCGGCGCCACCAAGATCTGCTTTGAGGTACGGGAAGGAATCTGATGCCTCGTCCTGGATTCGTACTCGACGTCGACAAGTCGACCCCGCCGACGTTGTTCTGGCACGGCGAGGGATATCGCCTCGAGAAGCTGCCCGCTGACCGCAGCCGGATCGTCTACGCACCCGAGCCCCACGATGCGATCGACGACATCGACGGCGCAATTCGTCACGCGCTCCTCCATCCGATCGACGCTGACCCGCTTCCGGCCCAGTTGTTCCGGGGAATGAAGCTGACGATCGCGTTCGACGACGTGAGCTTGCCGCTGCCGAAGATGCGCCGGCCCGACCTCCGCCAGCGGATCATCGAGCAGGTACTGACGATGGCGGCCGACGCCGGTGTCGACGACGTCGAACTGATCGCTGCGCTGGCCCTTCATCGGCGGATGCACGACTTCGAGCTGCGTCACGCTCTCGGCGACCGGATCTACGACGCCTTCGAGCCACGCGGACTGCTCACTCAACACGACGCCGAGGATCCGGACAATCTGGCCTTCCTCGGCACCACGCCCGAGGGCGAGGAGATCGAGATCAACAAGCGAGCGGCCGAGTCTGACCTGCTCGTGTACGTGAACATCAACCTCGTTGCGATGGACGGCGGATGGAAATCGACGGCGACTGGGCTTGCCTCGTACCGGTCGCTGCGCCATCACCACAATCCGCAGACGATGGAAGCGTCGCACTCGTTCATGGACCAGCACCGCTCAGAGCTACACAAGAGCAACTGGCGGATGGGCAAGGTGATGCGCGAGCACGGTCCGAAGATCTTCCAGATCGAGACCACGCTGAACACCGACACGTTCCCCGATCCTTTCGAGTTCTTGTCCAAGCGCGAGTGGGAATGGAAGGCCAAGGACCGGGGACTCTTCCTGGCCTCGTCGAAGTCGCTCGACCGGGTGCCCGACCGGATGGCCCGCAAGATCCTCCACGGCATCGAGGCGCCCCATCAGCTCACCAGCATCCAGGCTGGGGAGGTCGAGGCGGTGCACAAGGTGACGACCGAGAACGTCTACGACCAGCAGCTGGTCGAGGTGCAGGGCCAGACCGACATCCTCACGATGGGCATCCCGTACATCTGCCCATACAACGTGCACTCGATCATGAACCCGGTCCTCGTGATGTGCACCGGACTGGGGTACTTCTTCAATCTGTACCGAGGGATGCCCCTCGTGCGCGAAGGGGGCGTGGTGATCATGACCCACCCGACGCCCAACCAGTTCCACCCCGTCCACCACCCGAGCTACATCGACTTCTTCGAGGAAGTGCTCGCCGACACCACCGATCCGCACGAGATGTCGAAGAAGTGGGAGCGGCAGTACGCCGAGGACGACTGGTACCGCCACCTCTACAAGACGAGTTATGCCTACCACGGCGTGCACCCCTTCTACATGTGGTACTGGGGCAGCCATGGCATGCAGCACGCCGGCCGGGTGATCATCGTCGGCGGCGACCCGACCACGGTGCGCAAACTTGGGTTCGTGCCGGCATCGACCATGAACGATGCGTTGGAGATCGCCTCCGACACCGTGGGACGTCATCCGACGATCACCCACGTGAAGACGCCGCCACTCCTGATTGCCGACGTGAAATGACGACCGAGCGCACCGCCGCCCAGCGCCGGGCACTGCAGCAGGCCCAACGCGCCGCCGGTGCTGCGGAAGACCTCGTAGCGCGGGCGACCGCACCCATTCGGCGGCGCGGCTTTCCCTACCGTGCGCCAACGGTCCCCCGCGGAGTGACGATCCCCGAAGAGGAATCGGGACTCGGCGCCCATTACGACACCGCATGGGCGCGCGATCCACTGCCGACGGTGATTCGCGGCGCGATCGTCGAGGGTCCGGTTCGGCTGGCCGCACGAATCCTGGCCGACCCCGAGATCGTCGGCACCGACCGGCTGGCCGACCTGCAGCGTCGCGACGAGACCCCACCGGTCATCTTCACGCCGAACCACCACAGCCACCTCGACACGGGTCTGATGATTCGAGCCATTCCCAGCCGGTGGCGCCACAAACTGGTCGTGGCCGCGGCCGCCGACTACTTCTTCGATGCCCGTTGGAAGGCGACGCTCTCGGCCCTGGCGCTCAACGCCGTGCCGATCGACCGGTCGAGCACGGGCCGACGCTCGGCCGATCTCACGCGAGAACTCATCGACGACGGCTACAGCCTCGTGATCTACCCCGAAGGTGGCCGCTCACCCGACGGCTGGGGTCAGGACTGGAAAGGCGGGGCCGCGTACTTATCGGGGCGCACCGGCGCTCCGGTCATCCCGGTGTTCATCGACGGCACCGGCGCGATCTATGGCAAGGGTATGAACCGACCCAAGCGCGGGCGCACTCAGGTGGTGTTCGGGGCACCCCTGGTGCCAGCCGACGGTGAGTCGACCCGCAGATTCGGCACTCGCATTCACGATGCCGTGGCCACTCTCGGCGACGAAGCCCTCACCGACTATTGGACGGCGCGCCAGAATGCAGCGTCCGGGAATACACCGGCGCTGAGCGGCCCCGTCTACACGGGCTGGCGACGCGACTGGGCCCTCGCCGATCGACGCCGACGAGGCCGTGCCGGGCGCCGCCGAGTCTCCGGCGCCCGCCGCTGGCCGGACCTCTGACCCGAGCAACCGCGACAGCTGGCGACAGTTGGTGCCAGGCACCAGATGTCGCACGGCAAGTAGCGTCGCCGCTGTGAGAACTCCAGTGGGTGTCGCACAGGTCCCACTGCGGCACTTCGCTGTCGAGTTCGCCGTCTCGGCGGTCAGCTTCTGGCTCGTCGCTGCGGTGTTGCCCGGGATCACCATCGACGAACCGCTCGACGCGCTCCTCGCCGCCGGCCTGGTCGCGGTGCTCAACGCTGCGGTCTGGCCGATCATCGCCCGACTGGCATCTCGGGCGATCCTGTGGACCGCCGGGCTCCTCGGGCTCGTGCTCAACGGAGCGATTCTCCTGCTGGCGGAGTGGCTCATCGACGGCGTCGAGATCGACTCCCTCCTGGCGGCAGCACTCGCCTCGCTGGCCATCACCGTCGTGTCGATCGCAGTCGGCAGTGCGCTCTCTCTCGACGACGACGACGTGTGGCGACGGCAGACGATGCAGCGAATGGTTCAGCGTCTCGATCCGCCGACGCCGACCGACGCCCCCGGCGTGCTGTTCTTGCAGATCGATGGCCTCGGCGAAGGCGTGCTGCGCCAAGCGATCTCCGACGGCCACGCGCCGAACCTGGCGCGATGGGTTCGCTCGGGAACGCATCGGATCGTTGGGTGGGAATGTGACCTGTCGTCGCAGACCGGTGCCAGCCAGGCCGGAATCCTGCACGGAAACAACGAGGACATGCCGGCCTTTCGCTGGTACGACAAGACATCCGGCAAGGTGCTCACCTCGAACCGGCCGCGCGATGCAGCCGAGATCGAGCGTCGACAGTCCGACGGAAAGGGTCTCCTCGCCGACGGCGGCGCGTCGCGGTCGAACGTGTTCTCCGGCGACAGCGACGACTCGATCCTCACCTTTTCGACCCTGCTCGATCGCGGCCGCCAGAGTGACCACACCGCCAACTACATCCTCTCGGATCCGTACGCGGTCGGTCGACTGATCGCCCTCTCGCTCGCTGACATCGCGCGTGAGCTGCGCGATGCCCGACGAGCTCGGCGACGCGGTGTCGAGCCACACATGCACCGGGGCGGCGTGTACCCCCTGCTGCGGGCGGCGACCACCACCATCTTGCGCGACCTGACCCTGTACACGCTGATCAGCGATGTGTTCCGGGGCGTGCCGGTGGCCTACGCCGACTTCGTGGGCTACGACGAGGTTGCCCATCACTCGGGTATCGCCGCACCGACCGCACTCGACACCCTGCAACGACTCGATCGACAGCTGGGTCGCCTCGAAGGAGCACTCGACGATGCGCCGCGCCCGTACCACATCGTGGTGCTGAGCGATCACGGGCAAACCCAGGGGGCAACGTTTCGCCAGCGGTACGGCCACACGCTCGAAGAGCTGGTCACCACCCTCGTCGAGCCGGGCACCGAGCTCGATGCTCCAGAGCTGACCTCGGAGGGATGGGGCAACTTGAACGGCGCTCTCTCCGAGGCCGCCCGCGACGAGGACAGCCGACTCGGCGCGGCGATCCGGCTCGTGACGCGGCGGCGCACCGTCGATGGCGATGTCATCCTCGGCCCGAGCTTCAAATCGGCGCGCGCCGACTCGGGTGCCGATGCTGGTGACGACGACCGCAACAACTCCGATGGCGACATCGTCGTGTTGGCGTCCGGCAACCTCGGGCTGATTTCGTTCACCGACATCCCCGGTCGCGCGTCGATGGAGATGCTTGCACAGCGCCATCCGGGCCTGCTCCAGGGCTTGGCCGAGCATCCTGGGGTCGGCTTTGTCATGGTGCGTTCCGACATCGCAGGCGCGATCGTGGTCGGCGGCCACGGAATCCGCGTCCTGGCGAACGACCGAGTCGAAGGCGAGGACCCCCTCGCCCCGTTCGGGCCGAATACGGCGGACCATCTGCGACGCACCGACTCGTTCGCCAATTGTCCCGACATCCTGGTCAACAGCTTCTACGACCCCCACGCCGACGAGGGCGCGGCGTTCGAGGAGCTGATCGGATTCCACGGCGGCCTCGGCGGCGCACAGGGCGAGCCGTTCGTGCTCTACCCAGCCGCCTTCTCGGCGCCGAGCTCCGAGCTCGTCGGCGCGGCGTCGATTCACCATCTCTTCAAATCATGGCTGGCGTCTGTCGCCGACGGGCCCGCGCCCTTCACCACGATCGAGGCAGGGGGTACTGCGCCGAACGCGGCGATCGACTCGCTCACCCGCGGGGCATCACGGTGAGCGCGTCGGCGACAGTCACCTGGGTGGGCCACGCCAGCGCGCTGATCGAAGTGGACCACGTTCGCTTTCTTACCGATCCGCTGTTGACCAAACGCGTCGCTCACCTCCGGCGCCGGGTTGCGCTGCCCCCGGCGGAGATCGCCGACGTCGACGCGGTCTTGATCTCACACGTCCACCTCGATCACCTTCATTTGCCGTCACTGAAGGGGATCCCCCGCTCGACGACCATCGTGGTGCCCCGGGGCGCTGGCGCGCTCTTGCGCCGCGCCGGATTCGTCGACGTCGTCGAGCTGGTCGTCGGCGCCCACACCGACATCGATGGTGTGTTCGTCACCGCCGTGCCCGCCGAACATCATCACGGGCGTGGTCCTCACTCGCGAGTGCGCGCCAAGCCGCTGGGCTACGTGATCGGTGGGGCCGCAACAAGGATCTACTTCCCCGGCGACACCGATCTCACCGACGCAATGACCGACCTCGAATCGATCGACGCAGCGCTGCTCCCCATTTGGGGATGGGGCCCGACGCTCGGCCCCGGACACCTCGACCCAACCGGAGCGGCTGCGGCGACGGCAGCGATCGATCCGCGTCTGGTGATTCCGATCCACTGGGGCACCTATGCCCCAGAGAATGTCCGCCGAATTCCCGGTGACTGGTTCGAGCGCCCCCTCACCGACTTCGAGCAGGCCCTCGATGAGCACGACCGGCGCGATCGGCTCCATGCCCTCGCGCCGGGCGAGCGCGTGACAGTGTTGCCGGAATGAAGACGCGCCTCGCCCCGATCGTGCTGGGCGCTGCGACGATTGCGGGGTGCGCCACTACGCAGCAGTCCGAACCGGGGACGACCCTGGCCGCGACGTCGACGACCACATCCGCGCCGAGCGCGACCACCACAACGGAACCGACCACCACAGTGGCCGCCGAGACGACGGCCGCACCGACCACCACGTCGGCGGCTACCACGGCGCCGGGCACGACGCTGCCCGCCGGACCGACGGGCGATGTACTGCCGCTGTTCGTCGGCGATGGTGATGGCCTGCTCACACCCCTCGGGCAGTGGGACGGCGAGGCGTGGGCAACGACATCGGAGGACGCGACACTTCCTGACGCCGGTCGCGAGTTCACGCTCAGCCGTCTCGCCGGCCCGACCGATGGGACGGTCGACGGCACGGCAGAGGTGTGCTTCGATGAGCGCGTCGGCCCGACGATGACGCCGGCCGGGGGGAACGCCAGTCCGCCAAACGCCCGATACAACGGCGTCGCGCTTCCCCCTCCCGACTGGCCGCTCCAGCCACGGCGTGTGGTTGAGCTCGGCGACGACGTGCCCGGCTACCAGGAATTGGGCGAAAGCGCCTTCGACGAATTCGATGTCGACGTCACCGCAGGCGCAGTCGAGCAACTGGTGATCGCCGATCTCGACGGCGACGGCAACACGGAGGCACTGGTCGTGTTCGAGCGCATCCAGGAACCCACGCCGGGATCACCCGAAGTCGTCCTCGGCTCACCCGGCGACTTCTCTGGGCTGCTCCTGGTCGACACCGAGTCGCGGGCAGCGACCACCGTGCTCTCGTCGGTGGTAACCGACGACGGCGACGAGTTGTCGATCGAGTTCCTCGAGCAATTCCGCGTGCTCGACGTCGCCGACTACAACGGCGATGGCCGAATGGAGGTCGCCGTCAACGCGTGGTACTACGAAGGGGCAGGGGTGGCCGTCTTCACCTTCGACGACAGCGAACTCGACGAGGCACTCGCTGTTGGATGCGGGTTGTAAAGACACCGAGCACGGATCACATCGTTCCTCGACCATGTCGACAGCGCGCCAATGCTCGCCGGGTGGAGCAGCTGACCGCCCGACGCGCTACCAGGTGTCGACGTGCGGCCGATTGGCTGACGTTGCTGGCGCCGCCGCCAGCAACGACACCAGCCAGTCACGGGTGTCGGCAGGGTCGATCACGTCGTCGATCTCGAAGTGCGAGGCCACGCTGACCGCCTTGCCGTGGTCGTAAAGGCGATCGACCATCTCCTGAAACAACGCCTCACGCTCGCCTGGGTCAGCGACCGCTTCCAACTCGCGCCGATAGCCGAGCCGCACCGCGCCTTCCAGACCCATTCCGCCGAACTCGCCGGTCGGCCATGCGAGACATGCCAGTGGAGCTTTCGTCGATCCGCCCATCATCGCCTGCGCCCCGAGTCCGTACGCCTTACGGGTGACCACTGCGACGAGCGGCACCGACAAGTTGGCGCCGGTGACGAACAGCCGGCTGCAGTGGCGGACGAGGGCCGTCTCTTCGATGTCGGGGCCGACCATCATCCCCGGGGTGTCGACGAACGACACGACCGCGAGCCCGTGTGCATCGCACAGCTGCATGAACCGTGCCACTTTGTCGGCGCCATCGGAATCGATGGCGCCACCGAGATGGCGTGGATCGTTGGCCACCACCCCGACTGGGCGTCCTTCGATGCGGGCCAGCGCGGTCACCATGCCGAGTCCGAAGTCGCGGCGTAGCTCCAACACCGAGTCGACGTCGAACACACCGTCGATGGCGGCGCGGATGTCGTAGGCCCGGAGCCGATCGACAGGCACGACATGACGGAGCGCGTGCTGGTCCGCAGCATCCCACGCGGCGACCGGGCCCTGGAAGTAGCCGATGTAGCGCTTGGCGAGAGCCACCGCGCCAGCATCGTCGGCGGCGACAAGGTCGACCACGCCGTTGGCCCGCTGGACGTCGAGCGGCCCGATCTCTGCGGGCGCAAAGGTGCCCAGCCCACCGCCTTCGATCATGGCCGGACCGCCCATGCCGATGTTGGCGCCCTCGGTGGCGATCACGACGTCGCAGCAGCCGAGCAGCGCCGCATTGCCGGCGAAGTTGTATCCGGAGGCGACGCCAACCAGGGGTACCGTCCCCGAGAGCTCGGCGAACCACAAGAACGCGAGACAGTCGAGCCCGCTGACGCCGAGCCCGTCGGTGTCCCCTGGGCGGCCGCCACCTCCTTCGGTGAAGAACACCACGGGCGCCTCCAGCTGGCGGGCGATCTCGAACAGCCGATCCTTCTTCCGGTGGTTCTGGGCCCCCTGGGTGCCCGCCAGCACGGTGTAGTCGTAGCTCGCCACCACGCACGCAGCGCGCTCGGCGCCGACGAGGTCACCGTTCACCTGAGCCAAGCCCCCCACCAGCCCGTCGGCCGGCGTCGATGCAATCAGGTCGTCGAGTTCGCGGCGCCGGCGCTGAGCGGCCACGACGAGCGGGCCGTACTCACGCAACGTGCCTTCGTCGATCAGATCGGCGATGTTGTGGCGCGCCGTGCGGCGACCGCGGTCGCGGCGTTTGGCCACCGCGTCCGGCCGCGCCTCGTCGAGGCCGACGCGGTGCCGCTCGACGACCTCGTCGAGGTCCGGGCGCTCGAAGTCACCGGCGACCACGACGTCTGCGGGCTGCGCGTCGCCGCTCCCCGTGTCCGGCGAGCCCACCTCGATGGCACCGATCGCCGAGTCCGCGACGACGGTGTCGCCGACGGCGACCGACCACGAGACGACACCGTCGGTCGGTGCAACCACGTCGTGGTGCATCTTCATCGATTCGACCAGCGCGATGATCGAACCGGCCGAGACGGCAGCACCTTCGTCTACGAGCAGTACGACGACGGTGCCTTGGAGCGGTGCGGTGATGTCCATGTCAGATCCGATCTGGGTCACGCTGGAACGTGGTGATCGACGCCTGGCCCATCACGAGTTCAGCAGACACCGCGGCAAACAGCGCGGGAACGATGAAACCTGGCTGTCCCGTTGTTTCGGCGACGAACATCACGGCGGCCAGCGGCACCCGGTATCCAGCACCGAGGAATGCGGCGATGCCCAATAGCACGTACAACGTCGGGTCGAGAGGATTGACCAGATCGCCGATGAACCGGCCGACGATGGCGCCACCGACCACCAGCGGGATGAAGACGCCGCCCACTCCACCACCTGCGAGCGTCGTTGCTGTCGCCACCATGCGCAGCACAAAGATCGCCGCGAGTAGCCACAGCGCATGTGCTTCGCCGAGCCAGGCAATGACCTCGTAACCCGAGCCGAGGCTGAGGCTCTCACCCGTGAGCCCGCGCGAGATCACGAACAACACGAACAGGATCGCACCGGCGACCGTGACACGAGCGACCACCGGCCGCAGGGTGAATCCCTTCGCATAGACGATGAGGCGAGAGAACAGCCGGGCGCCGATCGCACAAAAGATGCCGATCAGCACGGCGCCAGCGAGGTCACGAAATTGGAACACTACGCTGCGATCGGAGTCGAAGCTGAAGATCGGGTCGGTGTTGGTCATGGCGACGAACGTCAGATACCCGAACGCACTGGCCACGAGCGCTGGAAGCAACATGCGCCGTGCCAACTGGTCGCGAAACGGCACCTCGAGCGCAAAAATCGCACCCGTGGCCGGCGCTTTGAAGATCGCCGCCACGCCAGCGGCGGCGCCGGCGACGAGCAGAGTGCGATGATCGAAGTTGCGGAACGAGGCCGGGAGCCGACGCTGGATCATCGTGCCGAACGCCGAACCGGCGTAGATCGAGGGACCCTCCAAGCCCATTGCGCCACCCGTGCCGAGCGTGGCGATCGCCGCCGACATCCGCCCAAGGTATGCCCGCCAGCGCAACGGGTACTCAGGATCGTGGAAGGCGCGGAGATACTCGTCCGACGTGGCCGACGATGCTCGATTGCCAAAGGTGTGGAGCATCACCGCCGACAGCACCAAACCGATGCCCGGTGCGATCGCACCGACCCATAACGGTGCGTCGAGTACCCAGTGGAGCACCACCTCGGCAGCGACGTACTCGAAGAGCCGGACGATGACCCCGGTGACAGCACCGGTGATCGCCGCGAGGAGCACGACCTCACGGGAACGCCGAACGAGATCACCGAGCTCGGTCGAGCGGAGATCGAAGGTGACCGGACTGATGCCGTCCATCACCTTCCTGCGCCACACTGCCCGCAGTGTAGGTCACTCCCCGCGTCCGGCCCGGCCTGGCGTACCCTCATCATCTATGTCACGTGTCGTGGTCACCGGCGGGGCCGGATTTCTCGGGTCACATCTCTGCCGGGCCTTGCTCGATCGCGGCGACGATGTGATCGCCATCGACAATCTGGTCACGGGTTCGGTAGCGAACATCGAATCGTTGTTCGGTCGGCGCGGATTCACCTTCGTCGAGCACGACGTGAGCAACTACGTGTGGGTGCCGGGCGACGTCGACGTGGTGATGCACCTGGCCAGCCCGGCCAGCCCGGCCGACTTCGAGCGAATTCCCATTCAGATCCTCAAGGTCGGCGGACTCGGCACGCACAACACGCTCGGGTTGGCGATGGCCAAGGGTGCCAAGTTCTTTCTGGCCTCGACGTCGGAGGTCTACGGTGATCCACTCGTGCACCCACAGCCCGAGGACTATTGGGGCAATGTCAATCCGATCGGCCCGCGCGGGGTGTACGACGAAGCCAAGCGCTACGCCGAAGCGATGACGATGGCGTACCACCGACACCACGATCTCGACGTGCGCATCGTCCGGATCTTCAACACGTACGGGCCGCGGATGCGCCCCGACGACGGTCGCGCCGTGTCGAACTTCCTGGTCCAGGCCCTCCGCGGTGAGCCGATCACCATCTATGGCGACGGATCACAAACGCGGTCGTTCACCTACGTTGACGACGAGATCCGCGGCTTTCTTGCCTTGCTCGACTCGACCGAGACCACCCCGGTCAACATCGGCAACGACCGCGAGTTCACCATTGCCGAGTTGGCCAGGCTGGTGATCGACGTGACCGGATCGAGCTCAGAGGTGATCCACCTACCGCTTCCACAGGACGACCCGACACAACGTCAGCCCGACCTCACCCGCGCTCGCACGCGCTTGCAGTGGGAGCCGACGGTGGCATTGCGCGACGGTCTCGTCGAGACCGCGAGCTACTTCCGAAACGTAATCGGGCCGGCGTCGGTGGCCGCTGATCAGCGTCGGCCGACGCCGTCGTAACCGAGGCCAACGGCTCGGACCTCGTCGGGTTCGAGCAGGTTGCGGGTGTCGACGATGGTGGTCCCTGCGCGCACCGATGCAGCGGTTCTCGTCAGATCGATCTTGGCGAACTCCGGCCACTCCGTGAACACTCCGATCACGTCGACACCAGCCACCGCCGCGTACGGATCGTCGGCCAGCTCGATGCCCGCTAACGCATCGGCGCGGTGCGCCGTCAACTCCCCTCTCGCCGTCGGGTCGAACGCCCTGACCTGTCCGCCACGGTCGCGAATCTCACCGATGATGGCCAACGCTGGCGACTCGCGCAGGTCGTCGGTACCGGCCTTGAACGTCAAGCCGAGCACGCCGACCGTCACGCCCGACAAATCGGCGCCATCGCCACGACCTGCGGCCCGCCCGATCTTGTCGATCATCCGCTCCCGTTGTTCGTCGTTGACCTCGATGACGCCACGCATCATCGAGAAGTCGTAGCCATGGTCCTCGGCGATCTTCACCAACGCCCGCGAGTCCTTAGGGAAGCACGATCCTCCCCAGCCCGGCCCGGGGTTCAGGAATCCCCGTCCGATCCGCTGATCCGACCCGATCCCGTCGACGACGGCAGCCACATCGGCGCCGACCGCCTCACACATCGCGGCGACCGCATTGACGAACGAGATCTTCATCGCCAAGAAACCGTTAGCCGCGTACTTGATCGTCTCCGCCGACGCCGGATCGGTGATCTGCACCCTCGCCCCGAGCGACTCGTACAACGCGGCGACTCGCTCGGCAGCAGCGGTATCCGCGGAACCGATGACCACACGATCGGGATGCAGAAAGTCGTGTACCGCTGTGCCCTCGCGCAGAAACTCCGGATTCGACACGACCGACACGTCGCTGCGACCCAGCGCGGCCTCGACGACGCGCGTTGATCCGACTGGCACGGTCGACTTGTTGACCACCACCGCCCCGGCACGGAGTGTGTCCGCGATCTCGCCCGCGGCGGTCTCGATGTACGACAAGTCTGCGCTGCCGTCCTCTCCCTGTGGCGTCGGCACGCACAAAAAGACAACGTCGGCATCGGCAGCGGCAGCTTGGGATCCAACCACGAACGACAGCCGCCCTGCGGCCACCGACTCGGCGACGAGCGCCTCGAGACCCTCCTCGACGATCGGTACACCTCCACCGTTGAGCACCTCGACCTTGCGCGGGTCGATGTCGCCACAAACGACCACATGACCCAACGAGGCCAGACATGCACCGGTCGTCAGACCGACGTACCCGGTCCCGACGACGCCGATATGCATCGGGGTCGTCGTCGTCACGCTGTCGGCCATATCCACGTCCCTTCGTTCACGTTCGTCGGCTCGCACGGACCTCCGGCGGCATCGACGAAGAGCATGAGGCTAGCGGTCGAGTCGGCGTGCGCTCGGTGTTGCCCGCTGACTACCGTCACACATCGTGCACCGTCCCCGACTGCCGACCACGTCCGACAACGGCGGGAACGGCAACGGCGGGAACGGCAACGGTGGGAACGACGGCGTGGCGTTCGACGACTGCGGCGCCGACCCCAGTTGGTTGTGCGAGAAGATCTACGACCTCACCGGGAACGGTCTCTTGGCCTCGACCGCCGGCGCCATCCTGACGGTGCTGGTGATCTTGATCGTCGCCTGGATTGCATCGCGGGTGATCAAGCGCTACCTGCGCAAGGCAATCCAGCGAATGATCGCCAGTGAACCGTCGGCGACCACGCGCGGCGGCCTCAAGCGACTCGGACTGGACGACTCGGGCGACGCCGAGTTGTTGGGCTCGAGCCCCGATGTGACGTCGCGTCGTGCGTCGCGCGCGACGTCGATCTCGTTCGTGCTCGGGGGCACCGTCTCGGTGATCATCTGGACGCTCGCCGTATTGATGGCGTTGGCGGAACTCGGGCTCAACCTCGGCCCACTGATCGCCGGAGCGGGCATCGCCGGCGTCGCGTTGGGCTTCGGCGCCCAGGACCTGGTGAAGGACTGCATCAGCGGGCTGTTCGTGCTGCTCGAGGACCAATACGGCATCGGCGACGTGGTCGACCTCGGCGAAGCCGTGGGAGTCGTCGAACGCATCACCTTGCGCGTCACCATCCTGCGCGGGCTCGACGGAACGGTGTGGCACGTGCCGAACGGCGAGGTCACCCGCGTCGGCAACCGCTCGCAGCTGTGGTCGGTCGCCCTCGTCGATCTCGACGTGGCCTATGACAGCGATCTCGACCGCGTCGGTGAGATCCTGCTCAATGCGGCACACGAAGTGTGCGATACAGAAGAGTGGTCGCCGGTCGTGATTGAAGAACCCAAACTGCTCGGTGTCGAAGCGCTTGGCGCCGACGGCATCACGTTGCGCGTCACGGTCAAGACCAAACCGGGCGAACAGTGGGCGTTGCAGCGCGAAATGCGGCGCCACTTCAAGAACGTCTTCGACGAGGCAGGGATCGAGATCCCTTTCCCCCAACGGACGATCTGGATGCGGTCGAGCGACGAGTGAACGCCTCCGCCGCCTGCGGCGATGGCATGATGAGCAGGTGACGGTCGTGGGACTCAGTATCGGCGTCATTGCGCCCGCTCACGATCGAGGGACGTTGACCTTCGCTGTCATCGTCACCGCGCTGGGATTCCTTGCGGTGATCGTGGCCGAGCATTGGGTGGCCCCACCGCGACCCGCACCAGCCTCGCGCGCTGGCGCACTGCGCAGGGATTCGCCGGCCGTGGTGAACCTGCTGACCAACGACGCGACGGTGACCGCCGCCGGATTCCGGGCAACGGTGCTCGACCTGGCCGCCCGCGGATGGCTGCGCATCGTCGCCCCTGCCGACGAAGAGGACGAGCTGGCCCGGGTCCGTCCGGCGGCCACCGCCTTCAAGGGCGACTCGCTACTCCCCCACGAACGACTGGTGCTGCAGCACGTTATGGCGCGATTCACCACCGATCGGGCGATTCCGGCGCGTTATCTCGCCGTCGATGTCCGCGGCAGTTGGTGGCGCCGATTCCGCCGACTGGTCGAGGACGAAGCCACACGCGATGGGCTCGTACAACGCCGGTGGAAGCCATTGGCGATCGCTCCCGCCGTCGCATTGACAGCGCTCGCCGCGCTCATGTGGTGGCGAGCGCTGCGCATCGGCGACGAAGGAGTCGCGGTGATCGACTCGCTCCTCCCGAGACTGGTCGCCGCTGGGGTCGCGGTCGCCATCGTTATCTTGGCCATCCGCGTCGGTCGTCACCTCGTCCACCGGGAACTGACCCACACATCGGCGGGTGTGACCGCCACGCAGCGATGGCTCGCCGTGCGCCAGCGCCTCGTCGGGGCCGACTTCGGTCGTATGGCACCGAGCGCCACCCAGGCCGGCGACCGACGACTGGCCTACGCGGCCGCGATGTGTCTCGCCGAGGGTGCCGCCGCTGAGCTACCGCTGGCCCGCGAGGACGCCCGCCGCGCCTGGAGTTCGGTGGGAGGGCGGGCCCGCTTGGTGCGGGTGAAGTACCCGCTGCGGCCCGGGTACGGGCTGTCCCCGTACACCGCACTGTTCGGCGGGCTGATCGGCACATTGGTGGCGCTGCGCGTGCGGCGCTACTTCGACGACGTGGCCCGCCAGGAAGGGCTCGGCTCGTTGTACGACCGGTTTCCCGGCCAGGACTGGTTGATCGCCGACATCTTCACAGGACTCACGGCGCTGGCGTACGTCGCCATCGTCGCCGGGCTGTGGCTTGCGTTGGCCGGCGCAGCGGACCTGTTCGGGACGGTCGAGCGAACGGGCGTGATACTGCGCACTCGGCGGCCGGCAGAGATCTCGCCGATGCCCAGGCCGCTGCGTCGCCTCGTCGAACGCGACCGGTACAGCGTGTTCGTGGCCGTCGACGACGGCGAGAGCGACACCGTCACCGCGTGGCGCTCGACCGAACGCACCGCTGTACCCCAAGGGGCGATGGCTGTCGTATCGGCCGGTCTCGTTCTCGGACACGTCCGCAAGTCGACACCCGTCGGTCACCGACTCATCGACGAGCTCTAGGCCGAACCGAACCTACGCGCGGTCGGCATTGCGCCGAATCTCGGCGATCATCTCGGTCCACCGCGTCGGCGGCAGATCGTGACCCATCTCGGGATACATCACCAGGCGTGACCCCGGTACCGCGGCGGCGGTGGCGACTCCGCCACTGGGCTTCACCAGTGGGTCCAGCATCCCGTGGATCACGAGCGTCGGCGCCGTCACACCGTTGAGACCCGCGGTGCGGTCGGGGCTGGCCATGATCGCGGCGGTCTGCCGTTCGGTACCCTGCGGCCGGAAGCTGCGGTTGAGGCTCGTCGTGGCACGCTCACGGGTCGCGTCCGCGTCGAACTCGGTGCCAGAGATGTGGCCGAAGATCGTCACGGCACGGTCGATTCCGTCATCGACGGTCAACGCCGGCTTGAGGCGGGCCATCTTGGCCATCAGCTTCTTGGCGATCATTCCGTTCTTGCGGTCGCCCGTGTTCGACATGATCGAGGTCAGCGAACGCACCCGTTGGGGGTGCTCGATGGCGATCGTCTGGCTGATCATCCCGCCCATCGACATCCCGACCACGTGCGCCGAGTCGATCCCGAGCGCGTCCAGGAGCCCGACGGCATCGGCCGCCATGTCGGACAGCAGGTATTCGCTCGCAGGCGGTCGCTTGGCCAATGTCGACAACGTCGCGCTGACCTGGCTCGGGGGCACCCAGTCGAACTCGGTGCTCAACCCCTGGTCGCGGTTGTCGAAGGTGATCACCTGGAATCCGGCCGAGGCCAACTCGGTGACGAAGTCCGGATGCCAATCGGTGAGCTGGCCGCCGAGACCCATCACCAACAGCAACGGGTCGCCCGCTCCGGTGGTTTCGTATTCGAGGGTGATTCCGTTGGCGTCGACGGCGGGCATGCGCCCACGCTACAACTGGGCCGGTAACCGCCAGAAGCCTGCCTTGAGGTACTCACCCTCGGGGAACGTCACCGGGTGGTCCGTGTCGTGACCGGTGCGGGCGATCTCCCGACCGCCGCGTTCGGCGACCCGAGGAGCAACAGTCTCGAAGAAGCGAGACGCCGAAACTCGCGATGAGCATGACGCCAGCATGAGGACACCTCCCGGTGCAGTCACGTCGAGTGCCAGCCGCGCCAAGCGATCGTAGGCTCGGGCGGCACGCTCGACATCGGCGGCGCGCTGAGCGAATGCCGGCGGGTCCACGACCACGACATCGAACCGGCGTCCGGCGCGCCGCAGGCCGCGCAACGCGTCGAATGCATCGCCGACCTCGGTGGCGTGCACGAACGCCCGCTCTGTGGCGTTACGCCCGACGTTGCGTTCGGCGACCGCCAGCGTCGGACCGGACGCATCAATCGAGTGCACCGACGCAGCCCCACCCGCCGCGGCGTGTGCACCGAACCCACCCGTTGCTGCGAACACATCCAGCACGGCGGCGCCGTCGGCGAGACCA
This sequence comes from Actinomycetota bacterium, assembly GCA_039177505.1. GTDB lineage: Bacteria > Actinomycetota > Acidimicrobiia > Acidimicrobiales > Ilumatobacteraceae > JABSQH01. Next base: position 19,492 of record JBCDFR010000038.1, on the reverse strand, counting down.
CCGATCCGTCGTCGATTGGCCCGCTGATCGAGGAAGTAGCCGGTCTTCTGGCCGCGAACGACATCGGCTTCGAGATCGAGGCCCCATTCACCGAAGCGGACAACGGGATCTTCGAGCCCCCCGGCGACCACGGATCCGTCGGCGGGGCCGTCGACGACGTGACGGGCGCGGCGGACGACGACCGTACCAACCCCGGTGACCTCCAGTGCGCCGTCGATCACGGCCTCGAGCCATGGAATCCACGCAGCGGTGTAGATCTTGACCACCAGCACGTCGGCGTACCGATCGATGACCAGCCCACCGAGGCCGTCGTTCTCGCCGTTCACCACTCGGTATCCGGCACTCGGTGCGTCGGTGCTGGCCCGCGTCATCGCCCGCACGAGCGAGCGACGCAACGCGCACGCATCGACCATGCGCTCTCGAATCCACGCCGCATCGATCGGAGTCGGGACACCGTGGTGCAACACCCGAATAGCGATGGGCGCCTCGGGGTCGAACAATCCAACTGCAGCGAAACGCTTGCGTTCGTCGAACACGACCGCCAGGTCACCGGCACGTCCGATGGGGTCGACCGAACGGATCGACCGGTCGAACACCCACGGGTGACCGCCTCGGATTCGACGGAGCGCATCGGGGGTGACACGAACCGCCACGCGGTTGGGCGCCGCGTTGACATTCGGGGTGTGCGACTCCGTGGGCATTCCGCCAGGATGCCGGATCGCGACCCGCCGAGCGCTACAACACGGAGATGAGCGATCACGCATCCACGACCGCCCCAGCGCCCGATGCCCTCTCGGTGGCCAGTTTGTTCGGTGTAGCGGGCAAGACCGTCCTGGTCACCGGGGGTTCACGCGGCATCGGCGAGATGATTGCCGCCGGGTTCCTGGCCAACGGCGCGAAGGTCTACATCTCCTCACGCAAGGCCGACGTGTGCGACGCAACGGCCGAACGCCTCTCTGCCGAATTCGGAGGCGAGTGCATCTCCTTGCCGGCGAACCTCGCCGATCTGGAGGGTGTCGATGCGCTGGCTGCCGCGCTGTCCGAGCGCGAGACCGGTCTCGACGTGCTGGTGAACAACGCCGGTGTGTCATGGGGAGCGCCGTTGGACGACTTCCCGGAGGGCGGCTGGACGAAGGTGATGGACACCAACGTCAAGGGCGTGTTCTTCCTGACCCAGCGCCTCCTCCCGCTGCTCGAGGCTGCGGGAACCCCGGAGTCGCCGTCGCGGGTGGTCAACATCGGCTCGATCGACGGCATCCGGACCCCGGTGTTCGACACGTGGTCGTACGGTCCGTCGAAGGCTGCTGTGCACGCGCTGACGCGCCAGATGGGCGTGAAGCTGGCGCCCCGCCACGTGCTCGTCAACGCCATTGCGCCGGGCCCGTTCCCCACCTGGATGCTCTCGACGGGCGTGGGGACGGGCGGCGATGTCGAGAACACCGACTGGGACGCAGTCGGAAGCACCAACCCGACGGGCCGTGTCGGCAGTCCCGAGGACATTGCCGGATTGGCGATCTACCTCTGCTCGCGCGCCGGCCAATACACCGTCGGCGAAACGATCACCTGCGATGGCGGCTCGGCGTACTCATAGGCGCAGAGGCCACAGCCGCACGCAGGCATCGAGGTCGCTTCGACGACGAGGCCGTCCGGGTGATCTAGCGTGAGCCGGGTGAGTGACATCTCCCGCATCGCGATCAGCACCGGCGGCGGCGACGCGCCCGGACTCAACGCGGTCATCCGCTCGGTCACCCTGGCCGCGATCCGCCGGGGTTGGGAAGTGCTCGGTATCCGCGACGGCTTCCACGGCTTGATGCTCCCGGACGACTACCCCGACGGTGGACTCGTGCGGCTCGATCGCGACGACGTCCGCGGCATCTCGCACCTCGGCGGAACGATCATCGGATCGACGAACAAGGGCAACCCGACCGCCTTCCCGGTGCAGAGCACCGACGGCGGTTGGGAGGAAGTCGACCGCACACACGAGTTGATCGGGCTGTTCCAGCACCACGGCATCGACGCCCTCGTCACCGTCGGTGGCGACGGGTCGCTGACCATCGGCAACCATCTGCACCGCCACGGCATGCGCGTGATCGGCGTGCCCAAGACGATCGACAACGATCTCGACAAGACGACCGCGACGTTCGGGTTCGACACCGCGGTGAACTTCGCCACGGAGTGCATCGACCGGCTGTTCACGACAGCGACATCGCACGGCCGAGTCATCGTCGTCGAGGTCATGGGCCGCTACGCGGGCTGGATCGCGCTCCATGCGGGAATGGCCGCCGGGGCCCACTCGATCCTCATCCCCGAGATCCCCTACGAGCTGGAGAGGGTCGCTGAGACGATCAAAGAGCGCGAGTCCAGGGGTGCCAAGTACTCGATCGTCGTCGTCGCCGAGGGCGCGATGTCGGTCGACGGAGTGATCTCCACCAAGGGCAAGACGGTCGGCCAGGAGGTGCGCCTCGGCGGGGTCGGTGCCAAGGTCGCCGCTGGTCTGGAAGCGTTGACCGGCCGCGAGTCCCGGACCATCGTGCTTGGGCACCTCCTGCGCGGCGGCCCGCCAACTGCGCTCGATCGGCTCCTGGGTATGCGCTTCGGCGCCGGCGCCGTAAGGGCGCTCGAGGATGGCCACGACGGCGTGATGGTCGCACTCCAACCGCCAAACGTGATCTACGTGCCGCTGGCCGAGGCGACTGCGACCATGAAGACCGTGCCGCCTGAATGCGACACGATGCTGACCGCACGCGACCTCGGCATCAACTTCGGCGACTGATCGGGCGCCGGCTACGAGGCGCTCGCCCGGCGCGTGGCGTATGGCCATGGCTCGTGGCGCGTCGCCACGCTCACCCGCCGGGTGGACGCCAGTCGCGCCACGAGTTCGTCGAACACGTCGGCTGCGGTGCCTCCGCTCGCCAGATTGGTCGACTCCGTCGGATCGTTGTCGAGGTCGTACAGCTCCCACTGGTCGGCGAGGCCCTCGTGACGGTACGTCTCGGTGCCGTCGTCGTGCACCGATGCGAGGTGGCGCTGCGCTGGCTCGGTCCACGTCGCTGGATCGTCGAACGTGCGCACGAGCTTGTACAGGCGTCGATCGATGTCCGAGCGGGCAACGATCCCTTCGAAGTTGGCGCCGACGTCGGCTGGCACCCGAATCATCAGCTCGGGTGGCGGGTCGTCGCCCTGGCCTAAGGCACGCGCCACCGCTGATGCGCCGGTGTCGCCTTCGCAGATGTTGTCGCGAGTCAGCATGTACACGGCTCGGGTGGAATCACTGGGGGCGCCGTCGACGACATCGAGCAAGCTCGCTCCGGGGAGGGGATGCACCTCGGTGAATGACGTCGCCAGCTGTGCGCCGATCGAGTCCTCGTCGAGTCCAGCCGCGTCGAGCAGTGTCGGCACGACGTCGACGTGCGACGACGGGTTGTCGATCACACGACTGCCGTCGGTGACGACTGCGCCATCGGCGATACGGGCCATGTGAAATGGGATCCGGGTCGCTTCGTCGTACAGGTTGAACCATTTCTGATGGAGTCCGCCATGCGCGCCGAGGAGTTCACCGTGGTCGGACGTCCGCACCAGCACGGCGTGGGATGACCCGCCATCGGTCACCGCCTGACGGACCCGGTCGACGGGTCCGTCGACCTCGGCGTGGAGGCGGTAGTACAGATCGCGGTATCGCTGCTCGTTGTCGGCGTACACCGAGGCAATGGCTGCCGCTGGGCCGTACATCGACAGATAGGCCGCCCGGTACGCCGCTTGTGCTGCTGGCTTGCTCGACAGGTCCTCGTCGTCTGTCGGCGATGGCTCCACAAGTGGCGGCTCGCGGTGGGGCGCATCGACGAGCGGCTCGCCGCGGTTGACCCACAGCGGGAACAGGACGATGTCGTGCGGATTGACGAAGCTCGCCACCAACAGAAACGGCCGCAGCGCGTCAGCATCGCCGCGGCGTCGTCGGGCGTAACGATCCTGGAGCCATGCGACGACTCGATCAGCGATCAGCTCGTCGCGGCGCACCCCGGCGTTCGCCAACGCGCCACCGTGGGGTTCGGGCCCGACCCAGCCACTGAACCCGAACGGGGCCAACGGATCGGCATCGAGGTAGGCCGCAACTGCAGCATGGTCGACGACTCCATGGGCGTCGTTCGTCGCCAGCGGCGTTCCCTCGGCATCGATCAGATCGGCGTGGCTGATGTGCCACTTGCCGTCATAGTGGGTGTCGTAACCACCGGCGCGGAACCAGTTGCCGAGCGTCGGGACCTCCCCCTCGCGCAGCCAACGCAGCCGACTGTCGGCGGCCGTCTTGCCAAGGCCGTCGGTCTGCGTGACGCCGTGCACATCGGGGAACTGCCCCGTGAACAGCGTCGGCCGGCTCGGGACGCAGGCCAACGAACCGGTGTAGTGCCGATCGAACGACACTGCGTTGTCAGCGAACCAGCGTTCACCACGCAGCTCCTGGGTTCGCCACTGGGCCAGCTCGACCGACTCGTACGGTGGTGCCGCCCGCTCTTCGTCGGTCATGATCACGACGACGTCGGGCCGATCCCGACCAGCCACGAGCTCATCCGCCCGTCGCTGATCAGCCGGCGAGGACATCAGCCGATGAAGTCGACGAGCAACTGCGCCAACTCGGGGCCGCGGTCCTCTTGCAGAAAGTGGCCACCCCCTTCGATGGTCACGTGGCGCTGACCGTTGGTGCCCGGCACCTTGTCAAGGAATGGTGCGTCTCCGCCGCCGGTCACCGGGTCGGAGTCGGAGAAGGTGAGCAAGAACGGTTTGGTGAACGTCGAGAGCACCTGCCACGCAGCTTCGTTGTCGACGGTCGCCGGGTCGTCGGGCGTTGTCGGCACGAGTGTCGGGAAGATCCGCGCCCCGGCCTTGTAGCGATCGTCGGGGAACGGCGCGTCGTAGCCGGCGATCACCGCCGACGTCAGGTCGGTCGTACAGCCGCCGTTGATGATCCCGCCGACCGGGAAGTCAGGCGTCTCCTGCGAGAACTTCTGCCATGCGAGGAACGCATCGCTCGCCGGACCGTGGCCAGTCGGCAGACCGGTGTTGCCGATCGCGACGCGCGCGTAACGATCAGGGGCCTCGGCCAGCAGTCGCAGTCCGATCAGGCCGCCCCAGTCTTGCCCGAAGTATGTGATCCCCTGCAGGTCGAGCACGTCGAACAACAGCTCGCGCATCCATGCGACGTGGCGCGCGTAGGTGTAATCAGCCTGCTCGGTCGGCTTGTCGCTGCGGCCGAATCCGACGAGATCCGGGGCGATCACACGATGACCAGCATTGGCGAGCACCGGAATCATGTGGCGATACAAGAAGCACCACGACGGTTCGCCGTGCATCAACAAGACGGGAGACGCATCACGCGGGCCCTCGTCGAGATAGTGCACGCGCAAGGTGCCGCCGTCGCCGATGTCGGCGTAGTGCGGAGTGAATGGGTAGTCGGGCAGACCGTCGAATCGTGCGTCGGGTGTGCGAATGATGTCCACACGGCGAACGTAGCAGTCGTCCGAGCGACTGCGAGTATGACTCTCACATGACGGCGAGCGGAGCGACGGCGACTCGTAAGCTCGTGGCGATGACCGTCGCCGAAGACAACACGTTGATGGCCCGCCGGCTGCGCGTCGTGCAACACCGCAGCGCTCGACGAGCCCGCGCCGATGCTGGCCGCAGCCGTCGAGAACGAGTTCCGATTATGGCCCACTCCGAGATCGACGTCGACCAGCGACCGGACCCGCTGGCCATCGTCACGGCCCAGGACAGCACGCGACTCGCGGCGCTGGTCCCGATCCGCCACGGCCGAATGAGCCCGACACCGTTCACGATGTATCGAGGGTCGGCTGCGGTGATGGCGAGCGATCTGCACCGATCTCCGACCACCGACCTGCAGGTACAGCTGTGCGGTGACGCGCATCTCTCGAACTTCGGCATGTTCTTCGGGCCCGACCGTCGCCTCGTCGTCGACGTCAACGATTTCGACGAGACGCTCCCTGGGCCGTTCGAGTGGGACGTCAAACGCCTCGCCGCGAGCGTGGTGATCGCCGGACGCGACAACCGATTGGACGCTGCGTCGATCCGACGGGCCACTCGCGCCGCGGTCGAGGGGTACTGCGCCGAGCTCGGCCGGACAGCCCGCATCGACCCGCTGACGGCGGTGTACGAGCGGCTCGAGGTGCAGGCGGTGGTCGCGGGGCTGCAGGGCAAGAAGCGCAAACGGGCCGACAAGATCGTGCGCAAGTCGCGGTCCAAGACGAGCATGCGCGCCGTGGGCAAGCTGACCGACATCGTCGACGGGCGGCGGCGCATCGTCGCGGATCCGCCCCGCGTCGTCCCACTGCAGCTCGCGCACCAACCGGAGCTCCTCCCCGATGTACTCGACTTCTTCGGGCGCTACCTCCAGAGCTTGCCCGCGCATCGCCGGGCGCTCCTCGACCGGTACTCGATCGTCGACATCGCGCACAAGATCGTCGGCGTCGGCAGCGTCGGCACGCGGTGCGTGATCGTGCTCCTGGAGAGCGGCGATGGCGAACCGTTGTTCTTGCAGTTCAAGGAAGCCGGGCAGTCGGTCCTCGAGCCGCACACGAACGCCAGCCGGTATGAGAACCAAGGCGAACGGGTCGTTCAAGGCCAGCGACTGATGCAGACGATGGGCGACATCCTCCTCGGGTGGGCCACATTCGAACGCTCAGACGGCGCGACGCGCGACTTCTATTTCCGCCAGCTGTGGGACGGGAAGGGCTCCTTCGACATCGACCGGATGGGTCGTAAGGCGTTCGCCCGATACGCCGACACCTGCGGACGGGTGCTCGCGCTCGCCCACAGCCGGTCGGGCGACGCGGCGATGATCGCCGGGTACGTCCTCGACAATCCATCGGCCGACACACCGACGGGTCGCGCCTTCGTCGATGCGATCGACCGGTTTGCCCACACCTACGCCGATCTCGTCAACATCGACCATGCCGCCTACCTCGACGCAATACGCGCCGGCACGATCAGCACCGAGGACGGCTGAAAATGTACGCCGTCGCCACTTTCTTGGTCGTCGCAGTGATGACCCTCACGTTCACCCGTCTCGCTACCGGCGCACTGCTGGCGACCGGGATGCCGGCCGACGCCGCCGCGTTCCAAGCGCGGTCGGCTTTCAGCGGAGCGGGTTTCACCACGACCGAGACCGAGAACGTCGTCAACCACCCGGTGCGCCGCCGAATCATCGCGACGACGATGTTCGTCGGGAGCCTCGGCACGCCCACTCTCATCGTGTCGGTGATGGTCGGATTCATCGCTCCCGGGCCGGGTTCGACCACCGAGCGCACGCTGGTCGCGTTCTCCGGGTTGCTCTTCGTCGTGCTCCTGCTCACCAACCGACCGATGACGCGCATCTTGACCGACGTTGGTCGGCGCTACGCGAATCGCCGCCTCCTGCCCACATTGTCGGCCGACGCCAATGAGGAGCTCACGCTCGGCGCCGACCACATCGTGGCGACGCTGCGGATCGATCGGCACCCGAACAACACGTACCGCAATCTCGCGGCGATGTCTGACGGACTCCCCGACGTACGGGTGCTCGGCCTGCGGCGCGACCGCGACTATTTCGACGCCGCCGGCTCCGACGTCGAACTCGATCGCGGCGACGAGCTCATCGTCTACGGCACCCGCGAAGCGATCGCCGCCCTTGGCCCATCGTGACGGCGCCAAACAGCTGATGCTCGCGTGCCTTGGTGACCTTGTCGATGACGTCATCGTGCGCCAGCGCGCCGCCGCGTTCAGCTTCGCGGCCGATACCGAGTCGTCCGTTGCCCGCCGTCGCGGCGGCAGCGCCGCAAATGTCGTCGCCACTGCGCAGCGGATCGGAACCGCGACGCGCCTGCTCGCCACCGCCGGCGTCGACCGCGTCGGCGACGGACTGGTCGACGACCTCCAGCGACGCGGCGTCGACATGCGCTTCGTCCAACGGCGCGGACGCACCGGCACCGTCATTGCATTGGTGGACCAGACCGGTGAGCGCTCCATGCTCACCGATCGCGGCTCGGCCGCCGACTTCCGACCACCTCCGCCCGCCGTCCTCAACGGAACGCGTGCCCTGCACATACCTCTGTACTCGCTAATCGAGCCGCCGTTGGCCAGCGCGGCAACTGCGTTGGCCCAAGTCGCTCATCAGCGTGGAATGCTGGTGACCGTCGACGCGTCATCGGCGAGCTTGCTCGACGAGATGGGCCGCGCCCGAGTCACGTCGCTGCTCGACGAGCTCGATCCGCTCGTTGTCCTCGCCAATACCGATGAGGCGCAGCGCATCGATGCGGCGCCGAACTACCTCGTCGCCAAGGCCGGGAGCGGCCCGACCACGATCACCCGCAACGGCCACTCGGTCAGGGAGGTGCCAGCGATCGCCTTGGTCGGCGTCGACGACACCACCGGCGCCGGCGACGCCTTTGCGGCAGGGATGCTGGCCGGCCTACTCGCAACCCCAGATGATCTGGTAGGAGCATGCCGCCGAGGACACCGCACGGCGGCGGCACTCCTGGTCGAACGCGGCGCGGGACTGCCATACGAGCGATGATGGAGCTGTGAGCGAAGACGAAGTCATCATTGCGCTCGGCACGATCATCGTATTCGGCGTCGGCGCGCAGTGGATCGGTCGACGAGTCGGCATCCCCTCGATTCTCATCCTGCTGCCGGCGGGGTTGCTCGCCGGCGACGTGTTCGATCTCGTCAACCCGACCGATCTGTTCGGCGATCTACTGTTCCCACTGGTCGCTCTGCTGCTCGGCCTCCTTCTCTTCCAGGCGGGCCTGCAGCTGCGGATCCACGACCTTCCGACACATGCTCGACGCTCGGTCGCACGCTTGGTGTCAGTTGGCGCGCTGATCACGTTCATCGGTGCATCGTTCACCGTGTGGCTGTTGTTCGACGTATCTGTCGGGCTGGCAGTCATGGTCGGCTCGATCTTGATCGTGTCGGGCCCCACCGTCGTCGGACCACTGCTGGCAGTCGTCCGACCCGTGGCGCCCAACGGTTCGATCCTCAACTGGGAGAGCACGGTTCTCGACCCGATCGGCGCCACCGTCGGCATCGTTGTGCTCAACCTCTTGCTCGCAGTTGACCGTCCTGGGGTGCACCCGCTGTTGCAATTGCTCGAGCGCCTCGGACTGGGCATCGGTGTCGGCCTCGTGATGGGACTTGTCCTGGTGCTCGTGATGTCGAGGTTCTTGCTCACCGACGACATGGAAGCATCGGTCGCACTCCTATTCGCTGTGCTCGCATTCACAGTCGCCGAAGTGATGCTCAGCGAGGCCGGGTTCTTCGCCACCGTGACCGTGGGCATCTTCGCCGCCAACCAAGGGCTCGTGGCGACCCAACGCATCGCTGGCGTGGGCGAAACCCTCGATGTTCTGATCATCGGCACGCTGTTCATCGTTTTGGGAGCGTTGGTCCAGATCGACGACTTGATTGACTACGCCCTGCCCACCGCTGGGCTGGTTGCGGTACTCGTGCTCATCGTTCGTCCGTTGTCGGTCGGGATCGGTCTCGCCGGACTCTCGCTCCCATGGCGCGACCGGGCCTTAATCGGGTGGGTCGATCCGCGCGGCGTGGTGGCTGCTGCAACCGCAGCCCAGTTCTCCGGGCGGCTCGGCAACAGCGGGTACGACACCGAATTCATGCTGCCGGTCGTATTCGGTGTGATCATCGGAACCGGGGTGATCTACGGCATCACCACGCCATTCGTTGCGCGCTGGCTGCGGGTGGCGCGACCCAGCCCGACCGGCGTCGGCCTCCTGGGCAACGATCCATGGCTGGACGACTTCGCAGCAGCGTTGGCGCGCGCCGGCGCTCGGGTGCTCCTCGTCACGACGCGGCCGCCGCCGCCAGATGAACTCGTCTCAGGTGCGACGACAGTCGCCGTGGCACCGCTGCACCCGACGACGCCGGGCCCGTTCTACCCGCGATCCACCGACCTGCCCATCGAGACGGCAACCGATCCAGAGTCTCACGGGAGCATTACCACGCTGTCGCTGCACGCCCCCCTGCAAGAGGTCGAAGAAGCCGTCGAAGAAGCTGCTGTTGCCGACTTGGTCGTCTCGTTTCGTCGAGGTGCGGTCAATGCCCTCGTGGTGTCCACCTTCATCGAGATTCTCGGCCGCCGACAGGTGCTGCTACTGCCCAACGGCACCACCAACGCGCCCCGCCGCCTGATCCCCTCGCCAGGCGAACGAATAACACGGATCATTCCCTCCCCACTGCGCATCACCAACCGCCCGTTCCGCGGCGCATTGACCCGTACGGCGATCAACGAACGGTTGAGTTCCGGTTGGCAGATCCAGGCGGTCGATCAATCGCCACCGGTGGACTCGATCGTGTTGGCGGCCGTCGACGAGGACGGACGCGTCGACCTCCAGCGTCCGCAAGCGAGCGAGCACCAGCGCAGCCATCACCGGCGATCGAGTCGCGACGAGAGCACCAGCTTCGTCGTGCTGGCGCCCGGCGCTGCTCCCGCGAGCTGACCAACGCCACCGCCTAGTGTCGCCGACGTATGGCTCACTGGCGCGCGCTCATCGTGCTGTCGGTCACGCAGTTCCTGATGGTCCTCGACCAGTCGGTGATGAACGTGTCGATCAGCCAACTGGTCGAGGATTTCGATACGACGGTGTCGTCGGTCCAGGTCGTGATCACCCTGTACTCGTTGGTGATGGCGGCGCTGATGATCACCGGGGGCAAGGTCGGCGACATCATCGGACGGCGACGCGCCCTCATCATCGGTCTGATCATCTACGGCTCGGGGTCGGCGCTCACCGCCGCTTCGTGGTCGGTGGGGTCGCTCGCCATCGGCTGGTCGATTCTCGAGGGCATCGGCGCCGCGCTGGTACTCCCTGCGATGGCCGCGCTGATCGCCGGCAACTACGAGGGCAAGGCCCGCGTGACCGCTTACGGCGTACTCGGTGGGATGGCGGGTGCCGGGATCGCCGTCGGCCCAATTCTCGGCGGGTGGGCAACGACGAATCTGTCGTGGCGGGTTGTCTTCGTCGGTGAGGTCGTCGTTGCGCTCGCGATCGTTCTCACCAGCGGATGGATCGCCGACGTCGCACCGAAGAAGCGGCCACAACTCGACCTCGTCGGCGCCGCGTTGTCCGCGGCAGGGATGGCGATTGCCGTGCTAGGCGTGCTGCAATCGTCCACCTGGGGTTGGGTCGTCCCACTCAACTCGCCGGTCGAGCCCTTCGGATTCGCGCTGACGCCCTTCGTCATCGCCGTAGGCATCGCGGTGCTCTATGCGTTCAAACTGTGGTCGGCGTACCGAGTACGTCGGGGTCTCGACCCGCTCGTCGACTTCGAGTTGTTCACGATCACGCCGCTGCGCGCCGGCTTGTCGACGTTCGTCGTGCAGAACACCGTGTTGATGGGCATCTTCTTCGCCCTTCCGCTCTATCTCCAGATCGTGCTCGGACTCAACGCACTCGACACCGGCGTGCGCATGCTGCCGACGTCGATCGTGATGTTCGCCGTGTCGTTCAGCGGAGCGCTGCTGCTCAGGTACTTCGGCCAGCGCGCTATCATCCGCATCGGGCTCGGTGTGCTCCTCGTCTCCGGTCTCGTCCTCCTCGGCACGATCGAACCGACGCTCGACGGCTTCAACTTCGGCCTCGGCATGGCCCTGCTCGGCGCTGGAATGGGCCTCATCGCCAGTCAGCTCGGCAACATCGTGTTGAGCTCGGTCGACGCCGACGCGCGGAGCGAAGCCGGCGGCCTGCAGTACACCTCGCAGCAGTTGGGATCGTCGTTGGGTGTGGCGCTGATCGGCTCGATCGTGCTCACCGGCTTGGGTGCCGCTTTCATCAACCAGATCGAGGACGACCCAGACGTGCCAGCCGAGGTCACCGCCGATGTCGAGGTGGCGCTGTCATCAGGCGTCAACTTCGTCGCCGCTGCAGACGTCGCCGCCAACGCGACCGAGGCCGGGTTGCCTCCCGAGACGGTCGACGCATTGGTCGACAACTACGAGGACGCCCAGCTGCTCGCACTCAAGGCGGGGCTGCTGACCGTGATCGCCATCGCGGCGATCGGCTTTCTCGCAACCGGCGGGCTGCCGAATCGCCGCTCGACGTAGCTGGTTCGTCGCGTCGCTGGTTCGTCAACAGCTGGTTGGTCGCCCGACCGTACTGTTGCTCGAGCGCGTGGTTACTCGAGCGCGTTGTTAGAGGTCGCCGAGAATCTCCTGGCGCTTCTGCTCGAACTCTTCGTCGGAAACCAGCCCGTCGGCGTGCAGCGCTTCGAGTTCCTCGAGACGTTGCTTCGGTGAGTTCGATTCTCCCGGCGGGGGGAGCCGCTCGCGCAGCGCAGCGGCGAGCGCATCGGCGTCGCGGGTCGAGTCAGCTTCCTTGTCGACATCGACCTGCTTGAAGATCACGTTTCGCACGTTCTCGGGGTCGGGGATGTTCTCGAACACCGAGTCGCCGGTCTCGCCCGCCGACTCGATGGTGACGATGCCGTTGTTCAACATCCGGGCAATGATCGACTGGTCGAAGTTGACGTTGGTGATGCGATTGATCGGAATCGACACGCCACTGCGCCGGACCACTCCACTCTGGAAGGCGACCCGCTGATCGGTGATGGCGAACCGCGTCGTCTGCCACTGGACGAATTGGTAGATCGTGTTGGCCACCCATACGACGAAACCGAGCACGACGAGCCACCACAGCATCGTGCGGACGGCGCCGTCACCGTCTTGGGTTGCCCATACGAAGAACAGCACCAACACACCAACGCCGGCGAGCACCTGCTTCCAGAAGTACCACCAGTGCGGGTGGGAGTGCAGGATCATCGTTTCGCCCGGAATCAGATCGAGCTGCGGTCCAACCATGGCCGCCGAGCGTAGTTGTTCGGTGTCCAGCCAGCGCACGGTGGCGACTACCGTCATCTCGCATGAGCGGTTCGCTGGACGCATCGAGAAACGTTGACGTGATCATCGTCGGAGCTGGCATCTCGGGGATCGGCGCTGCGTGTCACCTGCAGATGAACTCTCCCGATCGCAGCTACACGATCCTCGAGGGACGCGATGACATCGGCGGCACCTGGGACCTGTTCCGGTACCCCGGCATCCGCTCCGACAGCGACATGCACACGCTCGGCTACCGCTTCAAACCGTGGGTCGCCGAGAAGGCGATCGCGGACGGACCATCGATCATGGAGTACCTCCGCGAGACGGTCGACGAGTACGGGGTGGCGCCACACATCCGGTTCCGCCAGCTCGTCCAACGCGCCGAATGGTCGACACCAGATGCCCAATGGGTGCTGACGGTCGATTCCGACGGCGAGCAGGTCGAGTACCGCTGCAACTACCTGTTCATGTGTTCGGGGTACTACTCGTACCGAGAAGCTCACGATGCGCAGATCCCTGGCCTCGACAGCTTCGAGGGTCAGGTCGTCCACCCTCAGTGGTGGCCCGAAGATCTCGACTACGCCGACAAGAAAGTCGTCGTCATCGGCTCTGGCGCCACAGCGGTCACGCTCGTGCCGGCGATGGCCGACCACACCGAGCACATCACGATGCTGCAACGGTCGCCGACCTACATGGTGTCTCGCCCAGCCGTCGACCCGATCGCCAACGGCCTGCGCAAGGTCTTGCCAGACTCGATGGCCTATGAACTGACCCGCCGCAAGAACACGGGTCTGCAGCAGTTCATGTACAAGCGGATGCGCGAGAAGCCCGAGCAGGCCAAGGACAAGTTGCTCGGTCTGCTCGGCGACCAGCTTCCGGCCGACCAGATCGACGCCCACTTCACTCCGACCTACAACCCGTGGGATCAGCGCCTGTGCCTCGTTCCTGACAGCGACATGTTCGACGCGATCAATGCGGGCAGGGCCACTGTCGTCACCGACACGATCGACACGGTCGATGCGACGGGCATCGCACTCTCGTCTGGAGACCACCTCGACGCCGACATCATCGTCACGGCAACCGGACTCAAGTGCGTGATGCTTGGCGAGGTCGACATCGTCGTCGACGGTGCCCCGGTCGATTTCTCGAACACCTTCTCGTACAAGGGCTTCGCATACTCCGACGTGCCGAACCTGGCGTCGTCGTTCGGTTACATCAACGCGTCGTGGACGCTGCGCGCCGACCTGATCTGCGAGTACGTCTGCCGGCTGCTCAACCACATGCGCGACACCGGCACCGTGCAGTGCACGCCACGTCTGCGGCCGAGCGACGCCGACATGGAACCTCGCCCGTGGATCGAGAACTTCACGTCGGGCTACATCCAACGTGTGCTCCCCGAGATGCCCAAGCAGGGTGACCGCGAGCCGTGGATCAACCCGCAGAATTACAAGCGTGACCGCAAGATGTTCCGCACGGCGCCGATCGTCGATGGCGTCATGAGGTTCCGTCGCCTCGACGAGCAGGTCGCTGCGCCCGAAGCAGCCGCCGCCGAACTCGTGTAGCAGCGCCGACCGAGCGGCGGCTGCGCCTAAGGCGTAGTGTCCGCGCATGGCCGCTCCACAACTCACCAATTGGCCGTCACTCCCGGCCGACGACCCCTGGTTCGACACGCTCGAGACGTTTCACTTGTGGACGCAGGTGATCGGCAAACTCCGTCTCGTCAACGCCGTATGGATCAATCACTCGTGGAGCGTTCCGCTGTACGTTGCGCCGCGCGGCCTGCGCACGTCGCTCGTCCCGTACGCCGGCGACAACCCGGCGCGCCACGGTGAGGCATTCGAGCTGACGTTCGATCTGGTCGATCATCGGCTCGAGCTCACCACTAGCGCCGGCACGCACGATGGATTCGATCTCGAACCGATGACGGTTGCTGAGTTCTACCGCCGGACCATGGCGATGATCGCCGATGCCGAGCTCCCGGCCACCATCAACAACACACCGAACGAGATCGCCGACGCGATCGACTTCCCCGACGACACCACGCACCAGACCTACGACCGCGACCGCATCCACACCCTCTGGCAGGCGCTGATCCAGACCGACCGGGTGTTCACTCGCTTCCGCGCCGACTACTGGGGCAAGGCGTCCCCCGTGCACTTCTTCTGGGGGAGCTTCGACCTCGCCGTGACGCGTTTTTCGGGCCGCACCGCTCCACCCCACCCGGGAGGCATGCCCAACTTCGCCGACGACGTGGCCCGCGAGGCCTACAGCCACGAGGTCACGAGCTGTGGGTTCTGGCCAGGCAACCGGGAGGCGCCGCCGATCTTCTACGCATACGCCTACCCGACTCCCGATGGCTACGCCGAAGCCACAGTCAAGCCGGCCGAAGCGTTCTGGTTGGCCGAGTTGGGCGAGTTCGCACTGCCCTATGCGGCGGTCGCTGCCGCAAGCGACCCCGACGCGATGCTGCTGGCGTTCGCCGACTCGGCCCACGTGGCGGCGGCGGATCTCCTCGGCTGGGACCGTGAGCTGCTCGAGTGTCACGCCCCGTTCGGCGCCAACTGGTGGCGGACGCGCCCCGCCGGCTAGCCGTGCGGCTCCTCGGCGATCAACGAGAGTGCCACATCGACCTCGCTCGGCGCCGACTCGCTCCCGTCGTCACGGATCATCCACCCTCCGACGAGGCCGCCCGCAGCGACGATGCCGGCAAACGCGAACACCAGCGCGAAGTCGGCCGGATCGCGGCCGTCGCCGAGCACGGTGAACATCGCCTGGATGCCCGTGAGCATGCCGATGTTCATCATCGTTGCGCCCATGGCATTGGCCACACCCAGGTCGTCTCGATCGACCGAACCGGCCAACACAGTCGCATACGCCGGCGTCGCTACGCCCATGGCCAGTCCCGACAGCACCAATCCGATGAGGATCAGGGGCACGTTGGTCCACCACGCTCCGCCGACCCATGCCGCCATCGACGCAACCATCAACACGGTGCCCGCAATGATCATGACGCGCTCGCCGACCCGGCCAGCGAGGCGACCCCCGATCGGCGACGCCAGGCTGAACGTGCCCGGACGAAACAGAAGGATCAGCGCGACGACCGAGACCGAGTACCCGAACAGGTCGTCGAGCAGGAGCGGCGAGATGACGAACGAACCCATGTAGGCGAACTGCGCCGTCGGCTGTGCGATCAACGGCCCTCGGAAGTTCGGCCGAGCGAAGTATTCGAGTTGCAGCATTGGCGCGGCGGCGCGTCGTTCGATCACGAGGAAGGCCGCGAGCCCGACCACGCCGAGCGCAGCCATCGTCAACGCCCGAGGCGATCCAAGTCCTCCCGTGCCGCCGAACTGCAGGAACAACAACGCGCCGAGCGTGCCGGCGGCGAGCGTGGCGGCTCCCGCCCAGTCGATCACTACCGGCGCAGCCCTCGGAGATGGACGGATGAAGCGCCACGCCGCCAGCCAGCCGAGCACCGAGATGGGTGCCAGCACGATGAACACCGACCGCCAGCCGAGGGCTTCGATGAGCGGACCACCGGCCACCAGCCCGACCACCGGGGCGCCCGTCATCGCCATCGAGAACCACCCCATCGCCTCCGCCCGCCGATCGAGCGGGTAGGCCTCCATGATCAACGCCATCGCGGTCGGCATCGTCGCCGCGATGCCGAGTCCCGCAAGCATGCGCGCCGCCACGAAGGTCTCCGCCGATGGCGCCGCAGCAGCAGCTGCCGTTGCAACCGAGAGCACCGCAGCGCCCCAAAGAAAGACCTTGCGGTGACCGTGGACGTCGCCGAGGCGCCCGAGGATCGGTGTGCACACCGCCATCACCAAGAACAGCCCGGTCACGGCCCAGCTGAGTAGCGACTCGGTCGAGTCGAGATCGGTCGCCATCGTCGGCAATGCGGCCGAGACGATCGTCATCGACGAGGCGAACACCACAATCGCTGAGATCACCGTCAGCAGCAGCCGCCGCGGATACCGAGTGTCGTCCACTACACGACCCTGTCACGACCACACCGCAGCAGTCGAAACGACCTGGAACGCTGGTCTGAGAGACGCGGCAACGGCCACCTGTTACAACGTCTCTCAGACGAGGGTTACATATGGATGTCGCCGTGGTCGGGCGTGATCTGAGCAAGCTGCCGACGATCAACGGGTCGGGCGGTCGCACCACCTCGACGTCCTTGTCGGCGTACGGCAACATGCTGAGCACGTGACGCATGGCGTTGATCCGGCCACGCTTCTTGTCGTTGCTGCGCACTACCATCCACGGTGCGTGCCCGTTCGAGGTGCGCTGGAACATCGCCACCTTGGCCGCCGTGTAATCGTCCCAACGGTCGAGTGACGCGATATCGGTCGGACTGAGCTTCCACGGACGGCCGGATCGATCCGGCGGATCGTGAATCGGGCGATCTGCTCACGACGTGACACCGAAAACCACAGTTTGACGAGCTTGCAACCGGTGTCGGCGAGCCAACTCTGCGCCTTGAGTCGCTCGATCTGCAGGCCGCGCTTGGTTCGCTCGTACTCGCGGCGTGACATCCGTTCGCCGTAGGGGTAGCCCTCCTGCCAGGTCTTCACCGGTAATCCGGTGGGACCGAGCAGCACCGGATCGTCGATCTCGTCGAAGGTGCCATCGACGGTGAACCCGCGCGCGATGATCTCGGTGCGGTCATCGTGCGGAATGCCTCGATGGGAGTGTCGATGTCAGTGGCGTCAAACGGACCTGTCGGTCCGCTGTTTGCGCTCACCGGTGTGCCCTCACTCGGCGATGAGCTCGCGCAGCTGCTCCTCGTCTTCGACCGACAGGTTGGTCGTCAGGAGCTCCATGTGCTCGTTCTCGAGCGCCACCTTCACCCGGTCGACGACGACATCGCTCGATGTGAGGAAGAGCGCCGAAGTCCCCGGGGTGATCTGACTGCGCACCGACTCGATGAAGTCCTTGTCGATGCCGATGTTGGCGAGCGACCCGCTGACCGCACCGACTGCGGCGCCCAACGCCATCCCGAACAGCGGAACGAAGAACAGGATGCCGAACAACAGCCCCCAGAACGCCCCGCCAGCAGCGCCGGCTCCAGTGAGGTTCGACAACTGCTTCGTCTTCGGCTTCTTTGCGCCCTCCGGCCACGACACGACGGCGGCATCGTGGATCTGGATCAACTCCTGCTTCCCAAGCGCGATGAGCTTGTTCTCGACGCGCTCTGCGCCATCGGCGGTGTCGAACTTCCAAACGGTGAGGGTCGTGGCCATCGGTGTGCTCCCGGCAGTATCGATCGACGCGTTTCGTCGGCTCGTTACCGACGGTAGCCCACGTTCGGTTTGTTGCGTCGTCGAGTTGAGCGTGCGGTGCAGCGGGTGTCTCGTTCCGGACGGCCGCCGCCACCTAGCGTCGCGCCGTGCCCGCCGAACTGCCCGCATCCCGCTTCATCGCCAGGCCACCCACGGCACGCGTCGTCGAGCGCACCCGCCGCGTCAGGCTCGGTGATGTCGATGTCGACGCCGCGCTCCGCTTCGACGCCACGGCCCGCTACCTCCAAGACGTCGCCACCGAGGACGCAGCCGACGCGGCGCTCATCAACACGTACGGCTGGGTCGTGCGCCGCACGATGATCGAGGTGCATTCGACCGCACAGCTCGGTGAGCGCGTCGACGTTGCCACCTTCTGTTCCGGCACCGGGCGCAGCTGGGCCGAGCGCCGCACCATCATCGAGGGCAACCGCGGCGCGCGCATCGATGCGGTGGCCTTGTGGATTCGCGTCGATCCCCTCAGCGGCCGCCCGACCGGGCTCGGCGACGACTTCCTCGAGGTCTACGGTCCGGCGGCCAACGGTCGGCGGGTCTCGACCCGACTCCAGCTCGACGATCCTCCGGCCGACGCGGTCGCGCAGCCGTGGGCGGTGCGACGCGCCGATCTGGACCCGCTGGGTCACGTCAACAATGCAGCCCAATGGGCGGCACTCGAGGAGGTCGTCGGGGAGCGGATCGGCGTCGCCGAGCTCGAGCATCGGGCTCCTGTCGAAGCCGATCGGTCGACCGAGCTGATCGTGTCCGCCGACGACGGCGAGGTGCGCGCGTGGCTGGTCGCCGATGGAACCGTCCGAACGGCCATGCGCTGTTACGGTCACCGGCTCGGGGAGTGATGCGATGACGACGGTGATCGAAACCGAAGGGCTGACCAAACAGTGGGGTGAACTGATCGCCGTGAACCACCTCGATCTCGCCGTCGAGCAGGGCGAGTGTTACGCGTTTCTCGGCCGCAACGGTTCTGGCAAGTCGACCACGGCACGCATGCTCCTCGACTTCATCCGGCCGACGACCGGCTCATCGCGACTGCTCGGCGGCGTCGGCTCCGACCCGGCGATCCGCGGGCGCGTCGGATACTTGCCAGGGGATCTCAACCTGCCGCGGGCGATGACCGGCAACGATGCGTTCGACTTCTTCGGCGGGCTCAGCGGGAGCGCTGACGATCCCGAACGGGCCTCGCTGATCGATCGGTTCGGTCTCGATCCAACCCGCCCTGTGCGCGAGCTGAGCACCGGAAATCGACGCAAGGTCGGCCTCGTTCTGGCGTTCCTCGGCGACCCCGAACTCCTCATCCTCGACGAACCGACCAGCGGCCTCG
>JBCDFR010000037.1:0-38226 GCA_039177505.1 Actinomycetota bacterium | reverse complement strand
GCTGACGATGGCAATCGCCCGCGCCCAGATCCGCGAGCTCGCACACACATCACGCCGCACCGACGAGTTCCTCCTGCGTCTCGACGGGTACATGCGCGACAACGCGCCGCCCCGTCAAGCGATGACGCTGTTCGTCGCGATGTACGACCATTCGGATCGATCACTCGAGTACAGCTCGGCCGGCCATCCGTATCCGCTGTTCTCCCGGGATCACGACGTCGATCGACTCGCCGGACGGCCCGGGGTGCTCGTGGGCTTGCCGATGGTGGCGGGCGACGGTTACCACCGAGGCACGAAGCTGATCACCACCGGCGACCGCCTGTTGATGGTCACCGATGGCCTCTTCGAGGTGCCGACCGCACAAGGCCAACAACTCGGCATCGACGGGCTCGCAGAGCACTTCGCCGAGGTCGTCGCGACCGACTCGCCGACCACGCTTGACGATCTGTTCGAGCGGCTACGCGCTGAGCTGGAATCGATCGGCGAATCGGCGGACAACGACGACCGCACAGCGTTGCTGATCAGCTTCGACTGAGCGATCTGCGGCGAGCGATATTACGAGGAGTGCTTGGACTCGGCCCGAAACCACGCCTACTGTTTCTTTCTTCATGATTCTGGTCACCGACCGGAACGCACCATCGGGCCACCCGGCCCAACTCCACAGGGGGAGAACCCAAACCAATGCAGAGATCACGGGTCAAGCGCTTCGGCGCACTGCTCGTCGGTGTCGCGCTCGTCGCCGCAGCATGCGGTGACGACGACGACGGCGGCAGTGACACCACGACAGCGGACACCACCGAAGACACCAGCTCGGACACCACCGAGGCTGCCACAGACGAAGGCGACTCCGATGAGGCCGCCGCCGGTGCAGACGGCTGCACCAGCGATGGCATCCTCACCGTCGGCACGATCCTTCCCGTCACCGGCGACCTTGCGTTCCTCGGCCCACCAGAGGTCGCTGGCGCAGAGCTTGCGGTCGCCGACATCAACGAGGCCGGTGGCGTCCTCGACGGCGATGTCGTCCTCGTCCAGGGCGACTCCGGCGACACCACCACCGACACCGCCAACCTCGAGGTCGACCGGCTGCTCGCGGCCGGCGCTGACGTCATCGTCGGTGCGGCCTCGTCGGCGGTCTCCAAGACCGTCATCGACAAGATCACCGGTTCGTGCGTGATCCAGTTCAGCCCCGCCAACACGTCGCCGGACTTCACGACCTACGACGACAACGGGCTGTACTTCCGCACCGCTCCGTCCGACCTGCTCCAGGGCAAGGTGCTCTCCGACCTGGTCATCGGCGACGGAGCCGAGACCGTGTCGGTGCTGTACCGCCAGGAGAGCTACGGCATCGGTCTGGCTGAAGCCTTCGAGGACAACTTCACCTCCAGCGGCGGCACCGTCGACCAGTCGCTCGCGTACGCCGTCGACACCGAGAGCTTCGACGCTGAAGTCGACGCGATCGTCGAGGCCGGCAGTGATGCCGTCGTCGTGATCGGGTTCGCCGAGTCGGCCAACATCCTCACCACGATGAACGAGCGTGGCGTCGGCCCGGCCGACGTGGCGGTCTACGGCGTCGACGGCAACCTCGGTATCGAGACCGAGATGTCCGACCCGTCAATCCTGGAAGGGATGAAGTTCACGACACCGTCGGTCGACCTGACGTCCATCAGCGACTTCACCGACCGTCTGGATGAAGTTGGCGACATGGGCGGCGTGTACGCCTACGGTGCCGAGACCTACGACGCGATCATCATCTCCGCGTTGGCGGCACTCGTTGCCGGTTCCGACGATCCCTCGCTCATCGGCGCCGAGATCAACGCGGTGACCGGTGGCGGCGAGCAGTGCACCTCGTTCGCCGACTGCAAGGAGTTGATCGAGGCCGGCACCACCGACATCGACTACGACGGCGTCGGTGGCCCGTACGAGTTCGTCGACGCCGGCGAGCCGGCGGCGGCCAGCTTCCGCATCGCCACCTACGGCGGCGAAGGCCCACAGGAGGATCTCGACGTCTACGTGTTCGCCAGCTGAGCTGACCGACCACGACTCCGGCTCGACCGGAGTGTGAACTCCGGGCCCGCTGTGGTTCGCTTCTCTCTCGAGGGGCGACCCGGCGGGCCCGTTCGCGTCGAGGGTCGCGTGCGCCTGCGCGGTCTCGCCCGCTGCGGTCAGCGGGCCAGGGTGCCGAGGTAGAGCTCGATGACCTTCGGGTCGTGGAGCAGGTTCCGACCCGTGTCGGAGTACGCATTCGCTCCCTGGTCGAGCACGTAGCCGCGATGGCAGATCTGCAGGCACCGCCGGGCGTTCTGCTCGACCATCACCACCGACACACCGGCCTTGTTGATCTCCCGCGTCCGAATGAATACCTGGTCTTGAAGGACGGGGGATAAACCGGCCGAGGGTTCGTCGAGCAGAATCACTTCGGGGTCCATCATCAAGGCCCGCCCCATCGCCAGCATCTGCCGTTCACCGCCGGACAGCGAGCCGGCTCGCTGGGGAAGGCGTTCGGCGAGACGCGGGAACAGCTCCGACACCACGTCGAGACGCTCGGCGAACGCCTTGGGGCGCAAGAAGCAGCCCATCTCGAGGTTCTCGTGGACGGTCAGCGATGGGAACACGTTGTCCCTCTGTGGGACATACCCGATGCCCCGCTCGACGAGCTCGTGTGCAGGACGGTCGGAGATGTCGTCGCCCTTATAGGTCACCTGGCCCTCGCGGATGTCGAGCAACCCGAACAGCGCCTTCAACAGGGTCGATTTTCCAGCGCCGTTGGGACCGATGATGCCGATGAGTTCGCCGCGTCGCAGTTCCAACGAGCAATTGTTGAGGATGTTCACGCCGGGCACATAGCCGGCGGTCACGTTGTCGACATGGATCAGCAGGTCGTCAGCGGGGTCAGGCGTGCTCATCGGGATCTTCCTGATCGGTCTCCTGCTCGTTCTCGAATTCGTCGAAGAGGTCGCTGTCGTGATGTGAACCGAGATAGGCGTCGATCACCCGCTCGTCGGCAGAGATGTCGTCAGGTCGGCCCTCCGCGATGATCTCCCCTTCGGCCATCACGACCACCCAGTCCGAAATGTCCTGTACGACGTCCATGTCGTGCTCGACAAAGATCACCGTCCTGCCGTCGGCACGCAGGCTCTTGACGTGTGTCAGCAACGACTGAGTGAGCGCGGGATTGACGCCCGCCATCGGCTCGTCGAGCATCACGATCGTCGGGTCGGTCATCAGAGCGCGCGCCATCTCGACGAGTTTCCGTTGTCCACCCGACAGGGTGCCTGCGTACTCGTCGCGCATGTGGGCCAGATTGAAGCGCTCAAGGAGCGCATCGGCTTTGGCTTCGATCTCTGCCTCCTGCCGCCGCCAGACCGGGAGCAACGCCGTCCAGAAGCGCTCTCCGACCTGCCCCGTCGCTCCCAGCTTCATGTTGTCGATCACCGGCATCCGTGTCAGTGCCTTGGTCAGCTGGAACGTGCGAACCATGCCACGGCTTGCCAGACGGTGCGGGGCGACCCGCGTGATCGACTCGCCGTTGAGATACACCGACCCGGAGTCAGGGCGATCGAATCCGGTCAGCAGGTTGAAGAAGGTCGTCTTGCCGGCACCGTTCGGCCCGATGAGCGCAGTGATCGCTCCGCGTTGGATTTCGAGGTGGTTCACGTCGACTGCACGCAGGCCACCGAAGTGTTTGGTGATGTCGTCGGCGACAAGGACCGGATCGGGCTTCGGTACGCCCGGTTCGGGTTCGACTCCGTCGAAGACACCGGCGACCGGGTTGGCTGGCCGAGCTGCGGCCGGTTGGTCAGCGGTCATCGAGAGCCATCTCCTCGCGGGAGCCGAATATTCCTTGTGGACGGTATCGAGCCAGCAACAACAGCCCCAGACCGACGAGCATGAATCGCACCTGGCTGATGTTGAAGTCGCTCAACCCAATCGTGTCGTCGAGCGTCTCCGATGCCCCCTCCGGCAGGTCCCGGAGCACGTTCTCGAGGAAGGCAATGAGCGTCCAGTAGATCATCGAGCCGATCACCGGCGACCATGTTCGCCCCGGGCCACCGAGGATGAGGATCGCCCAGATCGTGAAGGTGATCACCGGATTGAACGTGTCGGGCTGGATCGAGCCCTTCTGGATCACCTGCAACATGCCCGCCATGCCGCCGATCACCCCGCCGAGCATCAACGACTGCAGCTTGTAGAAGTAGGCGTTCTTCCCGAGCGCCCGCGCCGCGTCCTCGTCCTCACGGATCGCCTTGAGCGTTCGTCCCCACGGCGACGACATCAGACGCCGCACGAACAACACGGTGAGGATCAAGACGATCCATCCGACGGTCAGCACCCACATGTCGCGACCGACGTAGGAGAACGGCCCGAACTCGTACCGGACGCCCACGCTGAACGGGTTGATGGAGACGTCGTAGAACGGGTCGGCAAATTCGCCGATGCCCTCGGCGCCGCCGGTGATCTCCTGCGATCGTCGCCAACGGACGAGGAGACGAATCGTCTCCGACGCAGCGATCGTCACGATCGCCAGGTAGTCAGCCCGTAATCGCAACGTCGGCAGGCCCAAGATGAGGGCCAGCACGATCGAGTACACGATCCCGAACAGGATGCCGATCCAGAAACTCCACGACAGGTACGTGACGGTGATACCCAGCCCATATGCGCCCGCAGCGAGGAACCCGACCTGACCGAAATTGAGCAGGCCGGTGTAGCCGAAGTGGACGTTCAGACCGACGGCGGCCAGCGCGAACACCATGACCTCGACGCCGAACATCGTCGAGATGGTCCGTTCGAGAATGAAACCCCAATCCATCGCTACCCGATCCGCTCTCGTTGGCCGAGGATGCCCTGCGGACGGAACAACAGGATCACGGCGAGGATCAACAGCGCCACCATGTTCTTGACCTCAGCGTCGATGACCAGCGTCGAGAGGTTGATCGCCAGTCCGACGATCAGGGCGCCAACGAGCGCGCCGTATGCCTTGCCGAGGCCGCCGAGCGTGACCGACGCGAAGATCAGCAACAAGATCCGGAACCCGAAGTCCCATTTGACCTGGTCTAGTCCGAAGAACACGCCGCTGATCGCAGCCAGTGCCGCTCCCGATACCCAGACCCAAGTGATCACGCGCTCTACGTCAATGCCGGTCGATTCTGCGAGGTCCCGGTTGTCGGCGACGGCGCGCATCGCCTTGCCCATCTTGGTCATCTCTAGGTAGCTGGCGACGGCCACCAGGATCACGACCGACAACGACATCGCCACGATGTCCTTCGGTGTCAACTCGATGGGACCGATCGACACCGCGCGTTGCGCGGCGTAGTCCCCAAAGGTGCGCGGGCTCCCGCCGAACAGATACAGGAAGAAGTAGCGCAGCAGAATCGACAACCCGATCGTCATCACCATCTGGGCGATCAGGCTCACGCCCGCTTGCCGGGCGCTGCGGAAGACCACGCGGTTCAAGACATACCCCAACGCCGCGCCGCACAACATGCCGAGCACTGCGGCGAGGATCAGGTTGACGCCGCCACCGAAGGGGGGCGGCAGCGGGGCGAGGAAGCCGATCACCCCGGCCAGCCCGTAGAAGTTGAAGAAATAGGTCGACAGCATTCCCCAGGTGACCAATTCCGAGTGCGAGAAGTTGACCAACCCGGTCGTACCGAAGATCAGCGACAGCCCGATGGCCGCCATCGCCAGGTACAACCCCTGCTTCAAGCCTTCGGCCGTGAGCTGGGCGACACGGCGGAAGCTCACGCCGCCGGACTCCCCGCCACTTCCGGCCTCCCCTTCGATCAACGGGAACAGCACGCGTTGGTCGCTGCTCTCTCTGACCTCGATGTTCAGCGGGTTGTTCTCAGGGTTGCGAAGGTTGATACCGGTCGGCAACGTCTCGACATCCAGGGTCACCACATACGACCCGGGCCCCGGCACCTCGATCCGGAATTCGCCGTTGTTATCGGTTTCGGAGGTGCCGACGCCGTCGACCTCGATAACGACGCCCGGGACCGCGATGTCTTCCTGCAGCTCGACGTCTTCATAGTCGAGTTGACCGAAGATGGCCTGTGGTCCCGAGTCCTCGGACTGGGCGCCGGCCGATCCGGCGCCCATCAACACTCCGAGGACTGCGCCGAAGACCAGCACGACCACCAGTGACGCCCGCGTCGATGGCTGGGGCAGCCACGAACGCTGCGACGGATGGGGCAGCGTCCGCCGCCAGCTCTCCCCGGACATCGGCGGGTACTTTAGGCCTCTTGGTGAACAGGCGGTGAAATGCCGGGGGGAAATCCCTGGTCAGAGCTATCGGTCACCGCCAGCGACCGCGCCCCGATCCCAAACGCGTCCAATACCAACAGCACCGTCGCGACCCACACTGCGGTGGCGCCGGCAATGTGCGCAGCAACGAGCGTCTCGGGCACGCCAGAGAAGTACTGCACGTAGCCGATCCCGCCTTGGAGCACCACCAGGAACAGCCACGTGCCGAGGCTCGAACCGAATCGCCGCGCCAGGCTCGGTGCGCCTCGCTGCAGGACGACCAGGAGCCCGAGCGCAAGCGCAGCGGTGACCAGCACCGACACGCTGTGCACCTCGGCGACGGTGGAAATGTCGAATCCGAACCGCTGAGCGTCTTCGTCGCCTGCGTGTGGCCCGGTGCCGGTCACGACCGTGCCGGTCACGATGGCGACAGCGGTCATCACACCGATCGCCACGAACGCGGCACGCACGCGAGAGGGCACCGCCTCGACCGTGACCCCCGGCGTGTGTCCGGAGCGGCGATAGGCCACAAGCCCGAACGCGATCGCCACCATGGCCAAGATGAAGTGCGACTGAACCAGTACCGGATGCAGCTCGCCCAGCACCGCGAACCCACCGACGACTCCGTTGGCGAGGATCGCAACGAGCACGCCGATCGACGCCGACCGCACGCCCGCTCGAGGCGACCGCAGCCGGAACGCACCGATCACCATCAGGATCATCGGGATCGCGATCAGTCCGCTGAACAGGCGGTTGATCTGTTCGATCGCGGTGTGTCCGCTCGACACGTCGATGAACCGCTCGTTGTTGCACGCTGGCCAGTCGTCGCAGCCGAGGCCGCTCCCCGTCAGCCGAACCACGCCGCCGGCGATGGTCAAGAAGCACACGCCGGCGATGGTCAGCATCGTCCAGCGGCGAAACCACGTGACGCTCATGGCCAAGCGACCACCAGAACTGGGCCGGCGAGCACGTTGCGGCCCATCGCCCGATGCTCGCTCCATACGGCAATCAGGATATGGCTAGCGTCCTCGCGGTGCTCAGTTCGTTCGACGACTTTCCTATCCATCAGACGCCATATCCGGTGGGTCGGACGGGCTCGACCGACCTGAACCACTACGACCGCTACTTCTTCCACGGCGCCACCGCCGACCGGCGAATCGTCTTCGGTGCTGCTATGGGTCTGTACCCGAACCGCCATGTCGCTGATGCCTCGTTCTCGGTCATCGTCGGCGATGACCCCGGACGCGAGCAGATCAGCGTGCACGCCTCCCGTCGTGCGCCGAGCGATCGCGCCGACGCAAACACGGTCGGCCCGATCGAGGTCGAGGTCATCGAGCCCCTGCAGGCGTTACGACTCGGGGTCGATACGCCCGAACACGGGCTGCGCGCCGACCTCACCTTCGTACGGCGGTCCCCACCCATCGAGGAGCCCCACTTCGAACACCGAGTCGGCAACCGCACCGTGATGGACTCGACACGGCTCACGCAGTTCGGCGGTTGGGAAGGGTGGATCGAAGTCGACGGCGAACTCACCGATCTCGAACCAGGCAAGACACTCGGAGTGCGCGATCGCTCGTGGGGAATCCGCACCGTCGGGGAACGCGCCCCGACCGGCGCCCCGATCGCCGACCCGCAGTTCTTCTGGTTGTGGGCACCCATCAACTTCGACACGTTCTCCACTCACTTCGACGTCAACGAACTCTTCGACGGGCACCGCTGGCATCAGACGGGCTTTGTCGCCCCGATCAGCAGCCCGGAGACTGCGGCGCAGCCCGAGGTCATGCGTGCGGTCGACTATCGACTCACGTGGGAGCCGGGCACACGTCGGATGAGCACATGTGAGATCGACCTCGTGCCGTGGAACGGCACCGGGCCAGGCGAAATGAGCACGGTGCGCCTCGAGCGACACTTCGACTTCTACATGGCCGGGCTCGGTTATCTCCACCCCGAGTGGTCCCACGGCGTGTGGAAAGGCGAACTCGAAGTCGGCGGTGAGCGGTGGCGCGTACCGACCCCGGGCGCATCGAGCGAATCACTCGACCCGACCTACATCCACATCCAGTCGCTCGTCACCGCAACAACGTCTGGGGCACTCGGCGAGCATCAGGGTGCTGGCATCCTCGAACAGCTGGCGATCGGCCGCCACGACCCGACCGGCCTGACCGGCGCGTTCGATCCCGCCCGACCGGGCGACGAAGTGTCGCTTCCGACACCTCAGGGCCCGTAGGAAACGATCCGGTCGGGGTCGAGCCGAATCGTCACGAGCGCGCCGCCGGGAGCGTCCTTCCACTGCTCGACGACCGCCGCCGCGGCCGGGTCAGCCAGATCCCAATAGCGCGGCGCCAGCACGTCGACCGCGAGCGACACGGTGTCGTCATCCCGGTCGAGGACGGCTGTGCCATCGAATCGAACCCATGATGGGGGTTCGTCGATGTCATTGGCGACCAGCACGGAGATCCGCGGATCGCGTTCGAGCCCGCGGACCTTCGGGGCATTCGTCATCGAGAACATCCTGACGGACGTCCCATCCCAGTCGAACCACACCACCGCGCCGTTGGCTGTGCCGTCACGGTTCGTGCGGAGCAGGACGGCCTGCCGCGTCTTCGCCAAGAACGTGTCGATCTGATCTGCGGTCATGTCTGCCATGTCATGCGCCTTCCGCTGTGTCCATCTGTCGGGCGAGCCACTGGTACCACCGCAGGATCGGCTCCTCCAGCCACGAGAGCTTGCCGGCTTCGACCTTGCGCGACCTGAGGCTGCGCTGCACGCCCGGCATCGCCGTGCCGTCCTCGTCCATCACTTGTTCGAGGAAGTTCGAGCCGAACTCGCTCGACGCCGGCCGCATCTCGCCCGAGGGTCGAGCACGCGCCAACACTCCGCAGTAGACCCTCGTGCGGTCGTGGGAGATCGGCCACATCGTGTAATAGCCGAAGCTGTCCGGGCTGACGGTGAACGCAGTCGTCGGTGGGGTGAACGAGATCTCCAACGTCGGCACTTCCATTCCCATGTCGCCCGGAGACCACCCTGATTGTTCGACCATGCGCTGCGCCGACTCCGTCGCCATGTCGTAGGGGATCTGGTAGTACGAGTAACGATCGCCGAACTGAATCGAATCCTCGACCGAACGTGTCGGTGCGTAGTTCTCGATCGTGCCGCGATGCACACCCATGTGGTGGTAGCTCTCGAGACTGTTCTCGGTCGAGGCCTTCCAGTTGCACTCCCAGACCTTGTCGTAGCGATCGACGAGGACCCAGTCGGCGCAATCGTCGATCGCGTTGCGTCGGAAGTGACCGTCCAGCCCTGCCATCTGCGGCGCGAGCGCTGCTGCGTCGTCGTCGAGATTGATGAAGACGAAGCCGTGCCACACCTCAACACGAAAGCTGGGGAGCCGGATCTCGTCCATCGCAAAGCACTCGTTGCGCTCCATGTATGCCGCCGCTTTGAGTCGCCCGTCGGTGGCGTAGGTCCAAAGGTGGTACGGGCACTGCAGTCGGCCCGTGTTGCCACTGTCGCCCTGCTCGACGATTGGCATGAATCGGTGTCGACACACACTCGACAGGGCACGAATCACTCCATCGTCGCCCCGCACGAGGCAAATCGGCTCGCCGATCAGCTCGAGTCCGACGAAATCGCCTGGGTTGGGGAACTCCGCCTCGTGGGCGACGCAGATCCAGTTCTTGGACCAGATCATGTCGATCTCTCGCTCGTACAGCTGCTCCGACACGTACAGGTCAGGAGGAAGCGTGACTGCGTTGTTCGGGGTGAGATCGCGGTAGCGGGCGAGTGCGGTCAGCGACGGGCGGACGTCGTCGACGGTCATCGTTTCCTCGATTCGATCGATCGATTGGGTGTGGACGTCTGGCAGAACAGGCCGTCGACCACTGGCTCGACCATCGATGCGACATCGTCACTACCGAGTTGGCGCAGCCAACTGTCGTGCGACATCACGTCGGCGGCGCCCACGATCGCGGAGACCGCTGATGCGACCGCAACGCTCCGCGGAAGATGAGCATTCCACCCCTGCTGATGAGCCGCTTCGGCGTCGACCCGCACCACATGCATCCACGCGGCCAAAGCGGCTGTCATCTCAGCGGACGGATCACGCCACACCTCGGGGTGATTCATCGTTCGGAACAGTGCAGGCTCGTCGACCGCGAGGCGGATGTACGCCGTGGCGTGAGCCCGAAGCCGCGCCAGCGGCGACTCGCCAGCCTCCTCCGCCGCCCGCTGCATCACTTCAATCGCCCGGTAGCACCCGTCGACGGCGAGTTCGGCGATGAGCTCGTCGCGGTCCGCGAAGTGATTCCGGGGCGCCCCGTGCGACACGCCGAGATCTCGCGCCAGGGAACGCAACGACATCTTGTCGATGCCAGATACGGCGATGACCTCGGACGCACGCCGCAGCAGTGCCGCCCGAAGATCGCCGTGGTGATAACGAGTCACGACGTGATCGAAACACGATCGAGCAATGTTGTCAATGTCTACTTTGGAAGAACGGCCGTACCCCCCTGGTCACCCGTTCTGTTTTCCGCAACGTGCGAAAAACGCACGGAATCCCCGGTTTTTTGGTCAGCGGCGGATCTCGAAGAAGGCGTTGACGCTGTGTGCGATGTCGAGTCGGCGGAAGCGCTGGAAACCCGCAGATGCCGCCATCTCCTGAGCGAGGGCCTCGTGCAGCCCGAGTGTTCCGAGGCCGGCGCCATCTGGCTCCGAGAGCGCAGAGGACATACACGACAGCACCGAGATGCCGTACATCAGTGCCGCCATCGGATTCTTCTCGAGATTGGCCGCCAGCCCGTCGCGGGCCTTGATGTCGACCAGCAGCCAGGTCCCGTCGTCGCTCAAGGCCGAACCGATCGCATCGACGGCCTCTTGCGGATGGGCCATGTCGTGGATGCAGTCGATCGTCGTCACGAAGTCGACCGATCGATCGCTGGGTAATGGCTCGTGGCGCGGGTCGACGAACCGGGCATTGCTCACGCCGCGCTCACGCCGTCGCTCCTCAGCGCGCTCCAGCGCGTGTCGCGAGATGTCGTAGCCGACAAACCTGCTCTCGGGAAACGCTTCGGCCATCATCAGTACCGCTCCCCCGGCGCCGCACCCGATGTCGGCGACATCGGCGCCCGAACGGAGACGATCGACCACCCCATCGAGCGCCGGGAGCACGGTGGGGATGAGATGCGCCCGATTCCACGGCTCGAAGCCGCGCTCGATCCCGACGGCGCCACCTTCGCCGTGGCTGTCGTAGTCGTGGCCGAGCCCCGTGCGGAACGCCTCGGGCATCGTCTCCAGGGCGGCGATGGTCTCAGGCAATCGGTGGAACATCCCCATCCCGAAGTCCGGATGATCAGGGTCAGCAAAGACCGCCACGCCTGCCGGCGTGAGGCTGAAGCGATCGTCAGCCCCTGTGGTGTCGACGTCGATCAATTTTGCTGCAGCCTGGTTGTGTAGCCACTCTCGGACCCACCGCTCGTCGAGACCGGCCGACGTGGCCAGCTCGGCCGATGTGTACGGGTGCGCGGCGTCGGCGAGCGAGCGGTACAGGCCCAATCGATCCCCGAGGTGGATCATCCCGGCGGTGACGGCGCCGGAGAGCTGCGTGAACACGTTGAACGAAAAGAGCGCGACCTCATCAGCCGACGGCGTGGTCTCCATGCACTCGATGATCGCAGGAGCACCCCGCACCGCACGCACCGTGACTGCGTCCTCGCAACACCGCTCGGTAGCGTCGGACGGCGTGAACACATCCACGGGCCTGTCGGCGGGCTGGTTCCCGGATCCGACCGGACGGTTCGAGGTGCGGTATCACAACGGTCGCTCCTGGACGGCCGACGTCGCCGACGACGGACATCGCATGGTCGACCCTGACGGGGTCAGCGCATCCGTTGTAACGCCTGCAGGGTCCGATCAGTCTGGCTCCACTCAGCCACCGGGACCCGATGCGCCCACCCCCAATCGAGTGGCAACCGCAGGGATGATCGTCGCCATCGTCGCCGCGTCATTGACATGGATGCCGTTCATCGTCGTCGTCGGCGTCGTGTTGGCTCTGGTCGCGCTCGGACTGTCGACCGCCGGACTGTCACGGTCGCGGAAGACCGGCGGCGGACGAGGGGCGGCGATTGCGGGGTTGTCGATCGCTCTCGGCGCGCTGCTGCTCGCCGTACTCGGCGTGGTCTTGTCGGTGCTCGTGTACACCGAAATCGACGCATTTCGCACTCCCGGGCCACACGAAGCAACGATCACGGAGTGTGCACTGAACGGTTCCACCGTGACGGCCAGCGGGACGATCACCAACCTGGGCAGTGAACAACAGTCGTACTCCATCGAAGTGGCCATCGTGCGCGCTGGCACCAACAACGTGCAGCGCTCACCGCGTGTCGACGTCAACGACGTCGCCCCGGGTTCGAGCGCATCGTTCGAGCTCGAGGGCAGCGTCGGTGTCGACGCCGTCAACTGCCGCATCGAGTCGGTCGATGGACCACTCCCGTTCGGCGTTGAGATCTAGCGCGCGCGGCAAACACGCTGCACCTAAGGTCGGCGTGTGGCGAGCGGACGGGTGATCCTGTTGTGCGGGCCGGCCGGTTCGGGCAAGACCACACTGGCCAAACGATTCGAGGCGCATGGAGCGGTGCGCATGTGCCCCGACGAGTGGCTCGTCGATCTCGGGTTCGACCTGTACGACAAGGACGCCCGCGTTGCCGTCGAACGTCTCCAGTGGAACCTCACTCGCACACTCGCCCCGCGCGGCGTGACAGTGGTCGACGAATGCGGCGTATGGCAACGCTGGGAGCGCGATCTGCGCCGTGCGTGGGCACGAGTCAACGACATCGCGGTCGAACTGCACTTCCTCGACGCGCCGATCGAGGAGCTGACAGCACGGGTTGTCGCCCGCAATCGTGCGCTGCCCGAGGGCGCTCCACGCATCGACCCCGGTCTCGTGGCGCTATGGAACGACCGCATCCAACGTCCCGACACCGACGAACTCGCCCTGTTCGACGCGCCGAGCGAGCCGAGCGCTATCGATCGCGGCTGACAGCGGTCGCCGAGACCCATGCGTCGTACAGCCGGCGGTACACACCGTGCCGCTCGACGAGTTCGTCGTGATGTCCGTCCTCGACGAGTCGTCCGTGCTCCAACACGATGACGCGATCGGCCCGCGCCGCCGTCGACAGACGGTGGGCGATGGCGATCGTGGTGCGGCCGCCAGCCAGCCGCTCGAGGGCACGGGCGATACGTACCTCGGTGAGTGCATCGACCGACGAGGTCGCCTCGTCGAGAATCAGCACGTCGGGGTCGGCGAGTCCCGCCCGCAGAAGCGCCACGAGTTGACGCTCACCCGCCGACAGCTGATCGCCGCGCTCGCCGACCCGATTGTCGAGCCCGTCGGTCATGCCGTCGATCCAATCGCGCACGCCAAGCGTGTCGACGATCTCCTCGATTCGCTGCCGATCGGCCGCCGGATCGGCGAACCCGATGTTCGTAGCGATCGAGTCGTCGAACAGGAACGGTTCCTGCGACACCACCACGAGCCGATTGCGTAGATCTGGGCGGGCGATCATCGTCAACGGGACGCCACCGAGCAGGACCTCCCCGAACGTCGGGTCGGAGAACCGCGCCAGCAGCCGCCCGAGTGTGGTCTTCCCGGACCCGGTGGCGCCGACCAACGCCACCTGCTGACCCGCAGGAATCGACACGTCGATCGCACTCAGCGCCGGTGCCGACATCCCGATCCCCGGGGTATCGGCGCGAGCGGGATAGGCAAAGGTCACATCGCGCACCTCGATCGCCAGCGATCCGTCCGGCAACGCAACGGGCTCGGGCGCCGGCGGTGGGCCGATCGGGAGATCGAGCACGGTCAACACACGACGCAACCCGGCGACCGCCGTCTGGGTCTGATCGAGTACCTCGGTGAAGGCCGCGATCGGCTCGAGGAAGCGATATGTCAAGAACACGAACCCGACGAGCGCGCCAGCGGTGAGCCCACTCGCCGGACCCTGCCACACGCCGACACCGATCACCGCCGCAACGGTCACCGCGGCAAAGACCTCTCCGGACGGGAACAGGAACGCCCCGATGATCGTCGCTCGGATCTGTGCGTCGGCTTTGTCGGCCACCACCTCATCCACCTGCTCCTCGATCGCGTCGCCCGCCCCGTAGGCCCGAATCGTGGGTGCGCCCGACACCACTTCGGCAATTGCGCCGAGCATCTCGCCATTGCGCGTCCGCGCGATGTCGTAGGCCCGCACGAGGCGCCGCTGGACCGCGCGCAACACGAACACCAAGGGAATCCCGACGGCGAACGCGACCAATGCCAGTTGCCAGTTGTAGGCCAGCATGACGCCAGCGACGACGGCCATGAGCGTGCCTTCGAGGAGCCAGGCCAGCCCACCCCACTGAAAGAACTGAGCGAGCGTCTCGATGTCGCTGGTCACCCGGGCAACGAGCCCGCCCCGTCGTTCTTCGTTGTGGTCGGCCAAGCTCAGCTGGTGGATGTGACGGATCAACCGTACCCGCAGGTCATACAGCGCACGCTCGCTGCGCTCACCGAGCCGCTTCGCCGCCCACCGAAACGACACGCCGGAGATCACCACCGCGACCGCTCCGAGCACCGCCATCTGAACGATCAGGTCGAGCCGCACTTCATCTTCGCCAACGATCCCACGGTCGATCGCCTGCTGGATGAGGATCGGCACGACCACCCGACCTGTGGCGCCCAACGCGGCGAGAAGCCACGTGACACCAAGCCCCTGCCGCAAGATCGGCGCCTGTTCGAGCCCGCGACCGATCGTGCGGACGGCTGAGTCGGGTTGACTCGGCGCAATCGTTCCGGCGCGTGCAGCAAGGGTGGGATCGACAGCACTCACGACGAGGTCCCCCGGTCGGCCTCGAAGGCCTCGACCAACTCGCTATATCGAGGGACGTCGCGCAGCAGGTCGTCGTTCTCGCCCTGGGCGGCCACCCTGCCGCCGTCGACGAACACCACGTCGTTGGCCAAGGCGATTGTCGATGGGCGCGTCGCGATCAAGACGACCGACGCATTGGTCAAGCGACTCCGAAGGTTGCCGAGCACGGTCGCCTCGGTCGCCGGGTCCAGCGCCGATGTCGTGTCGTCGAGCACCAACAGCGACGGCTGACGAATCATCGCGCGAGCGAGCGCCACACGCTGTCGCTGTCCGCCACTGAGGGTGACGCCGCGTTCGCCGACGATGGTGTCGAGCGCGTGTGGGAGATTGCGCACGAACTCGTCCGCCGCGGCCAGTGACAACGCGTCCCACAGCTCATCGTCGGAGAACGAGGCTCCGAACTCGACGTTCTCGCGAATCGTTCCAGCGAGGAGAAACGCTTCCTGAAACACGATCGCGGCTGCGCCAGGAGCTCGCCGCACGGTGCCCGCCGAGGGCCCCAAGAGGCCGACAACGAGCTGGGCGACGGTGCTCTTCCCCGAACCCGTCGGACCGACAACAGCTGTCACCGATCCGGCCGGCAAGGACATCGCGACCTCCGTGATCGTCGGCGGCCCGCCGTCGACGTGGGCAAACGTGACCGTGTCCAACTCGACCCCGACGCCAACAGGTGCCGGTTCGATGCGCTCGGCCGGGTCGGGTTCGCGCGGCTCGGTGACGACCTCGTCGATGCGCTCCCAGGCGGCGATCGAGCGCGGCAGCTCCGACAGCGTGTACCCGATGAGGCGCAAGGGGAAGACGAGCAGTTGGAACAAGAAGATCACCGAGGAGATCTCGCCGACCGTGAGATCGCCGGTCTCGACTCGCCAGGCCCCCAGTACGACGAGACCGATGTTGGTCATCGATGGAAACGCATCGAGGAACGCCTCGAACCAGCTACGAATCTTGATCGCTGTGATCCGCGACTCACGGACATCGCTCGCAAGATGTGACAGACGCACGGTCTCGCGTTCTTCGGCGCCGTACGACTTCACCACCTGCACGCCCTCGAAACTCTCGTGGACCCCAGCGGAGAAGTCACCCAGTTGGTTCTGCGCTCGGGCAGAGTGTTGAGCCACTGCGCGTTCGTAGACGACGTTGGTGGCAACGAGCAACGGAAACACGATCGCCGCTACGACCCCCATCGGGATGTCGATGACAAACAACCAGATCGTCGATCCCACCACCATCAAGACGGTGCCGGTGGCAAAAGGAATCGGGGCGAGCACGCCCACCGTGGTCTCGGTGTCGACACCGGCTCGGGCGACGAGGTCGCCGTCTGGCCGTCGACTGTGCCAGGCGATCGGCTGGCGAACGAGCTGATCGACCACGCGACCGGTCAAGGTCTGCGCGACTCGCCACTGCATCGTCGATGCGAATACACGGCGGACGACGATCGAGAGCGCACGGATCATCCCAACGCCGAGAATCAGGGCGAGACCGGTCAGCACCGTGCCGACCGCCACCTCGCCGTCTTCGAAGCGCGGCAAGATCACATCGTCGATCACCCACCCGAGGACGACACTCGACACGATCGTCGATGCCGCGAACACCGCCGCGCCGGCGATCGCCACCGCGAACAGCTTCGGATGGATCGTCGTGATCGCCCACAAGAAGCGCGCGTTGCGTCGCAGCCGAGCCAGCCGGGCGCCGTCATCGACGGCGGCCGGCGCCGCCGGATCGTCGATTGCCGCAGACACCGCCGGAGGTTCTAGCAGGACCGTTCCACTCACGACGGACCAGTTGCCGGTGTGCTCCATGCCATTCGCGGCGCCGCGGTCGGTTTGGCGTGGATGCCACTAGCGTCGCCGTCGTGACCGCGGTCGACGATCGCCCTGAACTCGACGATGACAAGCCGCGTTCGATGTGGTCACGGCTCGGTCGAGTTGTCGTGATCATCTCGCTGCTCGGACTTGCTGCGTTCTGGATCTGGGCGCTGTTCTTCGCCTCGAAGGAGGCAGTCAACAAAGTCAACGATCGCGCCTGGGCCGAACGGGCCGAGCAAATCTGTGCCGACGTCCGCCCGCAGCTCGCCGCGTTGGAGGTACAAGAGTCGGCTGATCTCGACGTTCGCGCCGACCTGGTCGTGGCCTCGACCGACCTGTTGGCGCAGATGCTCGACGACGTCGTGGCCGTGCCGCCCGCTGACGACAAAGGTCAGGCGATCGTCCCGGACTGGATCGCCGACTACCGCCAGCTCCTCGACGATCGCTACGCCTACGCCGAACGACTGCGCGCGGGTGAGAACGTTCCGTTCACCGAAACCGCAGTGCGCGGCGTCCCGATCACCGAACGGATCGAAACCTTCGCGGGCGACAATGAGATGCCGAGCTGCCGACCCCCGCGAGGTTCGGTACTGTGACACCCATCGCACGCGACGACGACCAAGCACACGAAGCTCGAGCACCGCATGAGCATTCGGCGGACGATCGCGTGGTGCAGTTGTTCCCGATGGTCGATCGACCATCGGAACGTCGCACGCCTCGACGTCCGCTGCGCGAGGTCATCGGTGACGAACTACGCCGCGAGCGACACGAGCAAGGCCGAACGCTCGCCGAGGTGGCCGATGAGGCTGCGGTGTCGCTGCCCTACCTCAGCGAGGTCGAGCGGGGTGTGAAGGATCCCTCCTCAGAAGTCATCGGCGCGATCGCCGACGCCCTCGAACTACCGGTGCCAGAGCTACTCGAACGCGTGGCTCGCGAGCTACGTGTCGGGTCGCAGCGCGACGTCCGTGCCCAGCTCCTCGCGGCCTGACGCCACGGCAACCGAATCGGCCAGGCCGTACGTCACCGCATCGGCCCCCGTCAACACCAGGGCGCGATCTGTGTCGCGGCGAATCTCCTCGGCGGTGTGACCGGTGTGGCGGGCGAGCAACAACTCCGCCTCGCTGCGTACCCGGGTCAGCTCCTTGGCTTCGAGCGCCAGATCGCTCAATGACCCGCGGGTCACGTCGGTGTACGGCTGGTGGAGCAGCGCCCGCGCATGCTCCAACACCGCCCGCTTTCCCGGCGCTCCCGCGGCGAGCAAGATCGCCGCCGACGACGCAACCTGGCCAACGCACAACGTGGCGATGTCTGGCGCGACGAACTGCATCGTGTCGTAGATCGCCAACGCCGCCGTCGACGAACCACCGGGCGAATTGATGTACAGGTGGATGTCCTGGGCCGGCTGTTGCGCCGCTAGATGCAGTATCTGGGCGACCACGACGTTGGCC
Organism: Actinomycetota bacterium; assembly: GCA_039177505.1. Classification (GTDB taxonomy): domain Bacteria; phylum Actinomycetota; class Acidimicrobiia; order Acidimicrobiales; family Ilumatobacteraceae; genus JABSQH01. The sequence goes on along the minus strand of JBCDFR010000037.1, from coordinate 19,830 downwards.
ACGCCATCATCGATCGGCGTGCCGAGGAACACGATGCGATCGCCCAGGAGCCGGCTGTAGATGTCGGACACTCGTTCGCCGCGGGCCGTGCTCTCGACCACTGTGGGAATGGTGTAGCTACTCACGCCGACACTCCGATCGTGCGTGGCCGACGCTCCGGACGGATGTCATCGAGCGAGGTCACGACGTGGTCGACGAACCCGTAGTCGCGTGCGGCGGGTGCGTCGAACCAACGGTCACGACCGACGTCTTGTGTGATCTGTTCGGGCGACCGTCCGGTGTGCTCGGCGATGATCGAACGCATACGGCGCAGCGTCGAGTCGAGGTGCGCCGCCTGGATCTCGACGTCGGCCGCCGATCCGCCGAGTCCGGCACTCCCCTCGTGCATCAACACCTGCGCATTGGCGAGCGCAAAGCGTTTGCCAGCCGCTCCGCCGCACAGCAGGACCTGCCCCATGCTCGCCGCGAGGCCGACCGCCACCGTGGCCACGTCGTTGGGAACGAGTTGCATCACGTCGTACATGCCGAGGCCGGCGAGCACCGAACCACCAGGTGAGTTGATGTACACGCTGATGTCCGATGCCGGGTCGTCGCTCGACAGTACGAGTAGCTGGGAAACGACGCGGTTGGCGAGCGCGTCGGTCACCTCCTCGCCAACCACGATGATGCGCTGTTCCAAGAGGCGGTCAGCCAGAGCTGGTGAGGCAAACGTGTCCATGCCGAGCAGGCTCGCCCGACGACCAGTCGTCGAGCAGCGATTCTGCCGACTGCAGAATGTTGCGCAACCGCTACGCCAGCGAGCGGATGACGCGCGCCGGCGCACCGGCGGCAACGGAGAAGTCGGGGAGGTCACCGGTGACCACGCTGTTCGCGCCGACGACGACATGCCGCCCGATCTGGGCACCCGGAAGCACGACTGTGCCATGCCCGAGCCAGCTCCCGTCGCCGATACGCACGGGACGCTCGGGCATCAATTGCTGTGAGATCGGTCGGTGCAGATCGTCATAGCCGTGGTTCTGGTCGGTGATGTAGACGTGGTGCCCCGTCCACACGTCGTCGCCGATGACGATCTCGAGATGGCCGACGATGCTCGACCCTTTGCCGATCAAGCAACGATCACCTACTCGCACGACCACGTCGGTGACCATCGTTTGTCCGGGGAGCATGCCGGCCGACAACGTGATGTTCGGTCCGAACACGGTGCGCGTCCCGATATGGATGTACTGCTCGTTGTAGAGCGCGTTCACCGGGAAACACAGCACGCTTTCGGTACCCATTGCACCGAAGCGCCGCCCCCTGCGGGAGTGCGGGCCGATCGCTCCCAGCTCGGTCAATACGTCCCAACCGGCGTGGACGACCTCGCTCGCCGCACGTTTGGCCGCTGTCAGCACGCGCTGACGGCGCGTGTCGGGCAGCGGGGCTCGTTCGAGCATGGCCGACGACGCTAGCGCTCGGCCTACGATCCGGCGGTGCCGCGCACTCCGCCGCCCATCCCGTTCGGTTCGATCCTCGACGTTCCCGGTGTCGAAGTCGGTCACTTCCAACGCCGCGGGCGCGGCTGGGAGACCGGAACGACGGTGGTCAGCGCCCCGCACGGAGCAACGCCGGGCGTCGAGGTGCGCGGCGGCGGTCCCGGGACGCGCGAGACCGATGCCCTCGCGCCACACAACCTGGTCGACACGGTCCACGCCGTGTGCTTGACAGGAGGCAGCGCGTACGGGCTGAGCGCGGCCGATGGCGTGATGGAAGTGCTCGAATCTCGCCAGCTCGGGGTGCCGGTCAACGGTGGCGTCGTGCCCGTCGTGCCGACAGCAGTGATCTTCGACCTCGGGCGCGGCGGCGTGTTCGGCAACCGCCCCGACCCGAGTTTCGGTGCCCGAGCGACAAGCAACGCCAGTCGCACTGCCCATCGATGGGGGTCGGTCGGGGCAGGCACGGGAGCCCGAGCAGCGGTGTTACAGGGCGGGATCGGTACCGCATCGGCCGTTGTCAACACGCCCGCTGGCGGTGAACTCACCGTCGGCGCCGTTGCGGTCGTGAACGCCCACGGCAGTGTCGTCGATCCGTCGACCGGTCGTTTGTGGGAGGCGCCGGCGCGAACACGGCCGCGCGGTCCCGAGCTGCGCGCGTTGCGGACTGCGCTCGAAACCCCGCCGGCCGCCGCCCGCGGCAGCCGGCTCAACACCACGATCGGTGTGGTCGCTACCGACGCCGCGATGACCAAAGCCGAGGCGGGCAAGCTCGCTGCGATCGCCCACAACGGGCTGGCCCGAGCCGTGCGCCCGTCACACTCGCTCTTCGACGGCGACACGGTCTTCGCATTGGCCACTGGCGAGCACCCGATCGATGCCGACGCCACCCGCTTCGAGGTCCCGGCGACCTACCCGGGGGCGCTCAACGCCTTGTTCGCGGCCGCCGCCGACGTGTTCGCTCTGGCGTGCACGCACGCCATCTTGAGCGCCACCTCGCTCGGCGCTGCGGCCTATGCCGACCTGTGTCCGATGGTGGCTGCGGCCAACGGCGTGCCGCGCCCACCTCGCCGCTGATCGGCGCACCGTCGACGAACCGACGCAACGCTGACCCCCGCCGCGCACCAGGTGCGCCGTCCGTCGCGCCACCGCGCGTTGGGCGGCCGGAGCGGGGGCCGCTAGTTTTCTCTCCGTGGGGAAGTCCACCGACCGTCCGCCGGTCACCGTGCCTGCGTTGGCCGAGATGAAACGTGCTGGCGCCCGCATCTCGATGATCACGGCCTACGACGCCACCTTTGCCCGTCTCGTCGATCTAGCCGGCATCGACATGATCCTCGTCGGCGACTCGCTCGGCATGGTCGTTCAAGGCGAGTCGAACACGATTCCCGTCGATCTCGACGAGATGGCGTACCACGTCAGAATGGTGGCCCGGACTCGCCCCAAGGCCCTGGTCGTCGGCGACCTCCCATTCGGTTCGTATCAGATCTCGGTCCAACAGGGTGTCGAGAGCGCCATCCGCCTGATGAAGGAGGGCGCCGGCGCCGTCAAGCTCGAGGGCGGCATGCACATGGCCGAGACCATCGCGGCGATCACGAGCGTCGATATTCCCGTCGTCGGTCACATCGGCCTGACGCCGCAGAGCTACCACCGCATGGGTGGACACAAGGTGCAGGGACGCAACGACGGGATGGAAGCCGGCGGGCGCGACCGTCTCCTCGAAGACGCCTTCGCCGTCGAGCAGGCCGGCGCATCGGCGGTGGTCATCGAAGGTGTCCCCCGGGAACTCGCCGGCGAGATGACCGCCAAGATCTCGATACCCACTATCGGCATCGGTGCCGGTCCGGACTGCGACGGCCAGGTATTGGTGCTCCACGATGTGCTCGGGCTCAGCGACGTACGGTTGAAGTTCACCAAGCAGTACGCCGACCTGCGCACGCGGGCGATCGCCGCCACTGCGGGCTACGTGTCAGAGGTTCGTTCGGGTTCGTGGCCCGACGACGACCACTCCTTTCACTGAGGTTCGTCGCCGACACCTCGGGGTGCGAGAGCGCAGTCGATCCCATCCAATGCCGACACCGCTCGTCTTCTCCTCGCCCGACGAGCAACGCGTGTGGGCTGCCGACGTCCGCCGACAGGGCTCGTCGCTCGGTTTCGTGGCCACGATGGGGGCGCTGCACCGAGGACACATCGCCCTCGTCGAGCACGCTCGCGAGTTGGCCGACGTGGTCGTGGTCTCGGTCTTCGTCAATCCGCTGCAGTTCAACCAACGCGCCGACTTCGACGCCTATCCACGACCGATCGACGACGACGTCCGGCAGTGCGCAGCTGCTGGTGTCGACGCCGTGTTCGCTCCGACCGGCGCCGAGATGTACCCGCAGGGATTCGAGACCACGGTGACCGCGGGCCCGCTCGCGACCACCATGGAGGGCGCGCATCGCGACGGCCACTTCGACGGCGTCGTGACCGTGTTGACCAAACTGTTCAGCATTCTCCGCCCCGACCTCGCAGTCTTCGGCGAGAAGGACTTCCAACAGCTGGCCATCGTTCGTCGCCTCGTCGTCGACCTCGACCTCGGTGTCGAGATCGTCGGTGCGCCGACGGTGCGCGAGTCCGACGGGCTCGCGTTGTCGAGCCGCAATCGTCGACTCGATCCCATCGCCCGCGCCGCGGCTCGTGCGGTCCCGCGTGCACTCGATGCGGCCATCGCCGCCGCGCGCGAGGGCTCGGTCGACCATGCGCTGCGGGCTGCGCACGAAGTGTTCGATGCGGCACCCGACGTACACCCGGACTACGTCGAGATCTTCGACCCCGACACGCTGCGGGCCGTCCCGACGCTCGACGGCCGGCGCTCGCCGGGGACGACGCGCATCGCCACCGCCGCTCACGTCGGCGACGTGCGTCTCATCGACAACCGCGAACTGTTCGGCCCTTCGTGACGGGGCGGGCAAGGACCAGGGCGCCGGCGCCTCACCCGCACTCTGACAGACAGGGGTAGCCCAGGATCACCTCTGGCGCCACACCGTGAGTGAGTGCATCCTCGAGCACACTGAGATCCTCGGGGACTGCGGTCGGCGCAGCCGCTATCGACCCACCGCCGGCGCCGCCATAGGTGCGTTCGCCGCCGGCGCCGCCGCCGTAGCCGCCGCCACCGGAGGCGTACACAGTGCTGTGACCACCTTGACCATGCCCCCAGGTTGGCTGAACCACACTGCCGTCCTGGTAGTTCCAGTTGGAACCGCCGCCGACTCCACCAATCCCATCGGTGCCGTCGGAACGTCGGTCTCCAAATTGAATCCCGCCATAGCCGTCGTAGCCAGGAGTGGGTGGCCTGCCGTTAGGGCACCACGAACCGGCTTTGCCGAAACTGGCGTTTCCGCCGGGAGCCGATACCGCGCCGGGCGCTCCAGGGGTCACCAAGGTCTGCGCAGCATCGGCGATCCCGCCATTGCCGCCGCTACCTCCCCCACATCTCGAATGCCAGGGATCGACCCAGACCTTGCCCTGTGCACCGCCACCAGCAGCGATCAAATAGATCTCGTCCACATCAAAGCGGCCGATATTCTCCAAGGGTTGCTTTGACACGACCGTCGCGGAGCCGCCTCTGTAAGAGTTGCTCGGCGGCGCGCCGCGCTGCAAGTACACGTAGAGGCCCTCGTCATGCAGCTCACCACCGTCGATCACCGTCCGGGCCACTCCCCGAGAACCAGCCATCTCGCCGGGGGTAGAGTGATACTCGTAGTGAGCTCCTCTTTGTCCACGTGCGGTCATGATGACCGGCTGATCGATCAGATCTGGCAATTCTGCGACGTCGACTGAACCAGAAGCCGAAACAATACATCTCCAGTACATCTCTCCGTTTTGGGACATAAGGGAGCAGTCCGGCGTGACGACCGGCATATTGTTCGTGGCTTCCTGGGCGATCACGCCGGCAGCTCCGGTTGAGATCGAGGCTCCAGCGGCGAGGGCTGCGGCCACTCCAAGTGCAGCCATCGGATGGACGCGGCGCGAACGGGCGCCGCAACTTGGCCGGGACCATATAGGCATCCTGGGTCCTTGTTGCGGGGTTGTTGATGCTTCCGGCGGCGTAGTCAATCCACAGCAATATGTGGGCAAACCTTGGCCAAACCAAAAATCTCCCAAAATCGGGCGGCAGGCCAGGTAGCTCCAAAAGCCCAGCTCAACCGTCATTGCTACACCAAGTGCAGTGGGGCCCGATTCTCGTCCGGCGTGGCGGCTGGCTCGCGCATCGGCCCTGCATGGAGACACCGCTCGCTTCGTCTCGAACCTCCGTGACCCCACATCGCAGCTTCCGTCACGAAGGGCCTGTTCGAACGCTCCTAGCTCTGGAGCCGGTCGGCGAGACCCGTGAGGATGACCGTGAGCACGACGCCGTTGTAGATGGCGTGTGCCACCACCGTCGGGCCGATGCGTCTGAGCCAGTAGGCCGCCGCACCGAACGAACAACCCACCGCCGACAGCACGATGACAAGCCCGACGTTGCCGACCCCGCGAACGGGGTCGATGTGGGCCAACCCGAACAGCACGCCCTGAATCGCGAGTGTCGGTACCACCGCCATCTTGGACAGCAGTGCGCGCATCACGACGCCGCGAAACACGATCTCCTCGACGAGTGGCGCAGCGATCACCGCAGCGATCACGATGGCCACGACATAGGTGCGGTCAGCTTGGAGTTCGGTGACCCCATCGGTGTTGCTCGAGATGGGGATATCGACGGCCATGACGACGCCGATCACCACCGCTTGGACGCCGAGCGTGGCGAGCCAGATCACCGGCGCCCAACCGAGGTCGGACCACCGCGGCGTGAGCCCGGCATCGCGCCGCAGATGACCGCTCCCCCAGCGTCGACTGGCATACACACACCACGCGATCGACGGGACGTAGCCAACGGCGGTCAGCAACGCGACGTACACGGCGACCGGCCACTCCAACCCCACCAGCGCATCGAGCAAGAATTTCGAGGCGATCAACGATGCGGTGAGCACTGCGATCGCCCCGATCGCGACCGGGATCGGCAAGGTGGAGTGCGGAGGCGGCGGCGGAGCGAAGTGCGGCGCTGGAGCACGCTGTCCGGGCTGCGCCCGATCGTTGTGGTCCCAGCTGACCGCTCCAGCTGCGCTGGACGGCGACGGCGGAGGAAGCGCCGTCACTGGGGAAACACCGCCGGCGGCGGCGCGGTGTGCAGCCAGGAGTCGAACAGAGCACGCACGTCTTCCTCGACGGTAGCCGGATCGCTGCCAGCCTGTGCGGTGCCGAACTCCTGCCCGATCGCGATCGTCAGATCGATCAACGCATCGGTGTCTTGGGCCGTGCCGTTGTACTCGACGACCCATCGCTGCAACAGTTCGAAGAACGCCTCGTCTCCGAGGAAGCCGCGCAACGCGTGGACTACGACACCGCCACCGTCGTACACCTCGAATCCGAACAGCCCCGCGGTTCCCGGCGTTCCCGTGGCGACCGCATCGTCCTGGCGCTGCGCGAGAGCGTTCTCTGCTGTCTGTTGCAGGTCGATCTCCCCGATGTGGTCGAGCCACAACCATTGGGCGTAGGTGGCAAAGCCCTCGTTGAGCCAGATCTCATCCCAGGTGGCGGGGCCGACCGCATTGCCGAACCACTGATGTGCGAGTTCATGAGCGGTCAGCAACTCCTCGAGTCGCCCGAGCCCTGGCGCTTCGAAGTTACCGATATCGAACATCGACCGCCCCTGCGTCTCCATCGCCACGTTGGGGATCATGTCGACGATGGCCAGCCCGTACGCGCGGAGCGGGTACGGGCCGAACCACTCCTCGAACTGGCGGAACTGGCCGGGTAGGTGAGCAAACTCGGCATCGAATCGGTCGGTCCCGCCTGCGGGGACCACGTGCGTGAGCGGAACGTCGCGACCGTCGACGCTCGTCAAGGTGCCGCCGTCGACGATCTCGTAGTCACCGATGATGAGCTGCACGAGGTAGGTCGCCATCGGCTCGTCGAGCACCCAACTCCACGTGTTCGCTGCGTCGTCAACGGCCTGCAGCTCCCCGTTGGCTGCCACGACGGTGTCCGGCGGCGCCGTGACGGTGAAGCTCCACGTGGCCTTGTCGGAGGGGTGATCGTTGGCCGGCATCCACGAGCGGGCGCCATCGGGCTCGTTCAACACGAACGTCGAGTCCGCCTTGCGAAACCATCCCGAGGGCAGGCTGGCGGCCGACCGCGTCGTGGCGTCCGGGGTGACGGTGTAGGCGATCGTTACCGAGACCGCCGAACCCCGCTCCGCCGGGAGGTCGACGAGCAGTTCGGTGCCGTCGTGGGTGAAGTCCAGCTCGGCATTCGTCGTGACGTCGGTAACGCTGTCGATCTCGAGATCGAGCGCATCGAGCGCGAGCTGGGCAACTCCGCCGGGCACCTCGGCATCGACGGTCACGGCGGCGACCAGTTGGCCACTACCGAGAGCGTCGGTGGCGTCGAGGACGACGTCGTATGACGACACGTCGACGTCTGGGGAGCCCAACGCCGGAAAGAGCGGGTCGCCGAGGCCCGTTGCCGCCGCTCGGCCTACCGACGGTGCCGTGGGCGTTGAGGTCGACGGGGAACTCGGCCGGACGGTCGTGACGACCGCCGGTGCATCGGTCTGCGTCGACGCGATCGAGTCGACTGCCTCGGTCTCGACCTGCCCTGCTATCGAGCACGATGCGGCTAGTAGCGCAACCCCTGCCGTCCCTGCGATCCGCGGTCGACTCACGAGTTCGAGTGTGTCAGCACTGACGCCCGCGGTGACGTCGCGGCAGAACCCGACACCGACGGCACCGACGTCGCGGCCACGGTGATCTCAGCGGCGCAGATCGGCCTGCTCGACCATCGCCCGGTATCGAATGGTGAACACGCTGTCGCCTGACAAAATTGGGCCACGGCCGAGCATTCGTCCGCGCTCCCAGTTCGACAACCCCAGCTCGGGGGTGTCGAGCGCGTATTGGCCGTCGACCCAACGTGTGAACGCATCGCCGACGAACGGCGCGTCGACTCTGCGGTAGAAGTCGTCACGCTCAGTCGCGTCCTCGCTGATGATAGAGGTTACGAAGTGTGGGCTGTGCCGGTTGCACAGGTCAATCGCCTCGTTGACAGAGTCGGTGACCACGACCGTCATCTCCGGTGAACCCTCCCACTCCCATTCGGTGGCCAGCTCACATTCGGAGATCACCGAGGCCGCAGGCTCCTCGTGCACGCCGTCCGCACGCTCGATCGCGACGGTCGTCTCGAACCGCTGTTCGGGCACCCACGACTCAGAGCCCTCCACCACATGCAGCCGCGCCGAGGTCGAGCGAGCGACCGCAGCGCCATCAAGTCCGTCGAGCACCAGTGGGACGAGTTCGGCCGCCCGACTGCGCGGGACAGCGACCACGTTCACGGTGTTGCACACCTTGCGATCGAGTGACGCGCCGACTGCCGAGCGCAAGCGGTCGTCGTTCGCATGCTCACCTGCGACGATCCAGGCGCCGCCCGTACCGTGCAAGCTCACCGCAGTCCCGGTTTGCGCGGCAACCGCACCCAGCTCGGCGACGGCTTGGCCCGAACCGCGGGCGACTGCGAGCGCCAAGCGGCGGTCGGCGAAGAGTGCGTGACCTGCGGAACGCTCGGGCGACTCCACCAGACTGATGGTGCCCACCGGGAGCCCTGCGTCGACGAGCGCAGGGCGCAGCGCGTGCTCAACGATGGCGAGCGCAGTGGTCAAGGCATCGGAACCGATGCGGAACACGACGCTGTTGCCGGTGCGAACCACGCCGCATGCATCGGCGAAAACGTTCGGGCGCCCTTCGAACACGAATCCGACCACACCGAGTGGCGCCCGTCGCGCTTCTACCGTCCAGCCGTCGTGATCATGTCGAGCGATCGCATCGTCACGGCCGAGCGAGGCATCGCGCCACCCTTTGAGCCCTGCGATCATTCCCGCCCGCATGCGGTCGTCGAGGACCAGCCGCGTGGTCGAGCGGCCACGCGCCGCCGCCTCATCGACGTCGCGTTGGTTGGCCATTGCGATCGGTGCGAAGGCTGCCGCATCGCCAAGTCGCCGTGCAAACCGGTCGAAGAACTCAGTGATCTGCCGGTCGTCGACCGCGGCCAAGTCGGTGAAGCTCGATGTCGCCGAGGTGACGGCGCGGTCGACGATTGCGCGCTGCGTGGCGGGGATGTGCAGCAGGCGCTGTGTCTCGGCGACAGCGATCAGTGCATCGCCCGGCTGAAAGGCGGACGCCAGCTCGGCATCGACGGTGAGCACCTGGTCGCCGCCGACCACGATCTGCTGGCCGGCCTGCAGCGTAGTGAGCTGCGTCATCGCGGGAGCCCGAGCCCGACGAGTTCTCGATACTCACTCATCTCGACCGGACGCCCTTCGGCGATCGAGCGATGTGCGGCGACGCCGACGGCCACCGACCACAGACCGTCGAGCAGATTGACCTCGATCGGACCGGCTCCGTTGATCGCATCGCGGAATCCGACGTGTTCGAGGTAGCTCGCTCCGTGGTGCAGGCCGACGTGCTGGATGTCGGGATTCTCGACGATCTCGTCGGTGACCTGACCGAGACCGTCCGCTCGACGGCCCGTCCGGATCAAGTTCTCGGGAACGTGTGCTTCGATTTTGCCCTCGTCGCCCACGACGACGACCTCTTGTTCGTTGCGCGATGCCTCGGCGAACATGCACAAGTCGAGCATCCCGCGACTGCCGTCGTCGTACTCGACGATCACGTAGGCGTTGTCGATGATGTCGGGCCGTTCCCCGCCGTACCGCTCATCGAGATGGTTGACATCTTGTCCACCCGACGCCATCACCCGCACCGGCCTCGCTTGGGTCGCCAGGTTCATCAGGTAGAAGAAGTGACAGCACTTCTCGACCAAGGTGCCGCCGGTGTACCGGTTGAAACGGTTCCAGTGATCGACCTTGTCGAGAAACGGAAAGCGATGCTCGCGCACGGCGACCATCCGCACGTTCCCCACCGCCCCAGCGGCGAGCTCCTGCAGCAGCCGCGCGGTGGGGGGCATGTATCCGTACTCCAGCCCCATCCACACGATTCGCCCGGCCGGACCCTGCGCCGCTGCGTCGACCACCTGTCGACACTCCGCGATCGTCGTGCAGAGCGGCTTCTCGATCATCACGTGCAACGGTGAGTCGAGCACCGTCAGCAGCGTGTCGCAGTGGGTGTGGTTGGGACTTGCGATCACGACCGCATCGCATGCCTCGGTTGCCAACAGCTCGTCGACGGTGCCGACCACCACCAGGTCATCGGGCGCACCCGCCTCGGCGACGGCCCGACGAGCAGCCTCTTGCGACGCATCGTGAGGGTCGGCTACAGCCGTGACGACGGCCCCGTCGAGTGCCAGGATGTTCTCGATGTGTTCGACCCCCATCATTCCCGTACCCACCACTCCGTATCGCAGCGTCGAGTCGCGGGGCGCGTCGGGGCTCGTCGTGGCCGAGGTCATGGTGCGGAGCGTATGCCCATGACGGACTCGCCCCTCTACTTCCGCCAGCTATTGAGCGGCCGCGACTTCGCAGCCAACGATCCACTGGCCGACCAGATGGTCAACTTCGTCTACGCCATCGGCGACCGCCGGTCGGGTGTCTGCGTGCTCGTCGACCCCGCCTACGCCGTCGACGAACTGGTCGACGCCGTTGAGTCCGACGGCATGGCGGTGACTGGGGCGCTGGCCACGCACTACCACCCCGATCACGTCGGGGGTTCGATGATGGGGCACACGATCGAAGGCATCGACCGGCTCCTCGACCGCATCGACGTGCCGGTGCACTGCAACAACGACGAGGTCGAGTGGATTCTCAAGTCGACCGCGGTCGATGACACGCATCTCGTCGGCCACGATTCCGGCGACGTCTTGGCGGTTGGCGACATCAACATCACGATGATGCACACCCCGGGTCACACCCCGGGGAGTCAGTGTTTCCTCGTCGATGGCCGGCTCGTCGCCGGCGACACGTTGTTCCTCGAGGGCTGCGGACGTACCGATCTGCCAGGCTCCGACCCAGCAAAGATGTCCGAGAGCCTGGCCAGGCTGGCCAAGATCCCCGACGACACGATTTTGTTCCCTGGCCACCGGTACTCGTTCGCTTCCAGCGCCACGATGGAAGCGGTCAAGGAGATGAACTTCGTCTACGGCGGCGGCTAACCCCGCCCACCGAAATACCGGGGATTCCGTGCGCTATCCGCACGGAATCGCGAACAGAACCGCCGATCAGCAGTCGGCTTTGGCCGGAATGATGATTTCCAGGCCCACGATGAAGGCGCCGTAGCCGTCGGTGTTGGCGTTCGCAGCGTCGAGCGCATCGACTGTCACGTCGAAGTTCTCAGCGACGCGAATCGGAAGGTCTCCGGCGGCGATGGTGTATGTGCCTTCTCCGCAATTGTCGCCGGCATCGGGGATCGTCTCGACCGGCGCGGCCGTCTCCTCGTCACCACCATCGGCCGAGGCGTCATCGACTGCGTCAGCCTCGGATCCCGCATCTGCGGCGGTCTCGGCATCATCGCTCGACGCGCTCGGAGCGTTCGCCCCGGGGGGAATTCGGATGACCGTTCCCGGGAACGGGAACTCGTTGACGCTGCCCCAGTCGTTGAACGCCACCAGATCGTCAACGGTGATGCCGAAGTCGTTGGCCACCTTGAGCGGGTAGTCGCCCGCCTGCACGGTGTAATCCTGTGAGCCCGTAACGACCTCGCTGCCGCCGGCGCCATCCGGAGCAAGCGTGGTCTCGGGCGGGCGTTCGACGTAGTCCGTCGATGCCTGACTCAGATCGATGGTGGACTCGGCTGCTCCGCCGACCTCGCCGCCGCCACACGATGCCAGCACGAGCGCGCCAATCGCGAGAGGAGCGCCGAAGGCGCTGATCGCGGGCGGGTTCGCGAATCGCATGGCACGCGAGCCTAGGGCCGCGGTCACCGTTCGTGGTGTCAGCCCCGTAACAGCCGAAATTGTCGCCATTCTGTGCGTTTTGCGCACGGAATCCCCGGTATTTCGGAGAGACGGCGCTACATCAGGGGGCGGTCGGTGGGAGCGACCGGAGTCGGCAGACGACTCTCGCCCATCAGATGGGCGTCGACTCCTGCTGCGGCGGCCCGGCCCTCGGCGATCGCCCAGACGATGAGACTCTGCCCACGGCCCATGTCACCGGCCACAAAAACTCCCCGTTGGTTGGTCATGTAGTGCTCGTCACGGCCGACGTTGCCACGCTCGTCGTAGTCGAGATCGAGCTCGTCGAGCCACGAGCCCTTCTCGGGCCCGACAAATCCCATCGCCAAGAACACGTAGTCGGCAGGGAGTTCGCGCTCGGTCCCCTCGACCTTCTCGAACCGGCCGTCTATCCGTTCGACCTCGTGGATGCGTAGCGCCCGAACTCGGCCGTCTCCGTCGTCGAGGAACGCCTCGGTGTTCACCGAATACACCCGGTCGCCACCCTCTTCGTGGGCGGACGACACCCGGTACACGAAGTCGTACTGTGGCCACGGGTTGCCCGCAGCGCGGTCCTCAGGAGGACGCGGCATGATCTCCAGTTGCGTCACCGACGCGGCGCCCTGGCGATGCGCCGTGCCCAGGCAGTCGGCGCCGGTGTCACCGCCGCCGATGATCACCACGTGGCTGCCGTTGACGTCGATCGGTGACTTGTCGATATCGCCGAGCTGCACGCGGTTGGCGTACGGCAAGTACTCCATCGCCTGGTGAATGCCACCGAGTTTGCGTCCGTCGATCGGGAGATCGCGCCACTGGGTCGCACCACAGGCCAGCACGATGGCGTCGTGCGACGCGCGCAGCACCTCCATGTCGACGGTCTCACCGACACCTGCGTTCGTCCGGAACTCGGTGCCCTCGGCCTCCATCTGCTCGAGACGGCGATCGATGTGCCGTTTCTCCATCTTGAACTCGGGGATGCCGTAGCGCAACAAGCCACCGATGCGGTCGGCACGTTCCAGTACGACCACCTCGTGGCCCGCCCGAGTGAGCTGCTGGGCTGCAGCCAAGCCGGCCGGCCCCGAACCGATCACTGCGACGCGCTTGCCAGTACGCACCGACGGCACCTGCGGTGTGACCCACCCCTCGTCCCAGGCGCGGTCGATGATCTCGACCTCGATCTGCTTGATCGCCACCGGGTCCTGGTTGATCCCCAACACGCACGCCGATTCACACGGCGCCGGACACAGCCGTCCCGTGAACTCCGGAAAGTTGTTCGTGGCGTGGAGACGCTCGATCGCATCGTGCCAGTGCTCGCGATATACGAGGTCGTTCCAATCCGGGATGAGGTTGCCCAGCGGGCAGCCGTTGTTGCAGAACGGAATGCCGCAGTCCATGCAGCGTCCGGCCTGCTGATTGAGCGCCGTGGCATCGAAGTCTTCGTAGACCTCGTTCCAGTCGCGTAGCCGTACCGGCACCGGCCGCCGCGACGGCAGCTCCCGATCCCACTCGAGAAATCCCGTCGTCTTGCCCATTATCGACGCCCTCCTTCGTCGGCCCTGTCGATGCCCTCGCTTGTCGGCCCTGCGGTTCTTCTCACTCGAGTGCGGCTCGTCGCGTGCGCTTCCCTCGCCGCCGGCAGGCCGGTCCGTTCTGCTGATCTGGCAACGCCCACGACTAGACCCTCGCTGCTTCCATGATCTTTTCGACGGTGGTGTCCTCGTCGAGACCGGCGGCCTCTGATTCTTCGATCACGGTGAGTACCCGCCGGTAGTCGGTGGGCATCACCTTGCGGAAGTTGCGCACCTCGTCGCCCCACCGGGCGAGGAGGCGTGTCGCCGGCCCCGACCCGGTGTAGGCGCGGTGCCGTTCGACGGTGTCGCGCAAGAACTCGCGATCGCTGTCGTTGAGTTCTTCGAGCTCCACCATCTCGTAGTTGACCTTGACCGAGAACGTGCCGTCGGGGTCGTACACGTAGGCGATTCCGCCGGACATCCCTGCTCCGAAGTTCCGGCCCGTGTCGCCAAGCACGACGACGCGACCACCGGTCATGTACTCACACCCGTGATCGCCGACGCCCTCCGCCACAGCAAGGGCACCCGAGTTGCGGACGCAGAAACGCTCGCCGACCATGCCGCGCAGGAAGATCTCACCACCGGTCGCGCCATAGGCGATCACGTTGCCGGCGACGATCTGCTCTTCGGCCACGAACGGGGCGTCGGAGTGCGGATGGACGATGAGGCGTCCACCGGCGAGTCCCTTGCCGACGTAGTCGTTGGCGTCACCGACCAGCCGCATCTGGATGCCGCTGGGAACGAACGCCCCGAAGCTCTGGCCCGCCGATCCCTCGAACGTGATGTCGATGGTTCCGTCGGGCAACCCCTCGCCCTTCCACTTCTTGGTCACCTCGTGGCCGAGGATGGTGCCGACGGTGCGGTTGACGTTGCGGATCGGCAACTCGATCTCGACGCGATGGCCGTCGTCGATCGCCGGCGCGCTGCGCGCCACCAGCTCCTGATCGAGCGCCTCGTCGAGTCCGTGGTCCTGACCGACGCTCTGGAACATCGTCTGCTCGTACGGGTTCTGCGGCGTCTCGAGGATCGGGCTGATGTCGAGACCATCGGCCTTCCAGTGCTCGACGGCACGGCGTGTGTCGAGACACTCGACGTGGCCGATCATCTCCTCCATCGTGCGGAAGCCGAGCTCGGCCATGAGCTCGCGCACCTCCTCGGCGATGAAGGTGAAGAAGTTCTCGACGAACTCCGGTTCGCCGGAGTACCGCGAGCGCAGCTCGGGATTCTGCGTGGCGATGCCCACCGGGCAGGTGTCGAGGTGGCAGACGCGCATCATGATGCAGCCCGACACCACCAGGGGAGCCGTCGCAAACCCGTACTCCTCGGCGCCGAGTAGCGCTGCGATTACGACGTCGCGACCGGTTTTCATCTGACCGTCGGTCTGCACGACGATGCGGTCGCGCAGCCCGTTGAGCAGCAACGTCTGCTGGGTCTCAGCGAGGCCGAGTTCCCACGGACCACCGGCGTGCTTGAGTGACGTGAGCGGGCTTGCGCCCGTCCCTCCGTCGTGACCGGAGATCAGCACGACGTCGGCCTTCGCCTTGGACACGCCCGCGGCGACGGTGCCGACGCCGGTCTCGGCGACGAGCTTGACGTGGATCCGCGCCTGCGGGTTGGCGTTCTTCAGATCGTGGATCAGCTGCTTCAGATCCTCGATGGAGTAGATGTCGTGGTGCGGCGGCGGACTGATCAGGCCGACACCGGGAGTGGAGTGCCGGGTCTTGGCGATCCACGGGTACACCTTGTGGCCGGGGAGCTGACCGCCCTCACCCGGCTTGGCGCCCTGGGCCATCTTGATCTGGATGTCGTCGGAGTTCGTGAGGTACTCGGCGGTCACGCCGAAGCGACCCGACGCCACCTGCTTGATCGACGAGCGGCGGGCGGGGTCGTAGAGCCGATCGGGATCCTCGCCGCCCTCACCGGTGTTCGACTTGCCGCCGAGGCGGTTCATCGCCACTGCGAGGGTCTCGTGGGCTTCGGCGGAGATCGAGCCGTAGCTCATCGCTCCGGTCGAGAACCGGGCCACGATCTCCGACACCGGCTCGACCTCGTCGATCGGCACCGACGGGCGTTCGCTGTCGAAGGCGAACAGCCCACGCAACGTCATCAGCTGCTCGGACTGGTCGTCGACCTTGTTCGAGTACTCCTTGAAGATGTCGTAGCGCTTGGCCCGACTGGCGTGTTGCAGCTTGAACACCGTCTCGGGGTTGAACAGATGCAGCTCGCCTTCGCGGCGCCACTGGTATTCGCCGCCCAGCTCGAGCTTGCGATGGGCCCGATCCTCCGGTCGGTCCGGGTTGGCCATCTTGTGGCGGGCTGCGACCTCGTCGGCGATCTGGTCGAGGCCGATCCCGCCGAGTTGGCTGACGGTGCCGGTGAAGTACTGGTCGACGACTTCGTCGCCGAGCCCGATCGCTTCGAAGATCTGGGCTCCGGTGTACGACGCCACCGTCGATACACCCATCTTCGACATCACCTTCAGCACACCCTTGCCGCAGGCCTTGATGTAATTCTTCACGGCGGTGATCGGAGCCAGCTCGCCCAGACCGTGCATGTCTTCGGCGATGAGATCCTCAATGGTCTCGAACGCCAGGTACGGGTTGATCGCGCCGGCTCCGTACCCGATGAGCAGCGCCATGTGATGGACCTCTCGGGCGTCACCGGCTTCTACGATGAGCCCGGCCATCGTGCGCTGCTTCGTACGCACCAGATGATGGTGGACGGCGGCGGTCAACAGCAGCGACGGGATCGGCGCATCGACGGTGTCGGCGTTGCGGTCAGACAAGACGAGGATGCGAGCACCGCCGTCGATCGCCGCGGAGGCCTCCTCACAGATGCGGTCGAGCGCGCGGCGCAGCCCATCGCCACCGTCGGCGACCCGGTACAAGCCCGACAGCACCGTTGCCTGCAGCCCTGGGTGCTCACCGTGGTCGTTGATGTGCACGATCTTGGCGAGTTCGTCGTTGTTGATGATCGGATACGGCAGCGCCAGCTGGCGACAGCTCTCGGGACCGGGGTCGAGCAGGTTCGACTCGGGCCCGGCCGTCGATGACACCGCCGTCACCACCTCTTCGCGAATGGCGTCGAGGGGCGGGTTGGTGACCTGCGCGAAGAGCTGCGTGAAGTAGTCGAACAGCAACCGCGGCCTCTCCGACAGCACCGCGATCGGCGTGTCGGTACCCATCGAGCCGAGCGCTTCCATCCCGCGCATCGCCATCGGCGCCAACAGGATCTTCAGCTCTTCGTGGGTGTAGCCGAACATCTGCTGGCGGCGCAGCACGCTGTCGTGGCTGAACACCACGTGTTCGCGCTCGGGGAGCTCCATGAAGTCGACCATGCCCTCATCGAGCCATCGGCCGTACGGATACTCGGCCGCCAGTTCGGCCTTGATCTCTTCGTCGTCGATGATGCGCCCTTGGCGCGTGTCGATGAGGAAGATCTTGCCGGGCTGCAAGCGGCCCTTGGCGACCACCTTGCTGGGGTCGACGTCGATCACGCCGACCTCCGAGGCCATCACGACGAGGTCGTCGTCGGTGACCCAGAAGCGGCTCGGACGTAAACCATTGCGGTCGAGCACGGCTCCGATCACGTCACCGTCGGTGAACGCCACCGACGCCGGTCCGTCCCAGGGCTCCATCATCGCCGCGTGGAACCGGTAGAAGTCGCGCTGTTCACGCGACATCGTGGCGTGATTCTCCCACGCCTCGGGAATCATCATCAGCACCGCGTGATGCAAGGGGTAGCCGCCGAGGTGCAGCAGTTCGAGCACTTCGTCGAAACGCGCCGTATCGGACGCGCCGGGTGTACAGATAGGGAACGCCCGCTCGATACCGGGAAGACGTGTGCTCTCGAGCATCGCCTCGCGGGCACGCATCCAGTTCTGGTTGCCCTGCACGGTATTGATCTCACCGTTGTGCGCCACGAAGCGGTACGGGTGTGCCAGCTCCCACGCCGGGAACGTGTTGGTCGAGAACCGGGAGTGCACCAGGAGCAGCGCCGATTCGGTGAGCGGATCGGTGAGGTCGGGGAAGAACTCGCTCAGCTGCGGCGTTGTCAGCATTCCCTTGTACACGATCGTGCGCGCCGACAACGACGAAAAGTAGGTCGCGACGTCGCCGGTGAGTTCGCGCCGGCTGCGCTTGCGGGCGACGAACGCCTTGCGGTCGAGGTCGATGCCGGTCGCTCCGTCGGGATCGGCGACGAACAACTGACGTACTGCGGGCATCGCCGCCCGAGCCGTGGCGCCGAGACAATCCGGGTTGACCGGGACATCGCGCCACCCGAGCACGCTGAGACCGACTTCGACGACGGTGTCCTCGATCGAGCCCATCGCCTTCTCCCTGGCCACACCGTCGACCGGCAAAAAAGCGATCCCGGTGGCGTACGCGCCTGCCGGCGGCAGCTCGAAGTCGACCACGCTGCGGTACAGGCGGTCAGGCACGTGCAGCAGAATCCCTGCCCCGTCCCCCGTATCGGGTTCTGCACCGGTGGCGCCACGGTGTTCGAGGTTGGTGAGCGCGGTCAGCCCGGTCATCACGAGCTGATGCGATCGTTCGCCGTGCAAGTTCGCGACGAACGACACACCGCACGAGTCGTGTTCATGGCGTGGGTCGTACAGCCCTGACGGGCCTGGAGGCGTTCGCATCGTTACATCCTCGGGGGTGGGGTGAAACGGGGATGCTCGAGACAGCACTGGCCCAAGCCGGAAACACAATTCTATGCCACTGCGGCGGCGAACAGAAAGATCGTTCGCTCGTGAACATCCCAACACCCCACCACCGGTGAGCGAAACGGCCCCCTGTGGGCCCCTTCCCTCACCGCAATGGGTCACCCGCCACCAACTGTGAGCGAAACGGCCCCCTGTGGGCGCATTCGCTCACCGAAACGGGTGCACCGCACCGATCTGGCAGGCTGCGGGGATGGCCCACGAACACACCACGACCACCGCCGACGGCACGACAATCGCCTGGAGTCGCCGCGGCTCGGGCGACCCGGTCGTGTTGGTCCACGGCATCACCGAGTCGGCGGCGAGCTGGGACCCCGTGACCGATCGGCTGGCCACGACCAACGACGTGATCACCCTCGACCTACGCGGTCACGGCGAATCGGGAACCGCCGATGCCTACGATCTGGCTGCGATGGTCAGCGACATCGCTGCCGTCACGACCGCGGCGGGTGTCGAGGCACCGCACCTGGTTGGGCATTCGCTCGGCGGCGCCGTCGTCAGTGCCGCCGGCCCGGCGCTCCGGCCGGCATCGGTGACATCGATTGATCAGTCGCTACAACTCGGCGAGTTCAAGGCTCAGCTCGTGGCTGCCGAACCGACGCTGCGCGACCCCGACAACTACGGGCTCGCCGTCGACGCGATGTTCCAGGCGATGTCCGGCCAACAGATCGAAGCGGCAGAAATGGAACGGATCAATGCGCTGCGCAACGCCCGACAAGACGTGTTGCTCGGGGTCTGGGACCTGCTGCTGACCGAACCGCAAGCTGCGATCGAAGCAACGGTCGACGCAGCACTCTCCGGGTATCGCGACGTCGAGGTCCCCTATCTCGCGCTGTTCGGTATCGATCCCGGCGACGGCTATGCCGATTGGCTCGGCGGCTACACAACGGTCGACTACGAGCTATGGGAGGGCGCCGGCCACTACCCGCACCTCGTCGACCCCGACCGTTTCGTCGATCGGCTCCGACAGTTCTGGACTGGGTAGCCATCTGGTGGGGCCAAAGGGGGCGGGGCCCCCAAGTAGCGCCCCCCCCCGGGAAAAAAACCTCGGGGGAAAGCCGCGGGCGCGTAGACCAGCCCCCCCAGGCAGCGTCGGCCAGGATTGCGGGGGCGGGGTGGG
>JBCDFR010000036.1:0-39883 GCA_039177505.1 Actinomycetota bacterium | reverse complement strand
GGCACCGCGGCGGTCGCCGGGCAGAGCACGGCGGCACTGCTCGATGAGCTGACCGACGGCGCGCTCGACGTCGATGCGATCACGGCGACCGAGTTGTCCGGTTTCGCCATGCGCCTCGACATGAGTGACACGCTGGCGATCGCCGTATCGCAGTCGGGCACCACCACCGATACCAACCGCACCGTCGATCTACTGCGCGGTCGGGGGGCTGCCGTGCTCGGCATCGTCAACCGCCGCGGCAGCGATCTCACCGACAAGGCCGACGGCGTGCTGTTCACCTCTGATGGTCGCGACGTCGAGATGAGTGTGGCCTCGACCAAGGCGTTCTATGCGCAGGTGGCCGCAGGGGCGCTGCTGGCGTGTGCCGTGGCGCAGGCTGCCGGCCTGGGTGATGCTCGGCGCCGAACGAAGCTGCTGTCGTCGCTGCGGTCGTTGCCAGATGCGATGCGGGCGGTGATCGCGCATCGGCCGGCGATCGCCGACGCGGCGCGGCTCGCTCCCCCCAAGCGGTATTGGGCAGTTGTTGGCAACGGCCCGAACAAGATCGCCGCCGAAGAGGTGCGAATCAAGCTGAGTGAGCTCTGTTACAAATCGATCGCCTGCGACTCGACCGAGGACAAGAAGCACATCGACCTGTCGGCCGAGCCATTGATCCTCGTCTGTGCAGCAGGATTGCGTGGCTCGACGGCCGACGACGTGGCCAAGGAAATCGCAATCTTCAGCGCTCACAAAGCGACGCCAGTAGTGATCGCCGACGAAGCGGACCAGCGATACGGCGCGGCGGCCGTGATCGACGTTCCACCGGTCGACCCGGCACTCGGGTTCGTGCTGTCGGCGATGGCGGGCCACCTGTTCGGCTACGAGGCCGCGCTGGCCATCGACGGGTCGGCTCGCTGCTTGCGTGAGGCACGCGAGGTGATCGAACACTTGGTGGCCTCGGCGCCCTCGGCCGACCGCGTCATTCGTCGGCTCCAGACCGAGTTGCGCCCCCCGGCGGAGCGTTTCACCGATGGGCTGCGGTCGGGGCTGTATGACGGCCAACTCGAGGCATCGACCGCGTCTCGGCTGGCCGCATTGCTGCGCGACGTGCAGAGCGATCGGCCGATCGAGCAGTTCCAGGCGGAGTCGGGCAAGGTCGGAACACCGAGCGCGTTGCTCGACGATCTCGTCGCCGCGCTCACGTCGGCGATCGAAGAGCTGACCCGACCGATCGACACGATCAAGCACCAGGCCAAGACGGTCACCGTCGGTATCTCACGCAGCGACGAGGGCGTCATCGATCGACCGCTGGTCCAGGCTGTTCTCGAAGCAGGTGCGGGTCGCGACGTCCTCAGCTATCGCACACTCAAAGTGCTCGCTGACCTCGACCCGGCGATCGCCGATGTCCACGGATTCACCCGCTATGGCATCGACGGGTCGATGATTTCGATCATCGACCGCGGTGGTATTTCGCGCGAGCTGCCAAGTCGCGCTGAGCAGCCGTCGTCGCTCCGCGGGACCAAGCGTCGAGTCGCGAGCGAGCGCGAGGTACTGGTCGGTGTCGGCCGCCGCGATGGGCGCACGCTCGTATTCGTACCGGAGGTGAAAGCCGGCGAGACGACGGGGCTCACGCTGTTGCATGTCGGATTTCACGACCGGCTTGCCGCCGACGTGATGCGCACGGTGCTCCAGGGCTACGACCGCCGCTATGACCGGTTGGTCGACTGGGTCACCGAGACCGAGGGCGGCTTCGACGATTCGTTGCTCGGCGAGCTACCAGTGCAGCAACTTTTGATCGAGCCGATCTCCGATACCGCCGACCTGTGGCGCCGCTGACGGTGTGGAACCGCCGCCGCGTCGCAGTTGGGCTGTGCGTGACGAACGCTGGATGAGCCAGCAATGAGCCGTCGATGATCGGCATTGGCGTCGACGTCGTCGACATCGATCGCTTTCGTCGCTCCCTCCAGCGGACACCGTCGATGCGGACGCGGCTCTTTACCGAGGGCGAGCTGGCCGACCTCGCCGACCGCGTCGACCAAGTGCCTGGCCTCGCCGCACGGTTCGCCGCCCGCGAAGCGGTGATGAAGTCGTTGGGTCTCGGTCTCGGTGCGTTCGGATTCCACGACGTATGGGTCGAACGTGCCGAGTCGGGTGCTCCGTCGCTGGCGGTGACCGGTCCAGCGCTACGGCTCGCCCAGGACGCTGGGGTGACGCGCTGGCATCTGTCGCTCACCCATAGCGACCTGGTTGCCGTCGCCTACGTCATCGCCGAGTGACCCGGCTCGCCCCGGCGTCGCCGATTCGGCAGGCGACATCGGGCGCTGCGATCATTCCCCCATGATCGACGAGTTCACCGAAGCCTGGGACGAGCTGACCGCACCTGGCGCGCAGTTCGCAATGAAGGAGATCCAGGTGCGCGGCGCACCGATGCGCGTGTTCGAGTCGGCGCCGCCCTCGATGCGCTTCGTGTGGGAACTCGCACGGGGCTACGGCGACGCCGACTACATCGTGTACGAGGATGAGCGGTACACCTACGCCGAGGCCGACGCGATCATCCGCTCCCTCGCTGCGTGGCTCCAGGACGAACAGGGTGTGCGCGCCGGTGACCGCGTCGCGGTGGCCATGCGCAACTACCCGGAGTGGGTGCTCAGCTATTGGGCCATCGTGTCGCTCGGTGCCGCCGCCGTCGGGATGAACGCCTGGTGGACGAGCGAAGAGATGGCCTACGGATTGGCCGACTCGCGCCCGAAGGTGCTCATTGCCGACCGCGAACGTGTCGAGCGGGTGCTCCCCATCCTCGACGAGCTGCGCGGTGGCGACGATCCGCTTCCTCTGTTCGTCTTGTCGGTCCGCTACGACGGCGACCTCCCGTCTGAAGCCGCCCGCTGGGCCGACGTGATCGATCCAGCAAACGCCCCCGCCGATCTCCCGCCTGCGGAGATCGATCCCGACGACGACGCCTGCATCTTCTACACATCGGGCACGACCGGGTTCCCGAAGGGAGCACAGCTGACCCACCGCGGCTCGGTGCACAACCTGCTCAATCTCGCGTTCATGAACGCGGCCGCCACAGCGGCGATGGCCAAGGCCGGGAATGCTCCGAGTGAGGATGCCCCGGCGCCAGCCTCCCAGAACGTGTTCATGCTGCCGACCCCTCTGTTCCACGTCACCGCCAACAACTGCCTGATGCACCCGGCGACGATTTCGGGTTCACGGATCGTGTTGACCTACAAGTGGGACCCGGGCCGTGCGCTCGAGCTGATCGAACGTGAAGGCGTGACCAACTTCTCTGGTGTGCCCACGATGAGCCGCGAACTCTTGACCCATCCCGACTGGGAGTCCCGCGACACCTCGACGCTCGCCGGCATGGGCGGCGGCGGCGCACCACTGCAGCCTGATCTCGTCGACAAGATCGACAAGTCGCTGAGCGGCGGCGCACCGAGCACCGGGTACGGACTCACCGAGACACACGGCATCGCGACGGCCAATTCCGGAGCGCTCTACGTCGCCAAGCCGGCCTCGTGTGGCCGGATCGTGCCGACCCTCGACGCCAAGCTGGTCGACGAACTCGGCGAGGAGGTCACCGACGGTGGCACCGGCGAGTTGTGTGTCCGCGGCTCGGTCGTGATCAAGGGCTACCTGAACCGCCCGGAGGCGACGGCTGAGGCCATCCAAGACGGCTGGTTCCGCACTGGCGACATCGCGCGCATCGACGAGGACGGCTTCGTGTACATCGTCGACCGGGCCAAGGACATGGTGCTGCGTGGCGGCGAGAACGTGTACTGCTCGGAGGTCGAAGCAGCGATCCACCGCAACGACGACGTCGCCGAGGCAGCCGTGTTCGGGGTACCCGACGATCGGCTGGGGGAGATCGTTGGTGCGGCCATCGTGCCGAAGTCGGGCGCGTCGATCGACGAGGGTGCGCTCGTCGAGGAATTGCGCAACCACATAGCGGGATTCAAGGTGCCCGAACGCATCTGGATCCTCGACGAGCCCTTGCCGCGCAACGCCAACGGCAAGTTCGTCAAGCGCCAGTTACGCGACGATCTGCTCTCGGCATAGGGCCCACGCTGCCCGACCTGTCGATCGACGTCCGTCGAGTCCATCGGGGGCGTAGATTCGATCTGTGCTTCCGGTGGTGACTCCCGCCCAGATGGCGGCGATCGACGCCGCTGCCCCAGAGCCGGTCGATGTCCTGGTCCAACGCGCTGGACGAGCGGTGGCGCGTCAGGCACTGGAGATGCTCGGCGCGGCGTACGGGCGCAGCGTGGTAGTGCTCGCCGGCGGTGGCAACAACGGCGCCGACGGCCGGGTCGCCGGTGCACGTCTCGCTGCCAAAGGCGTCGCCGTGAGGCAGTACGCACTCGATGAGTTACCGGCGCGCCTTCCCGATTGTGACCTGGTGATCGACGCGGCGTTCGGTACGGGGTACCGAATTGATCCCGTCGCGCATCGGGCGCCGTGGACGGCACCCGAGGCCGGGCATGCCGCAGTCCTGGCGGTCGACATTCCGAGCGGCGTCGACGCGCTCACCGGGTCCGCCTCAGCGGGTGCGTACGTTGCGGACCGCACGGTGACGTTCCAGGCCCTCAAGCCCGGGCAACTGCTCGGACCTGGAGCGAGTCACTGCGGTGAACTCGTCGTGGCCGACATCGGGCTCGATGTCAGTGGTGCTGACGCACATCTGGTCGAACGTGTCGACGTCGAACGGTGGTGGCCGCAGCGGCGGAGCGATGCCCACAAATGGATGGGCGCGGCGCGCATCATCGCGGGGAGTTCGGGCATGTTGGGTGCGGCTCGGCTCAGTGCTGCCGCCGCGGCCCGCGCCGGGTGCGGCCTCGTGTCGCTGTCGTCGCCGGGTGCCGAATCCGGAGCGCGTAGCGAGATCATCCAGCACACGCTTCCGGACGCTGCATGGGCTGCCGATGTCCTCGTTGACATCGATCGGTTCGCAGCGCTGGCCTGTGGTCCGGGTCTTGGTCTCGGGGCCGAGACCGCCGCATCGATTCGCGAGCTCGCCGCCGCAGCTCCGATCCCGCTCGTGCTTGATGGTGACGGACTCACCGCCGTCGCCGAGGACCTGACGGTCGTGCGCGAGCGCACGGCGCCGACGGTGCTCACTCCCCACGACGGCGAGTACCGCCGGCTGTATGGTGCGCCGCCCGCAACGGATCGGCTCGCTGCCGCACGGGAGCTTGCGTTGGTGACCGGCGCCGTCGTGCTGCTCAAGGGGCCGGCCACCGTCGTTGCCGACCCGGCGGGCCGCACGCTGATCGTCGACCACGGAGACGAACGACTCGCGACCGCGGGCTCTGGAGACGTGCTGACCGGCATCATCACCGCGGGGCTGGCCGGTGGATGCCTCCCGCTCGAGGCCGCTGCTGCTGGTGCGTGGATCCATGCCGAGGCCGGCCGTCTCGGAGCCGGCGTCGGTCTGCTCGCGGGTGACCTACCTGATCTCGTACCGGATGCCCTGCCATGAGTACCGACACGCGTTGGGCATGGGTGGAGATCGACGTCGATGCCATCGAGTACAACGTCCGCCGGCTGCGGGCGATGGTCTCTCCAGCAGCTGTGTGGGCGGTGGTCAAGGCCGACGGCTACGGCCATGGTGCGGTCGACGTGGCGCGGGCTGCGATTCGTGGCGGTGCGGAAGGGTTGTGCGTCGCGCTCGTCGCCGAGGGGATCGAGCTGCGGCGTGCTGGCATCGACGTGCCGATTCTGCTGCTCAGTGAACAACCGGTCGAGACCGCGTCGCGCATCATCGAGTTCCGGCTGACGCCGACGGTTTACTCACGCCCCTTTCTCGATGCCCTGGTCGCGGCGCGACCCAACGGGCTGCCGATCCACTTGAAGATCGACACCGGGATGCAGCGCGTCGGCGCCCATCCGCACAGCGTTCCCTCACTGCTGGCGTCGATTGCCGAACGCGCCCCGGCAGTCCGTCTCGCCGGCGTGTACACGCATCTGGCGGTTGCCGATGAGCCCGACCACGAGTTCACCGACGTCCAACTCGAGCGCTTCGAGGCGGCGTTGGTGCACGTGCCCACCGGTGTCAGGGTGCACGCTGCGAACTCGGCCGGCGCGATCGCTCATCCCGCAGCGCGCCGCGACCTCGTCCGCCCCGGTATCGCCATCTATGGGATCACGCCGGGGCCCGGGGTCGACCGTCTCGTTGCCGATCTCCGCCCGGCGCTCGAACTGCGGGCGCGTGTCGGGTACGTCAAGCAAGTCGCCGCCGGTAGTCGGATCAGCTACGGCCTGCGGCATACGTTCAGTCACGACACGACGGTGGCCACCGTGCCCCTCGGTTACGCCGACGGGGTGCCCCGGCGGTTGGCCGCTGTCGGTGGGCAGGTCCTGGTCCACGGGGTTCGTCGGCCGATCGTCGGCGTGATCACGATGGACCAACTGATGGTCGACTGTGGCGATCTGCCGGTTGCCGTCGGTGACGAGGTGGTGTTGATCGGTGGCAGCCGAGACGTCGCCGGTGACCGTCCGATCCGGGCTGAGGAGTGGGCCCAGCTGCTCGACACCATCGGATACGAGATCGTGTGCGGGATCAGCGCACGTGTGCCACGCGTGCCTCGCCGTAGCATCGACGGCTGATGTTGTTGCTGCGATCACCGTCGCTCGATGCGACGCACCGCATCGCTGCCGCTGTCGCGATGGTCTGCCGAGGTGGAGACACGGTGGTGCTCGCCGGCGAGATGGGGTCGGGGAAGACGGCGTTTGCCCAGGGAGTGGGTCGGGCGCTCGGCGTGGACACGCCGATGACCTCGCCGACGTACACGCTCGTGCACAGCTACGAACTCGGCCGGCGCTCGCCGTCCTCGCTGCATCATGCAGACTTGTACCGGCTGACCCGAACCGCCGAGGTCGCTGATCTCGGACTGGATGAGTTGGCCGAGTACGGCGGGTTGGTGCTCGTCGAGTGGGGCGACATCGTCGACGGCGCATTCGACGACCACCTGACGGTTGCGCTCAGCGCAGACGATGGCGATGTGTCGACCCGCACGATCGAGGTCTCGGCGGTCGGTTCCACCTGGGCCCCTCGCTGGTCGGAGTTGGAACGCACGACCCAGGAGTTCGCGCAATGACCGAGTCGACGGCGACGGGAACGATGGGGGATCGTCACGCATGCTGATCCTCGGTATCGAGACCGCAACCGAGCAGGTCAGTGTGGCGATCGGCGGGCATGAGGGCGTGCTTGCGCTGTTTGAAGTCAGGCGCGGTCGCCGTCACGCGGAGACCCTGGTTCCTGCGGTCGAGTTCGTGTGCGCCCAAGCTCAGGTCGAACTCGACGAGGTCGGCGTGATCGCTGTCGACGTTGGCCCAGGGCTGTTCACCGGCATGCGCGTCGGGCTGGCCGCCGCAAAGTCGTTCGCCCAAGCGTTGCGCGTCCCGATGATCGGGATCTCCTCGCTCGATCTGCTGGCGTTCCCCAACCGCCACACCGAGCGGGTCATCGTGCCGGTCATCGACGCCCGCCGAGGCGAGGTCTTCTCGTCGATGTACCTCCCCGTGCCTGGCGGCGTGCAGCAGGTCGCGGCGCCGGGTGTGGGCACCGTCGAGGAGCTGATCGCCGATCTGTTGGCCCGCAGTCAAGACGTGCTGTGCGTCGGAGACGGCGCTCGGCGCTACCGCGATGAGATCAACGAAGGATTCCGCTGCGAGTTCGGTGGCGACGTGCACCCTTCGGCGGCGACGCTTGTCGAGCTCGCTCATGCTCGTGCGCTGCGCGAGGAGTGGGTCAACCGGTGGGAGCTCGAACCGGTCTACCTGCGGGCGCCCGATGCCACCATCAACTGGTCGACGCGGGCGGCGCGACGATGAGGACTCGCTCGTGAGCGTGATCGAGCGGCTGCTGCGTCGCGACCACGACGACCAGCCGATCGTGCTGTCGGCGCTGCGTCGCCGCGATCTCCGTCGCGGCGTGTTGGCGATCGAGGCGGCGAGTTACCCGCGCCCGTGGTCACCGGGTGTGTTCGAGAGCGAGATCGACCAGGTGCGGTCAGGCAGCCGGTACTACCTCGCTGCCCGGCGCGGCCGCGAGGTGGTCGGCTACAGCGGCCTGTGGTTCACCGGCGACGAGGCCCACGTCACCAACGTGGCGGTGCATCCCGAACGTCGGCGGGCCGGCGTGGCCACTGCGTTGATGCTGGCGCTTGCCGATGTGGCGATCGCCCGCGGTTGTCGGGCGTGGACGCTCGAGGTCCGGGTCAGCAGTACCGGGGCACAGGACCTCTACCGCCGATTCGGATTCGCCCCCGCCGGCGTACGCACGAGGTACTACGAGAACACCGAGGACGCGATCGTGATGTGGTGCAACGACATCCAACAACCCGACTATCGAGCTCGGCTCGACCGACTCGCCGGTGGTGACACATGAACGTCGACGACTCCACGCTGATTCTGGGCATCGAGACCAGCTGCGACGAAACCGCTGCTGCGCTGGTGATGGGTGGATACGACGTTGTGTCCAGCGTCGTGTCCACTCAAGTCGACCTGCACGCAGAGTTCGGCGGCGTCGTGCCCGAAGTCGCCTCGCGGGCCCACCTCGAGACGCTCAGCCCGATCGTCGCCCGATCGATTGTCGAGGCCGGCGTCGACGAGTCACGTATCGATGCGGTGGCCTGCACCGTTGGGCCGGGGCTGGTCGGCGCGCTGTTGATCGGGGTGTCGGCGGCCAAGGCGTTGGCGCTCAGCTGGGATGTTCCGTTCATCGGGGTGAACCACATGGAGGCGCACCTTTATGCCGGCTTTCTCGAGGACCGCTCGCTCGAGTTTCCGTTGCTCGTCCTGCTCGTCTCGGGTGGCCACACGATGTTGGTCGAGATGCGTGGACACGGCGACTACCGATTAGTCGGTCAGACGATCGACGACGCCGCCGGCGAAGCATTCGACAAGGTCGCCAGATACCTCGATCTCGGGTACCCGGGAGGTCCGGCGATCGACGCAGCAGCCCAGGCCGGCGATCCGACGGCGATCGACTTCCCGCGAGCGATGCTCGACCGCAAGGGCGACGGGCGCCACGACTTCTCGTTCAGCGGCTTGAAGACCGCCGTCGTGAACCATGTACGCGCCCACCCGGACGTGTCGTCGAATGATGTTGCCGCCTCGTTTCAGGCGGCGGTCGTCGATGTGCTCGTGACCAAGGCGCGGCGGGCCGCAGCCGAGGTCGGCGCCACCGGCATCGTGCTCGGCGGCGGCGTGGCCGCCAACTCGCTACTGCGCGCAGAGCTGGTGCGTGCGTGCGAGGCCGATGGGCTGGCGTCGTTCGTGCCCAGTCGTGCGATGTGCACCGACAACGCGGCGATGATCGCGGCTGCTGGCTGGCAGCGATTGCGCACCGATGGTCCGACCCCCTTGTCGGTCGGCGCCTCGCCCAACCTGCCCCTTGTGGTGTAGCGACCATCGTTACAACATGTCGATACCGTTGTGGCGATGTCGTTGTCGATCGGGTCGTTCGCGTTGTCGGCGCCGGTCGTGCTCGCGCCCATGGCCGGAGTGACCAATGCTCCGTTCCGCGCCTTGTGCCGGCGATTTGCGCCCGGGCTGGTGTACGTCAACGAGATGGTCATGGCCACACCGGTCGTGCATGGCAACGCCAAGACCGATCGCATGATCTCCTTCGGATCCGACGAGCACCCGCGCAGCCTCCAGCTGTACGGCAGTGATCCCGAGATCATGGGTCGCGCGGTGCATCAGCTGTGTGACGACGGGCGAGTCGACCACATCGACCTTAACTTCGGCTGCCCGGCCGCCAAAGTGACCCGCCGGGGCGGTGGCGCAGCGGTTCCTGCCCGTCCGGAGCTGTTGCGGGCGATCCTGCGCGCTGCGGTCGGCGCGGCGCGCCCGTATGGCGTGCCGGTCACCGCCAAGTTCCGGATGGGTCTGTTCGACGACTGGCTCACGCATGTGCGCACCGGCGAGGTGTGCACCGAGGAGGGTGTTGGCGCGATTGCGCTGCACGCGCGCACGGTGGAGCAGCACTACGCCGGGGATGCTCGATGGGAGGCGATCGCGGAGCTGAAACAGGCGGTCGGTGACGTGCCGGTGCTCGGCAACGGCGACATCTGGGAGGCGGTCGACGCGGTCCAGATGATGGCGATGACCGGTTGCGACGGCGTCGTGATCGGACGCGGCTGCCTCGGCCGACCGTGGCTGTTCGGTGATCTGGTCGATGCGCTCAACGGTCGTCCCGTTCGTCCGCCACGGTCGCTCGGCGAGGTGATGGCGGTGATGCGCGATCATGCTGAGATGCTGGTCGAGCACCATGCTGCAGCGCTCGACGACCGAGCGCGCGGCGAGAACCTGGCGATGCGTGACTTCCGCAAACACACCGGTTGGTACATGAGCGGTTACCCGGTCGGGCCCGACGCCCGGCGACGGTTCTCCCACGTGTCGACGCTCGGCGAGCTCGACGATGTGCTCGCCGATCTCGATCCAGCAGCGGAAATCGTCGACGGGGGAGAGCGCATCAAGCGGGGCCACACCAATGGTCCGATCAAGGTCGCACTCCCCGATGGTTGGTTGGCTGACCGCGCGGCGTCGGTCAACGATACGACAGTGCCCGATGACGGGCACGTCCTCACGCTGTCGGGCGGATGATCGAGCTGCCCCACGGGGTCGAGCTGGTGCTCGCCTCGGCGTCGCCGCGGCGGGCTGACCTGTTGAGAACGCTCGACATCGCGTTTCACGTGCGCCCAGCTGACATCGATGAAACGCCATTGCCCGGTGAAGCCCCGGCCCCGTACGTCGAGCGATTGGCGCGGGCCAAGGCAGCTGCTGTGGCCACTACGGACGCAGCCGTGCTCGCCGGGGACACCACGGTCGACGTCGACGGGAGGATCCTCGGCAAGCCGTCGACGCCGGAGGAGGCGGCCGAGATGCTCGGCGTGCTCTCGGGGCGCGATCATTTGGTCCATACCGGGGTGGCACTGGCGACGCGTAACGGCATCGAGGCGGTCACCGTGTCGACGAGTGTGCGGTTCGCCGCGCTGTTGCCCACCGACATCGAGTGGTACCTCGCAACGGGTGAGCCGTTCGACAAAGCCGGCGGCTACGGCATCCAGGGGCGAGCCGCCGCGTTCGTTGCCAGCATCGACGGCAGCGTGAGCAACGTCATTGGCCTGCCGATGGCCGAGACCGTCGCGCTTGTCCGCTCGGTGATCGCGACATCAGGTGCCAGGCACCAGCTGTAGTTCGGTGATGGCGACATCTGGTGCCTGGCACCTGATGTCGCAGTTAGCACTCTCGGGTCCCGGTTGCTAACCGCCGTCGTGAGCCATAGCCTAGCACTCGCTTTGTGTGAGTGCTAGCTCGCATGGAGCTTGTCCCGCACAACGCACACGTGAAGAGCCAACGGAGGCCTGCACCAATGAACCTGAAGCCGCTGGATGACCGCATCGTGGTCCGGCCCAACGAAGCCGAGACGCAGACCGCATCCGGTCTCGTCATCCCCGACACCGCCAAGGAGAAGCCCCAGCAGGGTGAGGTCCTCGCGGTCGGGCCCGGCAAGCGCGCCGAAAACTCGGGCGAGTTGATCCCGCTCGACATCAAGATCGGCGACACCGTCCTGTACTCGAAGTACGGCGGTACCGAAGTCACCACCGATGGTGAAGACCTCCTCGTGCTCAACGGTCGCGACGTCCTTGCGATCGTCGAGAGCTGAACCCATTCGCAGACAACTCGACGTAGACCAGACGTAGAAGAAGGACCCCCAAACAAATGGCAAAGATTCTGAAGTTCGACGACGAAGCTCGTCGTTCCCTCGAGGCCGGCGTCAACAAGCTCGCCGACGCCGTCAAAGTGACCCTCGGCCCCAAGGGCCGCAACGTTGGGCTCGACAAGAAGTTCGGTGCGCCGACCATCACCAATGACGGTGTGTCGATCGCCAAGGAAGTCGAGCTCGAAGACGAGTTCGAAAACATGGGCGCGCAGCTCGTGAAGGAAGTCGCCACCAAGACCGACGACATCGCTGGTGACGGCACCACGACCGCCACCGTGCTGGCGCAGTCGATGGTGCAGATCGGCATGAAGAACGTCGCTGCCGGCGCCAACCCGATGGCCATCAAGAAGGGCATCGAGGCCGCCGTCGCCGCGGCGGTCGACTCGATCCACTCGCAGGCCAAGGACGTCGACGACAAGTCCGATATCGCCAGCGTCGCCACCATCTCGGCGGCCGACAGCTCGATCGGCGACGTGATCGCCGACGCCATCGACAAGGTCGGCAAGGACGGTGTGGTCACCGTCGAGGAGTCGAACACGTTCGGCACCGAGCTCGACTTCACCGAAGGCATGCAGTTCGACAAGGGCTATCTGTCGCCCTACTTCGTCACCGACGCCGACCGCCAGGAAGCCGTCCTCGACGACCCGTACATCCTGCTGCACAGCGCCAAGATCTCGACCGTGCAGGCCATGCTGCCCACGCTCGAGGGCGTGATGCAGACCGGCAAGCCGCTGGTGATCATCGCTGAGGACATCGAGGGCGAGGCCCTCGCGACGCTCGTGGTCAACAAGATCCGCGGCACGTTCAACGCTGCCGCCGTCAAGGCGCCAGGCTTCGGCGACCGCCGCAAGGCGATGCTGCAGGACATGGCGGTCCTCACCGGTGGCCAGGTCATCAGCGAAGAGGTCGGTCTCAAGCTCGAGAACGTCACCCTCGACCTGCTCGGCACTGCCAAGCGCGTCATCATCACCAAAGACGACACCACGATCGTCGACGGTGGCGGTGTCGCCGACGACGTCACCGGCCGGATCAACCAGATCAAGGCCGAGATCGACAACACCGACTCCGACTGGGACCGCGAGAAGCTCCAAGAGCGCCTCGCCAAGCTGGCCGGCGGCGTTGCGCTGATCAAGGTCGGCGCGGCCACCGAGGTGGAGCTCAAGGAGAAGAAGCACCGCATCGAAGACGCCGTGTCGTCGGTCCGTGCGGCCATCGAAGAGGGTGTCGTCGCCGGTGGCGGTACCGCCCTCATCCGTGCCCGTGACGCCGTGGCCAAGGTCGTCGAGTCGCTCGACGGCGACGAGGCCACCGGTGCCCGCACCGTGTGGGAGGCGCTCACCACGCCGGGCCGCAACATCGCCACCAACGCCGGCCTCGAAGGCTCGGTCGTGGTGCGCGAGGTCGAAGAGGCCGACGGCTCGACCGGCATGAACGCCGCCACCGGTGAGATGACCGACCTGCTCAAGGCCGGCATCATCGACCCGGCCAAGGTCACCCGCGCGGCGCTGCAGAACGCGGCGTCGATCGCTGCGATGGTCCTCACCACCGAGGCCCTCGTCGCCGACGAGCCCGAGCCAGAGCCGGCGATGCCCGCTGGCGCCGGCGGCATGGGCGGCATGGGCGGCATGATGTGATGACGCTCGACTGAGCGACATCGCATTCCGCGATTGTTGAGGAGCCCCGGGGTGCGCCCGGGGCTCCTTGCTGTTTTCAAGCAGTACGATCGGCTCGGTGAGCGAGCGAGCGCTGCGACCGTTCTGGATGCACCAGCTCGTCGAGTACATCATCGGGCTGGTGCTGGTCACCGCGGCGGTGCAGCAGCCGCAGCCGGCGGTCCCCGCGGTGCTTGGGCTCGTGGTGATGTTGAACACCGCGATCACCGTCGGTCCGTTGGGAGCTTTCCGTGTGCTCGACCGGCGACTTCACAAGTACACCGATCTCGTCGTGATCGCTACGTTGTTGATCGGCGCCGCGCAACCATGGTTCGACCTCGACAACATCGGCCGCCTGCTCCTGGTGTCGATCGCGGTGGTGCTCGGCTTTGTGTGGTTCTTCACCGACTTCGCCACCAAGGATCAGCGCAAGCAACGTCGTGCCGACCGTGCCCGCCCGGCCAGCGAGGAGCTTGGGCAACAAGCCGGCCGCTTCGTCGGCGACTCGATCAACACCGCCAAGCGGTGGAAGCAGGCGTATGAGGACGCCAATCGAGGGGACAACGACGAGTAAGGAAACTCAGGTGATCGCCACATCGTCCAGCACCGATCGACGGCCAACAGTCGTGGGTTGCGCAGGCGGCTGGGGATACTCGGGTTGGTCAGCCGTAGGCTTTGTGCATGAGTTTCGAGCCGCCCCCACCGGATCTCAGCAAGATTGCTGCCGCACTCGAGGAGTGGGAACGCGGCGAAGAGACGCCCGGACGCACACTGGCCAACATGAAAACAGCGGGTCTACCGACGGTGATCGCGCAGCTGCAAGAGCAGGGTTGGACCCCATCGTCTTGAATCGCGGGGGCGATCAAACGATCCCCCGCCCGCCCGTCTGGACGCGTGACGACACGCCTCCTTGGGCCGATCGCACACATTGGTCGCAACCCGAGCTGATCGGTGCCGCAAGCGCGCCGGTCGAACCCGCACCCTCGTTTCCGGGAGCGCGGTTGTCGGCCGTACTGATCGCGCTCAATGACGGTGCCGACGGTCCTGAGGTGTTGCTCACCCGCCGGTCGCGGGCGCTTCGCAACCACGCGGGAGAAATCTCGTTTCCCGGTGGCCGAGTCGATCCCGGCGAGACCGCGGTCGACACGGCGCTACGCGAGGCGCACGAAGAGGTCGGTCTCGAACCGACGCGCCCGGCGGTGCTGGGCGAGTTGAGTCACCTGAGCACGGTGGTATCGCGCAGCTACATCGTTCCGGTCGTGTCCCAGCTCGACGATCCACCGCCGCTGCGCGCTGAAACCGGCGAGGTCGATCGCGTGATGTGGACCCCGATCAGCGATCTCACCGCGCCCGGCGTGTATCACCGTGAGCGCTGGGGGAGCCCGCCGATGAGTCGCTGGCTGCACTTCTTCGAACTCGAAGACGAAACCGTGTGGGGGGCCACTGCACACATGTTGGTGGAACTGCTCACATCGCAGCGTCCTGATCGGTAGCTGCTGACCAATCGAGGAAGAACCGCAACGGCACTGCGCTCAGCGCGGGTGCCATCATCGCGCCGAGACGGCGGGCACGGCCGACTCCCGCACGAAGAGGTAGGCGTTGGCTCGAGGTCGTCCGCTGGCGTCGAGCGTGACCTCCACGTGGTTGACGCATGCGCTGAGCATCGTGTCGACGCGGTTGCCGAGCAGGTCGTGGATGCGTTGCAGACGGGTTGGCACGGGGGTGCTTCCGCCGGGACGGACGGCGATGCGCAAGCGACGCAGCGCCGAATCCATCGTCGAAAATGTCAGGGGGCGAGGGTCCCTCGACAGCCGCCGCGGGTGTCGATGGCGGCGAGGTCGCGAGCCGCCGTGGGGTCGCCGGGCCGCCCCGCGGTGATCACCGCGTCGAGCGGATCGTCGAGTGGGCCGCCTTCGACCTCAGTGCGGAAGACGCGGATGCCTGCTCCTGTCACTTCGAGATGGTCTGTCGGGTGGATCACGCCTCGTGGACCGCACGCGATCGCCTCGTCGAGGAAGCAGATTGTGCGCAACGTCGACACGCTGACTCGCAGCGCACGGATCGGGAGCTCCTGGCCGCGCTCGCCGGCGTGGTGACCCAGAATGGGGCATGACTCAAGAAGCGCATCCGCAACGTCAGGCGCCGACCCCGGTCGACCCGACCGATGCCTTCTCCTGGCGGCGGGTCGCCGGTCTGTTCTCCGCGCACCGCACGCGTGTTGCGCTCGTGACCGTGCTCGTCGTGGTCAGCGCCGTCATCGGCATCGTCAACCCACTGCTGATCGAGGTGGTCTTCGACCAAGCGTTGTTCGGGGCCGACGGTCTCGATCTGGGGCTGTTGTGGACGTTGGTGGTGATCATGCTCGTCGTCACGTTGGTGAGCACCGCGTTGGGCGTGTGGCAGACGATCGAGACCAATCGGTTGGGTCAGATGGTGCTGCGCGAGTTGCGCGACAAGCTCTATGCCCACCTGCATTCGCTCTCGCTGGCGTTCTTTGCCGGAGCGCGTACCGGCGACCTGCAGTCGCGCTTGTCGAGCGATGTGTCGAGCGCGCAGAACGCAGTGACCTCGACGCTGTCGTCGATCCTGTCGAATCTCGTCACCTTCGCCAGTGCATTGGTGGCGATGTTCATCTTGTCGTGGCAACTCACCGTCGTGACGTTGTTGTTCGTCCCGCTGTTCATCCTGGCGACGCGGGCGGTGGGCGGCCGTCGCGAGCGGTACACGCGCGAGATGCAGATCGAGACCGCAACGATGTCGACGATCACGCAGGAGACGCTGTCGGTGTCGGGCGTCACGTTGGCCAAGTTGTTCGGACGCCAGGACGCCGAAATCGGTCGCTTCCGTGAGTCGAGCGCACGACTGGCCGACACCGCCCAACGCCAGCAGGTGATCGGTCAGGCATTCTTCACCGTGGTCCAAGCGTTTCTCGGCGCGACGCCGATCGTGGTGTACCTCGTGGCGGGATACGCGATCAGCGGTGGGTCGCCGCTCACCGCAGGAGCCATCGTGGCGTTCACCACGCTCCAGAACCGATTGTTCTTTCCGGTCGCCCGGATGCTCGAGACCTTCGTCGAGCTGCAGTCGAGCCGGGCGTTGTTCGGCCGGATCTTCTCGTATCTCGACATCGAACCGGACATCGTCGAGGCCGCCGACCCGGTGACGCTCGGGGGCGCCCGCGGCGTCGTGCGCTTCGACGACGTGCACTTCCACTATCCCGGTACCGACGTTGCGTCCCTCGATGCCATCGACGTCGTGGCCGAACCCGGGCAACTCGTCGCTTTCGTCGGGCCGTCGGGCGCTGGCAAGTCGACGGTGTTGCAACTCGTCGCCCGCCTGTACGACCCGGACCGTGGCTCGATCACGGTCGACGACGTCGATCTACGCGACCTGTCGTTCGCGTCGCTCGCCGACCTCGTCGGATTCGTCACGCAGGAGAGCTACCTCTTCGCCGGATCATTGCGCGACAACATCGCCTACGGCCACCCCGCCGCGACTGATGACGACGTGATCGAGGCGGCGCGCATGGCTGCCATCCACGATCGGATCATGGAATTCCCAGAGGGCTACGACACGATCGTCGGTGAGCGCGGTTTCCGCTTGTCTGGCGGCGAGCGGCAGCGCATCGCGATCGCCCGGGTGTTGTTGTCCGACCCGCGAGTGCTCGTGCTCGATGAGGCAACATCGGCACTTGACACGGCGTCCGAGCGGCGGATCCAAGAGGCCCTGGGCACGCTGGTGACTGGACGCACGACGCTTGCCGTGGCCCATCGACTGTCGACGATTCAGGCGGCCGACGTGATCCATGTGGTCGATCACGGCACGATCATCGAATCGGGGACGCATGCGTCGCTACTCGCGGCGGGTGGCGCCTATGCCGATCTATACCGCGAGCAGTTCTCAGATGGTGCCGTCGAGACCGAGTGCGCCGATGGCGTTGTACTCATCGACGGCTCGGTGCAGCCGACGCAACCACACGATCGTCGGCTCGTGCGCACCTGACCTTGTCAGCGCCGCCAGAAGTCGGCGGGGTCCTGCTGGGGACAGAAGCCCGCGGCCTCGGCGAGATCCGCTGCTTCGGCGAAGTCGGCGGCGACTGCGTCGGGCTGGTGGGCATCGGAGCCGAACGACACCGCTGCGCCGCCGACCTCGTGCCACCACCCGACGATCACCGCGTCGAGTGGTCGGCGGGTGTTGATCTCGAGAATCCGATCGGCGTCTCTGACGGCCCGCAGCGTCTCGCGGTACTCGTCCTCGAACTCGCGTGGGTCGTGCCTCCGGCCGGAGCGGTCGATCTGCCGGGTGAGGTAGTCGATATGGGCCACCACCTCGAAGGCGTCGCTCTGTTCGACGAGTTCGATTGTGGCAGCAAGGTACGAGCGGATCGCGGCGGCGTCGCCCTTCTCGTCGGCGATACCGACGTACCACTCGTCGACGAGTCGGAGGTCGTTGCCGATCTGTAGCGAATGCTGCGAGCCGAGGACGCGGGTGAACTCCCCGCTGGCGAGGAGCTGGGCGGTGTGCTCGGCGAACCAGTGCGGCTCACCGATTTCGAGGCCGGTGACGATGCGCAGGTCGGGAAACGCATGCCGGCACCGATCGATGGCGTCGGCGTACCCGTCGGCGTCGAAGGTCGGTGGATGGAAGTGATGCGTCGCGTCGAGGCCGGGGGCGATGAGCGGGTCGCGGCGAGTGCGCTCGTCTTCGATGTACCACGCGGCGAGGTCGACGTGCTCGGTGAACGCGATCGATGGCAGACCGATGTCGAGCGCCCGCTGACACGAGTGGTACATCGACCCCCGGTCGGCGTCCCACGAGAACTCCGTGTGGACGTGATTGTCGGCTGGGAGTGGCACGTCCCGATTGTCGCGTGCCGGACTGCGAGCTGGGCGCGGCGCCACCCGTTATTCGGGCGTGTGCTGCTGGATCAGTTGCCAGCTGGCGAACACGTCGTTGCGCGTGGTCGTGCGTGCGCCGATGGAGAAGCGCAGGGCGATACGTCCGTCGAGGTCGGTGCGCGTGAACAGCGCCTCCCCCGACTGGTTGATGCGTTCAATCGTCGCTTCGGTGGCGGCGTTGGCGGCGGCGACGTCGGCGCCCTTGTTGGCCAGGCACAACAGGTTCAGCGGGTGCGGGGCGAGGATGTCGAAGCGACCATCGGCAGCGACGAGGTCGGCCAGCTCGGCGGTGAGTTCGACGTGACCACGCAACATCTCGACCACGTTGTCGATGCCGTCGCACCGAATCGTGAACCACAGCTTCAGCGCCCGGAAGCGTCGCCCGAGCGGGATCTGCCAATCGCGGTAGTCGATCGCCGCACCGGTATCACCGGCCGCCGAGCGCAGGTATTCGGGCAGGATGCTCAGCGCGCCGAGCAGCGCTCGACGGTCGCGGGTCCAATACAGATCGCAGTCGAAGTTGACGCCCATCCACTTGTGGGGATTGGTGCAATACGAGTCGGCGTACTCCAAGCCGTCGTTGATCCAGCGGTACTCCGGGGCCAGCGCGGCGATCCCCGCCATGGCTGCGTCGGCGTGCATCCACACACCGCGGTGCGCACACACCTCGCCGATGCGGCGCACGGGGTCGAACGCCATCGACGAGGTCGACCCGATGGTGGCGCACACGAAGAATGGCTCGAGCCCCGCAGCACGGTCGGCGTCGATCGCTTCGGCGAGGTCGTCGGGCCGCATCGCGAAGTGCTCGTCGTGATCGATGATGCGGATGTGCTCGGTACCGATGCCGGCGATGCGCAAACCCTTCTCGATGCTCGAGTGGGCTTGCGACGTGGCGTAGGCCACGAGGCGTGTCGTGTCGCCATCGGAGTTCACGGCCCCCTGTGTCGCCCGCCACCGCGCCGAGAGAATTGCCACGAGGGTGGCTTCGCTGGCGGTGCCCTGGATGACCCCGCCGCCATTCTCGCTGGTGGAACGGAACGCCGCTGGAAGGTCGAGGAGTTCCTGCATCCAGTCGAGCATCAGCGTTTCGAGCTCGGTCGCGGCGGGTGATGTCGTCCAGCTCATCCCGTTCACTCCCAGGCCCGCGGACATCAGCTCTCCGAGAATGGACGAGTACGAGGTATTCGCCGGGAAGTAGGCGAAGAAGCGTGGGTGCTGCCAATGGGTGAGTCCCGGAAGGATCACCGAGTCGAGGTCGCGGAGGACGGCGTCGAACGATTCGAGCTCCGTGGGCGGATGCTCAGGGAGCGCAGCACGGATGTCGCCCGGTGCGGCACTCGAGGTGACCGGGCGATCGGCGATGGTGCTGAGGTAGTCGGCGATCCAATCGATCAGTTCGTGACCACGGGAGCGGAACTCGTCGGGAGTCATGGGTTGGCCATCTTGTCGGATCGGTGGGTCACACTGCCTGATCGGTGTGTTTTCGGCCGCGGTAGACGCCGTAGGCCACGCGCCCGAAGACGCCGATCATCGCCACGCCCATGATGATGAACACCAGCGTTTGCCGCCATCCGCCGCGGGCCTCGCTGCCGCAACCCGGCCGTTGCAGCGCACCGAGACAGTCGCTGAGGTTGCGCTCGTCCGGGAGGAACTCGTTGTCGGTCACCGGCGGCGCCGTGTCGACTGGCGAAGCTGGCGCCGCGTCGACTGGCGAAGCTGGCGCCGCGTCGACTGGCGAAGCTGGCGCCGCGTCGACGAGCGCAGCTGGTCGCGTGCTGTTCACCGACCCGTCGCCGGGCACGGATGTCGACATGGCGGCCGCCGGGGCAAGGGCCAGCACGAACAGAACCAAGCCGATGGCCAGAGCTGCTCTACGATGCACGTCTTGATTCAACCGCAATCCCCCGAGCGGGCCACCGTCGTCGTCGTCGATTTCGGTGCGCAGTACGCCCAACTCATCGCTCGTCGGGTGCGCGAGCTGCAGGTCCACTCCGAGATCGTCCCGCACAGTCTCAGCGCCACCGAAATCGCCGAACGGCGACCCGCAGCGATCGTGCTGTCGGGCGGCCCGAAGAGCGTGCACGTCGACGGTGCGCCCGCGCTCGATCCCGAGATCTACGAACTCGGCATCCCGATGCTCGGTATCTGCTACGGAGCGCAACTGATCGCCCAGCAGCTCGGCGGCACGGTCGGGCGTGGCATGCAGGGCGAGTACGGCCGGACCGAGGTCACTCGCCAGGGCGCATCGTTGCTGTTCCCCGACGATGCGCCCACCGTGCACAGCGCCTGGATGAGCCACTTCGATGGGATCACCGAGGCGCCGAACGGATTCGAGGTCACCGCGACCACGCCGGGCGCTCCCGTCGCCGCCCTGGAGAACGACGCCCGCCGCATATACGGGGTCCAGTTCCATCCTGAGGTGCAGCACTCGCCGTACGGCATGGCCGTGCTCGACCGGTTTCTCCACGAACGCGCGGCGATCGGTCGCGACTGGGAGATGTCGTCGGTCATCGACGAACAGGTCGCGGCGATTCGCACCCAGGTGGGCGACAAGCGGGTCATCTGTGCGCTCTCGGGCGGTGTCGACTCGTCGGTCGCTGCGGCGCTGGTGCACCGCGCCGTCGGTCAGCAACTCACCTGCGTGTACGTCGACACCGGGCTCATGCGCAAGAACGAGAGCGAACAGGTCGTCGAGACCTTCCGCCGCAACATGGGCATCGAACTGATCCACGTCGATGCCGGCGATCGATTCTTTGCCGCGCTCGACCGCGTGATCGACCCGGAGGCCAAACGCAAGGCGATCGGGGAACAGTTCATCCGGGTCTTCGAAGAACACACCGGGGGTCTCACCGACGCCGAGTTTCTCGTGCAGGGCACGCTGTATCCCGACCTGATCGAGAGCGGCGGCACCGACGGCTCCGCCTCGGTGATCAAGAGCCATCACAACGTCGGCGGACTGCCCGACGACATGACGCTCGAACTGGTCGAGCCGCTGCGCGATCTGTTCAAAGACGAGGTGCGCCGCGTCGGCATCGAACTCGGCCTGCCCGACGAGATGGTGTGGCGCCAGCCCTTCCCAGGCCCTGGCCTCGGAGTACGGATCATCGGCGAGGTGACGCCCGAGCGGGTGGCAGTGTTGCAAGAGGCCGACGCCATCGTGCGCGCGGAACTGGCCGTCGCCGGGCTGGAACGCGAGATCTGGCAGTCGTTCGCCGTGCTTGCCGATATCCGCTCGGTCGGGGTGATGGGCGACGAGCGAACCTATGGGCACCCGATCATCATCCGTGCGGTGACCAGCGACGACGCGATGACCGCCGACTGGGCGCGCATCCCGTACGACGTGCTCGAGACGATGTCGCAGCGGATCATCAACGAGGTCGACGGCATCAATCGCGTGGCCTACGACATCACCTCGAAGCCGCCGGGCACGATCGAATGGGAGTAGAACGCGACACGTGGTGCGCGGTCGTCCATGCCGACGACCATGACGACGACCATTGCGACGACGGCGATAAACACGGAGAGTGGTGTGACCGTCGTCGCAGAAGTTTCGTCGTGTGTTCGAAACGTATTCGTCACAATCGCTAGGCTCACGCATCGAGTTATGAGGTCGTTCCTGCGCGTACTCCCCATCGCTGCGATCGTGTCCGTCGTCGTTCCGATGATGGCCCCGGCATCGGTTGCCGCTAGCCCCGTCGACCAACAGCGCGACGTAGTCGAGTCGATCGTCGACGAGTTGGAGCGGCTCGAAGAGCGGGCCCGGTCGATCGGCGAGCAGTACGTCGAAGCACTCGACACCAAGAGTCAGCTCGATGACGAGATCGTCGAGGCCGAAAAGCGTGTGGCGGAGAAAGAGGCTGAGCTCGAACGCCTGCGCGGCAATCTCGGCGAGATGGCACTGCGCTCGTTCGTCGGTGGCGGCGCCGCGCCCCTCGGGCCACTGTTCGAAGACTCAGACAACCTCAACGACGCGCTGCAGCGAGACGAGCTGGCACGGGTCGCGCTCAGCGCCGGCAACGTCACCTCCAACGAACTCGACCAGCTCGTCGCCGAACTCGAAGACGAGCGCGATGATCTCAACCAGAAGCGTGCGCAGGCCGAGGCACTCGCGGCGTCGCTGGTCGACGCCCAAGAAGAGACCGAGCGTCTGACCTCTGAGTACCAGCAGGCACGCGCTGATGCCGAGGCTCGTCTTGG
This sequence comes from Actinomycetota bacterium, assembly GCA_039177505.1. GTDB lineage: Bacteria > Actinomycetota > Acidimicrobiia > Acidimicrobiales > Ilumatobacteraceae > JABSQH01. The sequence continues at coordinate 17,423 of JBCDFR010000036.1, read as the reverse complement.
CGAGTTGATCGTCGAAGAAGAAGCCCGGCGGGCCGCGGAGTCCGCCGCCCGCCTGCGCGCCGAGGTCGCCGCTCAAGGGCAATCCAACGGCGGCGGCGGATCGACCGGCGGCGGATCGACCGGCGGCGGCTCTAGCGGTGGATCCAGCGGAGGCAACTCCGGGGGCGGATCGACTGGTGATTCGAACAACTCGGGCGGGGCGCCTCCGCCGTCGGCGCCGGCCGTCTCGTCCCGCTCCGGGATCGCCGTGCAGGCGGCGCTCGGTCAGCAGGGTGTTCCATATCGGTACGCCACCTCGAATCCCGGCGTGTCGTTCGACTGCTCAGGTCTCACCGCGTACGCCTGGGGTCAAGCCGGTGTCGGCCTCCCGCACCAGTCGCGGATGCAGTACGCGTCGGTGCCCCATGTATCGAAGAGTCAGGCGCAACCAGGCGACTTGATCTTCTTCTACAGTCCGATCAGTCACGTCAGCATCTACCTCGGTGGCGGCCAGCACATCCACGCTCCGAACACCGGCAGCGTGGTGAGCATCGGCAGCGTCAACTGGAACAGGGTCACCGGCGTCGGTCGGCCCGGCTGACCGGCGTCGAGACACGACGACCCAGCGGCTACGGTCGGCGCCCGTGATCAACGGGATCGATGTCGCCAACGTCACCGCCTGGCTCGACAGCCACATCGATGGCATCGGCGGTCCCTACACGTTCGACCTGATCCCCGGTGGCCGCTCGAACCTCACGTTCACCGTGACCGACTCGGCGAGCACCAAGGTGGTGCTCCGCCGTCCGCCGACTGGTGCGGTGTTGGCGACGGCGCACGACATGGCTCGTGAGCACACGATCATCTCGGCCGTCGGCGGAACCGGGGTTCCGGTGCCGCCAGCGCTCGGCCTGTGCACCGACGACGAGGTCAACGGCGCGCCGTTCTACGTGATGGGGTTCGTCGATGGCGAGGTGCTCGACGGTCCGGACAAAGCGCAGGCGATGAGCCCGGCGTTGCGTCGGGCGGCAGGGGAGGACCTCATCGACGTGCTCGCTGCGTTGCACGCACTCGATGTCGACGAGATCGGCCTCGGTGATCTGGCCAAACGCGATGGATACGTCGAGCGCCAGCTGCGGCGGTGGAGCCGTCAGTGGGAGGCCTCCAAGACGCGCGAACTCCCAGCGGTCGACGAAGTCGCCACACGACTCGGTGCCGACCTTCCCAAACAGCAAGGGGTGTCGGTCGCCCATGGTGACTACCGCTTCGGCAACTGTCTGACCGACACCTCGACCGGCAAAATCGCTGCCGTCCTCGATTGGGAGCTGTGCACGCTCGGCGACCCGCTCGCCGACCTCGGTTACGTCGGGGTCTACTGGAGCGACCCGGGTGAGGACCAGCTCCGCCCGAATGACCCGACCGGGATCGACGGGTTTCCGGTCTATGCCGAGTTGGTCGACCGCTATGCGACAGTGACCGGTTACGACGTCTCGAGGATCGACTACTACCGAGCGTTCTCGGCGTTTCGCCTGGCGGTTATCTCCGAAGGTGTGTACGCCCGGTTCTTGCACGGTGCGATGGGCGATCAAGACCTCGACGACGACACGTTGCGAGGCTTCAAGGAAGGAACCGAGCGTCTGGCCGACGAGGCCCTCGACTCGATACGGAGGATCACATGACCACGACCGATGCTGCCACCGCGCTCGATGGGTGGACGGAGGACTCGTTCACCGCCGCAGGAATGACGTACCCCACGTACCGGCGGGGGAGCGGGCCCGGTGTCGTTGTGATCCACGAGATCCCCGGCATCACCCCGCTGGTCGCGCGGTTCGCCAACGAGACGGTCGACGCCGGCTTCACTGTGATCATGCCGTCGTTGGTCGGCACTCCCGGCAAGCAACCATCGGCGGCCTACGGCGCGTCGTCGATGGCCAAGGTGTGCATCGCCAAGGAGTTCACGACATTCGCTCTCAATCAGACGTCGCCCGTCATCGCCTGGCTACGAGCGCTCGCCGGACACCTCCACGACGAGGTCGGTGGTCCCGGTGTTGGTGCCGTCGGCATGTGTTTCTCGGGGGGTTTCGCGCTCGGAATGATGGTCGACGACCGCATGTTGGCGCCGGTGCTGTCGCAACCGTCGCTGCCGTTCGCAGTGAACACATCACGTGGGGCCGATCTGAACCTCACGCCGGACGACGCAGCACGAGTCGCTGCGCGCGCCGCTCAAGGATGCCAAGTCCTCGGGCTGCGATTCACCGACGACCGCCTTGTCGGGTCGCGTTTCGACTCGCTACGCGAGCTGCTGGGCGATGCGTTCATCGCGATCGACCTGCCGAGCAACAAGAAGTCCGATCACTCGGTGCTCACCGAACAGCGCGATGACGCCAGCGTCGAGCGGGTCATCGCGTTCTTCAAGGAGAAGCTCCAAGGGTGAACAGTCGCGTCGTCGCGATCGCTCTGATCGTTGTTGGCGCGCTCGCCATCGCCGTCGCGCTGGGCGCCCGCGTCTTCTTCCCCGAGGACGAGGGACATCACGACGGACGAGAACCGACGTTTGCGCTGTCGTCGCTGCAGGGCGCTGACGAACTCGTCGTGGTGGTCGCCGAAGACGGTGTCGTCACGATCCGCGTCGAACGCGCCGGCCAGCAACTGATCGACTTCAACGACGTGCACGATGCTCCGGTGCACGTGTACGCCGTTGCCGACGACGGCTCGTGGTACGCCCACGTCGACCCGCCGTTGCTGGGCGACGGCTCGATCGCGCCGTTCGAGTTGCCCGCAGGAGCCTCCCGTATGGTCGTGCAGACGTCTCCCGGTGGCGGGCCCGACCTGCAAGAACTCGGGATCGATATCGACGTTCCCGGCGAGCTGGCGGTGCTGCCGCAGGGCGCCACCGACAACATCGCCACCGACGACGAATGGACCGACGGCTCGCTCACCGTCCGTCGTCAGGGCTTCGACTTCGTGCTCTCGGAACCATGGAATGGCGACGACTATCAGGGCGGTCCGGCACTGCTCACGCTGTTTCGCCTCGAAGACGGCGCGTTCGTCCACGAACACGCCGAGATCGTCGACGACGACACCCGGTTCCGTTTCGCGGCTCAGCTGCCCGGTCGCGGCGAGTACATCGGTGCGGTCGAGTTCGAGCAGAACGACGAGCTCGTCATGGCCGTGTTCCGCTTCGAGGTCTGACGCATCGGCCGGCGGGCGAGCCTCCTAGCCTGAACGATGATCCGTAGACCCAACGTCACCGCGACGACGTCACCGTGAGTAGCGACGAATCCACCAGCCGCGTGCGTCGCGGCAATCTGTGGGACACCCCGGCGCCGCGCGAGGGTGAGGACGTCGACCGTGTGGTGCAGCACCGCGGCGTGACGATCGAGCAGATCGTCAGCGGTGTCGTCGACGTCCCGCTCGACTTTGATCAGCACTTCGACGAGTGGGTCACCGTGGTCGAAGGCGCGGCGGTCCTCCGGGTCGGTGGCGAAGACACTTCGATGGCGCCCGGGCGGTGGCTGTTCTTGCCGCGCAACACGCCACACCGTCTCGTCAGCGTGGACCCTGGCACGCGCTGGCTGGCCGTGATGATCGAGTGATGCCCTGGTCGTATGCCAGCGGGTGAGTACGGGCGGCCACCCAACGCCGGACCTTCGCGCCGGGGCTACGGTGCGCCTCATGGTCGACACCGATGATCGCGCCGCTCGTCGTGCGTGGTTCAGGTCTGCGATCGAGTACTTGCACCGACAGGTGGCCACGATCGACGACGGATCGCCTGCGGAGTACATCCCGGAGTTGGCGTCGGTCGATCCGGATCGATTCGCCATTTCCGCGGTGACGCTCGACGGCGTGCATCTCGGTGCTGGCGATACCGCTCAGCAGTTCACGATTCAATCGATCTCCAAGTTGATGATGTATGGCCTGGCGCTCGAGCAGCATGGCCGTGAACGTGTGCTTGGGCGAGTGGGGGTCGCTCCGACCGGAGAACGATTCAACGCCATCGTCCTCGATGACGAACACAATCGAGCCCCGAACCCGATGGTCAACGCGGGCGCGATTGCCGTCACCGACATGGTCCGCGGAGCGTCTATCGAAGAACGCGTCGGAGTGGTGCGGTCGATGTTCGCTCGCTACCTCGGACGAGAACCCGACGTGGACGAGAGGGTGTGGGAGTCGGAGCGTCGGACCGGCAATCGCAATCGAGCGATCGCCTACTTGATGCTCGACCGCGGGATCATCGACGATCGGGTCGAAGCAACTCTGGATCTCTACTTCGCTCAATGCTCGGTGTTGGTGACCGCCGACGATCTCGCGACCATTGCCGCCACCATTGCCGCCCACGGCACGCATCCCGAAACCGGTGAGCAGGTCGTCTCGCCTGCGGTCGCCCGCGACATGATGACGGTGGCATTGACGTGCGGCATGTACGACTATGCCGGCGAGTGGGCGTTCGCGGTTGGCGTGCCGGCCAAGAGCGGGGTCGGTGGCGGCATCATCGGCATGCTTCCCGGTGTTGGTGGGCTCGCCGTGTTTTCGCCGCGGCTCGACGAACACGGCCACAGCGTGCGCGGTCTACGCGTGTTCGAAGCATTGTCGACCGGATTCGACATCCATCTGTTCGACCCCGATCGACCCTGGCATCGCCGCGGCACTGATGCCCAGTCGCGCCACTGACCGAAATGTGATCGCTGCCAGCAACGCGGCGACGCGCATCAATCACTGGCGACGACGCCGAGCGAATCCTCGGCGTGCCGCAGCGCAGTGCGATAGTCGGCCTTGCCGTTCGGGGCCCGTGGCACGACGTCGACGAACACGATTGACTTCGGCGCCTTGTAGCCGGCGAGATCGCCTTTAACCGATGCGATGATGTCGGTCTCGGCCACCTCGGCGCCGTCGTGCAGCCCGACCACGGCTGTCACTGCGTTGCCGAACTTCTCGTCAGCGATACCGACGACGAGGCAGTCGAGAACGCCGTCGACACGCTTGACGGCCTCTTCGACCTCTTCGGGGAAGACCTTCTCGCCGCCGGTATTGATCACCTGGCTGCCGCGACCGAGCAGAATCAGGCTGCCGTCGGCAGCGACCTGACCGAAGTCACCCGGAAACGAGTAGCGCACGCCATCGATCACGCGGAACGTGCGTGCGGACTTCTTGGGATCTTTGAAGTAGCCGAGCGGCACGTTGCCGCCGGCGGCGACCATCCCGACCTCCTCGGAGCCTGGCGTGACCTCTCTGTCGTCGTCGGTGAACACCTTGGTGGTCGGGTTCTGGACGAATTGGGCCGTCTCGGTGGAGGCACCCTTCATGGTGATCTGGGTACCCATCGACCCCTCGGTGGAGGCCATGGCGTCGACGAGCATCGCTTGCTCGATGCGTTCGAGCAGTGCTTCTTTCACTTCGGTGGTCCACATGACGCCCGAGGATGTGATCGTGACGATGTTGGACGTGTCATAGGTCGAGCCATCTGGCGAACCTTCGTCGAGCGCACGGATCAGCGGCTTGGCGAAGCTGTCGCCGACGATGATCAGGCTCGACACCTGGTGATGCTCGACGGCTGTCAGCACCTCATGCGCGTCGAGACTTCGGTTGGTGAGTGTGACCACGTGCCCACCCATCAGATGGGTGATGTAGCAGCCGGCCCAGAGGCCGGTGCCGTGCATCAACGGTGCACACGGAACGGTGACGCGCCGCTGCCCGCTCGCGGTGAGCTCGGCGATCAGCGGGGCAACTGCCTCGGCGGACTGCGGGGGTTCGAGGCCGAGGGTCACGTAGCCGGTTGTACCCAACGCCGTCGTCATCGGGCCCATGGCGTACATGACACCTTTCGGCATGCCGGTGGTACCGCCGGTATAGAGCATGTAGATGTCGTCTTCGCTGCGCTCGATGCGCTCCATCGGGTCGTGCGTGGCCATGAGATCGTCGTAGCGCACCGCTCCGGGCACCTGGCCGGCGCCTTCGCCGTCGTCGACTTCGACGATGAGCTTGAGGCCGGGAAGGCGGTCGACCACGCGGGCTACTCGATCGCCGAGCGAGGAGTGGAAGAACAGTGCTTCGGAGTCGGAGTTGTCGAGCAGGTACCACAGCTCGTCGTCGAGGTACCGGTAGTTGACGTTGATCGACACGCCGCGCATCTTGAACGTGCCGTACTGAGCCTCCATGTACTCGTTGCAGTTGTAGAGGTACAGCGCCACCTTCGAGTCGGGTCGCAGGCCAGCGGCGGTCAGCGCACCTGCGATGCGTGCGGACCGCTCGTCGTACTCACGCCAGCTGCGCGTGACGTCGCCATGGGTCACCGCTGGTTCGTCGGGGATGGCGTCGGCGATCGATTCCCACACGGTGGCGAAGTGCATCTCCATTCGGCGAGTGTAGGAATCTGGGCCGTGACGTCCGTCACTGCAGCGACCTCACGAACTGGTTCCGACATTGCGGTGAGGGAATGGGCCCTCTGTGGGCCGTTTCGCTCACCGGTGACGCTGGTTCTGGTGCTCCGGTGAGGGAACGCGCCCCCTGTGGGCCGTTTCGCTCACCAGTGGGTGGTGGCGGCGGGCGTATGAGCGGCAACAAGGGTCTCGACGGTCGTGCGCAACCCTTTGCTGTGGTTGTCGGCTCCGAACATGCGCGTTGCCGCCCACGCGCCGTCCATCAGTAACACCAGCGCCGCGCCCAGGTCGGCTGGCCGTGTGAGTGCCGCCTCGTCGGCGATGGTCGTGAACCGATCGAGCGCCTCGCGCTTGTGGCGAGCAGCGACGATGTGCGCGGGATGCGCTGGGTCGGGGAACTCTGCCGCCGTCACCTGGAACGTGCAACCGCGGCAGTTGTCGTCGGTTGCCTGGCGTTCGACGAGGTCGAAGATCTCGACGAGGAGGTCGCCCCCTCGCGCCGTCGCGTCGACATCGCCGTCGATCCACCTCCAGAAGCTGTGGTTGGCCTGCTCGAGATAGGCGACGATGAGGTCATCTTTCGACGCGAAGTGGTGGTAGAGCGTGGCCTTGGCCACGCCGGCCTCGGCGATGATCCGGTCGATGCCGACGGCGCCGAAACCCTCGTTGTAGAACAACGAGCCAGCGGTGGTCAGGATGCGCTCGCGTGCGCCGGCTCGGGCGGGAGCCGGAGTCTCGGTCACGTCGCGATCCTACGAACCTGCATGATGTGATGCGTGACTATACAGACTGGTCTGTATAGTCACGCATCAGCGACCGCTTGGTCCGGCATCCGGCCGGCCGGCACCACGAAGGAGACACAGTCATGCAGTACCGCGCGTTCGGTTCGTCGGGTATCAGGGTGTCCGATCTCATTCTGGGAACGATGATGTTCGGCGACGGCACGCAGTGGATGGGACGGCGGACGGCCGACCTGGCCGGCGCCCAGCAGATCTATACCGCCTACCGGGAGGCGGGCGGCAACACGATCGACACGGCCAACCGTTACACCGAGGGCCTGAGTGAAGAGGTGGTCGGTCAGCTGGTCGCGCCTGAGCGCGACTCGATCGTGCTGTCGACCAAGTACAGCCTGACGAACGATGGTGACGATCCGAACGCGGGCGGGAACCATCGCAAGAGCCTGCGTCGGTCCGTCGAGCAGAGCATGCGTCGGATGAACACGGACTACATCGACATCTTGTGGGTGCACATCTGGGATGCGCTCACCGCGATCGAGGAGACGATGCGCGCAATCGATGATCTGGTGACGCGCGGCGACGTGCTCGCCGTCGGCATCTCCGACACGCCAGCGTGGGTCATCGCCCGGGCCAACACGTGGGCGGCGGCCGCCTCGCGCACGCCGTTGTCCGGGATCCAGATTCCCTACAGCGCGGCAACGCGAGACGTCGAGCGTGAGTTGATCCCGATGGCGCAAGCGTTCGACCTCGCGGTCACTGCGTGGAGCCCGCTCGCCGGCGGTCTACTGTCGGGACGGTTTGTCGGTGAGGAGGCGTCGGCCAGTTTGAGCGAGCCCGAACGCCGTGTTGCTGAGGCGGTGGCGGCCGTGGCCGACGCCACCGGCCGATCGAGTGCACAGGTTGCACTGGCATGGCTCCTCGGTCGCCCCGGCGCGCCGCAACCGATCATTGGGTCGACCCGCGTCGAGCAGGTGGTCGAGACGCTCGGCGCCGTCGACGTCGAACTCGACGACACACAGATCGCAACGATCGACGACGCGGCGCCGATCGATCTGGGATTCCCCGGCGCCTTCATCCGTGACACCGTGGGATTCGTGCACGGCCCCGTGCACGCGCAGATGGCCGGGGTGTGACGGCTGGCTCGGGGCATCCGAGTACCCGTCCACCGGGTTGAGCACTCGCTGCTGGCGAGGCTGTGAATAGGCGTTTCGCAGCTCGTTTGCAGCCGCGATCTTCGTCGAGTCACGAGTTGCGTACGCGTCAGCGAGCCAGACAGGGTCATCGAGCACCGCTGGCCGCCGCTTGCACTGACCACGCTTCACCACACTCTGCTCCCCGCAGATCGACACGCGGTCACCGACCACCGGTCGCTACATCGCCCAGGGTTCGATGTCGCCCGGCCAGGAAAGTCCGATGCCGCCGACGATGGCGGCGAGTTCGCGGTCGGTGAGTTCGTCGTGGGCGACGCCGCATCGTCAAGCACGCCGCGATGCGCGCTTCAGCCCTGTGCGTTGAAGTTCGCGTGTCCGGCGAACAGCTATCGATCGCCGTCCCACGCGAAGACCGCCAACCGCGGCCGCGGCTCGAGTTGGAGCGTCTCGCCGTCGATCGTGCGCACGTACCATGCTCACGAGACGGGTACTCACACCTGCTCTTGTGGTCAGCCACTGGCATCGTCCCTGCACACAGCGACCAATCGGTCCTCCGTCGTCTCACGCGATCCTTTTCCGCAGCTTCCGTCATGTGGGGTCTACGAGAGCGCGAAACACCAGCTCGGCGAACTCGTGGTGTTGCACCTGGTGACACGCTCGTTACCAACACCCCGACTCATCCTCGCGCTGTCGGTGTAGCTAGTGACGTGCCGAACCCAAATCTGCAGACGATCGGCCACAGCTCCTCATAGTTGAGAGATCGTCTGGTGCGCCGGCCGGCACGAGACCGGAAGATGAGACCAGCCTCAACTGGATTCCGGCCGTGTGATCGTCAGCCACCGCCATCGGTTCATCTTCATGAAGACACGGAAGACGGCCGGTACGTCGCTCGAGATCGCACTCTCGGAGCACTGCGGTCCGCAAGACATCATCACACGGATCACCCCTGAGGATGAGGCGATCAGATCGGAGCTCGGATTCCCGGGACCTCAGAACCTCGACATCCCATGGAGCCGGATTTCCGCAGCAACGGTCTGCTACACGCCGCGTGAGTACGCGTCGATGATGCGGCGGCGGGCGGCGCCACAGTTCTTCAACCACATCCCTGCGGCGGCAGTACGTCGAGCGATAGGGAAACATGTGTGGGACAGCTACTTCAAGTTCACAGTCGAACGCAATCCGTTCGAGAAGGCGGTGAGCCGATACTGGTGGGACACTCAGGGACGGGACCCTCGCCCAGATCCCGAGGACTTTCTTCTCAACCTGGCGCCGGAGAAGTTGTCCGACTGGCACATCTACTCGATTGGAGACGAGATCGCCGTCGACTTCGTTGCCCGACAGGAGCGACTCGTCGATGACCTTGACATCCTGAGTTCCCGGTTCGGCGTCGACATCTCGCTTCCTGCGAAGCGGGCGAAGGGTCAATATCGCCAGGACCGGCGCCACTTCTCGGAGAGTCTCACCCAGCTTGCGCGCTCGCGAGTCGAACTCGTCTGCTGGCGAGAAATCGCTGCCTTCGGCTATCACTGGCCGAACTTGGAGCCAAGCGCGGAGTCCTAGGTGCGGGAGCCCCGCTCGCTCAAGCCGCACAGCCGCATCCACTGCGGTGAGGGATTGCGCCCTCTGTCGGCGTGTTCGCTCGCCGCTGGGGGCGGTCATCGAAGTGCGGTGAGGGAACCGGCCCTTTGTGGGCGCTTTCGCTCACTGCAGGCGGGTGCCGCGTCGCTTGGTGTGCCCGGACCGAACGTTCTTGAACGGGTAGCCGACCCTAGAACAGGTCCCGCAGATGCCACGCCACGCCGTCGTCGTCGGCGGCACGGGCGACCTCGTCGGCTGCGGCCGTCACTGCGGGGTGGGCGCCAGCGACCGCGATGCCGCGCCCGGCCCCCTGCAGCAGACCAATGTCGGCGGGCATGTCGCCGTAGGCGACGACGTCCGAACGCGGAACCCGAAGGTGCTCTGCGATCACCTGTAATCCGCCCGCCTTCGACGCTCTCACCTGTGTGACGCTCACACTTCCGGGTCCGCTGGCTCGGACGCAGAGATCGGTGGCCACGATCCGCGGAGCCGACGTCATCGGCTCACCCGCTCCGCAACCACGAGACCGTGGTCACGGTCAGGGCGACCAGCCCGGCCCCGGCGCAGACCCCGATGAGTGTGCGCATCTGCGATCGATCGAGTCGTCGCTCGTTCTCGCCGCCGATGGTGCCAACCGATCCCGCTGAGCCGATCGCCAACAATGAACCCGTCGAGCCGATCGACGCGATCGAACCCGACGATCCGATCGACAGGATCGACCCCGACGATCCGATCGACGCGATCGAACCGGCCGATCCGATGGAAGCCACCGATGCAATCGAGCCAAACGAGAGCGCCGAACCAACCGATCCGATCGAGCGGATCGATCCTGCGGAACCGATCGAGTGGATCGAGCGGTGGCTCACGTGCCGGTCGTCTCGCTCAGCGACCGCTCCTCACGACGGACGATGCGGGCGATGTTGCCTGTGTGGCGGAGCACGATCAAGCCACACAACGCAGCAACGGCCATGAACTCCCACGCCGGCGCGTCTTCGATCAGGAGACCGACCGGAACCAGCACCACGGCGATCACCGATCCGATCGCGGCCTTGCCGGTCACCCGGGTGATCAACCACCATGCGCCGACGGCCAGCGGAGCGAGGATGGGCTGCACGATCAGGAGCACGCCCGAACCGGTCGCCACGCCCTTCCCGCCTTTGAACCGCCGCAGCACGGGGAACATGTGTCCGACGATCGCCGCGCCGCCACACCAGTACGCCAAGGAGGTGCCGCCCACGGCCAGGCCGACGCCTGCGGTCAGCGCTCCCTTCGCCGCGTCGAGCGCGTACACCCAGGCGCCTTTGCGCCATCCCAACGCACGCGTCACATTCGACGCCCCCGGGTTGCCAGAACCGAAGCGCTCGATGTCGACGCCGTTCGCCCTGGCCACGAGGATCGCGCTGGGGAACGTGCCGACGAGGTATCCGCCGACCACCAGGAGGACGCTCACGAGCGTCATCGTTCGTCGTCCTCGACGGTCAGCGTCGAGTCAACGCGACGGGCACACGCGGAGTAGCGATGCGTACCGGCTTGGAGTGATCGAGCGATGGCCGCGGCACCGTCGACGTCTGGACCTTGGCGAGTTCGATTTCACCCTCGCCGCCGACACACTCGGGGTCCGGGCCGTCGAGTGGTAGGCCGGTGAAGAACTTGGCGGCCATGCAGCCGCCCTGACATGCGTCGTAGCTCCCGCACGATGCGCATGCACCTGCCGACTGGGGTTCGCGCAGTTCGACGAACAGGTCGCTCTCGCGCCACACACCGGCAAACCCGCGCGGTTCGCGTACGGACCCGGCCTTGAACCGATCGTGGATCACGAACGGACAGGCGTAGACGTCGCCGAGCGGGTCGATCAGGCACACGACTCGGCCGGCGCCGCAGAGATTGAGCCCCGGCAGCGGCTGCTCGCCGAGCGCGTTGAGGTGGAAGAACGAGTCGCCGGTGAGGACCTTGTCGCCGTTCGCCAGCAACCAGTCGTAGATCTGTCGCTGTTGTGCGTTCGTCGGGTGCAGCTCGTGCCATGAGTCGGCTCCTCGACCCGACGGACGGAGCCGCGTGACCCGCAGTGTTGCGCCGAACGAGTCGGCGAGTGCCTTGAACTCGTCGAGTTGCTCGACGTTATGACGGGTGACCACGACCGAGATCTTGAAGTCGTCGAATCCTGCATCGCGGAGGTGACCCATCGCCGCGATCGCGGTGTCGTACGACCCCGCACCGCGCACGTCGTCGTTGGTGGCGGCGTCGGTGCCGTCGAGGCTGATCTGGATGTCGAGGTAGTCGAGCGCGGCCAGCCGGTGGGCCTTGTCGGCGTCGATGAACGCGCCGTTGGTCGAGAACTTGACCCCGATGCCGAGGTTGATCGAATACTCGATCAGCTCGAAGAAATCGCGCCGGATCATCGGCTCGCCACCGCCGATGTTGATGTAGAACACCTGCATCGCGGCCAGCTCGTCGAGCACGGCCTTCGCTTCGGTAGTGGTCAATTCGTCCGGGTCCCGGCGGCCCGACGACGACAGGCAGTGCACGCAGTCGAGGTTGCAAGCGTAGGTCAATTCCCAGGTCAGGCAGATGGGCGCTTCGAGGCCCCCCTTGAGCTGGTCAGCCAATACGGTCACTGAGCATCTCCGATTCGTACATCGAGTCGATGGCCCGCTCGAACGCGGCCCACCGGCGTTCGTCGATCGAGCATGCCGTCAGCGTGTCGGCAACGCAGTCGTGTTCGTCGAGCGAACGGACCACCTCGACCACGTCGGGATGACGGAGGAACACGAGCTTGCGGTTGCCGTAGTGGTAGGCGAGCGCCCCGAAGGGCTCGTCGCGCAGGGCGACCTGCGGGTCGAGGCGCAGGGCGCGTTGCAGCATGGGATCCCGTGCGTCAGTAGACGCCGCACATCCCGTCGATCGAGATCTCCTCGACGAGCATCTCGTCGTCGAGCAACTGGTCGTTGGAATGATCGGCCGTGGCGCGGGCGTCGCCATCGGAACCCTGGTCGTCCGCGGTTGGTTCGAAGGCGTGGCTCATAGTTGCGACCCTACCCCTTGTGCGCCCGCTCGATCACGCCGACGTGGCCGTGGCGCTGCGTCTCAGCTCAACAGATCGGTGGCGACGTCGTGCCACAGTCGAGTGGTCAGCGCCATCGACTCGACATCGATGCGCTCGTTGTGGCCGTGGAATCTCGATGCGAACTCGGCCCCGGTGACCGACGGGCTGAGTAGCCCGGCGCCGTAGGCCACAGCCCCCATCTCGCGGAAGATGCGAGCATCGGTGAACCCGACGATCATCTGTGGCGTCGGGCGGGCCGTGGGGAACGGAGTGGTGATGGCCCGTGACAGCGAGTCCCACAGCGGCGTATCGATCTGGCTCGTGGACGCCGAGTCGTTCATGATCACCTCGACATCGACGCGTCCGTACAGGTCGCCAAGCGCTGCCTGGAGATGCACGTCGACGTCGTCGGCGGTCTCCCCGGGCAGCGTCCGGATGTCGACCTCGATGATGACGTCGTCAGGGATCACGTTGGTCTTCATTGTGTGCCCACCACCGACAACGTTTGGCGAGAACGTCGTGTGTGTGCATGCGTGCAGGTGCGCAGCGCCCGCCGACATCGGAATCGACTCGATCGTCTCATCGATCAGATCGGGGTCGAGCAGGCGTTGGCGCAGCTCGTCATCGAGGTCGAGCGTGTCGAGTCGGGTCCGCCACAGCTCGGTGACCTGAGGGCGGGGCGCGTACTCGGCGAGACGCTGGATCACTGCCGACGCGGTGACCAGCGCATTGTCGCTGCGATGAGGCGTTGAACCGTGGCCGGGTCGGCCGCGGACTCTCAGTCGTCGCCAGGCGACGCCCTTCTCGGCGACATTGATGCCCACGAAGGGCGCCTCGGACGGTCCGTTGTGCAGGCCGCCGTTCTCGGTGAGCACGTAGTCGGCCTCGATCGCATCTCGCTCGTTGTCGGCCATCCATCGAGCGCCGTGGGCGCTCCCGGACTCTTCGTCGGCGACTGCGAAATAGATCAGGTCGCCCCGCGGGCGAAAGCCGCCATCAGCGAGGTTGCGGACGGCAACGGCCATCGACGACGTCAGGTTGAGCATGTCGACCGCTCCGCGGCCCCAAATCTCGCCGTCGATGAGCTCGCCGCCGAACGGGTCGTGGAGCCAGCCGTCGGCGTTGACCGGCACGACGTCGGTGTGGCCCATCAAACACAGCGACGGGGCGTCGGGGTCGTGGCCGGCGATGCGGGCCACCAGCGAAGTGCGGCCCGGTGTCGGCTCGTAGCGCTGGAGGTCGATGCCCGGACCGCTCAGTACTTGCTCGAGCACATCGGCGTTGCGCACCTCGTGTCCGGACTCGGGCGTACCGTCGTTGACGCAAGCATTGCGGATCAACGTCTGCAGGAGCTCGACGCTTTGTCCGGTGAGGTCATCGAGCTGGCCGTCGTCGATGCTCGCCATCGTCGGGACAGTACTTCGACGGTGTGCCAGTGTGCGCTCAGAAAGGTTAGGGAGACCTAACCACTCTGAGTATGGTCACCTTGATGGAGCGTCCGATCCGCGACCGAGCGAACCGCGGCAGAGCCCATGCGCCACAGCGTGCCGTGTGGGTGCTTGCAGCCGTCGCCGTAGTGGCTGCCTGCGCCGGTGGGGACGACGCAGCGACCACGTCGTCGAGTGAACGATCGGTTGCAACGTCGGCGACCGAGTCCGATACGACTGCGACCACGACGGCGACCACTGCGCCGCCTGCCACCAGTTCGCCGAGCACGGCCACAGCGGCACCGGTCGACACCACCGTGGCGCCGACGACCGAGGCTCCGACCAGTCGTGTGGTAGCGCACGCGCTCGGCGAGACCGAAGTACCCGCAGCGGCTGAGCGCATCGTGGTGACGAGCGCGGGAACCCTGCTCCCGACGCTGCAAACCCTCGGCGTATCGGTGATCGGAGCTCCGCTTCCCGACGAGCCGATACCCACCGACCTCCTGACCGAAGCCGACCTCGCCGGGATCGAGCCGGTCGGCTTCCCCGAGGTATCCCTCGAGCGCGTCGCTGCGCTCGACCCCGACGTCATCATCGGCTTCGACACCTCGCTCGAGGAGACGTACGACGAGTACTCCCAAATCGCGCCGACCATCGCGATCGAGAGCGATCTCAATGATTGGCGCGGTACCGCCGAGCGGATTGCCGCAGCGGTCGGCGCCAACGACGAAATGGCCGCGCAGCTGGACGCCTACGACGCCCGGGTGGCTGAGGTGCAAGACCGCTTCGCAGATCGTCTCGACGACGAAGTCTCGATCGTGCGTGCGCTCGGCGACCAGATCCGGTTGCACACCGAATTCCACTTTGCTGGGCAGGTACTCGACGACATCGGATTCGCCCGCCCCGCGTTGCAGCAAACCGACGACCCGAGCGAACGGTTCATCCAAGTGTCGCTCGAACAGCTCGAGCTCGCCGATGCCGACATCGTCTTCGTTTTCGGCGCTGGATCGGTCGGCAGCGCGGGTGAAGGCATCGATGACTCCGTGCAGGCGATCGTCGACAGCCCGTTGTATCCGACGCTGCGCATCGCCTCCACCGGCGGCATCACCGTCGTCGACCCGCTGGCATGGCAGCAGGGCGGACTCCCAGCCGCGTTGTTCATCCTCGACGATGTCGAGGAAACGCTGTTGGCGGCGAGCTAACGCGCCGGTGTGACCGCAGCGACGATCTCGGGTTCGCGGCTGCGCCAATTGGTCAGCGCATAGCGCACGCCACCCACGCGGACCATCCATCCGGCAACCAGCGTCGCTGCGCCGAATATGGTCACCAGCGGCACCGAGTCGCGATCGAGCGCCCAGAGGAGCGCGAGTGCTACTGGCAGCGTGATGACGGCCAGTGCGGTGAGTACCGCTGCCAGCATCAGTACGGCGATACAGCCGCGACCCGAGTCGCCGGTGGCCAACGGGTTGTCCGACTCGGGAATCGCGATCGGGACCAGTGTCGACTGCACGATGGCCCCGCCGACGCCGGCGAGTAGCCCGCCCAGTCCGACCAGGAACCCCGCAGGGAGATACCGCCACTGGCCGGTAACGGCGGCTGCAATGGTCGGGCCCACGATCGCCAGCGGCAAACCGACGATCGCGATCGAGCGGGCCTTGCCGACGACGAGAGTCGACGGGTCGGTGCCGGTGAGTAACTCGGCGGTCAGTGCCGGCCCGTCTGAGCCGAAGCTATTGCTGGCCATGAACAACACGGCCAGCTGGATGGCACCCCCGATCAGCACCGCGCCCCCGCCAGCGGCGTCGCGCGCCAGCGCCGGCACGAGCACGAGCGCCAAACCGATACCGGCTCCGGTGAACGTCTCGAGCGCGCTGCGCGGCGCGCGCAGCCTGGTCAGTAGTCCGCGCCATGCCACGGCGCCGACTGCGCCCGGGCCGCACATCCGCCGTACGAGTCGTCGGAACGGTGAAGCCGAACGGGTCCTCGACGCCGACGTCCGCTTGACTGCGACGAGCAGGTAGCGCGTCGACCACGCGAACACGACCGCCAAGATGATGAGCCATGCCGCGCCAAGCGCGGCCCGGCCTAACGCCGCTGCAGCTGCGCCGTCCGCGTCGGCAAGCGCCCGGCCGAGCTGCCCAGGAGGAGTCCACTGCAGAATCCCCGCAGCATCATCGCGCTCGTTCGCGTCGAGGTTGGTGGCCAACCGGGGTATGAACTGCAGGCTGCCGTAGAAGACGAGCGCGGAGAGGCCAGCGACGATCTGTCCGATCCGCGGCACGCGTGTCGCCAGCACGGCGAGCAAGTTGATGGCTGTGCGCGAGACCAACAGCAGCGTGGCGCCGAAGGCGAGTACGGCAACTGCAACCGGCAGCCACGTTGTCGGCCCGCGTACCGCACCAACGAAGAAGCCGGTACAGAGCAGCGCGCCGCCGATACCGGGCGGGCCGACGAGCGACGCCACCAGCACTCCCGCAGCGAGACGCCGATCGTTGATCGGCTCGGTGGCCAACACCCGTGGATCGATCGGTTGGCTGACGCCGGTGATGATGCCGATCATCGCAACTGCACCGACGACCGCGGCGGCTGCGACGACAAACAGCGATCGAGGGTTTTCGGCGCTGCGGCCGGCGACGGCGATGAGGCCACCGCCGACGGCTCCCGCCACCAGGGCGGCGGCCAGCCCGATGAGGATCGCCCAACGTTGCGAGCCCTCACCGCGCAACGTGTTGGCGATCGTTCGCCAACGCAGGCGAGCGAACAGACTCAGCACCTTCGGCCACGCCAGTGCACCATCGTCGCACGGGGCGCCGATCGCGGGTCCCGTGGCTGTCATCAACCCAGCCAGTGCAGGGCGTGTTCATCGACGTCGTTGCCGCCGACGACGTCGATGAACGCGTCTTCGAGGCGTCGGCCGGCGCGGAGGTCGTCGATGTGGCCGGCGGCCACGATCCGGCCGTGGTCGATCACTCCGACGTGATCACACACTCGCTCGACGATGTCCATCACATGCGTCGACAGCACCACGGTGCCGCCACCATCGCGGAATCGATCGAGCATGCGGCGCATCGCCCGCGTCGACACGGGGTCGACCCCCTCGAACGGTTCGTCGAGAAGGAGCAGTCGCGGCCGCG
>JBCDFR010000035.1:0-41798 GCA_039177505.1 Actinomycetota bacterium | reverse complement strand
GGGGAGCCGAGACCGGGGAAACCGGCGTATGCGGGCAGCGCTGCTTGCCCGCCGAGGTGGGCGTAGAGGACGCGGGACCCGGCGGCGATCTCGCCGTTGCGGATCATGCCGATGAGTCCGGCCATCGACTTGCCCTCGTACACCGGGTCGGTGAGCATGCCCTCTGTTCGGGCAGCGAGGTGGATGGCTTCGACGGTGGTCGTGTCCGGCACGCCATAGGCCGGGCCTTCGTAGCCGGGGATGACGGTGATCTCGCTGCTGTCCAGCGATCGACGGAGTCCGATCCTGTCTGCGGTGTCGGTGGCGATGCGGGTGACTTGGTCGACGGTTTGCTCCAGTGTTCCGGAGGCGTCGATTCCGATAACGGTGCGGTCGTCGCGGTCTTCGAGCGCGAATCCGGCGATCATGCCGGCGTGGGTCGAGCCGGTCACGGTGCAAACGATCACGGTGTCGAAGAACGTCTCGAGGTCGGCTTCCTGGGCGGCTACTTCGCGAGCCCAGTTCGCGAATCCGAGCCCGCCGAGTGGGTGGTCTGAAGCGCCGGCGGGGATGGCATAGGGCTTGCCGCCGGCTTCTTCTACCGATGCGAGGGCGTTTTTCCAGGAGTCCCGGTAGCCGATGTCGAACCCGGCCGGGTCGACCCGTGGGTCGCCACCCATGATTCGCGTCAGCTGGATGTTACCGACCCGGTCGTAACACATGTCGTTGTAGTCGACCCATCCCTCTTGCACGGTGACGGCGCGCAGTCCCAGCTTTGCGGCGACACCGGTGACCTGGCGGGTGTGGTTCGACTGGATTCCGCCGATGGAAACCAGCGTGTCGCATCTCGTGTCGAGTGCCTCGGCGGCGAGGTACTCGAGCTTGCGAACCTTGTTGCCTCCGAATGCGATGCCTGAGTTGCAGTCTTCGCGCTTGGCCCAGATCTCGACATGGCCGCCGAGTGCTGCGGACAGGCGCGGTAGCGGGTGGATCGGGGAGGGTCCGAAGAGCAGTGGTTCGCGGCGGAAGTCGTCGAGACTCATTGAATAATCGTATACGATATAGCGATGTCCACTGTCGACATGGTCGAAGCCGTCCTACGAGAGCGCATGCTCCGCGGTGATGTCGAGCCCGGACTGCGTGTGCGCCAGGACGAACTGGCTGCCGAGCTCGGCGTGAGCAAGATCCCGGTGCGAGAGGCCCTGCAGCGGCTCGCCGCTGCAGGACTATTGCTGTTCGAGTCCAATCGTGGTGCGATCGTGCCAGCGCTGAACATGGATGACGCCGCAGAGAACTACGCCCTGCGCCGCTCGATCGAACCGCAGCTCCTCGATCGAGCGCTCGACCGGATGTCGGTCGTCGATCTCGCCGAAGCCGAGTGGTCGCTGGACTCACCATCGATGTCGGTCCCGGAGTCGAACTGGGCGTTCCACAGGGCGCTGTACCGGCCCGGCGGTTGGTCGAGAGGTCTAGCGATCGCTGAGATGCTGCACGCCGCGGTGGCTCCGTACGTGCGGCTGTACACCGAACAGCTCGGCGGTGCGACTGATTCAGACGCTGAGCACCGCCGACTGTTGGAGGCCTGTCGACAAGGCGCACGAGGCGCGGCCAATTCGTTGCTCAAAGTGCATCTCGATCGCGCTGAGCGCGCGCTCGTTGCATACCTCGGTAACGCAGCCGAGAGCGGCGGTCCATGAACCGTTGAGAGACTGTCGATGAACCGACGTCGCTGCCGAATCACGAGCGGGCCTATCGCAGATGGCTCTCCATCGAGCCGAAGAACTGGTTCGGCTCGTACCTCGGAGTGAGTCGCACGGTCGCATGATCGTTGATGCACTGCGGAGCAAGCCCACCGCTCGCCGGCGCAGCGAGACGGTCGACTTCTGCTCGCTCCGCACCGTGTGTGCCGATCCGGTCCAGGCGTCAGCCTGAGGTGAACGCCCCCACCGCGACGACCGCACCGCCGCCCGCCGCCAACCAGAGCACTACGGGTCGGAACCAGGCACGATCGAGAGCCGGGCGAACCCACCGTGCAGCGAATAGCCCGACGGCGACTCCCGGAACCATCAATCCTGCCAATACCAGCTGTTCGGCGCCGAACTGACCGGCGGCCGCCAAGAGCACCAGTGACACGAGGCCCACCGTTGTCCCCATGTAGCCCATCGTGCCGCGGTACACACTCGGCGGCAGATCATTGAACGCCACCGCCGCCGCCGGACCGGGGACTCCGGCTGTGATCATGCCGAGTCCGTAGACGCCACCACCGGTTACATCGGTTCGAGAAGTTCGAGTGACATGCACTCCCAGCAACAAGACAGCCGCAGCGATCACGATCGCCGAGCCGATGACGATCCGCATCGTCCGGTCGTCGGCGAGCGCCACCACGGCAAGGCCGACCGCAAGGCCGACGGGCACGCCGAGCGCTGCTCGCCCGATAGTTTCCCGGTCGGCGTGACGCCCCTCGACGAGGAGGTGTCGACCCGTCAAGAGGAGCGTTGCCATGATCGTCGGGCCGGGTAAAAACGCCGGGTCGACGGCGATCAGCACCGGCCCGGCGACGAGCCCGATGCCGAGACCGACAGACGCATGGATGGTGGCGCCCGCCGCGGTGAACACGAGGATGATCAGCAGCTCCCAGACGCTCACGTCGCCGACTCATGGCTCATGTCACGCGACCTCCGTGCTGGTTGGTGAGACGTGTGGCAGCAGGTAAGAGGGACGGTCGCCGCCATGTGAACCGAGGGCGTTCCCCGATCGAACCCAGAAGAGTAGGCGCGGCTGATCAACCGATCCGATCCGCCATGCCGAGCACCACACCATCGAGCAGGCTCGGTCGGTCGGGCACGCAGATGAACTCGATGGTGAACGAGTCGGCGTCAGGGCCGGACAGTTGCGGTCACCCTCCCCATCGACGATCCACGAGTGCTTGATCCACCACGAGCCACACCCGTTGCTCACCACCAGTTCTTGGCCCGAACCGACGAGATAGACGGCATTGGCGTGGGCGCACACCGTCTGGCCGCTGAGCGGGTCGGAGCCGCAGGTCCCCGGATCGAGTTGTGGCGGCGAGATGACGGCGGCGTCTCCGCTGCCGTCTGCGGTCTCCGGCAGCAGCATCTGCGAGTAGACCGTCATACGGCGTGTGTCCGCGTCGACGTGGTGCACACTGATCGACTCCAGCGTGCTCCCGTCGACCGGCGCCGCATCCTCGAAGATCCAGTACCCGGCGTGCAGCGGCAGATCCCCGCAGGGCGCCTACGACCAGCGAGGGCGTGCGGGTAGCAGCTCCGCGCTCAGCGGACCATTCCGATGTTATCGGTGCTCACGCCAGCCGCAGCGATGGTGCCGGCGGCAACGACGGCGATGAGCTCTTCGTCGGTAAGTTCGTCGTGGCCCAATTCGGCGTCGTCGAGCACGACACGGTGCGCGGCGGCGATGCGTGGACGTAGCTCGTCGTCGGCGGCGAGCCGATCGGCGAGGTTCTGGGCCTGCGATGTGGACATTAACGCTCACGGTATCGCGCCGTCGTGGCGCTCGCCGGTCGGCAATGGAGCAATGGCCGCTTGCCGCGCATCCGCCTCCACAATCGATGAATGGCCAGCGCCGAAGCGTGTCCAACGGTCAGCTGCTGAGCGCAACGACAACGGCCCTCATCAGTGCGGGATCGGCTGCGTCGGAGATTCGATCGGTGGAGGTGACGGCGCCGGTGGGTCGCTCACCGGCGAGGCCTGCGGGCAGCGGTCGGCGAACTCGTGTACTCGACATCGCCGCTGGCGGCACCGCGGCGTACTACCTCGTCTGTCGCAATTCAAGCAGCGACGAAAGCGGCATCGTGGCCCCTCGTTTGACTGCGATCTTGACGCCTGCTCCCTGGCGGATCGCACTTCGCCTTGCGGTCGCGGCCTGTCCGTGTAAACAGTGCGAGCTGTGAACGTGCTGACCGAGCAACAGCTCCGCACGCTCGTCGGACTCGATCATGAGGTCGTGGCATGCATCGAGGAAGCCTTCGTCGAGCTGGCGGCCGGGAACGTGGCACAACCTCCCGGTCTGGAGCTCGACCTCGACGATCGAAACGGGATCGCGCTCGTCAAGGCGGCGTATGCGTCGGGCCAGCCGCGATTTGCGATCAAGCTCGTCTCGGCCTACTTCGACAACCCGTCGGTCGGGCTGCCAAGCGTGAACGGTCTGATCGTGACCTTCGACGCTGCGCACGGCCAGATCGACGCGCTGCTGCTCGACAACGCATACCTCACGAACATCCGTACAGCTGCTGCGGGCGCGGTCGCCGCACAACACTTGTCCCGCGCCGACTCGAGGACCGTCGCTGTGTTGGGCGCCGGGACGCAGGGCCGGCTGCAACTCGAGGCGGTCACGCTCGTGAGACCGATCGAGCGGGCCCAGCTGTGGGCGCCGCGGTACGACGAGACCGTGCGAGTTGCGGCCGAGCTCTCCGCCGATCTCGGGGTGAACGTAGTGCCGGCCTCCAACGCGCTCGATGCAGTGCGCGGGGCCGACATTGTGGTGACGGCGACGCCGAGCCGGGAGCCGATCGTTCGGAGTGAGTGGATCACGCCCGGCCAGCATCTCACCGCGGTCGGTGCCGACACCGCCGACAAGAACGAACTCGACCCATCCATCCTGGCGCGCTCGGTCTACGTCGCCGACAGTCTGTCGCAGACTCGGGCTGTCGGTGAGCTTCACCACGCTGTCGCGGCCGCCCTGGTCGACGCGGATGCTGATCTTGCCGAACTCGGATCCGTGATCGACGGAAGCCGCGCAGGGAGACGCTCGCCCGACGACCTGACGGTCGCTGATCTCACCGGCGTTGGTGCGCAGGACGCGGCGATCGCATCACTCGCTGCCGCTCGTGCCCGAATGAAGTGATCGAGGCCCACCGCTGCGAACCGCTCGGGCCATGGATTATGCATACATCAATGTATGTAGGTGTGGTACGATGCCCAGTGTGGAGCGGCGATCGCAGGCCGAGCGTCGAGCAGTCACGCGCCAGTCCTTGATCGACGCGGCGGCCGAGCTCCTGGTCGAGCACGGCTGGGCGCAGGTCACGTCAGTGGCGGTGTGTGCCCGCGCCGGGCTGACGCGCGGCGCCTTCGTGCACCACTTCGACGGCCTTCCTGAGCTCTTCGCCGCCGTGCTCGACGACCGGTACGACAAGATCGTTCGCCGCCTCGAGTTGGATGGTGAGCCCACATCGATCGTCGAGATCGTCGAGCGGTCGTGGCTGATCATGCACGAATCGAGGTTCAAGGTCGTGCTCGAAGCGTGGCTTGCCGGCGCCAATGACGCCGAACTCGGACGGATGTTGGGCCCCGTGGTCGTCAGCTTCGCCAAACTCGTCGGTCCCGACCACTGGGCCGACATCATCCCCGACGACGAGGCCCGGGTGTTCTTCCTCATGGCAAGGGAGTCGCTCCTCGGGCTCGCCTGGGGGCGAGCGACGAACAACGGCGCACCAGTCGCCCACGAAGCACTCGTGCTCGACCATCTCGTACGGACAGCGGAACAACACGACGCCCGACTGGGGCGCTGAGGGGAACACTCATGACCATCACCGATCCCGTCCGATCAGCGGCAGGCACAACAACCCGAACGGGGTACACCGTGTGCACCATCTGCGACATCGGGTGTCAGCTACGCACGACCACCGAGGACGGAGTGGTCACCAAGGTCGAGCAGCACGACAACCCGATGCTGGCGAAGAACATCTGTTATAAGGGCACCGCGGCGCCGAAGATTCACAATCACCCCGAGCGGTTACGGGTGCCGCTCAAGCGTGTGGGCGAGCGCGGCGAGGATCGTTGGGAGGAGGTCTCCTACGAGCAGGCGGTCGGCGAGATCGCCGAGCGGCTGCAGACCGTGGTCGACACGTACGGTCCTGAGGCGTTCGCCGTGTCCACGTCCGGGTGGAACACCCAGACGACCCATGGTCTCGACCGCCGGTTCATGAATCTGCTCGGCTCGCCCAATTGGACCTCGGGTGTGTCTTTGTGCGCGGGGAACACCGCCGCAGTGAGCCGGCTGACGTACGGCTGGTACGCGATGCCGGACTTCGACAACACCAACTGCTTCGTGCTGTTGGGGCACAACCCGCGGAAGCACTCGTGGACCCCGATCTACAACTGGCTGGAGAACGCCCGCGGCCGGGGCGCCGCGAGCATCGTCGTCGACCCGCGAGTGTCCGAACAGGCCGAGAAGGCCAAGATCCATCTCCAGATCAAGGCGGGCACCGATGCTGCGTTGTTGTTGGGCTGGGTCAAGGTCATCATCGACGAGGGCCTCTACGACAAGAAGTTCGTCGATGAGTGGTGCGTCGGGTTCGAGGATCTGCAGCAACGCGCCGACGAGTACCCCCTCCATCGAGTCGCCGACATCTGCGGGGTCGACGCCGAACTCATCGCCCGTGCGGCGCGTCTGTATGCGGAAGCCGACGGCGCATGTATTCCCTGGACCCCGATCACCGACATGCAGATCGACTCCACCTCGAGCATTCGGTTGCAGTGCATCTTGCGGGCGATCACTGGCAACCTCGACGCGGTGGGAGGCGAGCGGTTCCACGGGCTGAACCCCAGGTACCGAACCGAGGCGGAACTCCAGCTGCATGACGAAATCAGTCCGGAGCAGCGGGCCAAACAGATCGGCTACCACACCCACCCGGCCTACACCTATCGCACCGCCGAGATGATGCGCCCGCACATGAAACGCGTGTGGGGTCACGAGTGGGTTGACATCGTGATGGGCTGCCACATGGCCAACCCCTCGGAGATGTTCCGGGCCATGGCCGACGGCGATCCGTATCCGATCAAGGCGTTCTTCACGCTCGGCAACAACTCGCTGATGAGCTACCCGAACCAGCACCAGATTCTGCGGGCGATGCTGAACCAGGACTTGATCGTGGCCCACGAGATTTTCATGACCCCGACGGCGATGTTGGCTGACTACGTCATCCCGGGTGATGTCTTCAGCGAGCGCAATCACATCGCCGACACCTGGGCGTGGACGAGCGGCCTGACCCTCAACGAGGGAGTCGCCGAGGCCCCGAAGCAGGCCAGTTCCAGCTTTCAGTTCTGGACCGACCTCGCCCACGCCATGGGTTTCGGCGATCGCTTCCCGTGGACGTCGCTCGACGACGTCATCGACTATCGGCTGGAACCGTCGGGCATGACCTTTGAGGAGTTCCGCGCCACGAAGTACATGGACGTCCCGGCGCCGAAGTACCGCAAGTACCGCAAGACCGGGTTCGCCACCCCGTCGGGCAAGGTCGAGCTGTCGTGCTCGATCCTCGGCGATCTTGGCTTCGATCCGTTGCCGTATCACCGGCCGGCGCCGGCGCCGAACGACGAGTATCCGTACCGGGTGTTCTCCGGCGTGCGTGAGGATCCGTTCTTCCAGACCGGCCAGCGCAACGTCGGCGTGCTCCGACGCCGTGTGCCGTCGCCGCACTTCTTCGTGCATCCGGACGATGCTGCGGCGGAGGGGCTCGTCGACGGCGAGTGGGCCCGGCTCAACACGCCTCACGGTGAAGTGCGCATGAAGGTGTCGATCCAGGATTCGATGCGCCAAGGGCACATTCGCGTGCCGCACGGGTGGTGGTACCCCGAGACTCGGGGCGAGGTCGACCTCGCTGGGGCCTTCGTGAGCTCCGACGCCGTGTTGACGGCCGACTCCGACGACGTGCTCGATCACGAGCAGGGCATTCCGCACTTCAAGGGGTACGCCGGTCGGATCGCGCCGTGTCCAGCCCCAGAAGGCATGTCGGCCATCACGCTGGGAGTCGAATGATGGCCGCCCGCAGCGAACTCAGCCATCGCCTGCTCGAAGTGAAAACGTCGGTGATGGGCAAACTCGTCCCGCGAGTACTGTCTCGCAAGTCGACTGGCGTCGATGGACTGGCCAAGAAGCTGGTCGCGAAGAGCCCTCCGGCAGCTCCCGATCCAACACTCGCCGACGAGTTGGCCCACCCAGACGACGTCCCCGAGATCGTGACGGGTTACAACACCGGTCGAACCGAGGTCGAGCCGAGCGGTTCCGCCGGTTCGCAGCGCTAAGGCATGAGCGACGCGCTGCGCGGTGATGTGCTGATCGAAGCCGAGGCGTTCGACGACTACGGCGGGTGGACGCTCGACTCCCAGTTCGATCTCGAGATGGGGTCGCCGTACCTACTCGCCCACGGCAGCGGTCGGCCAGTCGCCGATGCACACACCGCGGTCGACATCGGTGAGGGCGGTACCTACTCGGTGTGGGTGCGGGCCAAGGACTGGGTCCCGAGCCATCACCCCGGTCGCGTCGAGATCTCGCGGGGGAGTGAGCGGCTGCACACCGAGTTCGGCGCCAACGGACAGGACTGGATGTGGCAGTCGGCCGGGAGGATCGCTCTCGACGCCGGCTCGCTGCAGATCTCCTTGCACGACCTCACTGGTTTCGGTGGCCGCTGCGACGCGATCTATCTGAGTCGTGACGGTCACGAGCCGATCGAGGGCGGCGGCCCCGAGGCGCGATCGTGGCGGCGTCGCCTGCGTGGCCTCCCCGAAGTTCCGACGCCGGTGGGGCCGTTCGACGTAGTGGTGGTCGGCGGAGGCGTCACCGGCTCGGTCGGCGCGCTCGTCGCCGCCCGCCGCGGACTGCGCGTGGCCGTGGTGCAGAACCGGCCCACGCTTGGCGGGAACGCCAGTGTCGAGATCGGTATCGGCCCCCGCGGCGAGAAGGGGGCCACCGTGGCCGAGGCCATCGCCCGCACCGACTATGGCCAACTCCAGGTCGGTCGACTCCTCGAGTCGGACCCCAACGCGACGGTTTTTCTCCACCACCAGGTGTTCGGTCTCACGATGGACGGTGATGCCATCGAGTCGGTCGATGCCCGCGAGGCGGTAACGGGCCGTGAGATCAGGATCGCCGGTTCGCAGTTCATCGACTGCACGGGTACGGCGATCCTCGGTGTCTTCGCCGGGATACCGACGATGTTCGGCGTCGAAGCGGCCGACGAATACGACGAGAGCCTTGCTCCCTCCGAACGCCTCGACCAGCACCACGGACACACCATCTTCTTCCGCACCCGGATGGCCGACGAGCCGGTCGAGTTTCCTGACGTTCCGTGGGCGCTCGATGTGGCCAAGGACTTCGCCGACCTCGGCGGTCAGGCGAGAGAGCCGGGAAAGGACAACGGCGATGGTCCCGTCGTCGAGGCCTTCCGGCCTCGCCCGGACGATGACGTCGGCAATCTCACCCGCCGCCTCACCCACTACTGGGAGTACGGCCAATGGTGCGACCCGTACACCGAAGGCGAGCACATCCGCGACCACCTGCTCCAGGCCGTCTACGGCACGATGTCGAACGTCAAGTCGATGGAGCCCGAGAAGTGGGCGAACCTCGAGTTCGACTGGGTCGGACACGTCGCCGGCCAAGGGGAGTTCCGGCGCTACATCGGCGACCACGTGCTCTCGGAAAACGACATCCGCCAGCACGTCGACTTCCCCGACGCAGTGGTCCAGAACTCGGGCGCGTTCTGTCTGCACCACCCGATTCACGAGGACTACGACTTCCGGCTGAAAAGCTGGACATGGGACACCCGCGACGATGAGCCGTTCGACGTGCCGTTCCGCTGCTTGTACTCAACGCACATCTCGAACCTGATGATGGCCGGCAAGCACATCAGCGTCACCCACGTCGCAGGTTCGGTGTGCAAGTTTATGGGCAACGGCGCGCAGCACGCCATCGCCACCGCGGTTGCCGCCGCGCTCGCCATCAAGTACGGCACCACGCCGCGGTCGGTGCACGACCATCACATTCGCGAGCTGCAGGACCTCGTCGCTGAGGCCCGCGGCGCCGATTGAGCGCGGAACCGCGGGCACTCACGTCGGTGTGACGGCCGACGAAGGCGCGGTCGGTCAGCTCCGCGAGTTCGGCTCGTCAGCATCGTGTCGCGTGGCGAACGCGTACGACACGATCCCCACGCAGGTGAGTGCCGTCGCGATGCCGGATGCGGCCGTGAGGGCGAGTCGAGGATCGAACAGCTCGAGGGCATAGGTCGCGAGGGGACCCAGATTGCCCAGTACTAGCACCGTGAGCACCGACACGCGTGATATCCCGAACTGAATGAGCCACAACGGCAGCGTGACCCCGACGAGCACGACCACGACGAACGCACCCAGGCCGACCGCAGTGACGTCGCCGAGTGGTCGACCGATCGACAACGCTGCCGAGACGACGACAAGTAGCCCGAACCGATAGCGAAGAATCTCGAGGTTGCTCCATCCGGCCATGCTCAGCCGCTTCAGGGTGGTCACCACTGCGGCTGTCGCGACTCCCGCAGCCATGGCGAGGAGTACACCCAGCACAGCGTTGCCGTCGACGTCGTCCGGCAGGGCCGAGCGGCCACTGACTGCGGTGAACGCGGTCAGCGACAGGCCGGCCGCGATGAACAGGATGGGGATCCATTGCCTGCGTGAGAGCGTCGTCGCTGAGAGTCCGAGCGCGGCGGCGATGGCCATTGCAAGCGGTGACGTGCCATTGAGTGTCGCGTCGGCGAGGGAGGGCTCGAGGTGCTCCAGAGCGAGGAAGTAGGCCACGAACTCGGCGCACGTCCGTACGTTGGCGGCGATGACGAGCCGAACCGTGTCCGGCGTCCACGCCGGTCGCTGATGCGAACTGCGGATCGTCCACAGCACGACGATCGAGACGAAGAACCCGGTGGCCGAAACGAGCGACGTTGACTGATCGGCAGCGATGCTGCCGATGACCACCGTCGACCCTGCGTTGAGCACCGCCCCTGCCGCGAGCGCCGACACTGCAGCGGTATCGGTGTGCGCGTTGGTCACTGTCGAAGGAAGTGAGGGGTTACGCCGCTTCGGGCGCTGGCGCAAGCTCCTCGGTGTGCAACACCGAACCGTTGGCGTCGATCAGGCGTACCGACATCGCTTCGGTACGTCCGTCGATCGAGACGTGGCCGAAGAACTGGTTCCCATCGGAGGGCGGCTGGTTGGGGTAGTCGGCGGCCTTCTGGAAGCGGACCTCGGGGCCGAATGTCGGATCGAGCTCGTTGGGTCCGAACGTGCCCGCATGAATCGGCCCGGCGACGAACTCCCAAAACGGCGTGAAATCGGTGACGACCGCACGCCCCGGCTCGTAGCGGTGAGCCGCGGTGTAGTGCACGTCGCCGGTGATGACCACCACGTTCTGCACGCCGTTGGCGCGCATCGACGACAGCAGGTTGACGAACTCGAACTCGCGGCCCAGCGCTTGGGGTCGACCCTGTGCCACGGCGTCGATGTCGGCGCCACTTCCCACCGTCAGACCCAACGGCATATCGCTGCAGATCACCTTCCACGTCGCCGTCGAGGCGGCCAACTCCGCGGCCAACCATCGGAGCTGCTCGGCGCCGAGGATTGCGGTATCGGTGCTCGGGGTGGGCTGATCGTTGGTCGAGTTCGGGCCGCGGTACGAGCGCAGGTCGAGGACGAATAGATCGAGGCTCGGCCCGTATGAGATCTTCCGGTAGATCCGCTGAGGGTCGCGCGCCGTGCCCATGGTGGGGAAGTAGTCGTGAAACGCCGTGCGTGCTCGCTCGGCGAGGACGTTGACGTCTGTGACGGTGTAACGAGGGTCGTCGAGGATCTGCCCCGGCCACCAGTTGTTCACCGTCTCGTGGTCGTCCCATTGGGCGATGACTGGAACGTCGGCGTTGAACGCCCGTACGTTGTCGTCGAGCAGGTTGTACCGGAAGTTGCCCCAGTACTCGGCCAGAGTCTCTGCCACCTTCGCCTTCTCGGGCGTGACGAGGTTGCGCCACACCGTGCCGTCATCGAGCGGCACCTCTGCTTCGAGTGGGTTGTCGGCGTAGATCGTGTCGCCAGAGTGCACAAAAAAGTCTGGTTCGAGTTCGCGCATCGTCGAGTAGGCGCGCATTCCTCCTCGACTCTCGTCGATACCCCAGCCTTGGCCGGCTGTGTCAGCCGACCACACGAAGTTGATGTCCGAGCGGTCCGTTGGCGCGGTTCGGAGTCGACCCACGGCCGGCTCGGAAACCAGTGAGCTGTCGTCGGTGTCAGCGAACGTGACGCGATAGAACACGTCCTGACCTGCCGGCAGGTCGGAGAGGACGAGCTTGCCGGTGAGATCCGTCGCATCCGTGACTGTCGGGCCTTCGACGCTTTGACCCGACCTGAAGGCCGGGGTTGTGTCGAACTCGACGAACATCCGCGACGCACGGTCGGCGCGGGCCCACACCACTGCGGCCCCGGCGCCGACGTCGCCGCTCTGCACGCCATGGGTGATCTCTGGGCGACCGCGGCGGATCTGGCCAGTACTGGAAATGCCCCAGAGTGCCCCCGCCCCGACGACTGCGGCCGAGCCGGCGAGGAAGACACGGCGATCGATGGGCATGGCTGGTGAATCCTTCCGGGTGACCAACTGTCAGGATAGAACGACGGGGCGACGGACGCGTGTTCAGCCGCCGCTTGCGATGCGGTGCACGCGTCGACGGCGCAAAACACGCAACAGTGGGTCGATGCGGACGATCGCTGCACTCGTCGTGTCGGCGTTGGTGGTGTCGTGCTCATCGACCGATGGGTCGACGGTCCAGCCCGTGACGACGACGGTCGAGACCACGTCACCCGTGTCGTCAGCGCCGTCGCCGACGGCGGTGACGGAGGAGACGTCGACGGCAGAGCCAGGATTCGGCACGGAGCCAACGCTGGCCGCCGAGTTGGAGTCCGCGGCCGCTGATTGGTGTGCCCGAACGGGCACCGAACAGATCGGCGCGGTCGTGAGTGGCGAGATCGTCGAAGCGTCGGGCCTCGTGGCCAGCCGGAATCAGCCCGGTGTGTACTGGACGCACAACGACGGGTCGGACACTCGGGTGTTTGCCGTCGGAGCGGACGGCCGCGATCTCGGCGTCTTCGACCTCGGAGGCACAGCAGCGATCAACGCTCGTGACATCGAAGACATCGCGCTGAGCGAACGCAGCGGGGTGTCCGAGCTGTTGATCGCCGACATCGGCGACAATCGGCGCGAGCGGGAGTCGATTCAGCTCATTCGTGTACCGGAACCCAACCTGGCGGCACCGGATGAGATCATCGAGCCCGAGTCCGTCGAGTTCGTCTACCCGGATGGCCCGCACAACGCCGAGACCCTGCTGATCGACGACGAAGCCGGCCTGTTCTTTATCGTCACGAAAGATCAAGACGAGTCGAGCGGTTTGTCCCCGGGGCTCGGCGAGACGCTGCCGGCCGTCGTCTACGAGGGGCCGCTCGACGGTTGGTCAGAGGGCGGGCAGATCGAGCTCGTGGCTCGTGGCACGATCGATCTGCCAGCGTTGAGCGACCGCGCAACGAGTTCGCCGGCCCACCCGTTGGGCATCCTGGGTGCGGCCGGCGTCGCGACGGGTGGCGACGTCGCAGCCGACGGATCGCTGGTTGCGTTGCGCACGTATGAGGCAGTGTGGTTATGGGACCGCGCCCCAGGAGCGAGTATTCGCGAGGCCTTGGCCGGTGTGCCGTGCGAAGTCACCGGAGTGTTCGAGCAGCAAGGCGAGGCGGTCGCATTCGACGGCGAACGGCTCGTCACCGTCGGAGAGGGCGGCAATCCGCCGATCAACGTGCTGGCCCGATGACCGGCTCGTCACCGTTGCAACTCGGATGTGCTGCGCGGTGATGCGGTCCCGGCTACCAGCCGGCCCTGGCGTCACGGAACGGAAGTAGCGTGCGGCCGATGACTCCGAGGACCGAGTTTCCGCGAGCGGCGGTGCGGGCGATGCCCAAGGCCGAACTCCACGTGCATCTCGAGGGCACGGTCGACGCGCCGACCCTGCTGGAGCTCGCCGAGCGCCATGGTGCGCGGCCACCGGCCGACGATGTCGAGGGCATCGACGCGTGGTACCAGTTCGACGACTTCGACATGTTCCTCAAGCGGTACTTCACGGTGATCGGCTTGCTCAGAGATCCAGACGATTTTGCGTTGGTCGCCGAGCGCTACCTCGCTGTGGCTCATACACAAGGTGTGGTCCACGTCGAATTCCACATCTCGGCGACCGGCCACATCATCGAGAACCGGGCGTCGTGGCCAGCGATCCTCGACGGCATCGTTGCCGGTTGCACCGACGCAGCTGCGACCTCCGGGATCAGCTGGGCGCTCATCCCCGACGTCTCTCCGCACCTCGGGGCAGCGGCATGTGAGCGTGCCATGGATCAGGTGCTCGCCTACGACCTCGATCACATCGCAGCGATCGGCATGGGTGGCCCAGCCGACACGTGGTGGACCGACGACTTCTCGCCGATCTTCGACAAGGCGCGATCGCACGGCTTGCCTGGTGTCGCTCACGCTGCCGAACACGGCGGATCGAGCGAAGTGCGGTTTGCCATCGAGCGATTCCAGGCGGTGCGCATCCAGCACGGCATTGGGGCGATGGAGGACCCGGCCGTCGTGCAACTGCTGGTGGAGCGTGGTGTCGCCTGCGATGTGTGTCCGGGCTCGAACCTGGCGCTCGGCGCCGTGGCATCCGCTGCGGCGCATCCGCTGCCGGCGATGCTCGACGCAGGGATCACCGTCACGCTCGGGTCCGACGATCCGCCGATGTTCCAGACAACGCTGCTCGACGAGTACGAGCGCGCGTGGACCTGGGCCGGACTCGATCTCGACGGGATCGAACGGCTCGCTCGCAATTCACTCGAAGCCGCACTCATCGAGTGGTAAGCGAGGAGATCGAGCTCAGTAGCAGCCACTGAGGCCGATGCATCGTTGCGCGCTCACCGTGGTCGCAGTCCGAGCACCAAAATGTCGGCGAGGTCGTTGGCGAACTCCTTGCGTCCCGTGTCGGTCGTGACGTCGTATCCGAAGATCACCTCCAGCGATGGCGCAGCTCCGGCGATGGCGCCGATGCCGATCGCCATCAAGGCGAACAGCGCATCGGCGTTCACTGGTCGCATCAACCCCTGCTGCTCGAGTTCATCCAACTCCTGGGCGGGCCGCGCCAGCATCGTGGAGAAGCGCTTCGCTAGATAGTCGATGCGCTCGCTACTGCCCTCGTCGGTGTCGGAGAGGAGCGCCATCACCAGGCCGGGTTGGTGTCTGTGCTTCTCGAGTTCGGTGGCGATCGATCCCGCGACGTCGTGAAGGTCGGTCGAACGTTGCCGATCGATCGTGGTGGCGGCGAGGCGATCAACCGCCGCTCGCCACAGTGCGTCCTTGGTGGGATAGTGGTGTTGCACCGTCGACAGCGAGACGCCCAGCGTGCGGGCGATGCCGCGCATCGATAGTGCCTTGTATCCGCCAGTGGCGAGTGCGTCGACGGCCGCGGCGATGATGTCGTCGGGATGGACCTTACCCGTGCCCTTTGGGCGGCCGCGCGGGCGCCGCGGTTCGTCCATGCCGCAACCGTAGCAATTTGTGGGTCACTTGACAGACAAAATCGGCGACCCCATCATGATCCGCAACATCATGATCAACGAGCGCGTCGGACCAGCAGCGACCGCACAATGGAGAGGGGACCACATGCAGGTCGTCAACGAAACGTCAGTGAGCCGTCCGGAGCAGATCGCCGCAATGCTCGAGCCCGGGCCCGACGGCCCGATCTACATGGTCAACCTCCTCAAGTTCAAAGAGCGTGCGGAGTACGAAGACGGTCGCAAGACCGATCTCACCGGACGCGAGGCCTACAACCTGTACGGCGCAGCGGTCGTCAACATCATCACCGACTACGGCGGCGAGGTCTTCTTCGCCGGTGATGTCACCCACCTGACGCTCGGCCAGGTCGAGGAGTTGTGGGACGAGGTCGCCATCGCCAAGTATCCGAATCGTGCGGCGTTGGTGGCGATGTCGTCATCTGAGGAGTGGCAGGCGGCTGCAGTGCATCGCACGGCGGGTCTCGCCGGGCAGCTGAACATCGAAACCGTCACCCGGTTGGGTCACCGCAGTGAGCAACACCGGTCGCGCCGCCTCACTTCCACCTGATGTCGACGCGGGCGACGCCGACATTCGTTGGACCGATGCCGGGCGTCCGTATGTGCGCACCCCCGACGATCGGTTCGACGCTCTGCCCGACTACCCGTGGGAGCCCCGCTACGCAGAGGTCGACGGGATGCGCATGCACTACATCGAGGTCGGTGACCCCGATGGCGACGTGGTGCTCTGTCTACACGGCCAGCCCGACTGGAGCTATCTCTACCGCCGCATGATCCCGGTGCTTGCCGATGCCGGGTTTCGGGTGATCGCTCCCGATCACATCGGGTTCGGTCGCTCCGACAAGCCCGTTCAGCTCGGCGACTACCGCTATCTGCAACACGTCGCGTGGGTCGAAGCGTTCATCGACCAACTCGAACTCCACGAGATCACCCCGATCGTCCAGGACTGGGGGTCGCTGATCGGGCTGCGGTGCATCGGCAATCGACCGGAGCGATTCGCGCGCATTGTCGTCGCCAACGGCCAGCTTCCTGTCTTTCCTGAGGGCTTGGAGCCCATGCAGCTTCCCGAGTCGCTCGAGCTGCAGGATCTGGAGTGGCCATTCCAGCCCGATGCGCTCGCTGCCGTCGGTGGCAACGGGATGGCGTTGTTCGAGAAGTGGGTGCACTACGCGTTGGTTGGTCGTGACTTCATGCCATCGGTGGTCATGGGGCACGGTGTCGAACGGCAACTCTCTCAGGCCGAGCTCGACGCGTACGACGCGCCGTTTCCCGAGCGGATCTACATGGCGGGCGTCCGCAGGTTTCCGTCGCTCATCAACACGGTGAGCGAGGCGCCCACGAACGAGGCGGCGCGGGCGGCGCTCGATGCGTTCGACCGGCCGGTGCTCGGCATGTTCGGTGTTCACGACGCCCTGCTCGGAGACCAAGCCACCCGCGATGCCACCCGTGTGCAGATCGCCGGCGCAGCCGGACAGCCGCACAAGGACTACGCCGCCGGACACTTCATTCAAGAAGACGTCGGGCCGGAGCTGGCCGCGGACATCGTCGACTGGGTGCGCGCTACTCCGCAACGCGGCCCCGCCGTGCGTCGCTAGAGCCGAGTCGCACAGCTGCTCTTGCGGGTCGTCTACGGTCGCTGCCCGTGAACGAGGGGAATCACGCACCAATCAGCTACGGCGCGTTCGCCGGAATCGTCGTCGTCTACCTGTTGATCATTCAGGGGCTCGGGGTTCTGCTCTCGCTCGGCTCCGACCTCGGCTACGCCGAGTTTCCCGACATCGAGTCGACGCTGCGCGGCATCACCATTCCGGTGTCGCTGTCGGTGGTGTTCGTCATTGCGATCATCTCGTGGCTGGGTTGGTGGCCCGACATCACCACCGAACGTCCGAAGGTGGCGTCGTGGGTGTGGATCGTTCCTGGACTATTGGTGGTGGCCGCAGCGATGGTGACCGACTACGGCAATCTTGCCGAGCAGGACGCCAGCCTGATCCTCACCGTGGCGGGCACGTCGCTGCTCGTCGGCATCGGCGAGGAGT
This sequence comes from Actinomycetota bacterium, assembly GCA_039177505.1. Taxonomy (GTDB): domain Bacteria; phylum Actinomycetota; class Acidimicrobiia; order Acidimicrobiales; family Ilumatobacteraceae; genus JABSQH01. The sequence goes on along the minus strand of JBCDFR010000035.1, from coordinate 24,376 downwards.
TGATGTTCCGCGGGGTGTCGATCCAGGTGCTCCGGCGCCACGGTCTGACCGAAGCCAACGTTGCGCTCTGGTCGTCGGTGATCTTCGGCGGCGTGCACATCACGAATGTGATCGCCGAAGGCCCGAGGGCCGTCTTTCAAGTCGTCATCGTGGCGTTCGCCGGCTACTTCTTCTACCTGACCTACCGGGTGTCCGGGACGATCGTTGCGCCGATTCTCATGCACGCCTACTGGGACTTCGCTCAGTTCTCGCACGCCGCTGGGGTCGCCGACCCGCAGCCCAACGTCTTTCAGAACATCCCGTTGCTGTTCCTCGTCATCGCTGGCGTCGTGGTGTACCGCCGCCGCGACAGAATCGAAGCCGCACATCCGGTGCCCGTCCCGGCTCAGTGACGTTGCCCGCCAATCGGTGCTGTGGCGCTGAGGGCGATGTGGAGTGCGGCCTTGGACACCGCGTCGATGTACTCCGACCGCGGGCCGACGTCGAGTTGCATCGCAGCGCCATCGAGCAGTGCCGTCAGCAACCGCGCCCGACGTCGGTACTCGCCGCGTGCGAGGCCGGGCACAGCACGTTCGATCGCCGGTTCGACTTCGGAGTAGAACGCGGCATACACGGTGCGATACGCCGCATCGAAGTCCGGCTTGTGCATTCTCAGAAACCCGAGCGTCGCGAGCACGATGCCGCTGTCGCCGCGCCACTTCGTGACGAGCAGGTTCACCAGTTCGATCAAGCCGTCGAGAGGCGCCGACGTGGATCCGGCGACGGAGCGGATGTCCTCGATGTCGGTTGCCGCCTCCGCGGTGATCACAGCGAGCAGTAGGTCGTCGCGGGTCGGGAAGTAGTACTGCAGATTTCCAAGCTTCACGCCCACCGACTCGGCCACCGTGCGCATCACCACGGCGTCGTAGCCGTCGTCGACGAGCACGCGTCGCGTTTCGGCGAGGATGCGCGAGCGCGTCTGAGCCCCCTTCGGTTGCTCCTCACTGCGGGGCTCGCTCGTCGTCACCTGTTCGATCGTAGAACAAATAGGTCGTTGACATAAATAGGTCAATGAACTAAAACGTACTGGGACCACATCGTCGGGCCCGTCGGAGAGACAGCTGATGAAAATCGCACAGGCGAACCCATCCCACGTGGAGCAGTACATCGAACAGATTCCGGACCTGATCTACGCCACGGGACCTTCGAGCTACGGCTACCAATTTGGCAGCCGGGCGGTGCTCGACCCGCTGGTACGGGCCTCGTGGATGGTGCCGATGACGCTGTTCGGCCACGATGCCGCCACCCTCGCGCTCGATGTCGACAATCTGCTGGGTGTCGAGCTGGGGTTCACCACCCCAGGGTTCCGCGAGCGGGCGGACGCCTTGGCGCCGCTGTGGCCGGCGATCAGCGAATACCGCGATCTCGGTCCGACCGATCAGGCCCACCTGGATGATCTTGGACAGCGGGTCCACGAATGCAGTTGGCTCAACCCGACGATTCCGGCGGGCGTCTACTACATCCACGCCCTGTCGGTACCCGACGAGCACCGCAACACCGGTGTCGGAGCTGTGCTGTTGCGTGATGCGCTCGACCGGGCTCGCGCAACAGGGGCCACCGGCCTGCAGCTCGACGTGCTGTCGGACAACCCGGCAGTCGACTTCTACCGCGCTCATGGCCTCGAGGTGCTGGTCGAGTCGAAGGCGCCCGTGCCGTTTGCCAATGGCGTGCCGATCGAGCTGCGGATGGGCCTGCGGTTTGAGGAGGCGATTCGAGCATGAGGCCAGCTGCGGCCCAGTAACGAGAGGAACACGATGACGATTACCAACCCACTTCGATCGCTAGAGTTCAGTGCGCTCGGTGGTCAGCCAGCGTTCGACCCGGGTGATCTGGAGCGGTTCCTCGGGCAACGGCGCATCGCCACCTTGGCGTACGTCCGCCGCGACGGTCGGCCGAACCAGGCGCCGATCTGGTACACGCTGACCGACGGCGTCTTCTACATGTCGACCGTCACGAACGGCGCCAAACATCGAGCGTTGCAGCGGAGTCCCCGGGTCTCACTGAGTATCCAAGACGAGCGGCCGCCGTATCGCGCCGTCATCATCGAGGGGACTGCCGAGCTCGCGCCGCTCGACCCCAACAATGATCCGACCGCCGGCATGGCGACGCGCTACTTCGGAAAGGTGGCGGCGGCCGCGTACGACCGGATCACCGCCGAGACCTACGAACGCAGCGGGCTGACGGTGGTGACGGTGGTGCCGACGGCCGTGAAGGGCTTCGACAACACCAATGCGCTCAGCGCGGGGGAGCGGGCATTCACGAGCGTCCGTGAGTTCTTGCCCGTGCCGCGGGCCTGGCTCTGACGGCGAGCAGGGCGAGCAGAGAAAGCGTGAGCGACGGTGCGCAGCCTTGGGTCGGTTCGAATGACGAACCGACTTGGTTCGGAAGATGAACTGACGTAAGGTCCGCTGGATGGCAGCAGCCACCACGGCCCAGTCGGAAGTGCACGCCAACGCTGAAAAGGCATGTTCGATCCAGCTCAGCCTCGACATCCTCGGCGACCGCTGGACCATCCTGATCCTGCGTGATGCGTTCCGCGGCGTGCGTCGATTCGATGAGTTTCGGCGCGACCTCGCGATCGCCCGTCCGGTGCTCACCGATCGGCTGAAGCGCCTCGTCGACGCCGAGGTGATGGCCCGCCGTCAATATTGCGCACGCCCGCCGCGGTTCGAGTACCGACTGACGCCCAAGGGCATGGCGTTGTCGCCGACGCTCGTTGCGCTGATGCGGTGGGGCGACGACTGGCTCACCGAGTCCGCGCCCCCGACAGTGCTCGTGCATCAACGATGCGGGCAGCCCATCGACCAACAGTTCGTCTGCTGGCACTGCGACGAGACGTTCACCGCCCGCGACATCGTCAGCCGGCCGGGTTCGCCGCCCAGTCACTGAGTCGATCGTCCCGACCACCCGCCCCTGTCGACCGTCCCGACCACCCGCCCCTGTCGACCGTCCCGACCACCCGCCCCTGTCGACCGTCCCGACCACCCGCCCCTGGAGCGCCGTCATGCCTGCCACTGCCGCCGATCTGCTCGAACTCGACCTCGCCGATCTGATGGCGCTCGCGGCGGCGCGTCGCGATGAGAGATTCGGGAATCGGGTGACGTACAGCCCCAAGGTGTTCATCCCGCTCACCTTCTTGTGTAACGACACGTGTGGGTACTGCACCTTCGCGCAGCCACCTGCTCGCGTCGATGCTGCCTACCTTCCGCCCGACCAGGTGCTCAAGATCGCCAAACAGGGAGCGCGCGCCGGATGTCATGAGGCGCTGTTCACGCTCGGCGAACGGCCCGAGGATCGCTACGAGGTGGCACGGCGGTGGTTGCGCGAGCACGGCTACGACTCGACGGTGCACTACGTGGCCGAGATGGCCGCACTCGTTCTCGCCGAGACGGGTTTGCTCCCGCACGCCAACGCCGGCGCCCTCTATCGCGACGAGTTGGCCCAGCTGCGACCGGTGAGCCCGAGCCAGGGGATGATGATCGAGTCGATCGCCGATGATCTCGGTGCGCATCGAGGCGCGCCGGACAAGACGCCCGAACGGCGGCTGGCAACACTCGAAGCAGCAGGCGAGTTGGCGATTCCATTCACCACCGGGATCTTGATCGGGATCGGCGATAGCCGGGAGGATCAGCTCACCGGTTTGGAGGCGATCGCGGCGTCGCATCGCCGCCACGGTCACGTGCAGGAAGTGATCGTGCAGAACTTCCTGCCCAAGCCGCGCACCGTGATGCGCGGTACGAAGCCGTGTCCGAGCGACGACTACCTCTGGGCGATTGCAGCTGCCCGGCTCACGCTTCCCGCCGACGTCCACCTGCAGGCTCCGCCGAATCTGTCGGACGACTTCGGCATGCTCCTCGACGCCGGCATCGACGACTGGGGCGGGGTCTCGCCGGTGACAGCCGACCACGTCAATCCCGAACGTCCGTGGCCCGACCTCGACATCCTTCGCTCGGTCACCGCAGCGCGCGGACGCACGCTCGCACCGCGGCTCACCGTGTATCCCGAGCACGTCGCCGATCGATCGACGTTCATCGATCCAGCGCTGCACTTTCCGGTGATCGACCGAGCCGATGCCGAGGGGCTCGCCCGCGACGACCCGGGGCAATTCTGGCCAGAGCAGACCACCGCGGCCGACACGGTCGCAGACGGCGCCGAGTTCGTGCTCGTCGGGCATCGATCGACCGTGTGGTACTCGGGTTCCGACAGCACTCCACCTGCGCTGGTCGGCCCCGACGTGTGCCCGGCCGGTGCCGTTGACGACGTGCTTCGCGGAGTCGAGCGCGGCGAGGAACTCGGCATCGACGAGATGGTCACGCTCTTTGGCGCCCGCGGGCGGGAAGTGCCGGCGGTGGCACGCGCTGCCGACGATCTGCGTCGTGCCCTCGTCGGCGACACGCTCACGTGGGTGGCCAACCGCAACATCAACTACACCAACGTGTGCACGTTCAAGTGCAAATTCTGCGGATTCTCCAAGGGGCCGCTCTCGCTGAACCTACGCGGCACGCCGTACCTACTCACCTTGGACGACATCGCCGAGCGCGCCCGCACGGCGTACGAACAGGGCGCCACGGAGGTCACGCTGCAGGGCGGTATCCACCCCGACTTCGACGGCGACTACTACATCGACGTGACGCGGGCGGTGAAAGACGCCGTCCCGGAGATGCACGTCCATGGCTTTACGGCACTCGAGGTGACCGAAGGCGCACGGCGGTTGGGTGAGGACCTGGCCACCTATCTCGGTCGACTCCGCGATGTTGGGCTGGCCTCGTTGCCGGGCACGGCAGCGGAGATACTCGACGACGAGGTGCGCGCTGTGTTGTGTCCCGACAAGATCGATACCGACGAGTGGCTGGAAGCGCATCGCGTTGCGCATCGGGCGGGGTTGCATTCCAACGTGACGATCATGTTCGGCGCAGTCGAAGCACCGGTCCACTGGGCCCGCCACCTCGCCCGCACACGTGATCTGCAACGGGAGAGTCTCGCGGCCGGTGCCGTCGGGTTCACCGAGTTCGTCGGCCTGCCGTTCGTACACATGGCGTCGCCGATCTACCTCCAACGGAAGGCTCGCAGGGGCCCGACATTTCGAGAGAACCTGCTGGTGCACGCCGTCGCCCGACTCGCCTACCGCGACCTCATCTCGAACGTGCAGGCCAGTTGGGTGAAGATCGGGATGGAAGGCATGGCGCAGTTGATGAACGCCGGATGCAACGACCTCGGCGGAACGCTGATCAACGAGAACATCTCGCGGGCAGCAGGAGCCAGCCACGGTCAGGAGATGACCGGTGAACGGTTCGAGGAGTTTGCCACCTCGATCGGACGACCCGCCGCGCAACGGACGACGAGCTACGACCTGGTGCCGGCATGAGCGCTGCCGAGCAGCTCAGTTCATTGGTCGAACGAATCGGTGACGCTCGGCTTCCGACCGAGCGTGGTGCGTTCCGCATCGTGGCCTATCGCGCCGCCGACGGCCACGAGCACGTCGCACTCGTCGCCGGAGATATCGGCGCCGCGGTCCCTCTCGTACGCGTCCACAGCGAGTGTCTCACCGGCGACATCCTCGGCTCGTTGAAGTGTGACTGCGGCCCGCAACTGGCGGCCGCGCAAGAGGCGATTGCCGCGGAGGCGGCGATCGGCGGCTCGGGGATCGTCGTGTACCTGAGGGGGCACGAAGGGCGGGGGATTGGACTGGCCAACAAGATCAGGGCATACGAGCTGCAGGACCAAGGGCTCGACACCGTCGACGCCAACGTGCGCCAAGGGCTACCGATCGATGCCCGCGAGTACGACGTCGCCGCCGCGATGCTTGCCGATCTCGATGTGGTCACTGTTCGCTTACTGACCAACAATCCGCGCAAGGTCACCGGGCTGGAACGCCACGGGGTCGAGGTGGTCGATGTCGTGTCGCTCGTCGCTGCACCGACCACTGAGAGCGCTGGCTACCTCGACACCAAACGCGTGCGCCTCGGCCATCTGCTCCCCGAGTAGCCGGATCAGTTCGGGAACTCTGGTGCGTACTCGATCCGCAGGTCCGGCCCGACGATCCGAACATCGACGAACCGTCCGCGCGTGAGATCGCCGATCGTGGCAGCGCCTGAGCCGGTGAAGATCGAGCGAGCGTCGTCCCCTCTGAATATCGCCGGGGCGACATAGGCAACGACGCGGTTGACAAGTCTGGCAGCAACGAACTGAGCGAAGACGTGTGCACCGCCCTCGACCATCACCTGGATGACACCGTCGCTGCCGAGGTCGTCGAGCAAGTCGGGGACAGTTCCGTTCCATTCGAGGCACGGATGCACCGCGGCGTTGATCGGGGCCGTCCCGAGAACCACTCGGCGCGGGCTCGGTCCGTCGACGAGTCGAGTTGTCAGCGTTGGGTCGTCGGTGCGCACGGTCGCCGCCCCGACAACGATGGCATCGCTCTCGCTTCGTAGCCGATGGGCGTCGGTTCGAGCCTCTTCGCTGGTGATCCAGCGACTCGACGCGTCCGGTGCGGCGGTGCGGCCGTCGAGCGACGCGCCCCACTTGAGCACCACCCATGGGCGTCCGGTGCGCCGGTGGTGCAGATATGGGGCGAGTTGCTCTTCGACAGCTTCGGCGGCGACCCCGACGTCGACGTGCACTCCGGCTGCCGTGAGCTGCTCGACGCCTGTACCTGCGACGTTGGCATCGGGGTCGAGGACGCCGATGAGTACCCGTTGCACACCGGCGGCGATGATCGCTTCGGTGCACGGACCGGTGCGACCGTGGTGCCCGCATGGTTCGAGAGTGGTTGCCAGGGTTGCGCCGCGCGCGGCAGCGCCGGCGGCACGCAACGCCACGATCTCGGCATGAGCGCCACCCGGAGGCTCGGTCGCCCCGACGTGGAGGACACCGTCGGCGGTCAGCAGAGTCGCACCAACCCACGGGTTGGGCGACGTACGTGTCCGCGCGGCGGCGGCCGCGCCGATCGCGTGTTGCATCAGCTGTTCGTCGGCGGGCCGCTCCGTGGTGCTCGGCACTTGTCCATCTTGGCCCGCCCGCTGGCTCACTGCCCGATGGTCTGGAACGCCTCGGCTGCGATGTCGATCGTTGCATCGACCAGGTCGGGGGAGTGGGCAGCGGACAGATTCCAGTTCAACAACGGGTGGAGGATCGCGCCGCGCTCGGCGGCCGCCCGGGCGAACGCTCTGATTGTCGATGCTTCGGGATCTTCGTCGAACAACAACGTCGGCATGGTGACCGGGCCGGAAACGGTGACGTTGTGCCCAGCCGTTGCCGCTGCGGCGAGGAGCCCGTCTCGGAGTCGCGTGCCGACCGCATTGATGTGTTCGAACACATGGTCCCGTTCGTAGACCTCAAGGGTGGTCATCGCGGCGACCATCGGCGGCACTTCGAACATGTAGGTCGAGGTGAACAGGATCTTCCGCGCCGCCGTGCGGAGCTCATCGACGCCGAGTAGCGCAGAGATCGAATGACCGTTGCCGAGGGCTTTGCCCAACGCGATCAGGTCCGGTTCGAGGTCGAGCAGGCGATGTGTGCCCTGCGGGTGCATCCGGAGTCCATGACGGACGTCGTCGAACACCAACAGGGTCCCGTGGCGCTCGCGGGCGGTTCGGATGACCCCGAGGACGTCGTCGGTGGCGGCGGTTGTATGGACGAGAGGACGCTGGTCGACGGGATTGAACACGATGGCCGCAATCTCGTCGCCGCGTGTTGCGAGTAGGTCGGCGAGGCGCTCGGCGTGGTTCCACGGCACACGCACCACGTCGCCCGTGAGATCGGTGAGTGGACCGGCGGGCGGGCGGGCCGCCAGCTCCGGGTCGTTGCCGTGGTATGCGTGCTCGAACGCAATCACATGTGTACGGCCCGTGTGTTGTCGAGCCACGCGGGCGCCGAAGCTGACCACCTCTGAGCCGTTCTTGGCGACAACACCCCAGTTCATGTCGGTCCAGGTCGCCAGCAACCGTTCGACCACTTGGACCAGTTGGGGCGGAAAGATCGACGCCGTCGTGATGGACGCGCGAGCTCGGTCGGCAGCCGCCTCGACCTCCGGGTGGCGGTACCCGAGGAGGTTCGGGCCGTTGGCGCCGAGGTAGTCGATGTAGCGACGTCCGTCGACGTCGGTGACGTACGCACCATCGGCGGCGGCGATGAATCCGGGAAGCACGCCGCGACCAGCGAGATCGGCACTTCGGCTGAGGTACACGCCGCCACCGGGCATGGCGCGATCAGCCCTCGCCCACATGTCCTGACCGTTCGGACCGTCGACAGATGTCGGATCGGGTTGCGCCATACCGGTCACATCATGACGTGTGCACGTGGGTGCGTTCACCCGGCGTGTCCGGTTATGGCGTGGGAGCCCGGTCGTCGGACGGGTCGAACAGGCTGCGGCGCGTCGCGATGATCGCAATCACCAGAACCAGAGACAGCGGCGTGCGGATCGACCCGTAGGTGTCTTCCTGGGCGGAGAACAGGGTGAAGTCCCACAACCCGTGCGTCAGCATGGCGAACAGGATGGACCCTGATGCCCGCCGCACGACATAGAGCAGCGTGCCGCCGAAGAAGGCGATGACAGCGTTGCCCACTGCGGCTACCGGCGGCGCTCCGAGCACGAAGTTGGGGACGTGGATCAAGGCGAACAGCACCGACGTCAGCAACCACACGCGTTCTTCCGGTAACGGGACACCGCGCAGTCCAGCGATCGCGTTGCCCCGGAACATCAGCTCTTCGGAGATGCCGACCAGGATGCCCGCCGCGATGATCCATGCAAGAGCTCGGTGTCGAGGTCGAGGAGCCCTGGGTAGTCGGTCGTGGCGAGGATGAGCACCACCGCGATCGCGGGCACGAATCGGTGCCATCCCGTGACGGGAGCGATCGCTCTACGGTCATCACCGAAGATCGCCCTCCACCAGCCGCGCACCGTGGCGACGATGGCGCCGTATGCGATCCCGGCGATCAAGCCGTAGACGAGGTAGCGACTGTTCGTCAGATCGTCGAAGGCGTCTTGGAAGTCAGCACCCGCCGGCTGGAGTACCGCAGCGGTGCCGATCCATACGACGATGTATCCGAGCCAGAGAGCGACGACGAGCCCGATCGTCGGCTGTTTCTGCACGACGTCGCACCGTAGTCGTGCGCGTCGACCCCGAGGTGGAATGATCGGATCCATGTCGGACCGGTGGCGTCTGCTCGATCTCGACGTTCGGCGCACTGACGGTGCGCCACGCCGACTGGCGTTCGTCGGCGGCGCGCTGCTTGCGGTCAGCGCCATGTTTCCCTGGTTCACCGCCGGAGCGATCGCCTCCGAGCCGTTCTCGGGCCGCTCACTCGTCGCGTTGTTGCTCGGCGTCGCTGTCATCGTGGCCACCGCGTTGGCCGACCGGTCGACATTGACGTGGCAGCTCGTCGTGGCGGCCGGGGCGCTGGGCGGACTCGCGCTCGTCGCAGCCTCGGTCGTCGCTCCGCCCCGCGCGCTGTCGCCCTCGGACGGGGTTGCCCTGGCCCTTGTCGGGTGTGTCCTCGTCGGGTCCGCACTGTGTGCTGCTCGCTGGCGCTGCACGTGGACGCCACCGAGCGTTGCGGCCCGAAACGGCGACGAGGCTGAGGAGCAGCGGCCGGCGAGATCCACCATTCGCTTGACCGTCCGATGGATCGGGGTCGCAGTTGCTGTGGCGATCGGTGCGGTTGTGCTCTGGCCCGCACCGACGCCAGACCTTGATGCTGCTCCTGATCCGACGGCAACGTACGACGAGGCGATCGAGCGCTTCGACGAAGTCACCGCCGACGAGCAGGGTGTGGTGTGGGAGCCATGTGAGTCGCAGCTGCTCACCCATGGAGAGCGAACCGATGTCGTCGTCGTGCTGTTTCATGGTCTCACCAACTGTCCGGAGCAGTTCGTCGAGTTCGGCACGGAGTTGTTCGAACAGGGTGCGAACGTGCTCATCCTGCGTGCTCCCGAGCACGGCAGGGCGAACGCCGACGGTACGGCGATCGGCAGCGTCGCAAATATCGATGGCTTGAGCGCCCAGGCGCTTCGCGACTACGCCGACGACGCGATCGACATCGCCACCGGGCTCGGCGAGGAGGTTCGTGTCCTCGGTCTCTCGATGGGTGGCGTTGTCGCATCGTGGACGGCGCAAGAACGTACAGATGTTGATCGCGTGGTGGCCGTGGCGCCAGCGATCAACATTCCGCGGGTGCCGGCAGTGCTTACGCATGTGTTCCGCAACGTGTTCCACAAGCTGCCCAACGTGTCGCTTCCGAGCGGAGGAGCGACGCTCGATCATGCCTATGCAGGCGGGACTACGAAGGGTCTCGGTGCAACCTTCGCGATGGCCGCGTACGTTGCCGATTCCGCATACGCCGACCCGCCGGCCGCCGACGATGTGATCGTGGTTCTCAACCCCGATGACAACCAGGTCGACCCAACGCACCTCGCCGAGTTCGCCGACGCATGGGCGAGCACCGGAGGACCGGTCTCGCTGCACCGCTTCCCAGCGGTTGGGTTACGACACGACGTGATCGACCTCGACCAACCCGAGGCACAACCGGAGTTGGTGTACCCGTCCCTGCAAGCGCTGCTCGATGGCGAGCGACCCTGAGCGCAGTCAGTCGCGGGGGCGCTGCTGAATCAGCAGACCCACCAACATCGCGACGAACGTCACCAGATACACCTGACCGATCACCGCCACACTCGTCGCTGCGAGCCGAGCGATCGGCTCGACCGGTGAGAGATCGCCGAACCCCAGCGTCGTCACCGTGACAAGACTGAAGTACATGAAGTCCGGCGACGGAGAGGTGCCGGCTCCGAAGAAGCCGTCATCGAGTGCTGCGTCGAGCGTCAAGAACACGTAGCAACCGGCGAGGGCGATCAAGAGGTAGGCAGCGATCGCTCCGGCCAAGGTTTGCGCCGTGACCATGCGGTGTCGAAGCAGTCGTCGGATGATTGCTGCCGGTGTCAACACGGCGATGAGCACCCACAAGAATCCCGGTTGGTGTTGGACGAAGACGTCGCGGTCTCCATTCGACGCCAGCTCACTGATCAGGGTGATGACGCTGACCACAACGGCCACGACCGCGAGCGCCTCGGCGAAGCGCCGCCAGCGATGAGCCACTCCGGAGGCCCGGAGGGCGAGCACAAAGGTCAATCCGATCAATAGCGACATTGCGAGCGACATCACCCCACGGACAACATCGCTGTCTACCGACTCCAGATCGATGAGCGACAACAACACCACGCTGCCGATCGTGAGCACCAACAGGAGTCCAAATCGGTCAAGGCCTCTCGACCGATCGTCGAAGACCCTCCCGACGGCGAGGCGGCCGACGCTGAACAGCGATCGGTCGGCTGTCGGCGCGTTCGGCTTCTGCGTGGCGCCAGGCTCGATCACTCGACGCGACGGTAGACGACGCACATCCCGACACCGTCGATGAGCCGCCGCGGGTCGTGTGACTCACTTCATCGACGCCGATGTGCTGGGTGCGCCCATGTCGGCGGGGGGTTCGGCCACAGCATCAGCGTGATGCGCCGTGCGGCCCGGGCGAACGCCGCCGGTGAGACCGCGTCGCACGGTGCGGCTCAGCTGGTCGACCACGACTGCCAACACGAGCATGGCGAGGATCGTTCCTGTCAGCGCGTCGAAGTCGCGGGCGGCAAGATGATCGCGCAGCAGTTGCCCCAGCCCGCCGGCGCCCACGACCCCGACGACGATCGTCTCCCGGATGATCACCTCCCACCGATACACCACGATGGCGATGATGCGTCCAGCGGCATCTGGCAGGCGAACGGCGACGAACGCCGCCGGGCGCGAAGCGCCTGAAGCCAACGCGAGGTCATGGGTGTCGGCGGGGCGTTCTTCGAACGCTTCACCCACGAGTCGTCCGATGACGCCGATGTTGTAGATGCCCAGCGCAATAGCGCCTGGGAGCGGGCCAGCAAACACGACGAGGACGACGACGAAGGCCCAGACCGGCGCGGGCACAGCGCGGAGCAGCAACAGGGCGGCGCCCATCGCCCAGCGCACCACTCGGCGGAGGACCCCGGTCACTTCGAGTTGGCCATTCGGTCGGGCGACCACAGCGCCAGCGATCACCCCGAGCACACCGGCGATCACCACGGCGACGATCGACATCGCCGCGGTATCGAGCGACGCGCTGATCAACTCGGACCACCCATCGGGCCCGAGCGTCGGCGGCCACATCGCTTCGACCAACTCGCCGGCCCGGCGACGTGTCCGCTCGCTCCACAATGCCGACGGGTCGAGCTCCACCTCGTTCCACGACCACACGAGCAGGCCAGCTGCTGCCACCACCGACCACTCGCGGACACGTCTGCCGCGGGCGCCGTGTGAGCGCCGAACGAGTGTCGACCACCGATCGGCGAGACCCGACACCACCACCAACGCGGCGATGATCGTCCATACCTCTGAGTAGTTCAGTGTCTCGAAGCTCAAGTCGAGCTGGAACCCGAGACCGCCGACGCCGATGATGCCCACCACCGCAGCCGAACGCACGGCACACTCCAACCGATAGAAGGCATACGAGATCAGCTCGCCGCGGATCGCCGGCACGACGGTGTACAGCAGTGCCGACGTGCGGCCGGCGCCGCTGGTGCGGGCCAGCTCATACGGTCGCAAGTCGGCTTCGTCGATCGTCTCCGCGTACACCTTGGCGGTCACCGCACCGAACGGGATACCGATGCCGATGATCGCCACCCACGGGTCGAAGCCGAACACCTGGAGCAGGAGCAGGGCCCACACGATTTCGTGCACGGCACGGGGCACAACGAACACCGCCGTCGCCAGCGTGCGCAGTGCGGCGCCGACACGGGTGGGCCACAGCCGTTCGGAGAGGAGCGGTGCGCCGCCCATGCCGATGATCAGCGACACTGCAGTGCCGAGGACGGCGAACGCTACGGTGGCGCCGGCGGCCTCGATCGTCAGCCGAACGAACGTCGCGCTCGTGTCCGGGTCGATGATCCCGGTCCAGAAGCGGCCGAACGCGTCCCACCCGCCAGAGTTCAGGTTGTCGAGATCGAAGACCCCGACTCGGTGGGCCGACCAGGCGATTGCCAGACCGGCAATGGCGAGTATCCGTCGTCGGGGCGTGAGGGCCGACACCGTCTAGGTCGAGTCAGGCGTCGGCTGCCGCTGCGTTAGAGGCGTACAAGCGATCGAGCATGTCCGTCGAGACGGCCGTCGGATCGGCATCGAACACGACGTGGCCGGCACGAAGCCCGATCATCCGGGTGACGTGGCGTTGGGCCAACGCAGGATCGTGGACCGCCGTCACGAGCGTCGTTGTGGACGACGCGGTGAGCGCAGCCATCACGGAATCGGCCAAGCGGGGATCGACGGACGATGTTGGTTCGTCGGCAAGCAGGAGGTCAGGCGCCTGACGCAACACGCGCGCTACTGCGACGCGTTGGCGTTCACCGCCGGACAGGTCACCGGTCACAGCGTCCATGCGGTCGGCGAGTGCAACTCGTTCGAGGATCTCGCGAACGCGGCTGCGGCCGGACGGGCGGATGAGTGAGGCCAGGGCGGCCCATGTCGACCAGGTGCCGAGGAGTCCGGCGTTGACGTTGTGGATCGCCCGCAGCGAGAGCACGAGGTCGCCGTGCTGGCGGACCATCCCCACGCGACGGCCGAACGTCCGTCGGCGACGCGACCGCAATGCAACGAAGGGGTCGTCGTCGAACACTCGTACCGCACCGTGTGCCGGTTGGACGCGCCCGCCGAGCACGTCGAGCAGTGAGCTCTTGCCGGAGCCGCTCGATCCCAGCACCGCAACGCGTTCACCCCGACGAATCGACAGGGAGATGTCGTCGAGCGCAGTGACGGGTCGGCCGTCGGGGTCGGCGTGCTCGACGCCGACCCCGACGAGTTCGACCACCGTGTCGTTACTCGCGAACGAGTCCGACATCGCGCGCGACCGCTTCGATTGCGTCGTAGTTCGCGTCCTCGGTGAGGATGAACCCCTCGGCGCTGAACAGCTCGAGAATCGCAGCATCGCCGGAGTCGTTCGGGTCGAGGCCCATCAACGCATCGAGCACTCGGGTGGTGAAGCCCTCGCCGAATCGCGTGTCCAGATCGGGCTGACCGACCCAGTGGTAGTTGTAATACGGCGGCGTTCTGAACACCTCGATGATCTCGTCTGTGTCGACGGCACCTTCGGCGACGCGCGAGTCCCACACTTCAGAACTCACAGCCCCGGCCTCGAAGGTGCCCGCGTTGACGAGCTCGATCGTGGCGTCGTGCGAGCCGGAGAAGCCCGGCTCGCCGGCGAAGTCCTCGTTGACGTCGATCCCGGCTTCGGTGAGGAATGACTGCGGCATCAGCCGACCTGACGTCGACGACTCGGACCCGAAGGTGAAGCTCCGGCCTTCGAGTTGTGCCAGACCGTCGACCGAGTCGACCGGTTCGATTCCCGAGTCGGCGCGGGCGATGTAGACCGAGGTGAACGTCTCGTCGATGTCGCGTTGGGCGAGGGCGGCGGCGCCGTCGACTTCGTTGCGGGCTTGCACGCCGGTGAGCGCACCGAACCAGGCGAGGTCGAAGTCGCCGACGGCGAACCCGGTGACCGCTGCGGAGTACTCGGTGACCGGTACGTACTCGACGTCGACGCCGTCGAGCTCGGCTTCCAAATACTCCGAGAGCAGATCGTACGTGCGCTGGAGCCGCTCGGGCTCCTGATCCGGGATCGCTCCGATCCTCAGGACCACCTCCGTGTCGCTGGACTCGTCGGAGGATGTATCGCTGCCGCACGCTGCAACGATGACGGTGAAGGCGGTCACCGCAGCCGTCAGCGTGAGTCGGGCGCTGCTCCCTGTCGTCATCCGTCGACCGACGGACCTCGCTCGGCGAGTCATGCTCGCCCTCCTGGATGTATCACGTGGAACACCTTCTCCCGACGTCGTTGTTGATCGTGTTGGTGTGTTGATCGCTGCGGACAGACGATCCGCGGGGCGCACCCTACGAGGCCACGCCGGTCGAACCGAAGCGCAACGACTCCGGCTCGTGAATGTTGCTCGAACGACTCGCTCGTCCGTCTGCGAGACTCTGCTGATGCCCGCTCTCGAGCCACTGAGTCCCACGTATGCCCATGCGCGCGCCGCGTTCTTGGCATCGGCCGAAGCGGCTGGTGCCGCGCTCACCAGCTATGAACATCCCGCCCGTGGCCGTGAGGACGAGGACCTGGCCATCGACGTCGCCGAGCTGGGCGCCCCGGGTGCGGCCCGTTGTGTTGTGGTCGTGTCGGCGACGCACGGTGTCGAGGGCTACTGCGGGTCGGCGCTCCAGCGGCACTGGCTCGACCACCATGCCGATGAGCGGTCCGACGACACACGGGTGCTCTTGGTGCACGCGTTCAATCCGTACGGGTTCTCGTGGGTGCGCCGAGTCAACGAAGACAACATCGACCTGAATCGCAATTTCATCGATTGGTCGGCCGATGCCCCCGCCAACGACGAGTACGCCAAGGTCGCGGATCTGCTCGTGCCGAACGACTGGTCGACCGCGACCGTCGAGGCGACGACAAACGAGTTGCTGGAGCACGTCGGGCAATGGGGCATGGACCAGTTCCAGCAGATCGTGAGTGGCGGCCAATTCGCACATCCGACAGGAATCTTCTACGGCGGCGCGGAGCCGGCATGGAGCCATCGCTGGATGCGCGACTGGGCGCCGACGGCGCTCGCTGGTGCGTCGGAGGTGGTGATCGTCGACCTGCACACCGGCCTGGGCCCGTGGGGGTTCGGCGAATTGATCTCATCGGTGCCGACCACCGATCCGCAGTACCAGCGCGCTGTCCAGCTGTGGGGCGACGACGTGCGGTCGATGGTCGACGGCGACAGCGTCTCAGCTGCGCTGGCCGGCGACTGGCTGGCGATCACCGACGAGCTCGCCAGCGATGCCGCGGTCACAGCAATCGCTATCGAGTACGGAACCGTCGACCTGGTCGAAGTGCTCCAAGCCCTCCGCGCCGACGCGGTGCTCCATGCGTCCGGAGACCCAACATCGTCGGACGCCGCCGAGATACGCGCCATGGTGCGGGCAGCATTTGCAGACGACGACCCGGAATGGATCGAGGCGTGCTGGCCCCGGTTCCACTCCGTCATGACCGCCGCCCTGAGCGCGAGCTGAACCGCGCACCTCCGGGAACGTCGAGCTCCGAGGCGCCCTTGGCCGAGCAGTTGACCGAGTTCCGGGCGCACATCACCTTCGAGATCGATGTCACCGCAGACTCGCGGGAGGTCCAGCAACACACGCTCGCCACCTGACGCGTCGTGCCGCGCCGACAAGTGCCAGTTGAAGTGGCACCAACTACGGTGAGCCGCATGACATACGTGCTGTATGGCGCTCCGCTGTCGCTCTACACCGGAAAGGCGCGCGCGTATCTCCGGCGGCAGGGAATCCGATTCCGCGAGGAGTCACCCGGCGGGAAGCATTATCTGTCGACGATCATGCCCCAGGTCGGCAGGTTCATCATTCCGTGTATGGAGACTCCCGACGGGGAGATCATCCAAGACGGCGCCGACATCATCGATCACTTCGAGAATGGTCCCGGCCAGGAGCTTCGATCGTTCGGCATCTACCCGAGCTCGCCGACGCTGCTCGCCATCAGCCACGTCTTCGAACTGTTCGGCGGAGAAGGCCTGTTGCGCCCGGCCATGCACTATCGCTGGAACTTCGACGAGCAGAACCAGGCGTTTCTCATCGCTGAAATGGCGCTGCTCGCAGGGCCGAACAGCGACGACGAGACTGCGATGAAGTATTACGACAACGCGCAGCGACGAATGCGCAAAGCGGCTTCGAACTTCGGCGTCACGCCCGAGTCGGGGCCGCTCATCGAAGCGTCGTTCGAGGAGTGGCTCGATCTCTTAAACACCCACCTGCGTGACCATCCGTACCTCCTCGGTGGGCACGCAACGATCGGCGACTTCGGCCTCATCGCCGCCATGTGGGCGCATCTGTTTCGCGACCCGGTACCAACGCACCTGATCAAGAGGCGTGCACCCCGCGTCGGCCGGTGGGTCGAACGGATGACCACCTCCGAGCCGTATCTCCACGAGTACGTGACCGATGGCTCGCTGATCGACGACACGGCGATTCCCGAGACCTTGGTCGCAATGATGCGCTTCGTCGGGGACGAATACCTCGGCGAGATCACCGCGCATGTCGATCGGGCGAACGCGTGGCTCGACGATCATCCCGACCTCGAAGCCGGAACGAACGGCCTCGACGATCCCGCGTTCCGTGGGCTCGATCGGGGCGAGGGAGGTGGCGCCACATTCACCTGGCGTGGAATCGAGCTGACGACCGGCGTGATGCCATACCGGTTCTGGCTGATGCAGAAGCTCCACGATGACCTTGCGAGCGCTGGGGCTGACGAACGGGCGTTCACCCGCGAGGTGTTCGCATCCGCGGGCATCGAATCACTGCTCGATCTGCGCACACGGCGTCGGGTCCAGCGGACGGGCCATCTCGAAGTGTGGGGCCCACTGACCACCGATTGACACGGGGCGCAGAACGCCTCGCCCGCAACCGATCGACGACCACGAGCAAGACGACAGGAAGCAGTTGACACGATGGCCACTCGCACGATGAACGACTTCATTGCCGCTCACAAGACGCTCTACGCGGCCTACGACTCGTGGTGCGCAGGATTCAGCATCGACGACCTTGCGGTGGCGTCGCTGTGCCCCGCATGGGACGTTCGCGACGTCGTCGCCCACACGATCGGAGTGGAGTCGGTCCTCGACGGCTGGGAGCCCTCGACCGAGTCGCCACCACCGTTCGACAAAATGGGCGATTTTGCCGCGGTCCTTGCGGGCATCGAGCCGGACGGGGTCGCCAGGCACGTCGGCGCCGTGACCTCGTCACGGCTGGCGCACCTTCGTTCGATGGACATGGGCGCGGCCGATGCGCCGTCGATCACACCGACCGGAGTGAAGACGTACGGCGACTTCCTGCGCATCAGGGTGTTCGACATGTGGGTTCACGCCCACGACGTTGCCCTGCCGCTCGGATTGCCGTTCGACGACGGTGGCGTCGCTGCGGAGATCGCGCTCGACGAGGTGGTGGGTGCACTCGGCTACATCGTCGGACGAAAGGTCGGTCTCCCAGACGGTATGTCCCTGGTGGTCCACGTGACCGGCGAGGTCGACCGCGACGTCGCGGTGATTGTCGAGGGCAAGGCGCGCGTCGTCGATGAGGTGGCTACTCCCGATGTCGAACTGACCGCCGACGTGGAGACGTTCGTCCTGCTGGCGGCAGGACGGGTCGATCCGCAGAGGCGCATCGACGGTGGACGCATCGCGTGGACCGGCGACGCCGAATGGGGCGAACGAGTGGCCCGTACGCTCGTCTACACGATGTAGTCGGCGCCGACGGTCTGGTTTCTCGCCGACCGACTGGCCCTTGCTAGCTGGTCATCCCCTCGAGGCCGACCAACGCCCGAGCGTGTTCGATCTCGCCCATGTGGCGCAGACCGTGCTGATACCACCAGCACTCCATCGCATCGAGCTTGGTGATCCCGTCGTCTCCGCCCACGCGTGCTGAGTACGTGCTCGCGACCTGAGGCGGGTACGGCTTGGGAATCAGGAGATCGGTGAGCGCCGCCGGATCGAAGCCGGCGATGAACGTTTCGGTACGTGCCCACACCGTGTTCATGTATTCGATGAACGCGTCGTAGTCGCCGATGCGCTGAGCGACCATCTCCTCGGGCGTCCGCTCCTTGCCGTGATCGGGGATGGCGATCCCGATCTTTGTCGCCCATTCGGCATTGAAGATCGGTGCCTCACCGCCGGAGATCAACATGTAGGCGGAGTCCTCCATGTTCACGTAATGGAACAGGGAGAAAGCGATCGGGAGTACGGCGTCTCGCTCGACGAAGTTGACCTGTTCCAGGTTCATCGTGGCGCAGGCATCTTCGTACAGCGAGTGCATGGCGCGCACCCGCCTCCGGAGTGAGTCGAGGATCAGTGCATTGCTCATCGGTGAATCCTGTTCGGGTCGGCAATTGGTCGGTCGAGGTGGGTGGACGCGGTGCTACGAACGCCGCAGTTCGTTCCACGGGGTCTTTCGTCGCTCGGTTTCATCGGGCTCGCGAGGCAGGCCGAGGACGCGCTCGCCGATCGAGTTGCGCAGCACCTCGTCGGTGCCGCCCGCGATCGACGATGCCGGTGTGAACATCGCGTATCGATGGAAGAGTCCACCATCGGGTGCGTCGTCGGCCCACAACATGCCCTCGGCGCCGAGCGCCTCGAGACCGAGGTCGCGGATCTGCCGGCCGGTTTCGGCTCCGCCGATCTTGAGCGTTGCCACCTCCGGGCCGGGCTGGCGGCCGGCTTTCATCGAGGCCGTCGCGCGACGGCTCGACCAGCCCATCACTGCACGTTGGGCTGCCAGCTGTGCTCGACGGTCGCGCATGACTGGCCCATCGCCGGTGCCGTGGTTCATTGCGCTCTCGAACACCTCGCCGGCGCGTCCAGCCATGGCGATCGAGAATCCATCCGCGGCAGCCGCCTCGGCGCGAGCGTGCTCGCCGACGGGGACGCTCAGGTCGGCCTCGTAGAACGCTGCGGTGTCGCCGAGCCCGGCGTTGTTGGGGTCGCGTTCGAACGACAGGGTCGTCATGGCGACCCGCCAGCCGTCGCCTTCGGCGCCGACACGATCGTCGTCGTGAACGCGGGCGTCGGTGAAGAAGACCTCGTTGAACGCCGCATCGCCGGTCATCTCCCGGAGCGGTTGAACCTCGACACCCGGTTGACGCATGTCGATGAGGAAGTACGTGACCCCGCGGTGCTTGGGAAGTTCGGGATCGGTGCGTGCGATCAGGATGCCGTAGTCGGCGTAGTGCGCTCCCGAGTTCCACACCTTTTGACCATCGACTCGCCACTCGTGGCCGTCACGGGTTGCCCTGGTGCCGAGCGAGGCCATGTCGGAACCGGCACTCGGCTCGGAGAACAGTTGGCACCACGGCGTCGTGCCGTCGACGATTCCGGGGAGGTAGCGCTGCTGTTGCTCGGCAGAGCCCATGGTGAGCAACGTCGGGGCGACCAGGAACGTGGCCACACCATTCGGTGGGCCGTAGGCGCCGGCCACTCGTCGGGCGTGCTGGACCGCCTTGGCGTCGCTGGGGCTGAGACCGCGCCCTCCGAGACCCTCGGGCCACTGGGGGAACGCGAACCCCGAGTCGGCGAGGTCGCGCCACCACTCACCGAGCGGGCGCACCGGATCCCAGTGCTCGTCGAACCACTCCGCCGCCTGCTGCCCGATCGGTGTCGTCTCGTTCATCGTGTCTCCTGCCGGCGTCAGCGGCGCTGCGCCGGCTCAAAATAGTGCCACTGAAGGGCGCATATTCGAGTCGGGGCTGCTCAGATGTGGGCGCTGAGGTTCCATGCCTCGATTGCCGCGTGATTGCCAGTCGTGGCGAGCTGAGATGTCGGTGTGCGACCCCACAGCCACGAGATCAATTCGTCGCCGAGTCCGGAGACCGAGAGCTGGTCGGAACCCGCGCGTGACTCGACGGACTCGACGATGAAGTCGTCGGTGGCCTTGGTGACGCGCCATGCCCGATCGAGATCGGTCGTCGTCACCGTGATGGCCTGATCGGGGACGCACTCGGCAGCGAGGTCGCCGCGCAGGAGCAGCGCTCCGTGCCACATGACGCGCAGGGTTTCGTCGATCGATGCCGCCGCTCGGGCTCGTTCCCACGGCTGCACGTCACCGAGTACCTCTCGAGCGTCGCGCAGGTGGATAGCGGTTTCGGTGGCTGCTCGGTGGAGCCATGCTCGAGCGGTGCGCCGCGTCTGGAAGACGTAGCACGGGGCATCGAGGTCGATCGAGTCGACCAGTTCGACGAAGCGGTCTGCGGCCTCGACGAGCCAGACCAATCGATCGGCGTTGCCGCGTGGGAGCGGTGGCTGTGAACTCCACGAGGCTCCGTAGTCGAGTGGTTCGCTGCCGTTGACCAGGTTGTACGTGTACCACCCGGACAGGCCCGAGATCACGTGCGCGACCAGTTGGCGCATCGTCCAGCCGGGACACGCAGGCACCGGAGCGCGCTCCCCGGTGATAGCGGCGAGTTCGGCGAGTTCCCGAGCGGCTTCGTCGATCCACTCCGTGTACTTGGCGTCGCTCATGGCGGCCGCTGTCATGGCGTGCTCACGGTGGGTGGCAAGAGCTCGTCGACGGCGTCGTTCCAGGCGCGTCTCGTCTGTGCCGGCGTCCGCTCGTGACTCCGGCGCAGTTGTTCCCACGACTCGACCGAGGTGAGCACGGCGACCATTGCGACGACGTCGTCGCAATGCGCGGGACTCAGTTGGCGTAATTCGGGGTCGAAGTGCCGCCGAACCTGTTCGGCGAGTTGCAGGCGCACCCCGTCGACGTGTGCCTGCGCCGACGGGTCCTGTTGACACATCGAGCGGGCCAACAACTGCAGCGGATGCAACGCTTCGTGGAGCGCCAGTCGCGACGACGTGAATGAAGCGATTCGCTCGTGGCGCTCGCCGATCCCGATCCGGGAGATGATGAACAGCTCGGGGAATCGCTCGACCAAACGTGCGGCGGCATCGTTGCGGAGTTCGTCGAGATCGGTGAAGTAGCGGTACAGCGATGCGATCGAGACGTCGGCGCGGTCGGCCACCTCCTCGGGGCGCGGATGTACGCCTCGCTCGAGCACCAAGTCGATGAACGCGTCGAGCGCTCGAGCACGTCGCTCGATCGGCAGCGGGCGCCGCCGACCCGTCGACTCAGGCGAGTCGGTCATCGGAGCGGTGCGATCGAGGTCATGGCGTCTGTTTCAGCGGTCTCCCGGTGTGAGGTAGAACCACATCGGCTGCGGCGCCTCCTGGCGCTCCATCTCCTTGCGTGCAGCCATGAGTATTTTGCCGGTCTCGGTGGCGTCGAGGAACCAGCGGATGCCGGCCCATGCGGGCGGTGCGTGGTCGACCATCGCGAGCGCGGCGGTTTCGTAATACCCACGGACGTCCTGGCTGACGCGCATGGGGAGCCCGGGGATGCCAGCTTCATCCCATGGTGTGCCTTCGGCGATGCGGATGAATGCTTCGATCGCGGCCGGGATGTCGTCGGCCTGGACGACGCGTCCAGCGGCGATGCGGCCCTTCGACATCTCGACACCGCGGTCGTAGGCAGCTCGCAGGCCCCGGGCCTCATCGATCGCTGGATGGGCGTTCGGGTCGTGACGAGGTGGCAGCGGGCAGGCCAACATCTCCTCG
Source organism: Actinomycetota bacterium (assembly GCA_039177505.1). Taxonomy (GTDB): domain Bacteria; phylum Actinomycetota; class Acidimicrobiia; order Acidimicrobiales; family Ilumatobacteraceae; genus JABSQH01. Next base: position 2,124 of record JBCDFR010000035.1, on the reverse strand, counting down.
CCGTCGTCGGGGATCGACTCGTCGAACGCGGTGATGACCGGCTCGGGTGAATCGAGGAGGGCGAACGCAGCTTTGAGGACGCGCTGTTGGAAGTCAGGATCGCCGGGTTTGCCCAGCGGCCGACCGAGCGGGAAGTCGCACCACAACCCGCGCGGCGCAGCGGTGCTCTCGATCTGCTTGCGGATCGAACCGAGGGCGATCGTGGACATCCCGGCGGCTTCGAAGACGTGGGCGAGCGTACTCACGGTACGCGTGCACAGTGGTCAAACGGGCGTGAGCAGGACAACGTCGACCCCCTGATCGCGGAGCCACTTTGCACCGGCTGGGCCGGAGTCCATTTTGATGGTCGACAGGTCGAACTGGTTGCCGGCGTAGGCCATGTGCTGATCGCTGACCGCGCCGATCACGCCGCGCTCGGCCAGCTCGTCGAGCCGGTCGAGGGGGATCACCGTGTTCATGTCGTAGGCGTACCCGGTGTCGTCGAAGTTGGGGCTCCAATGGCCCAACACGTAATCGCGCCGCTTGCCGTCGAGCACGCGGTAGGTCGTATCGCCCGGATCGAAGTCTTCTTGATCGGGGTGATGCAGCGATGCGGTCGTGACCACCGCCACCGTGGCTTCTGCCAGCGGCGGGGGAGTGGTGAATGCCGTGTTCTCGAAGTCCGGTGGCGGGAGGTTCTCGGTGAGTGCCTTGATGTCGGAGTCGGCCATGAGAGTGAAACTATCACTCTCATGCGCTTCGGCGCAGCCCCCCGCCTCGGCCGCGAGAGGATACGCTCAGAACCGGCGTTCGGGCTCGATGGATCGCCTCCCACGTCAGCCGTCACGGAAAGACCCGGATCGATGGACATCGGAATCAACGGATCGAACGCTTTGCTTGCCGCGGACATGACGGCGCTTGAGGCAGACATGAATTCCGCGGAGGACGATGGCTTCAGTGCCTACTGGCTTGCGCAGTCGGGCAACATCGACGCGTTGACCGCGTTTGCCGCTCACGGTCCATCGAGTACATCGACCGAACTCGGCACGGCGGTGATTCCGACCTGGACCGTGCACCCCCACGCCATCGCAGTACAAGCGCTCACAACCCAGGCGGCTGTCGGGGGGCGCCTGGTGCTCGGCGTCGGACTGTCGCATGAACCCACGGTGCGCGACCGTTGGAAGATGGCATGGGAGCGTCCGGTACGCCAGATGCTCGACTATCTCGACATTCTCCAACCGCTCCTTGCTGAAGGCGCCGCTCACCACGAGGGCCACTTCTGGAGCTTCGAAGGAGAGATCGCCCGCGTCGCATCCGCGCCGAAGGTGATGTTGGCCGCGCTCGGCACACAGATGCTCGATATCGCAGGCCGGCGAACCGACGGCACCATCTTGTGGTGCGTCGGGCCCCGGACAGTCAAGCAACATATTGCGCCGACCATCAATGCTGCTGCAGCTGATGCTGGTCGGCCGACACCAGCAGTGGTCTGCTCGTTGCCCGTTTGGGTCACCGACGACCCGTCCGGCGCCCGGGCGTTCCTCGACCAGATCCTCGCGACGTACGCGGAGCTGCCAAGCTACGCCGCGATGCTCGAACGAGAAGGTGTATCGACCGTCGGCGGGCTGGCGATCGCCGGCTCGGAGACCGAGGTGGTCGAGAGAATCGACGAGTTGGCGGCGTCCGGAGCAACGCAGCTGTCGGCCCTCGCCCTCGGGGGGAATCCCGACGAGATCGCCCACACTCGTCAGGTGCTGGTTGCTGCGCAGGCTGCCCGCCAGGCCTGACCCGACGCGCCGCTCGATCCAGTCGGCGGAGGTGCTAGACCGGGTTGTCGGGCCTCTGTGTCCGACACTCCCATGAGCGACGACGACCTCTCGATCAGCGACCAGAAGGACTGGGCGGCGGGTGTGCCTGCGGCCGTCCATGCGCTCGGTCACGGGACGCGTCGGATGGGTGTGCGGCGGATGATCGCCACGCTGCGCGACGTCAACCAAGACGGCGGATTCGACTGCCCTGGGGGTGCGTGGCCGGAGCCGAACAACCGGCACAACGCCGAGTTCTGTGAGAACGGTGTGAAGGCGCTCGCCGCCGAGGCCACGACCAAGCGGTGTGACCGTACATTCTTCGCTGCGCATTCGATCGACG
>JBCDFR010000034.1:0-43417 GCA_039177505.1 Actinomycetota bacterium | reverse complement strand
GGGGGCGACGGGGCCGGCGTGTGGGCGGTGGGGGGGGCGCTCACTGGGTAAAACGCATGGTAGTGCGGGGGCCGCCACTTCGGGGGCCTGGCACCTTTTGCCGCACTTGCCGCTACGACTTGAGTTCGGCGGCTTTGGTTTCGAGCGCGGCGATCAGTTCGTCAAATGCCTTCTCGAAACTGGCCACACCTTCGCGTTCGAGTTGCGCCGCGACGTCGTCCATGTCGACGCCACATGCCGGCAGGTCGGCCCACACCGCCTCGGCCTCATCGACGTCGGCGTCGATCGTCCGGGCCAGCGTGCCGTGGTCGGCGAACGCTTCGAGGGTCTGGTCGGGGAGCGTGTTCACCGTGTGCGGCCCGATCAGCGAGTCGACGTACAAGGTGTCGGGGTACGCCGGGTTCTTCGTCGACGTCGAGGCCCACAACGGGCGTTGCACGCAGGCGCCTTTGGCTTCCAGGGCCTCCCAGCGCGGTCCCGAGAACGTCTGGGTGAACAGTTTGTAGGCGAGCTTGCCCTGGGCGACAGCGGCCTTGCCGCGTAGTGCCATCGCGTCGTCGCCACCGTGTGATTCGAGTCGACGATCGACCTCGGTATCGACGCGGCTGATGAAGAAGCTGGCCACGCTGGCCACCTGGGACAGGTCGGCACCCGGAGTCTGGGCGTATCGCTCGAGTCCGGTGATGTACGCCTCCATCACCTCGGCGTATCGCTCGAGGCTGAAGATCAACGTGACGTTGACGTTGCGGCCCTCGGAGATCATCTGCTGAATCGGGCTCAGGCCGGCCTCGGTCCCGGGGATCTTGACCATCAGGTTGCGACGCTGAATGCGCTCGTGCAGGCCGCGGGCAGCCGCTTCGGTACCGCCCGAGTCGTTGGCCAGCGATGGAGCCACTTCGACGCTGACGAACCCGTCGGTCCCGCCCGATTGGTCGTAGACCTTCGAGAACACGTCACACGCGCCATGGATGTCGCGAATCACCATGTCCCAGTAGTCATCGATGATCGACGAGCCAGCGGCGACGACCTCGCGAAATTGCTCGTCGTAGTCGGCCGAACCCTGGATCGCCTTCTGGAAGATCGACGGGTTCGACGTGAGGCCACGTACACCTCCGTCGCGGATCGAAACGAGTTGGCGCGATGTGATGTATCCGCGCTTCAGGTTGTCGAGCCACGGGCTCTGGCCGTGCTCGGCGTAGAGGGCTTGCAGACGGTCGCTCATGCGGGGGTCTCCGTTCTGAGTGTCGATGCTGGGAGTCGATCGTGGTCCGGGGTGCTCGGTCGGTTGATCAGTCGGTCAATTGATGAGGGCGCGGGCGCGCTCGATGACATGGTCGGCATTGATGCCGAGTTTGTCTAGTACCAGTGCACCGGGAGCGCTTGCGCCGAAACGATCGATGCCGATCGAGTCGTCGGCGTAGCGATCCCAGCCGAAGGTCGCCGCAGCTTCGATGGACAACACCGGCACGCCCGGAGGGAACATCTCGCGGTGGTAGGCATCGTCTTGCGCTGCGAATCGGTCCCAACATGGCAAGCTCACAACACGCGCCGAGATCCCATCGGTGGCCAGGCGCTCCGCGGCGTCGACCGCGACGGCGACTTCGGCACCGGTGCCAACGATCACCAGCTGAGGCGTCTCGCCGTGTTCGGTGACGATGCCGGCGCCGCGGGCGATCGCCGAGCCGTCGGTGGTCACGGGAATGCTCTGGCGACTGAGAACCAGCACGGTCGGCCCGTCGTGACGTACCGCATCAGCCCAGGCGTGGATCGTCTCGTTGGCGTCGGCCGGTCGAACCACATGGAGGTCTGGAATCGCCCGCAGTGCCGCCAACTGCTCGATCGGCTGGTGTGTCGGTCCGTCCTCACCGACGCCGACCGAGTCATGCGTGTAGACGAATACAACCTTGGCCTTCGACATCGAAGCCAGACGCACCGTCGGCCGGGCGTAGTCGTAGAACGTGAAGAACGTGCCGCCGACGGGGAGGATGCCGCCGTGCCGGGCCATCCCGACCATTGCCGCCGACATGCCGTGTTCGCGAATGCCGTAGTGCATGTACCGCCCGGCCGGGTCGTCGGCCGACTGGTTGGTGGTGTCGTCGAGCGCCGTGCCGTTGCTGCCCGTCAGGTCGGCCGAGCCCGAGAGCAGCCCGGGGATCTTGTCGAAGGTGGCGTTCAATGCGGTCTTGATCGACGCCCGGGTCGCTTGCGACTCCCCCTTGGCGACCACAGGGAGGTCGGTGTCCCAGCCGTCCGTACCGGTGCCGTTCCATGCCGCGATCCACTCGGGACTGCTGCGTACTGCGGCTGCTGCGCTCTCCCACGTCTCTTGTGCGGCCGCTCCTCGCTCGGCCGCATGTGCTCGGCATGCCGCCACCAGGTCGTCGGGGGCCCAGAACGGCTCGTTCGGAATGCCCATCACGGCCTTGGTCTGGGCTACGTCGTCGGCCTTGAACGGGTTGCCGTGGGCCTTCGGGCTGTCGGTCCAGTCCGGCGACGGTGAGCCGATATGGCTGCGCAGCACGATCAGTGAGGGGCGCGCGGTCTGTTCCTTCGCTCCGTTCAGAGCGGCTTCCAGCGCGTCGAGGTCGTCTTCGGCTTCGCCGATCTCGACGACGTCCCATCCGTAGGCCCGGAACCGTTCGGGCACGTTGTCGCTGTATGCCAGATCGGTGTGGCCGTCGATGGTGACCTGATTGTCGTCGTAGATCGCGATCAGTCGGTCGAGGCGTTGGTGCCCTGCAAGTGACGCCGCCTCGTGGCTGATGCCCTCCATCGCACACCCGTCGCCGAAGATCACGAAGGTGTGATGGTCGATCGCGTCAGCGCCGAACCGGGCGCGCAGGTTGCGCTCGGCCAGCGCCATGCCCACCGCGTTGCCCAGGCCTTGCCCGAGCGGACCGGTGGTCACCTCGATACCTGCGGTGTGACCTGCCTCTGGGTGTCCTGGTGTCAGCGAGTCCCATTGGCGAAAGTTCTTGAGGTCGTCGAGTTCCAGCCCGTCGCCGTTCAAGAACAGAAGCGCGTATTGGAGAATCGATGCGTGACCGTTGGAGAGGACGAAACGGTCGCGGTCCGGCCACGCGTGGTCGGCCGGGTTGCGCTTCATCACTCTGCTGAAGAGGACGTGGCCCAGCCCCGCCAACGCCATGGCGGTGCCCTGGTGTCCGCTGTTGGCTGCCAACGGGCCGTCCATTGCGATTCCTTTGATCAGCTTGACGGCGCGATCGTCCTGTTCTGCAGTGAGCGTCACGAGCGGCACAGTAGTGCCCGGGTCGCGTGATCGCGACTGACGAGATCAGGCCGGCGGCAACAACGTGAACGGTACGAGGTGCCAGTCGCCCTGCCCGACTCGGCAGTGGGCGAATACCTGGCCGTAGTCCTCGAACTCGAGCTCGCCGCGTACGAGGCGATACGTGAACTTGCCTGGCTCCACGGTGAACGGACTGACGTTGCGCGCCAACTGCTCGCTCTCGGGATCTGTATCTGTGCGGAACACGACTTCGAACACGCCGTTGCCCGGCTCGTCATCGGGGCAGTAGATCAGCCCGACGAGGTGCGGGGTGATTGTCAGTGGCGCCGGTTCGGGCGCAGCCTGACTGAACATCACCCCGGTCATGTCGACGCGGGTCGACGGCCCGGGGGCCTGACGCATCTCGAAGTTCTCGACGAACAGGGCGGAGACGATCTGCACGAGCGCAGCCTAGGAGTTGGGGGTGATGGTTGGCCCGTGACGTGGCACCGTGCGCGCGGCAACTGGTGCCTGGCACCGGTTGTCGCGGGCGGCTACATCAGGCGTCGTGGCACGCGGAGCACGACACGGTACGAGCCGCCAATGTTCACCGGCCCGAACGCCCGTGAATCGACCGCGTCGACGTCGAGGTTGTCGGAGACGACGCGCATGGTGGCGCTGACCTGATCGACCGACTCGACGCGCTTGACCAGCCAGAAATTGCGACGATGCGGATGCTCGACGCACCGCAACTCACCGACGCGAACCCGCGACGTCGTGCGCCCGATGAGACCCTGTCCGGCCACCAGCGTCGGCTCCATCGACCGATCTGCGACGACGAAGCGGCGCCATGGCACCAGGTCAGTGTAGGTTTCGACGTATCGACCGTCGGGAACTCTTCTCCCGACGATCACCGCTCATGACCACAACTGACGACCAAGGAGTCACCATGCTCGGCAAGCTGTTCGCCAACGCCACCGTCGCTCACGCCCACTGCGACCTCTACTGCGGTGTGTACGACCCCGCCCAGGCCAAGATCGAGGCGCTCTCGGTCGTGAAGACCGCGCAGAAGTACCACGACAGCGACGACGAGGTGTTCCGGGCGCGCTGCATTTCCATCAAGGAGGAGCGCGCCGAAGAGACCAAGCACCACCTGATGGTGCTGTGGGCCGATTTCTTCGCGCCGGATCACTTCACGCAGTTTCCGCAGCTGCACGAGCTGTTCTGGAAGGCCATCCACCAGGCCGGTGAGGCCAAGAAGTCGATGGACCCCGCGGTGGGTGAGCAGCTCGTGACCTACATCGACGAGATCGCCGACATCTTCTGGCAGACCGACAAGGGCAAGCAGATGGGTGTGTACCCGCCCAGCTGACGGCACTGATCGAAGTCGGTAGCGTTCCCGGGCGATGAGCGATCGACCCGGGGACGCCGCTGCACCGGACGGCCGCTCGACGCGCAATCAGATCCTCGACGCGGCCCTCGAGTGTTTCGCCCACCAGGGCTATTCGGGTACCTCGCTGAACGACATCAGCGCCGAAGTCGGTATCCGACGGCAATCGCTGCTGCACCACTTCGGCAGTAAAGAGGCGCTGTACGGCGAGGTGTTCGAGGGCCTGCTGTCTGACTGGCTGGCGCGCGTGACCGAAGCGGTGGAGTCGACCGCCACCGGGTGGCCGAAGGTCGAGCAAGTGCTACGCGCGGGGTTCGCGCTGTTCGCCGACAACCCCTCGTACGTCACGCTGATGCGGCGAGAAGCAATCGACGGAGGGTCGCATCTCGGTATCGATCTGGCAGGCGTGCTGCGGCCGATGTTCGACCAAGCCGCCGACTACCTGCGGCGCGAGATGGCCGCAGGGACGTACCGGACTCAGGACCCCGAGCAGCTGTTGCTCACAGGCTACGGCGCACTGCTGAGCTACTTCTCGGACGCGCCGTTCCTCGAAGGGCTGCTCGACGAGGATCCGATGTCGCCGGTTGCGTTGGAACGGCGGCGTGACCACATCATCGAGTTCTTCCGGGCTGCGCTCATTCGGGAGGCGTAGGTGGGAGCGGCGCAACCGAACATCTTGTTCCTGTACGCCGACCAGCACCGCGCCGATGTCCTCGGCTGTGCCGGGAACGATGTGGTTGTCACGCCGCATCTGGACCGTCTCGCCCTCGAGGGTGTGCGCTGCACCGCCGCGTGGACCGAGAGCCCGATCTGCCAACCCGCTCGGGCGTCGATGCTGACGTGTCGGTACCCCACCGATCACGGCATTCTCGGCAACTTCGCGGGCGAGTCATCGCCCGACTGGGACACCGTGCCGCAGGCCATCCGCTCTGCGGGCTACGACACCGCGTCGATCGGCAAGACGCACTACGCCAGCTGGCCCATGGGTCCGAACGGGCCTGAAGACACACCACCGCCCACCGACGAGTGGATCGGGAGCTTCGGGTTCGACCATGTCGTCGAGGAGTTCGATCGGTACGTGCACGTCGGTCGGCACGACACGCCGTACATGCGGTTCCTTCGGGACCGCGACGCACTGGAACCGTACCGGGACACGGTGCAGGCTCGTTTTCGTGCCGGTGACCGTCATTGGGAGGCCGTGACGAGCCCGCTGCCCCAGGAACTCGATCTGACGTCGTTTCTTGGGCGGGAGGCTGAGAGCTGGTTGCGCGGGCGCACCGGCGAGCGGCCATGGTTCCTGCAGCTGTCGTTCGTGCAGCCGCACGTCCCACTGATGAGGGACCCCGAATGGGCCGCGCACTACGCGCATGCAGAGATCGCGCGGACTGCACCTGCGCGCCCGTCGACCGACCACCACGGGTGGGATGCGCACCTCGATCTACTTCGCCGCCATTCACACAGCGAACTGCTCAGCGATTCGTTCGTGCTGGCCGGCGCTCGCCAGTACTACGCGATGGTCTCGCTGATCGATCAGCAGATTGGCGCGCTGGTCCAACTGCTCGAACAGCGGGGAGAACTCGACGACACCATGGTCATCTACGCCGCCGATCACGGCGAGATGCTCGGCGACCACGGCCTCATGGCGAAGATGAACTTCTATCGCTCGTCGGTGACGATCCCACTGATCGTTCGCCCACCCGGCGGCAGACCGTCGGTGATCCACGACAGTCCGGTGCAGGCAATCGATGTCGCGGCGACGATGCTCGACGCCGCTGGCGTTGCGGTGCCTGCCGCCGGACGCTCGCTCGCCCCGCTCGCCAACAACGACCGTGCCGTGGGCGATACGTCCGCTGGCCCACGCCACCGGGACACCGCCGCGAGCATGATCCGCATGCGGCCGGGGCTGCCAACGTGGATCGCGGTCACCGACGGCGACGTGCGGTGCACGTTCGATCGGCACTCGCTCGATGTGGTCGAGGTGTTCGATCTCACAGCTGATGCCGACGAAGAGACGAACCTCGTGGGTGACGTGTCACGCGCACGGGTGGAGGGTCTCGTCGATGTGGCCCACGAACAGCTCGGTCTCGGCCTTTCGTCAGGCTGAGGCGCTCCGACGGCCACCGGCTACCGTCCGCCCGATGAGCGATGGGCCACCGAACCGAGCCGACCAGTACGAGCAGCTGCCAGAGGATGCTGCCGGGCGCTGGGCGAAGTTCGGCCGAGGGAAAGCTACGTACTACCCAGGACTGCTTGGTTGCGTGGTCGAGGAGGTTCGCGTCGACTACTGCCGGATGCGGCTCCCATTCAAGCCGGAACTCCTGCAGGGTGGCGGCATGGTGCACGGCGGTGCGGTGGCATCGCTGCTCGATGCGGTGATGGTGCCGGCGGTCGGCTCGGTGCTACCCAAAGATGCCCGGTACTCGACGGTCGACATGCACGTGCAGTTCATCGGTGCCAACCGCGACGAAGATGTCGTCGCTGAGGGATGGGTCGTGAAGCGTGGCCGCAGCGTCGTGTTCTGTGAGAGCGAGGCGTACTCGGCCGACTCCGGTCGCCTCCTCGGCCGGAGCGTGCTGACCTACAACGTCGCCGCACCCCGCTCGTAGCGGCGAGATCCACTGCTCGGGTGCCGCCGCCGGTGGCTGGCCGGCCGATACGGTTTGACGCCGTGCCAACACTGTCTGAAGCCGCCTCGAAGTCCCTGCTCAGCGAGCACGGGGTTCCGGTTGCGGCCGAACGCGTCGTCGCCTCCGCGGACGAAGCTGGGGTGGCCGCTGACGAGTTGGGCTACCCCGTAGTGGTCAAGTTGAACGGCGACGAGATCGCCCACAAGACCGAGCGGGGCCTGGTCCGCCTCGGCATCACGGCGCGCGATGACGTCGAGTCGGTGGCGGCGGAATTGCTCGGTGCGGCGACCCCGGCCGATGGCGACGTGTCGGTGCTCGTCGCGCCGATGATCCGGGGGAGCCGCGAACTGATCGTCGGTCTGCTCGACGACCCGGTGTTCGGACCGACCGTGATGCTTGGCGTCGGTGGCGTGCTTGCCGAAGCGGTCGCCGATGTCGTGTTTCGACCGGCGCCGCTCACAGCGCCAGATGCAGCAGCGATGATCGATGATCTCCAGACAGCGGCGTTGCTCGACGAGTTCCGAGGCGAGGCGGCGGTTGACCGCCAGCAGTTGGCCACGATCCTCGTCGGCTTGGGCGGAGTGGCCGGGGCCCGACCTGACGTCCACAGCGTCGATCTCAACCCGCTGATCGTGCAACCCGATGGACGGTTGGTCGCCGTCGATGCGCTGGTGGAGACCGGGCCCGCACGCGCGGCGTCGGTGACGGGTCGACAACGGCCGAGCGACGAGGCGTTCCGTGCGTTGTTCGAACCGCGCGGCGTCGTGGTCACCGGGGCGTCGACACATCCCGGCAAGTTCGGCTTCGTGTCGCTCCACAACCTGCTCGCCGAGGGGTATCGCGGCGCGGTGTACGGGACGAATCTCAAAGAGGAGACTGTGCTCGGCGTCGACACGGTCGCCTCGGTCGACGACCTGCCGGCCGGCCACGTCGACCTTGCGTTCGTGTGCACCCCCGCAGCGACCAATCCGGAGCTGTTGCGGCAGTGCGCCGACAAGGGAATTCGTGCGGCATTCCTGACCAGCGCCGGATACGGCGAGGCGGGAGACGACGGCCGCACCGCCGAACGAGAACTCGTCGAGTTGGCCGACGACCTCGGCATCCTGCTTGCGGGGCCGAACGGGCAGGGCGTCGTCAGCACCCCGGTCGATCTCTGCGCGCAGATCGTCGCGCCGTTCCCGCCCGCCGGGTCGATCGGCATCGCCAGCCAGAGTGGAAACTTTGTTTCGAGCTTCATGAATCTCGCGCGAGCGAGCGGAGTCGGAATCAGCCGTGCGGTGTCGGCGGGCAACGCCGCCGCCGTGACCGTGGCCGACTATCTCGAGTGGTACGCCGACGACGCAGCGACGACCGTTGGTCTGGCGTACCTCGAGGGCATCACCGACGGACGTGCGCTCTTCGACCAGCTGGCGCGTGCGGCAGCCAAGCAGCCGCTGGTCATCGTCAAGGGTGGCGCCACAGAGGGTGGTGCCCAAGCAGCGGCCAGCCACACCGGCGCGCTGGCGGCGGACGACAAAGTGTTCGACGGTGCCTGTCGTGCCGCCGGCATTACCCGGGCCGCCAGCGTGACCGAGGCGTTCGAGACAGCGGCGACCTTTGCCACGCAACCACCGTCCCTCGGACCCAACACCGTCGTGCTGACAACGGCCGGTGGCTGGGGCGTGGTGACCGCCGATGCGATCACCCGCGCTCGAGACCTGCAGCTGTTGCCACTGCCCGATGACCTGCTGGCGGCCATCGACGAACTGCTCCCGCCGCGCTGGAGTCGCAACAACCCGATCGACTGCGCCGGCGGCGAGACGCGCGACACGATTCCGGCGGTGATGGAACTCGTCGCCGGCCACCCAGACGTCCACAACGTGATCTACCTCGGCATCGGGATCCAGAGCAACCAGGCCCGGATGATGCGCGACGGGCGTTTCTTCCCCGACCACGGGCTGGAGCGCATCGTCGCCTACCACGAGCGCCAAGATGCACGCTTCGCCGAGGCCGCAGCCGACCTCAGCGGGTCGACGGGCAAGCCGATCCTCGTCGCCACCGAGTTGGCCACTGCCGACCCCAACAACGCAGGCCCCGCCGCCGTGCGTGCCAGCGGCCGTTACTGCTACCCAAGTGGCGAACGCGCCGTCGCAGCGTTGGCTCACCTCGTCGCTGACGGGAGCCGGAGAACCCGGTGACCACTCGTCGCCGGCGTCCTCTGGTCGGCCCGCTCCTCGTCGTTCTGGCGATCGCCGCGATCCCTGCACTCGCCCTCGTTGCGACCTACCGGTGGGCCGACGATCGCGCCGATGCGAGCGACGCCGCCGCACCTGCACCGCCCACGGTCCCGGCCGCCGCTGGGGTCACGGTTGGCGAGCCGCTCAACACCGGACTCTTCACGGTGCGCCGGGTGCCGGCAGCGCTGGCGCGAGCATCCAGCGTCGATGCATTCGCCGCCGAGTTGGCACCGGTACTTGCATCGTTGAACGACCGGAGTTGCGCAGCGGTATCTGTCGACGGTCTCCCCGTTGCGGCGGTGAACGCCGACGCCGCACTGATCCCAGCCAGCGCCCACAAGGTCCTCATCGCAGCTGTTGCGCTCGAGGTGCTCGGTCCTGACTTCGTGTACGAGACCAGTGCCGCCGCTGCCACGTCGTCCGTCGACGGAGTCGTGCCCGGCGACTTGTACTTGGTCGGCGGCGGTGATCCAGTGCTCACCTCAGATTGGTATCCGACGTCGAATCTGGAGCGATACCCGGTGTTCTCCGAGACACGTCTCGAACAGCTCGCCGATGATCTCGTCGGCGCAGGGGTTAGCAGCGTGCAGGGAGGTGTTATCGGCGATGGATCGCGCTACGACGACGAGTGGTATGCCCCGGGGTGGGGCGACGGCGTCGCCGGCCTCGATGCCGGCCCGTACGACGCCTTGCTGGTCAACGACGCCCGCGTCCTCGGCGACGCACAGCGCAATGCTGACCCGAATCTCGCCGGAGCGCGGGAGTTCGAGCGGCTCCTAGAAGAACGTGGTATCACCGTCGGTGGCGAGCCGGGCACGGGGACAGCGCCCGCCGAGACCGTCGAACTCGCCTCGATACAGTCCGTACCATTGTCGGAACTCGTCGCCGAGATGCTGCTGAACAGCGACAACAACACAGCGGAACTGGTGCTCAAAGAGATCGGCCTTGCCGCTGGCGGCGAGGGCACCCGGACCGCCGGAGCCGACGCAGTCATCGCCTCCTTGGAGGAATGGGGAGTGGCCACCGACGGACTCGTCGTCGCAGACGGCTCCGGCCTGGCCCCCGGTAACCAGCTCACCTGCGCCGCTCTGCTGACGGTGCTGGCGCGCACCGATCTTGAGTCGGTGCTCCCGGTGGCGGCTGAGAGCGGAACACTCGGCGACGTATTCGTCGATCACCCCCTCGCGGGTCGGTTGACCGGCAAGACAGGCACGCTGAACAACCCGCCGTTCAACATCGATCCACCAGCGGTGAAGGCGCTCGCCGGATACGTGCCAGTCGACGGAGGTGGATCGATCGAGTACGTCCTGATCCTCAACGGTCCGACGATCTCCGACCAGAGCGAGTATCGGCCGACCTGGAACGCACTCGCTGATGCGTTGGCCACCTACCCGGCGGGGCCGACTCCCGCCGACCTCGGACCGCGATGAGCGGCGAATCAGACGACGAGACTGCTGCTCCGGCCGAGGAAGAAGCCGCCGGCGCGGTCCCGCTCGCGGGCGCAACCGATGACACGATCGATGACACGACCGGGGGCATGCGGCTCGATCTGGTCCGCCAACCGGCGCGTTACCCGCGCACGCCGCTGTTGGCATTGATCATCGTCGCCGTGCTCCCGGCGGTCGGATTGCTCGCACTCTTCCAGTGGAGTGACGGCCGTGCGGACAGTTACGACAACGCCAGAGAGCTGGACGACGAAACCGTCGACGGCTCGATCACGACGTCGGCGGAGGACGGGAGCGACAACGACCCAAACGGCGAGGTGTCCATCGCTGACACACTCGACGTCGAGTTGTTCGACTACCGGCGAGCACCTGACCCGATTGCGCTCGTCGCGTCGGTCAACCGTCTCGCCGAAGCCGTCGAGCCGGTGTTCACCTTTGTGAGCAGTGACAGTTGTGCGGCGATCGCAGTCGACGGCGTGCTGGCGACGTCGACGAACATCGATGTGCCCGTGATCCCTGCCAGCAACCAGAAACTGCTCACCGCGCTCGCCGCCTGGGAGGTGCTCGGACCCGAGCACCGTTTCACCACTCGCGTGACGTCGCCTCCGATTGTCGACGGAATCGTCACCGGCGACCTCTACCTCGTCGGAGGGGGAGACCCGCTCTTGACGACAGCCGATTACCCGATCCAGGACGACCTCTACCCGGCGTTCAACACGACGTCGCTCGACGCGCTCGCCGATGCGGTGGTCGCCGCAGGTGTGCAAGTGGTCGGGGGAGCGGTGGTCGGCGACGGCACCCGCTACGACGACGAATACGGCGTGGACGGATGGGGACCCGGCGTTGCATTTGTCGACGCCGGCCCCTACGACGCGCTGTTCGTGAACGCCGGTCGCGAGCTCGGCAACAGTGGCCCGTCGTCGGATCCAGTCGATGCCGCCGCCAACGAGTTCGAGCGCTTGCTCCAAGCGCGTGGCGTCGTGGTGAACAATGGCAGCACGAACGGTATCGCCGACCCGGCTGCCGCTGAGATCGCTGCCGTGCAGTCCGCACCGTTGGCCGACGTCCTCGCCGTGATGCTGACCACCAGCGACAACAACACGGCCGAGTTGATGCTCAAAGAAATCGGGGTGATCGACGCCGGCGAGGGAACGCGCGCCGCCGGATTGACGACGATGGACCGGGTGTTGCGCAACGCCGGTGTTCCGATGGATGGCGTGAACTTCTTCGACGGCTCAGGCCTCCACCCTCAGAACCGCGTCACTTGTGGCGCCGTACTCGAAGTGATCCATCTCCTCGGAGCGACCCCGGTCGCAGAAGGGATGGCTGTTGCCGGCGAGCGCGGCACGCTCGCTTCCGAGTTCATCGATACGCCGGTCGCCGGACGCCTGACGGGGAAGACCGGGACCTTGAACAACGAGCCCTTCGACGTCGACCCCCCAGCGGTCAAGGCGCTCGCCGGGTATCTCGGTCAGGGTGATGCGGGCACTATCGAGTTCGTTTTGATCCTCAACACACCGGATGTGACTGTCGATGACCAGCACCGACCGCTCTGGATTGCACTGACCGAACGGCTCGATACGTTTCCAGCCGGTCCGAGTGCTGTCGACCTCGGCCCAGCGCCATAACCGATCGACCACTAGCCTGCGACGTCGTGGCGGTCATGCCGATGTTTCCGCTCGGGTCCCCGCTGCTTCCGGGAGGCGTGCTCCCACTGCACGTGTTTGAACCGCGTTATCGCCAGATGGTCATCGATTGTCTGCAGGCCGATGGCGAGCCCGAGTTCGGGCAAGCGTTGATTACCCACGGGCGCGAAGCGGGTGGCGGCGACGAGCGGGCCATGGTCGGCACGGTCGCCCGCATGGTCGACATCGAGGCCCTCGAGGAGGGTCGCTACGCACTCATCGCAGTCGGTATGCAGCGCATCCGCATCCAGGCGTGGCTCCCCGACGATCCCTATCCACTCGCCGACGTCGAGCCATGGCCCGAAGAGCACGCCGACCCGACCGGCCTTGCTGAACGGGTCGCAGCCGCACTCGACCGTGTGCGCTCGGCGCTGTCGATGGCTGCCGAACTCGGTGAAGCCGAGGGCGATGCCGCCGACATCGAGATCGCTGAGGACCCGCTCGTGGCTACGTACCACCTCGGCACGCTGGCGCCGATCGGTCCAGCCGATCGGTATCGCCTGCTGGCCGCCCCGGGTCCCGCAGAACGTCTCGACGAACTCGAGGCGATCCTCGACGATGTCGAAGCCATGCTCAAGTTCCGGCTTTCGTGATAGAAACGTACGCCGTGTCGGAGTCGAACTCGCCGAAACCCGACGACCCCTCGCTGGGGGAGATCGTCGATACCGTCAAGGCGTACGCCAAGCAGGAGACGGTCGGGCCACTAAAGGGTGCCGGGCGTTGGCTGGGGTTCGGCGCAGCGGCCGCGCTGCTGCTCGGAGTCGGCCTCGTCTTCCTGCTGGTCGGGTTGCTTCGCCTACTGCAGACCGAGTGGGATCGATCGGCGAGCGGATCGTTGTCGTGGCTGGCCTACCTGATCGTGCTCGCTGCCGCGGTCGCCATCCTCGTCGTGACGATCTCGCGGATCAAGAAATCGACGTTGAACAACGAGCCAAAGTAGCGCGGGAGGACCGATGGCCGACACCGAAACGATCACGCCCGATGACATCGAACGTCAATTCAAGGCGCTGCAGGGCGACGTACAACAACGCGTCGATGACAAGAAGACCCCGATCGCGGCGATTGCTGCCGGCGGCGGCATAGCGTTGTTGATCATCTTCTTCCTGCTCGGCAAACGCTCGGGTAAGAAGGCCTCGGCGGTCGTAGAGATTCGCCGGATCTGATGGCCCTGATTCCGTACTACTACCGACCGTCGGTCGCGGTGCGTCGCAATGTGATGCGCCAAGGTGTCCTCGGCCGCAGCGCGTTCTGGCGAGTCGTCGCGGTTGGCTACTACGGGCGGCGGGTCATGAAGCGGTACACGGGCAGGCAGCCCGAGACACTCGGCGTGTACTCCCTCGGCATGGGCGCGTTCTTGACCGTCGCCTCCTCGAAGCCGATCCGTCGACGAGCCGCCCGCCGGGCGGGAATCAGCTTGGCGGCGCTGCGCGCCAGGGCCGACGCCGACGCTCAGACGGCGCTCGAACGGCTGTGAGCGACGCGTTCGCCTACGGCGACCGCGTCCTGCTCCTCGACCAGAAGCGCCGGCGCTATCTGATCGAGCTGGCCCACGATGGTGAATTCCACAGCCATGCCGGACTGATCACGCACCGGGATCTCGTCGGCGCAGCACCCGGCGTCGTCGTCCGCTCGACGAAGGGTGCTGAGTACACGGCGCTGCGCCCCACGCTCGAGGACTACGTGCTGGAGATGCCGCGCGGCGCGCAGGTGATCTACCCGAAAGACCTCGGTCCAATCTGCGTTCTCGCCGATATCGGTCCCGGCTGTCGGGTGTTCGAGAGCGGCGTCGGATCGGGGGCGCTGTCGACGACGATGCTGCGATACGGCGCCGACGTAGTCGGCTACGAACTACGCGAGGACTTCGCCAATCGTGCGCGCAAGAACGTCGAGGGTTTCCTCGGCGAAGCCGCCGCAGCGCGCTATCGGGTGCGGATCGCCGACAGCTACGAGGGCATCGACGTCGACGACGGCCGCTTCGACCGTGGTGTGCTCGACCTCCCCGAGCCGTGGCGCGTGATTCCGCACCTCGAAGCGGCGTTGGCGCCCGGCGCCATCGTTGTCGCATACACACCCTCGATCACCCAGGCCCAACAAGCGCGCGAGGCCATGAAGGGCAAGTGGATCGACGCCCGGACGATTGAAGTGCTGCATCGCGGTTGGCACATCGATGGTGCTGCGGTCCGGCCCGATCACCGGATGGTCGCCCACACCGGCTTCTTGAGCGTCGCCCGGTTCCTCGGCCGCTAGCCGTTCGTCATGTAGCGGTGCCTAGCCGACGCGGTTGAGGTCGAGCGCGGCGCTGAGGCCGTCCAGCAGGCCGTCGGTCGCGGGCCAATCGACCTTGGGGTGGGTGCCTACCAGGTCGACGATGCCGTGGATCCAGGTGTGCACCTGCACAGCGACGAAAAACGCGTCACGGTGATCGTTCTTCACCTGCAAGATGTCGGCGACCGTGTCGACGAGCAATGCAAATGCGCTGTCTCCGTCGGTGTTGACGGCACCGTCGAGTGCGCCGAGATCGATCTTGTTGGAGAACAGCACCCGGTACTGGCCCGGACGGTTCATCGCGAACGCCGCATAGGCCCGGCCCATGGTCGAGAACCGCTCGTAGGGGTCGTCGCTCAACGCCCGGGCTTCGGTCAACACGCCGAGGAACTCCGCCCAGCTGGCGAGCACCGCCTCGCGTAGCAGATCGAGATGGTTGTCGAAGTGGCGATAGACCGCAGTCGCCGACACACCGGCGCGGCGCGCGACCGCTCGGAGCGAAATGCTGTCGATGTCGCCGTACGTGGCCATCAAGTCGGTGGCCGCATCGAGGAGCTCTGCACGTAGCTTGTCGCCTTCGCCACGGGCGTTCCGACGACGCGCAGGGGCCTCATCGGTGCGGTCCGTTGCGTTATGCAGCTCCGGTCCAGCCAGTGTGCTCATCGTTCCCATGCTAAGCGTTGACACATGTTCACCGAGGGCTAAAGGTAACGAATGTCAACCGCGTGATCGTTGGCCGGCCGTGGCTGATGGTTCGATCGCCGATCCTGCTCCGCCGGTTCGGTCAAGGCCGGCGGGTCAGTGCCCCCGCCGTCGACCGCGAGCCGGTCTCAGATCAAGGCTCGATGTAGATGCACTCGCCGGGGCACTCCTCGGCGGATTCGATGACGGCTTCGAGCTGGCCATCGGGGATTTCGGCGAGCCCCTCGGCACCCTGCGGGTTGCCCTTGGCCTCGGCAAAAACCTTGTCGCCCTCCACGACATAGGCCAGTCCGTCGTCGAGCAGGGTGAAGACGTCGGGGGCGATCTCCTCGCAGAGGCCGTCGCCGGTGCACAGATCCTGATCGATCCAGACCTTCATGTGTCGCAACTCCGTTCGATGGTTCGAAATGGTGTCTCGAAAGACGTCCAGAGTTTACACGGCGTGGCACGTGCAAACACCAACTGGGGTCGCAGGTGTACATTCCCCACATGACCGAAGATGCCGCTGAACTTCATGGTCAAATCGATCAGCTCAACGATGAGATCGTTGCGCTGCGCGCCCGTCTGGCCGACGCCCCGAAGCGAGTGCACTCGCTCGAGGAGCGGTTGCTGGAGACCAAAGGGCAGCTGGCACAAGCGGTCGGGCAGAATGAGAAGCTCTCGTACACGCTGCGCGAGGCCCGCGAACACATCGCCACGCTGCGCGACGAGGTCGACAAGCTGAGCCAACCGCCGTCGGCATATGGTGTGGTCGTCGGCAAGAACGACGACGAGACCGTCGATGTGCTCACGAGCGGCCGCAAGATGCGCGTGTCGCTGCATCCCGACATCGATCACGAACTCCTCGATCGAGGGGCAGAGGTGGTGCTCAACGAGAGCTTCAACGTCGTGCTCGCACGCACGCCGGAGATCACCGGTGAGGTCGTCACCGTCAAAGAGGTAATGGAGGACGGCGTTCGTGCCGTTGTCATCGGACGTGCCGATGAAGAGCGGATCTGCGAACTGGCCGATGCCATTCGCGGCACGCATATCCGGAGCGGCGACCACCTCCGCCTCGACGTGCGATCGAACCTGCTGCTCGAGAAGTTGCCGCGACCGGAGGTCGAGCACCTCCTGCTCGAAGAGGTGCCCGACATCTCCTACACCGATATCGGGGGACTCGACGACCAGATCGAACAGATCGCCGACGCCGTAGAGCTGCCGTTTCTCCACCAGGACCTATTCGCCGAGCATCGGCTTCCTGCGCCGAAGGGGATCTTGTTGTACGGGCCGCCGGGTTGCGGAAAGACGCTCATCGCAAAAGCGGTGGCCAACAGCTTGGCCAAGAAGGTCGCGGACCGAGTCGGTGAAGGCAAGGGTCGCAGCTACTTCATCAACATCAAGGGCCCGGAGCTACTCAACAAGTACGTCGGCGAGACCGAACGACAGATTCGTCTCGTCTTCCAGCGAGCCCGCGAAAAGAGCGATGAGGGCTGGCCGGTGATCGTGTTCTTCGACGAGATGGATTCGATGTTCCGTACCCGCGGGTCGGGCATCAGCTCCGACATGGAGTCGACGATCGTTCCACAACTGTTGGCAGAGATCGACGGCGTCGAGGGGCTGCGCAATGTCATCGTCATCGGAGCGACGAACCGCGAGGACCTGATCGATCCGGCGATCCTGCGTCCTGGCCGGCTCGATGTGAAGATCAAGATCGAGCGGCCCGATGCGTCCGCCGCAGGCGCGGTGTTCGCCCGCTATCTCACCGACGAGATTCCTATCAGTGCCGATGAAACGATCGACGACATGATCGGTGCGACCGTGACCGAGATGTACCGCGAGGATGAGGCCAACCGGTTCCTGGAAGTGACGTATCAGAACGGCGACAAGGAGGTCTTGTACTACAAGGACTTCGCTTCGGGAGCGATGATCGAGAACGTCGTCCGTCGAGCCAAGAAGTTGGCGATCAAGCGGGTGATCGACGGCGGAGCACGCGGTGTGTGTACCGCCGATCTGCTGGCGTCGATCAAGCAGGAGTACAAGGAACACGAGGACCTCCCGAACACCACCAACCCGGACGACTGGGCCAAGATCTCGGGCAAGAAGGGCGAGCGGATCGTGTTCATCCGCACCTTGGTGACCGAGCAGGACGAGTCGGATCTCGCGGGCGGACGGGCGATCGAGCGGGTGCAGACCGGGCAATACCTGTGAGTGACCACGACGTCGTCGTCTATGGCGCGACGAGCTTCGTCGGTCAGATCATGTGTCGCTACATGGTCGAGCGGTTCGGCGTGGGCGATGATGCGTCACTGCGTTGGGCGATCGCCGGACGCAGCGCCGAAAAACTGGCCGCAGTGGCGGCAGACACCGGCGCGGACGTGCCGCAACTCGTCGCCGACGCCAACGATCGAGACGCTCTCGACGAACTGTGCGCGTCGACGCGCGTCGTCGCGTCTACGGTCGGGCCGTATGCCTTGTTCGGATCGACGCTGATCGAGGCAGTCGTCGAGAACGGGATCCGCTATTGCGATCTCACTGGTGAGGCCCAGTGGATGCAGCGGATGATCGACGCCCACCAGGAGCGAGCTGAGGCCACGGGCGCAGTCTTGGTGCACACCTGCGGATTCGACTCGGTGCCCTCCGATCTCGGCGTGATGTTCTTGCAGCAGCAGGCGATCGAGCGGTACGGCGAGTCCGCGACGGCCATCCGTATGGCGGTGAAGGCTGCACGCGGCGCGTTTAGTGGGGGCACCGCAGCCAGCATGCTCAACATGCTCGAAGAACAAGCGGGCGACCCGGCGGTGCGCGCCGCGCTGGCCAATCCCTATGCGCTCGCGCCACTCGGTCAGCGCACCGGTCCGACGCAACCAGAGGTGACGTGGCCGGAGTACGACGAGCAGTTCGAGAGCTGGCTCGCAGCGTTCGTCATGGCAGTGATCAACGTGCGTGTCGTGCTGCGCTCGCATGCCTTGCTCGGCCAACCGTGGGGTCACGACTTCACGTACGGCGAATCGATGATGACCGGCGATGGCCTCACCGGCCGTGCCGCCGCCGGCGCGATGAGCGCCACGATGGCCTCGGTCATGACCGCCGGTCGGCTCGGCCCGGTGAGGGCGTTGTTCGAACGATTCATGCCGGCGCCAGGGGAGGGACCATCGCCCGAGCAGCAAAAGGCCGGCTTCTTCGACATCCGCTTCCACGGCCGAGTCGAGGGGACGACGACACATCACCTCGGTGTGACGGTCACCGGCGACCGTGATCCGGGCTACGGCTCGACCGCCAAGATGATCGTCGAGGCGGCAGCCGAGTTGGTCGAGGCAGATCTCGGAGGAGGGTTCTGGACACCGTCGACTGCGCTCGGCCAGCCGTATCTCGAACGCTTGGTGGAACACGCCGGCTTGACCTTCGAAGTCAACTGAGCGTCCGATAGGTTGCGTCCATGGCGCTGCCGAAGGTCTGCGGAATCGAGACCGAATACGGCATCGTCGTGCGGGGTGGCGAGAACAACCCCGTGTCGGCGTCGTCGATGCTGATCAACGCGTACGTCGCGGCGACGATGCGCGAGCGCGGGCGTATCGGGTGGGACTTCGAGGACGAACAGCCCGCCAACGACGCGCGCGGCTTCTCGCTCGACGATGCGCTCGCTCCCGAAGTCGAGACGACCCTCGTGAACGCCGTACTCACCAACGGTGCCCGGTACTACGTCGATCACGCCCATCCGGAGATCTCCATTCCCGAGGTGACCACCGCTTACGAGGCCGTGCGCTGGGATCGGGCCGCCGAGGAGATCATCCGGCGGTCGATGATCGAAACCACGACGTTGCTCGACGACGGCGCAGAGATCATCGTGCACAAGAACAACTCCGACGGCAAAGGCAACAGCTACGGCTGCCACGAGAACTACCTGATGGCCCGCGAGGTGCCGTTCGGCCGATTGACCGCACAGATCACGCCGCACTTCGTCACGCGCCAAGTCTTCACCGGGTCGGGCAAGGTCGGCTGTGAACTGCCGGGGCGTCCCAGCGACGACGTCGAGTATCAGCTCAGCCAGCGCGCCGACTTCTTCGAAGAAGAGATCGGCCTCGAGACCACGCTCAAGCGTCCGATCGTGAATACGCGCGACGAACCGCACGCCGACGCCCAGAAGTATCGCCGGCTGCACGTCATCGTCGGTGATGCCAACATGAGCGAGGTCGCCACGTACCTCAAGGTCGGAACCACGGCGATCGTCTTGGCGATGATCGAAGACGACGTGCTCGGCGACGATTGGCTGCTCGGCAACCCGGTGGCCGCGATCCGCCAAGTGAGCCACGACCCAACGCTGCGCCAGACGATCATGCTGCGCGATGGGTCACGGGCAACGGCACTCGAGATCCAGTGGGGCCTGCTCGAGCGAGCCCGTAAGTACGAACTCAGTCATGGGTTGACCTGCGTCGGCGAACACACCGGTCCCGACATCCTCGATCGGTGGGAACTCGTGCTCAGCGGGCTCGAACGCGACCCCAAATCGGTCGCTGACACCGTCGATTGGGTCGCCAAGCAACGTCTGGTCGACGGGTATGCCCAGCGCCACGACATTCCCGCTGGACATCAGCGATTGAAGGCGATCGATCTGCAGTATCACGATCTGCGGGCCGATCGCTGTCTGGCACTACGCGCCGGACTCGCGACCCTCGTCGCGCCCGCCGAGGTCGACACCGCGGTCGATCACCCACCCACCACGACGCGGGCCTATTTTCGTGGGCGTTGCCTGTCGAAGTTTCCCGATGAGGTCGTCGCGGCCAACTGGGACTCGCTGGTGTTCGACATCGGTCGCGACCCCTTGCGACGAGTGCCGATGATGGAACCACTCCGCGGTACCGCCGACCACGTTGCTAGCGTGATCGACGAGGCACAGACGGCGGGGGAACTCCTCGACCGACTCGGCCAGTGAACGCAACCGCCGATCGAATACGAAGGAGCATCGCTCGCTGATGGCAGAACGCACGCAGAAGTCCAAGTCGTCCCGCTCGTCAGAGGAAGCCACCGTTGCCGAACCGGCGGAGGCGACCACCGAGACCGGCGAGAAGCTGAAGGCTGAACTCGACGACCTCCTCGACGAAATCGATGAAGTGCTCGAAACCAACGCCGAAGACTTCGTCAAGTCGTACGTGCAAAAGGGCGGGCAGTAGTCCGTGTCGTTTCCTTGGTTCGACCCCGGCGACGATCCGGGATCGAACTTTCCGGAGCTGTTGCGCCGTGTCGGGCTCGACTCGAACGATGGCGCTGCCGATGTCAGCGAGCTTGCGGTACCGCACGCAACGACCTGCGTCGCAGTGCTGTACGACGGCGGAGTCGTGATCGCCGGTGACCGTCGCGCCACCTCGGGCAACTTGATCTCGCATCGCTCGATGGAGAAGGTGGTGCAAGCCGACAGTCACAGCGCGGTGGCGATCGCCGGCGCGGCCGGAACGGCGATGGAGATGGTCCGGCTGTTCCAGCTGCAGCTCGAGCACTACGAGAAGGTCGAGGGAGCACCGCTCTCATTGGAAGGCAAGGCCAACCAGCTGTCGATGATGGTTCGTGGCAACCTGCAGCAGGCGATGATGGGGATGGTCGTCGTGCCGATCTTTGCGGGCTACGACCTCCGCCGCTCCACCGGTCGCCTGTGGGACTTCGACGCCACAGGTGGACGCTACGAAGAGAAGGACTATGTCACGACGGGGTCGGGCAGTCTGCACGCCGGCACGGTCATCAAGGTCGGGTTCGAGCCCGAGATGACGCGTGATGCCGCGATCGACCTCGTCTCGCGGGCGCTGTGGGAAGCAGCAGACGCCGACTCGGCGACCGGCGGACCTGACGTGCAGCGTGGGATTTATCCGGTTGTCGCCACCATCGACGTCGACGGTTGGGCACGCGTCGCAGACGACGATCTGGTCGGCCGCTTCGATGCCATCGTTGCGGAGGTCCGCCGATGAGTATGCCGTTCTACGTCGCGCCAGAGCAGATGATGAAAGACCGCGCGGACTATGCCCGCAAGGGCATCGCACGCGGTCGAGCATTGGTCGCAGTGCGCTTCGTCGATGGTGTGGTGATCTTGGCCGAGAACGCCTCGCAGACCCTCAGGAAGATCAGCGAGATCTACGACCGCATCGCCTTTGCCGGGGTCGGGCGCTACAACGAATTCGATCAGCTGCGCGTGGCCGGTGTGCGCGCCGCCGATCTCAAAGGTTTTCAATACTCGCGCGACGACGTCGATGCGCGCAGCTTGGCCAACAGCTACGCCCAGATGCTCGGCAGCATCTTCACCCACGAGATGAAGCCGATGGAGGTCGAGATCTTGGTCGCCGAGGTCGGCCACGAGGCTGCCGGCGATCAGATGTTCCACATCCTCTACGACGGGACCGTCGTCGACGAACGCGACTACGCCGCAATCGGTGGCGACGCCGAGACGATCCGCACGCGGCTCGCCGACTCGTGGACCGATGGGCTCGACCGATCGGCGGCCATCGCTGTCGGAACCGCGGCGCTCGCCGGGTCCGACCGGGACATCGTGCCGAGCGACCTCGAGGTCGCCGAACTGTCGCGCAACAACGGTCGCCGATGCTTCCATCGGTTCGACCCAGGGTCGACCATCGAGTAGCGCCGCTGTAGCGACGCGCTCGTCATCGCCGGCTCAAGGCTCTCGGCGCGCGGCCCCCGGTCTACGATCAGCGTCGTGTCCGTTGTCGATCTGAACAGCGATCTCGGCGAGTCGTATGGGAATTGGCGTCTCGGAGACGACCCGGCGATGTTGACGATCGTGTCCAGCGCCAATATCGCCTGCGGATTTCATGCGGGCGATCCGAGCACGCTCCGGGCGGCTTGCGAGGGCGCCGTCGCCAACGGCGTCGCGATCGGTGCGCAGGTGTCGTTTCCCGATCTCGTGGGTTTCGGCCGCAGGCACATCGACATGACGACCCCGGAGTTGCGTGACGCGGTCCTTTATCAGATCGCCGCGCTCGACGGATTCGCCCGTACGGCCGGCAGCCGGGTCACGTACGTCAAACCACACGGCGCGTTGTACCACGCAGCAGCCAACGACGAGCGGTATGCACGGGCGGTGGCTGCGGCGGCCCACGAGTACGACAGCAGCCTGAAGGTGTTGTCGCTGCCGAACTCCGAGTTGGTCCGGGCCGCGGCAGCACTCGGACTCGATGCGGTCGGCGAGGCATTCTCCGACCGGGCGTACCGGCCCGACGGAGGCCTCGTCTCCCGGCACGAGCCGAACAGCGTGCTGAGCGACGCCGATGTGATCGCTCAGCGCGTCGTGCAGATGGCCCTCGATCGGTCCGTGGTCGCCGCCGATGGGTCGACGATCACCGTCGACGCCCGCTCGATGTGCGTCCACGGCGACACCCCTGGAGCTGTGGCCATCGCCAGCGCTGTGCGACGTGCGCTCGACGGTGCCGGAGTCGACATCGAAGCTTTTGTCTAACGCATCGTGTTGCGCCGCCCGTATGGTCCGACTGCGTGGTGGGTCGAAGATGTCGCCGATCCCGCCGCATGGGCCGCTGGTTTGCAGCAGTCGCGGACGATCCCGGACGCCATCGTCGATGTGCTTCCCGCCGAAGACTCGGTGGTCGTGCGCTGCGCCGCCGGAGCGCTCGATGCGGTCGGCGAATTCCTCGATGGCGTGCGACCATCCGAGGTCGACTCGAGTATTGCGCCCGTTGATGTTCCGGTCGTCTACGACGGGTCGGACCTGGCCCAGGTCGCCGAGCACGCTGGGCTGTCAGTCGATGACGTCGTCGAGCGACACGCAGCTGGTGACTACCGCGTCGCATTCTGCGGGTTCAGTCCTGGCTTCGCGTACATGACGGGTCTCGATCCGACGCTCGAGGTGCCACGCCGGACGCATCCACGCACTCGAGTCCCGGCAGGGTCCGTCGCCATTGCGGCGCACTACGCGGCGGTGTACCCATCTGCGTCGCCGGGAGGTTGGCATTTGCTCGGCCACACCGAACGGATCGTCTGGAACACGGCCGCAGCGTCACCAGCACTGTTGCGCCCGGGGATCCCGGTGCGATTTCGACCAATATGAACGCGGCCGAGTCGTACGCGCTCAGGATCGTCGAGGCTGGATGGGCGACCACGATCCAAGACGCGGGGCGCGTCGGCCGAGGCGCCATCGGGGTACCGGTCGCCGGTCCGGTGGATGCGGCCAGTCACGCTGTTGCCAATCGGCTGGTGGGCAACAGCGACCATCGTGCCGCCTTCGAGACGGCAGGCGGCCTGATAGTTCAGGCGGTGCGGCCGATCGTCGTCGCCGACACGTCTACCGGGCGACGATCGACCCTCGGTGCCGGAGAGACGTTCCAGGTCGCCCGACATCCGGCTCGTGCGTGGTCGTACCTCGCTGTGCGCGGTGGAGTGCATGTCGAGCCGGTACTCGGATCGGCCAGCCACGACACGCTGTCAGGGCTCGGGCCGCCACCCGTTGATGCCGACTGCCGATATGCGATCGGCCCCGATCCCGGCAGTGAGCTCGCAGCCGACCTGGCGCCCGTCCGACAGCTTCCGGACACCGTTCGCGTGTGGCCAGGTCCGCACGTCGATCGGTTTGTTGGCGGGCTGGCTGCGCTCACCGGCCGGCGGTGGACGATCGGTGACGACGTGAGTCGTGTCGGCGCACGCCTGCGTCCTGGTCCGTTCACCACCATCGCGGGCGCGCCGACGTCGATTCCGAGCGCCGGGTTGGTTCCCGGCGCGGTGCAGGTCACCCCGGGCGGGGAGCCGATTGTGATGTTGTGCAATCACCCGACCACCGGCGGATATCCGGTAGTCGCTGTGGTCGATCCGCTCGACCTCCCGGTCGTCGCCCAGTCGCGTCCTGGCGACCAGCTTCGCTTTCGCGCCGTGCGCCGTTAGCTTGACCGCCATGGAGCGCCGGATCTACGGCCTCGAAAACGAGTACGGCGTCACCTGTACGTTGCGCGGGCAGCGACGGCTGAGTCCCGACGAAGTGGCCCGCTACCTGTTCCGACGCGTCGTGTCATGGGGCCGCAGCTCGAACGTGTTTCTCCAGAACGGCGCCCGGCTGTACCTCGATGTCGGATCACATCCCGAGTACGCGACACCCGAATGCGACTCGCTGTACGAACTCGTCGTCCACGACAAGGCGGGGGAGCGGATCCTCGAACAGTTGGTGGAGTCGGCCGAACAGCGCCTTGCCGAAGAATCGATCCGCGGCACGATCTACCTTTTCAAGAACAACACCGACTCGGCGGGCAACTCCTATGGCTGTCACGAGAACTTCCTCACCAGCCGTGACGACGATCTCGGCCACTACGCCGAGGTACTCATCCCGTTCCTCGTCAGCCGGCAGATCTACGCCGGCGCAGGCAAGGTCTTGCAGACCGCCAGAGGCGCGACGTACTCGCTGGCTCAACGCGCCGAACACATTTGGGAAGGCGTGTCTTCGGCGACCACTCGTAGCCGGCCGATCATCAACACCCGCGACGAGCCGCACGCCGACGCCGAGCGGTACCGCCGATTGCACGTGATCGTCGGCGACTCGAACATGAGCGAGTACACCTCGTTCCTCAAGGTCGGCGCAGCAGCATGCATGCTGCGCATGTTGGAGGACCCGAGTGTGGTTCTGCGCGATATGACCCTCGAGAATCCGATTCGTGCCATCCGTGAGATCAGCCACGACATGACCTGCCGGCGCACGGTACGGCTGGCCAACGGGCGCGAGGTGAGCGCTCTCGACATCCAGCGCGAGTATCTCGACCGGGCGCTGCGCTACGCCGAGACCCGCGGGTTCCCACCGCTGGAGCAACGTGCCCTCGAGATGTGGGAGCACTGCATCAGCACGATCGAGGACGACCCGCTCAAACTCGATCGCGAAGTCGACTGGGTCATCAAGTACCGGCTGATCGAACGCTTTCGCGAGCGTCACGACCTGGCGCTCGGACATCCGCGTGTCCAGCTTCTCGACCTGCAGTACCACGACGTTTCGCGGGCTCGTAGCCCGTTCTACAAGCTCCAAGATCGTGGTCTTGTCGAGCGGGTGTGTACCGACGACGACATCGAGACCGCGATCGATGTGCCACCACAAACCACGAGGGCGCGACTGCGTGGCGAGTTCGTGCGCCGTGCCAAAGAACGCAAGCGCGACTACACGGTCGACTGGGTGCACCTCAAGCTCAATGATCAGGCCCAACGCACCGTGTTGTGCAAGGACCCGTTCAAGAGTCGCGACGAACGTGTCGAGCGGTTGATCGAGACGCTCTAGCTGGGGCAACATCGCCCACCGTCCTGATCGAATGCACATCGACGGGTACGCTGAGAGGCCGAGTGACGACCGAGAGCACGTTCCCCCCTCCACCAGACGCTCCGGCGCCGCCGGAACCAGCCGACGCCAACGTCATGGGCCTCGCCGCCGATGACGGCGATCGTCGCCTGTCACCAGGGACGCGCGCCCTGGTCGACTGGATCGTGGTCGTCGCCGTCGCCTTGCTGGTGGCGTTCCTGGTGCGGACCTTCGTGCTCGCCCACTTCGTTGTCGATGGCTCGTCGATGTACTCGACCCTGGAGAGTGGCGACCGGGTGTTCGTCAACAAGTTGTCGTATCGCCTGCACGACCCCAATCGTGGTGACGTCGTCGTGCTCCACCAGTCCACGGCGGCCTCGGAACGCGATCTCATCAAGCGAGTCATCGGGTTGCCCGGTGAAGAGGTCGAGATGCTGACGAACTGTCAGGTGCTGATCGACGGGCGGGCCCTGAGCGAGCCGTATCTCGACCCCGACGTCGTGCAGCCCGGCAACTGCGGAGCGAGTTTCGAGCCGGTGCTCGTGCCCGACAATCACGTGTTCGTGATGGGCGACAACCGCGGCGGCAGCCAAGACAGTCGTCAAATCGGTCCGATCAGCGACGACGATCTGGTCGGTCGTGCCTTCGTGGTGTTCTGGCCCCGTCAGAACTGGCAGTGGCTGTAGCGCTTCAGTCGGGGTTCGCCAGCTCGGCCCGCATCGCCATTTCCATCTTGTCGACGTCGTCGCTGTAGACCGCATCGAGTCCCATGCGGATGCCTGCTCGCAGCTCGTGGTCCCGTTGCATGTCCCACCCGAAGGCGTAGAGATCGAAGCGATGGACGAGGGCCACCAACCCGCCGTTCCAATCGGTGCGGTGGAGGTTGATCCCGTCGATTCCGGCGGACTTCAGCCGGTGGGCGCGACGTTCAGGTCCCTCGCCGATCTTGTCGAGCCGTGTCGTCTGGAGGACGCGCACCCCCGATTTCCATCCAGCGACCTCGGCAGCGCGTTCGAAACGAGGCTCGCAGAGCCACACCCGACCGAGCATGTCGG
This sequence comes from Actinomycetota bacterium, assembly GCA_039177505.1. Taxonomy (GTDB): domain Bacteria; phylum Actinomycetota; class Acidimicrobiia; order Acidimicrobiales; family Ilumatobacteraceae; genus JABSQH01. The sequence goes on along the minus strand of JBCDFR010000034.1, from coordinate 16,548 downwards.
GGGAGTGGCCGGCGATCACCTCGATGATCGCGTCAGCGCTCCCGGGGTCCTTGGTGTCGAGCGACAGGTGATAGTCGGTGCCACACGTGTCGAGTAGCTCCACCAGCTGTGGAATGTGGTCTGGAAGCTCGTCGACACTGACGGTGGCGATCGAACGCTTGCGGAGGCCCCGCCGGACGACGCCATCGTGGTCGAGCACTGGTATTCCTTCAGCGGTCAGCCACACATCGCTCTCCAATCCGGTCGCGCCGAGGCGCAACGCAAGCTGGAATGCGGCAAGCGTATTCTCCGGAGCGTGTGCTCTGGCGCCGCGGTGGGCGAAGCCGATCGGCGGGTCGAGTCGGGAAGGGAGTCGTTGCTGCACTCCGCCTGATGATGCCATCGCCGTAGACTGCGCGCGTGTTCAATCTTCAGGGCAGCGAGATCATCGTGATCCTGCTGCTCGCGCTGGTCGTTCTCGGGCCCGAGAAGCTGCCTGACGCGATTCGGAAGTTCTCGCGCACCTACGCCGAGCTGAAGAAGATGGGCAATGGCTTCCAATCGGAGCTGAAGTCGGCGCTCGACGAACCGATGCGGGAGATGCGTGAAACCGCCAATGCGGTGCGCGATGCTGCCGATCCGACGAAAGTTGATGCCCAGGCCGATGCCGAACGACGTCTCGCCGCCGAGACCAGTGACGACGACTCGTGGATCGATGCCCCGCATCTCCAGTCGCCCGATGAGCACGCCAACGGGGTCGACAGTACAAACGGGACGGGCGACACCAGCGAGACCAGTGCCAGCAACGGGACACATCCATCGCAGGCCGAGACGCAGCGGATCGACCCGAGCGAGCTGCCGATGGGTACCAACGATCCGGGTTCTTCGCGGATCGCCTTGCCCGGTGATTCACCCGGCTGGGGGAGTCCGATCGGGCCGGCCACCGATGCTCCGGCGCCCGACGCCGCAGATACCGACACCGCCTGACATCGATGACCACCGAGGAGGCAGCAGCCCCAGCTGACGGTATCCCGCCAGACGACACCATGACGCTCACCGAGCACCTCGCTGAGCTGCGGGTGCGGATCATCCGGGCGGCGTTGGCCGTGCTGATCGGGATGGTGCTCATCGTCGTGTTCTACGACCCGATCCTGGCGTTCCTCGTACAGCCGTACGAGGATCTGTGCGCCTCGCGCGGTGCCGACTTCTGCGACCCCGAGCTGTTCATCACCGCCCCCGCCGAGGGCTTACAGACACGGTTGCGGGTGGGCATGTACGGCGGAATCATCCTGGCGCTTCCCGTCATCCTTTGGCAGGTCTGGCGGTTCATCGTGCCGGCGTTGCACGCCAAGGAGAAGCGCTACGCGATTCCGTTCGTGTTGTCGTCGGTCACGCTGTTCGTGGCCGGCGCTGTGCTGGCGTACTTCACGGTCGAACGGGCGCTCGAATTCCTCATCGCATGGGCGGGCGAAGACGTCAACGAGATCTTCACCGTGTCGAGCTACGTCAGCTTGCTCGGGTTGATGGTCTTTGCCTTCGGCATCGGATTCCTGTTGCCGGTTCTGCTCGTGTTCCTCCAGCTGGTCGGGGCCATCACGGCGCGCCAGTTGTTGCGTGGTTGGCGCTACGCGATCGTGGCCATCTTCGTCCTGGCTGCGGTGATCACGCCGTCGGGAGACCCGATCACGTTGCTCATGCTCGCCGGCCCGATGATGCTGCTGTACTTCCTTGCAGCGCTGCTCGGATGGCTCGTCATGCGCCGGCGCACGCCGCCCTCGTGACCCAGCCGGAGCACGAGTTCCAGCTCGATCGGTTCCAGATCGATGCAATCGCGGCGATCGATCTCGATCGCCACGTCGTCGTCTCGGCACCGACCGGGAGTGGCAAGACCGTCGTAGCCGAGCACGCCATCGAGCGTGCTCGTAGCGCATCGCAACGCTCGTTCTACACCACCCCGATCAAGGCGCTGTCGAACCAGAAGTACCACGACCTGGTCGCCCGGTATGGCGAAGCGGCCGTGGGATTGTTGACAGGCGATCGAGCGATCAACGCCGGGGCACCGGTCGTCGTGATGACGACTGAAGTGTTGCGCAACATGCTGTACACCGGGTCACGCGACCTCACCGGCCTCGGCACCGTGATCGTCGACGAGGTGCACTTTCTGCAGGATGCGTACCGCGGGCCCGTGTGGGAGGAGGTCTTGATCCATCTGCCGTCATCGGCCCAGCTCGTGTGTCTGTCGGCGACAGTGAGCAATGCGCCTGAGCTCGCCGACTGGATCAGCTCGCTGAAAGGAGACACCACGACCGTCGTTGAGACGCACCGCCCCGTCGAACTGCGGCAGCATTACTTTGTCGCCGAGCGCGGCGTCGCGCAGCCGACGCTGCTCCCGATGTTCGTGAACGGCGCACCCAACGCTGACGGCGGGAGCTTCGACGGTGGCGAGCGGAGAGGCCGCGATCGGTATCGCAACGGTGGGCGCACCGTCTTCTCCCCTCGCCGGGGTGATGCCGTACGCGCGCTGGCTGCGCATCAGATGTTGCCGGCGATCTACTTCATCTTCAGTCGAGCGCAGTGTGACGAAGCCGCCGCGACCTGTCATCGATTGGGGATCTCGCTCACCACGGCTGAGGAGCGTGAGCGCATCCACGACCACATCACCCGCCACCTCCGCGGACTCGACGACGAGGAGCGCCGAGCGCTCGACGTCGATCGTTTCAGTGCGCGGTTGCTCGACGGGATCGGGGCGCATCACGCCGGCATGATCCCGGCGATGAAGGAGACCGTCGAGGCGTGTTTCGTCGATGGTGTGGTCAAGGTGGTGTTCGCCACCGAGACGTTGGCCGTTGGCATCAATATGCCGGCGCGCACCGTCGTCATCGAGAAGCTCACGAAGTACAACGGCGAGACCCACGAGCAGCTGACCGCAGCCGAGTTCACTCAGCTCACGGGGCGGGCCGGACGCCGGGGAATCGACGCAGTCGGCCATGCTGCGGTGTGCTGGTCGCCGTCGGTCACGTTCAACGACGTGGTCGGGTTGGCGTCGAGTCGTTCGTTCCGCCTGCGATCAGCCTTTCGCTCGACGTACAACATGGCGGTCAATCTGGTCGCCCGTCATGATCGCACTGGCGCACACCGTCTCCTCGATCGGTCATTCGCTCAGTTCCAAGCCGACCGGGACGTCGTCAAGCTGGCGAACAAACTCGAGCGGCGCATCGAGCGGCGCGATGCCGCGCGGACCGAGTCGATCAGCGAGTTCGGCGATATCGATTCCTACCGCAGTCGTCGGAGAGCCGATCGAGAGGCGCAGGCCGCCGAACGGTCGGCGCGCGGTGCCGAGCTCCGGAGCGAGCTGCGGCGCCTTCGTCCCGGCACGGTGATTTCGGTCGACGGTGGTCGCGGTCATGGACCTGGTGTCGTGATTGCCAACGCAGATCGGCGAGGTCGACGGCGGCTCCGAGTCGTGGGCGCATCCGGCAGCCTGATCGAACTCGACGAGCGCGACTTGCTGGTCGTCCCAGAAGTGCTCGGTGCCATCGAACTGCCCGCACCGTATGCGCCGAACCGGAAGGAGTTTCGGCGGGCGGTTCGGCGCGAGCTCAATCACCATCGCTTCGAACGGTCAGCAGATGCAGCGGCCGCCGTCACCGACAGAAGTAGCGGAGACGCCGGTCGCTCGTCGATTGACCCGATCGAACGCGACCCCGACCTGCGACACAAGCTCGATCGAGCCGCCGCTGCTGATCGCCTCGATCGCCAGATCGGTCAGCTGGAGCAGCAGATCGACCGCGCCGAACACTCCGTAGCCCGCGAGTTCGACCGTATCGTTGCCGTACTCGTCGAGTACGGATTCGTCGACGATGAGCGGTGGATGCTCACTTCCGATGGCGAACGGTTGAGCAAGGTGTTCCATGAGAGCGATCTCCTGGCGGTTGTTCTCGTGCGTGACGGATGCTTCGACGGTCTCGGTGCTCCCGACGTCGCTGCGCTCGTTTCGATGCTGGTGTACGAGCACCGCAGCTCCGAACCGCCAGCGCCTCCGTGGTTCGCGTCGCGGACCGTGAGGTCACGCGCCGCAGACATCGCTGCTCGAAGTGCGGCACTGGCGGCGATCGAGCGTGGCCACAGCGTTCCGGTTCATCGCGCTCCGGATCCAGGCTTCGCAGCGATCGCCCACGGATGGGTGTCCGGCGAGCATCTCACCGGAATCCTCGACGAAGAGGATCTCACCGGCGGCGACTTCGTACGCACGATGAAGCAGCTGATCGACCTTCTTCGACAACTCGCCGGCATCGCCCCCGAGCAGTCGACCGCCGCAGCGCTGGCCGACGCCGCCGAGTCGGCATGGCGAGGAGTTGTCGCCGACGAGGGCTTGAGCGAGTTGTGAGTATCAAGAAGGGCGAGTCGTGGGGTCGGCTCGTCGAATTGCCCCGCGGTGTGCCGGTGGCCACCGGCGACGCAGGCGCCGCGCGGATACTGAGTGTTGCCGACGGCGCGGCGGTCGTGCTCACGGGCGGCGATCTTGCACGCACAGTTGGTCGAGGTGCCGGCGCGACGCCGCAACCCGGTGATCAGGTGCGAGCGTTCGACGTCGACCTGTTGCGAGCTCGCCTCGACGACGGGCCGTCACAGCCCGTGCTCGCTCATCTCCTGATGCGCTCGCCGTGGATTCGCGGTGGGCCATGGCGCGGGCCCGCTGTCGCCGCCATGAACGCGGAGTTCTTCGGGCGGTACAACGTGGCGCCTCGCGGCCACCCGAACGACGGTCGCGTCGAGATCGTCGAGTTGTCCGCCGACATGCCGTGGCGCGCTCGATGGAACGCGTGGCGGCGACTGCCGACAGGAAGCCATCTTCCGCACCCACAGATCGACACCCGTTCGGTGCGCTCTCTGACGCTCAATTTCGAGCGGGACGTGACCGTCATCCTCGACGGTGAGCGCACCGACCGGGCACGGCACATCGAGGTCGTGGTCGACCGAGATGCCGGCCTGATCTACATCTGACCGCGTCGTCCCTGTTCACAGCTTCGACCAATGCCGCGACGGCCAACTGGCCGCTCCTAGAGTGGTGCGCCGTGGCGGTCTACGTCCCCGAACAATTCACTGAGGACGAGTCCGACATCTTGCGTCGCTACTTCACCAATCTCGACGGGCCGGTGTTCGCGCTGGTCAATCTGCCCGAGGTGGTGAAAGGAGCGCTCTTCGCTCGCTACAGCCGGAGCCCGAAGTCGTTGCGTCGCCTCTTCCTCGACGAGTTCGTCGGCGATCTCGACATCTCCGGCGACGTGACCATCGATGCCACCGTCGGTCTCGAGCGGGCCGAGCAGCTCTACGAGCGGGTGTTCTTCGACTATGGCGACGACTCCGTGGCCCAACTCGGTGGCGTTCATCTGGCATGCGAGCAGGCGTCGAACCTGCTCACCAAGATTCTCGAGTGGGGCCGTTTGATGAGCTACCTCGAGCAGAGCACCCGCTACATCGCCTACGACACGCGTCTCGGTGGCCGGTACCGATACTTCCGCGACCCCGATGTGCTCGCCGGATCGCTCGGCACTCGTTTTGTCGGCGATCTCGACCGGATCTTCGACGCCTACTCCGATGCCGCTGAGCTGGTGACTGAACATGTCCGGTCCGAGGTGACGCAGGGCGAGGAGAGCGATTTCGTCTATCGGACGGCCACCAGGGCCAAAGCGCTCGACGCGGTGCGCGGCATTCTGCCGGCAGCGGCGACCTCCAACGTCGGGATCTACGGAACGGGTCAGGCGTTCGAAGCGCTCTTGCTGCGAATGCGGGCGAACCCGTTGCCTGAGTCCCGTGAGTACGCCGATCTCATGTTGCACGAGTTGCGCAAGGTGATCCCGAGCTTCTTGCGACGCGTCGATCTGCCCGAGCGTGGCGGACGCTGGATCGAGTACCTCGAAAACACGCGGACGAGCACGGCGGGCGTCGTCGAGGAGCTGTTCGGCGAGGCACCGGCCGATCCGGTGGCCGAGGTGGCACTGACCGACTTCGATCCGCTCGCCGAAGACAAGACGATCGCGGCGATCTGCTATCCGCACTCGCACCTGTCCGAGGAGCAGCTCATCGAGCGTGTCGGCCGGCTGGGGGTCGACGAGAAGGTGGCCTTGATGCGGGCCTACGTCGGGGAACGCGAGAACCGGCGACACAAGCCAGGCCGGGCGTTCGAGCGGTGCTACTACCGGTTCGATGTCCTGAGCGACTACGGCGCATTCCGCGACATGCAGCGCCACCGCATGTTGACGATCGAGTGGCAACGGCTGACGCCGAACCACGGCTACGTCCGACCCGAACTCGTCGAGGCGGCTGGTTTCGGCGACCGTTTCGACGACGCGATGGGGCGCTCGGCGGCGCTGTTCGATGCGTTGGATGCGGAGTATCCCGACCAGGCGCCGTACGCGGTGGCCATGGCCTATCGGCTGCGGTACAACATGCAGTTCAACGCTCGAGAGGCGATCCACATGCTCGAACTGCGTTCGTCTCCCCAGGGCCACCCCTCGTATCGCCGAGTGGCCCTCGAGATGCATCGACAGATCGCCGAGCGAGCCGGGCATCATGCCATTGCCGCGGCGATGAGTCACATGACGACCGAGGCGCCCGAGTTGGAGCGGCTGGAGTCGGAGCGTCGTGCCGAGGCCAAGCGCTCGACGGGGAACTCCAACTGAGGTGCGTGCCGATGTGTGACTGGTGTCACGCATCGGCATTCTCGCGTGCGTGTTCAGGTGGGCCTATGCTGCCGCCGCACCGACGAACACCGGGCTCATTGCTTGGACTCAGGCGGGCAGACACGCACGATGGCTGACGACGACATCAACGACGACGAGTACGACGACTCCGACGACGAGGAGAGTGCTGACGTCGCGCCCGATGACGACGAGATCGACGAGGAGATCGACGACGACGTCGACAGTGACGACGACGCCGCCGATGGTGACGACGACGGTGACGACGGTGACGATGCGCCCCGGACAGCGCGTCGCAAGCGCGACGACGACGATGACGACGACGAGATGCTCGCCGACGACGACGTCGAGGCCGACCTCGATCGCATCCTCAAGGACCGCATGGTCACTGCCGACGAGGACGATGACGAGGAGGAGGAGGAGGATGCGGACCCGCGCAGCGAAAGCGGCGAACGGCTCGAGCCGAAGCAGCAGGACGAGCAGCTGTGCCCGTCGTGTTTCCTCTTGGTGCGTTCGAATGCACCCAACTGCCCCGTGAGCGACGACGACTGTCCAATCTTCTCCTGACTCGGCCGTGATCGCCGAGTACGCCCGAGCCCTGCCCTTCGGCCTCGGTGAGCGCGTCTACAAGGAGCTGCAGCTGGCGCGGTTCATCGGCAAGCTGGCGGTCGATCAAGGCCTCGCCGAGATGCAACAACGGCTCGTACCGGCCGCCGACACCGAAGCACCGGTGGCGGACGATGTCGAGCCGCCCGGTCACGTCGCCACGGTCGACCCGGCCAATGAGGCCCAGGCACCGAGCGTCGCCGAGTTGGCGTTGCCCGACTACGACCAGCTTCCCGCGGCACACATCGTGCCGATGCTGGCCGGCTTGGAGTCCGACGAACTGGCGTCGATCGAGCGGTACGAGCGGGCGACACGTCAGCGACGAACGGTGCTGGCACGAATCGAACAACTGAGCGCTGGATGATCGATCCACACGTAGACGTCGTGGAGCCCGGCGATCACCACGTGGTCAGCCAATTGCCGGCGCTGGAGCACGAAGCACGCACCGCCCTGGTCGACCAACGCGGCGGGTCGCAGTGGTTGATCGACCATCCTGAGGTTGCTGATGGATGGGCCGACCGCGCGGCACATGCCGATGTTCTCGTCGCGTTGATCGATGACGTCGTTGTCGGGTATCTCGTCGCTGAAGACGCCGACCCCGTCTTGCGAATCGATCAGGTGTGGGTCACCCCCGAGGCGCGCGAACTCGGGTTCGGCGACGAGATGTTGGCCACAGCAATGGAGCGCGGTCGAGGACGAGGAATGGCAGCGGTGGAGGGCGAGGCCCTCCCGGGTGACCGCCACACCAAGAACCTGTACGAGCGCGCCGGGATCGTCGCGCGTTTGATCACGACCTACCGGGCGCTGTAGTCGCGTGTTAGCGGCCCTTCCACTGGGGGGTCCGCTTCTCGATGAATGCCTCGAGTCCCTCTTTGGTGTCCTCTGAGCGCAATACGACGCCGAACGCTTCGTCGGTCATTCGCTTGAGCGTTTCGTCGTTCTCCTCGTGCGCAGCAAGGACCACCTTGCGGCTCTCCCAAACGGCGAGCGGAGCCGCTGCAGTGACCTGCTCGGCGAGGGTGATCGCCGCATTGGTCGCTTCGCCCGGCTCGACGAGGCGTGTGACGAGGCCCAGGTCGTAGGCCCGTTGCGCCGGAATCGGGTCGCCTGTAAGGATGGCCTCCATCGCGGCAGCTTGACCGATCGCTCGCGGGAGGCGGAACAGACCGCCCGCACCCGCGACAAGGTTGCGCTTGGCTTCGGCCAGGCCGAACGCCGATCGAGTGGTGGCAACCACCATGTCTGCAGCGAGCACGATCTCGCACCCACCGGCGGTGGCCAGTCCGTCGACGGCGACGATCACCGGCTTCTTGCGCTCGCGGTAGGCGAACCCGGCAAATCCACCGCGCTCGGTCGCCAGACCTCCGGCGTTTCCGGAGTTGATCTCTTTGAGGTCGGCGCCGGCGGAGAACACCGGCCGTTGCTGGCCCTCGGTATTGGCCTGCAGCACGCCGACCCACACGTCGTCGTCGCCTTCCATCTGATCGATCGCGGCTTCGAGGCCGCTGGCAACAGCGCCGTTGACGGCATTGCGCGCCTCGGGGCGGTTGAGGGTCATGACCGCAATGCGGCCGCGAACTTCGTAGGTGACGATGTCGGACATGGCCGGGGATCGTAGGAAAGCGCGGCCTGCCGAAGCGAACCGACGGTCAGGCCGAGTCGGCGTCGCGCTTGTTGTTCGACCGTTTCTGCCCACGTTTCCCATCGCGGCGCTGCGGGCGCAGCGGCTTGGGCCGCGGCGCGTCGGCCGGCACCTTGACGCCGAGCAGCGCGGCCACATCGGGCAACAGGGGGCCAAGACGCAGCGCCGTGGCCCTCAGGTCGTCGCTGATCTGTGACGGTGGTGTCGTCGGCGCAACGAGCGTGCGCACCGGCGAGAACGCTGCTGCTTCGAGCACGGCGATCCAACGGTCGGGCGAGTCGTCGGGTTGCAGGGCGCTGGTCGCTGCCGTGCCGAGTTCGCGGGCGATATCAGGTGGAAAGAACGCGCCCGCCTTGGGCGGCTGCGACGACAGACGTAGCGCCCGGATGACGCGGCCGACACCGAGCGCGGCATTGATGTCGTCTTCCCACAGCTTCATCTCGAGGTCTTGTTTCAAGACCAGCGACGCTTTGAGCTCTTCAGCGAGCTCGCGGGTCGACTCGTCGCGGGCGACCATCGGGTCGTCGCTCGCGGCGACCACGCTGCGCAAGTCGCGCAGATCGAGCTGCTCCGCCTGCTGCTTGGCCGCTTCGGCGCGGTCGAGCCAGTCGGCCACTCGCAACGTTGGGAGGAGATCTTCGGCCATCTTCAGCACCGTCGCCTCGGGCATGGTGGGTTTGCCCTCGGCGGCGAGCTTGGCGTTGTCGTCTTTCACCCGCGAACGCACGGCGGGGAGCCCCTGCAGGGCGAGCTCGGCGATGGGTCTCTGCTCCTCTGGGATCTGTGCGAGCACCTCTGTGCGGTGGGTCTTGCCGGGCCGCAGGCGCTTCGGCTTGGGACGTTGTGGCACCTCGGGAGGCGCCTCGAAGTGGGGCCGGCGACGTTTGTTGTCGCTGCCTCGGCGCTCGTCGTCGGAGCTGTCACGGCTGCGCTCGCGGCGCCCCCCGTCGCGGCGATTGCGGCGACCATCGCCACGGCTGCCCTTCTTGCGTGCTCGGGTCTCGATCACCGCTTCGAACGGCTCATCGCTGGCAATCAGCTCGAGCAGGTCGTTGCGTCCGGCCTTCTCCCGGCCCTTGACCACCGAGAGCACCTCGATCCCATCGAGCATTTGCTCGATCTCCACCTTCAGCTCATCGCCGACCACGGCACCATCTGGGAGAATCGTGCCGTCGAGCACGCCGTTCGGCTTGCGTGCCCCGGCGGCTCGCCAGGTCCACGTGCCGTCGGCGAGCGCGCTCGTCAGCTCGATGTCGATCCGTCGAGACATTGCCGCAACCGTATCGGTTTGCACCCGTGCAACTCCACCGGCGTGGTCGCAAGCCGCCGCGCCGGTACGGTGCCACCATGCCGATCTATGCATTGGGGGAGTGGGAGCCCGAAATCGACGGGACCGCATTCGTCCATCCCGACGCGGTGGTCATCGGCGACGTACGCATCGGTGCCGACTCATCCGTGTGGCCTGGAGCGGTGCTGCGTGGTGACACCGGGGGGCACATCGAGATCGGCGAGCGCTCCAATGTGCAAGACAATGCAGTGCTTCACACCACGACCGCCTGGCCGACGATCGTTGGCTCGCAATGCACGCTCGGCCACCTCGTACATCTCGAGGGATGCACGCTGGCTGACAACGTGCTCGTCGGCAACGCGGCGATGGTGCTGCATCGTTGCACGATCGGGTCGGGCGCCATCGTGGCTGCGAACTCGGTGGTCCTCGACGATACGCAGGTCGAACCGGGAGCGCTCGCAGTGGGCACTCCGGCGGCGGTCAAGCCCGGGAAGGCACGCGCCGATCTCATCGAACAGAGCTGGCGTGCGTACGCCCAGCGGACTCGGGAGTACCCCGCACAGCTCCGCCGGATCGGTTGAGCTGACCGATGGCCCAGATCCTCGTGCTGCGCGTCGCTGCACACGAGGCCGATGCGGCGACGGGAGCGCTGTGGGGCATCGGTATCACTGCACTCGAAGAGCGGCCCGTCGATGGTGCGATCGAACTGCGTACCGTGGTTGGCGACGCCCAATTGCCGAGGATCGTTGATGTGCTAGCGGCACGCTGGACTGTGGCGGTTGAGACGGTCGATGCCGAACCGGCCGAGACCTGGAAGGACTTTGCCACTGCGGTCGACGTCGATGATATCGTCCTCAACCCGGCATGGTTGGTCCCGCCGGACCAGGGCCTTGTTGTGTCGATCGATCCTGGTGCCGCGTTCGGGTTGGGCGACCACCCGACGACACGGCTGTCGACGAGTCTCGTCGCTCGCCGCGTACGGTCCCAGATCGTTGGTGGTGCACGCCCGCGGGTGCTCGACGTCGGGTGTGGGACCGGTGTCTTGGCAATCGTGGCGGCCGTGCTCGGAGCCAGCAGTGTGGTCGCAACAGACGTTTCGAGCGCGGCGGTCGAAGTTGCCCGGAGCAACGTCGTCGCCAATCGGGTCGACGAAGTAGTGACCGTTGTCGACACACCAGCGGGTGTGATCGACGGTGAGTTCGACGTCGTCGTTGCGAACATCTTGGCGCCGACGCTGATCGAGCTGGCCGACGACCTGCGCAGCCGCTGCTGCGGATCGTTGATTGCCAGCGGGCTGCTCGAAGACCAGGTGGCGAAGGTCGAGACCGCGTTTCGACCATGGACCACTGTGGATCGTCGCGTGGTCGATGGATGGGCCGCGATCGAGCTATCCGCCGACGAGCGCGTCGATCGCCGCCCGAGCGGGCAGTGAGGGGACAGCCCCTTCGGTGGTCGCGGCGAGTGCCCCGGCGGCGCACGCAACGCGCACGGCGTCGCTGAGGGTGGCCCCGTCGGCGAGGAGCGTCGCGAGGGTGCCGTTGAAGGCGTCGCCCGAGCCGGTCGTGTCGATCGCATCGACGGGAAACGGATCGATGGGCTGGGCTGGCCGTTCGGGGCGGTAGATGGCTGCTCCTGCCGCTCCAAGTGTCACTACTACCGCACCAACGCCTGCGGCGTGGAGTGCGTCGGTGCCTCCCAGCAGCGCGAGTTCGTGTTCGTTGGGGGTCAGCACATCGACTAGGGCGAGCAGGTCGGTATCGAGTCTTGTTGCGGGCGCCGGGTTGAGCAGCGTCATCGCCCCGAGACCGCGGCCGAGCTCGAGGACTCGGCGTACGGTTGGGAGCGGGATCTCGAGCTGGGTCGCAACGACCCGCGTCGGGAACAAGGCGGTCGGCGCCGTGAGCCGGGCATTCGCGCCGGGGACGACGATGATCGTGTTCTCGGCATCGTTTGAGACGGTGATGAGGGCGCGACCAGTTGGTACGCCAACGTGCATCACGTGGCTGTCGTCGACCCCTGCAGCGACGAGGACCTCGCCGAGCGTGGTCCCGGCGTCGTCGTCGCCGAGCGCACCGATGAACGCGGTTGCTGCCCCAGCCCGTGCAGCGGCGACGGCCTGGTTCAGCCCTTTGCCGCCAGGGTGCTCCGCGTAGCCGGTGGCCAGCAGCGTCTCGCCGGGGTCGGGGATGCGCTCGGTGTGAGCGACGAGGTCGAGGTTGGCGCTGCCGACGACGGTGACGTCGTGCATCGCGCCGTTAGCTGGCGCGGGCGCGTACGCCGATCGGGGCGATCAGGCGGTACCCAGCGGCGTGCCGTTCGTCTTCACTCTCGCCGCCCCAGAAGCCGTACTCGTGGTTGTCGCGGGCGAACGACTGGCAGGTGGTGCGCACCGGACAGCCAGCACAGACCTGTTTCGCGGCGGCTTCCCGGCGTTCACGGGCCTGGGGGCGCTCCGCTGCGGGCGGGAAGAACAGGTGGGTCAGTCCTCGGCACGATCCGGTTCGCATCCACTCGTCGTCGGTCGACAGACGGTCGATAGGCAGATCGATCGTGGACATGCAGGCCCCCTCAAGCGCATGATGGTTTAGCTGAAACCCCAGCTCAGCGGTAAGAAACTGACCCTGAGACGACGATCACCCTATGTGCAATCGACCCGCGAGTCAATTGCACCGTGCAAGGACTTCTGTCACACCGGAGGCGAAACGTTCGACGTCGGCGATTGTGGTATCCCACGCAGTCATCCAACGCACCTGGTGTCGATTTGGGTCCCACGGCCAAAAGAACGACCACTCTCGTAGCGGCTCGATCGCTGCCGCCGGGAGGATCGGGTACAGACTGTTCACCGCTGGCGGCTCGCCGAGTTCGACACCGCTGATTGCTGCCGTTGCGGCGTGCAGGTCGGTTGCGGTGCGGTTCGACTGGTCGCCGAGCTCGATCCACAGGTCACCGTCGAGCAGGGCGTTGAACTGCGCGGCGAGGAACCGCATCTTGGACGGCAATTGGGTGACTTGCTTGCGGGTGTACTCCGAGCCGACCGCCGCGGCAGGGTTGAGGAAGACGACTGCCTCGGCGCCGAGCGCACCGGTCTTGGTGCCGCCGAAACTGACGACGTCGACGCCGGCGTCGATCGTGAATCGACGGAGCGCGGCGCGATCGCGACCCAGGGCTGCGGTGGCGTTGGCGATACGCGCGCCATCGAGATGCACGAGCATGCCGAGTTCGTGGGCGCGAGCGCACAGCGCAGCGACTTCTGCTGGTGTGTACAGCGTGCCCCGTTCGGTCGGTTGAGAGATCGACACCACCCCGGGCTGGACGTGATGCTGGACACCGATCAGGTGCGACAGCTCGTCGAGCCGATCTGCGGTGAGCTTGGCGTCGGGGCAGGGGAGCGGAACGAGCTTGGTCCCCAACGCTCGTTCGGGGGCGCCGGTCTCGTCGAGTTGGATATGTGCCCAGTCGGTGCACACGACGGCGTGATGCGGGCCGGGAAGCGAGCCGAGGGCACTGGCGAGCCCCACGATGTTGGCTCCAGTTCCGTTGAACGCCAGGCGCATCGACACCTCCGCGTCGAACAGCTCGACGAAGCGCTGTTCGCACTCGCGAGTTATGTCGTCGTCGCCATAGGCCAGCGCGTGGCCATGATTGGCCTTCTCTATGGCGGCGAGAATCGCTGGATGCGCGCCCGCGGCATTGTCGCTGGCGACCGAGCGCGCGGGTGCCGACGGAAGATCGGCGAGTCGATCGGAAAGCAAATACGAGTCAGGCACCCGAACAGTGTCGCAGTGCGACGCCGTCCGGGTGCCATCGACCCGATGTTCTGGTGCGGTCGTTGTTACGTGGCCATCTCTTCTCGACGTCGGCGCAGGGCCAGAACCACCAACGCCAGGCCGGCGGTGAGGATCAGGCCGGCGATCCGCAGGGTGTTGCTCATGTCGGAACCGGTGTCGGGCAGGACGCCGGCCGGCACGTTGACCACGTCGCTGTCCGCGTTGTTGTTGGGATTCGGATCCGGCACCCGGCCGGACACGTCGGCGGTGTTGGGCACGTTGCCGACGGTGCCGATAGGAACGGTCACGTCGATCCCGATAAAGGCGCGTGCACCGACTGCCAGCTCATCGAGCGTGCAGGTCACCGCGTTGCCCTGACGGGTGCAGTCGAAGGTGTTCGACCGCACGTCGTCGACCCGGAGGCTCGCCGGGACATTGTCGGTCACGACGACTTCGGTGGCCAGGTCCGGACCGTTGTTGATGACCTCGAGAATCCATTCGAAGGTGGAACCCTGTGGTGCGGTCACCGTGGTGGCCGCCTTGAGGACCTCGAGATCGGCCGACGTCTGCTCCGGGTTGGCACAAATCTCGTTGACCGCTGGATACGGAACCAGGGCCGTGGTGGCCGTGGGGTTCACGGTGACCCGGAGGAACAGGCCGTTGCGCAGGAATTGGTTGGTTCCGTCTTCGACCCACACGCCGTTGTCGAGCCGCCAACCCGGCCAGTTAGCGGGATCCAGCGATGCGCCGGGCCACAGAACCTGACCGCTCAGCGGCTGGTTGTTCAGCGTTTCGACCAGCTGCATGTCGGCGTCGAGGATCTCGATGGTCGCCGCGCCGGTGGGCTCGAAGCCCTTCGGCACGATCGTGTAGTCGATGTACGGGAACTCGCCGACGCATACCGGTTCGAAGGAGCCCACATCGAGCGTCGGCTCGAGCGGTGTGACCTCGTCGTCGGAGTCGGTGACCTCCTTTTCCTCGCCCTGCACTCTGAGCAGCGCCGACGCTTCGACCACGTTGGTGATCGACGTTCCGACGAAGCTCTCGGTGACCTCGACCGTGACACGCACGTTGCTGGTCGTTGCACCCGGATCGAGCGCCGGGCCGTAGGCGCAGGCGATCGGATTCGCGTCGTTGCATGTCCATCCAGCGCCCGCCGCGGTCGACAAATACCGCAACCCGCGCGGCAGGTTGTCGTCGATCTTGACGTCCTCGACCGTCGACGTGCCGGTGTTGGTCACGGCGATGATGTAGGTGAACCGTTCACCGTTGACCACCGTGTCGGGATCGTTGACGTTGTCGGTCTTGGAAACCTCGATCTGGGCATCCTCGACGGGGGTGCGCTCACAGGCCACGTTGTTGTCGGGGTCGGCGATGATCTCGTCGACCAGCACCACCGCAACGACTGCGCCGGCTCCGGTCAGGATCGCCGTTGTGACATCGTCTTGCTCGACCGTCTCGTCTGGGCACACCGGTGGGTCCGGTGGCGGGTCGAGCGGGCTGTCGACGTAGCTCAGGTTCTGGTACCCCTCGTTGCTCGGCGTGGTGCCTGCGGGCGCCCGCGCGGAGACCTCGAAGGAGAACGACTCGCCGCCCGTGTCGACCACCCCTGGGGGCAGCTCACACGTGAGCACCTGATCGGCCCGCGTACATGCCGGGTCGCTGTCCGGGAAGCTCACCCACTCGAACTGCTCGGGCAGCTCGTCGGTGACCACGACCGGCTCGCCGGTCGACACGCCACCGACGTTGGTCACCGTCAGCGTGTAGGTGAACGGGTCGCCGCCGGCAATGGCGATTGCGCCGCCATCGCCCTTCTCCATTCGGAGGTCGCCTGGCACGTTCCCACAGGCGTCGACCGGATCGAGCGGTTCGCCGTTCACCGTGACGGTGGCCGAGTTGTAGAGCCCCTCGCCGGGCTCGGGTGCATCCGGGATGCACTCGACGTAGGTGAGGTCGCCCTCGTAGTTGGGCGACACGGTGGCGCCGATCACATACGTGTGGACGTCGCCCGGGTCGATCTCGACACCGGTGGCCAGGCTTGGGTCGTCGATCCCGAAGCTCGGGTTGATGTCACCGTCGTCGAAGATCGATGACGGATCGACGCTGACGAAGACGAGCGAGTCGGCGACCACTCCGGGGGAGAAGTCGGTGACGTCGTCGAGGTCGTACTGCGTCGGTCCACCTTCCTCGTCGCTCGTGACGGTGATCGTGTACTCCAGGAACCATTGACCGTTGCCCACGTACTCCGGGCCGGAGCTGACTGACTTCTCCGGCGTCAGGTCGGGGTCGGGGATCGGTGCGCAGTCGTCGTCGCTGGCGCTGTCGTCGCCGAAGGTGATGGTTGCGGAGTTGTAGGTCCCCTGGCCTGGTTCGTCGGGAGTACAGCCCCGCTCGGCGGGAGTCATCGAGTCAGCGACGGTGAAGGTGACGGTGACCGTGTAGGTGTCAGTGACGCCCTCGTCGATGGTTTTGCCGGAGACGATCGGGTCACCAGCGGTGTATGGATCGATCGTGACGTCGCCGCCGATGGCGATGTTGGTGATCGTGGCGCCGGTGCCAAAGGTC
>JBCDFR010000033.1:0-43491 GCA_039177505.1 Actinomycetota bacterium | reverse complement strand
GGATGGGAAGCCGACGACCTGATCGCCACGATGGTCGACTCGCTCGTCGCCCGGGGCGACGACGTGATCATCGTGACCGGTGACCGCGACAGCTACCAGTTGGTCGCCGACCCTCACGTGAAGGTCCTGTACAACAAGCGCGGCGTCAGCGACTACGTGCTGTACGACGAGGCCGGCATCGAGGAACGAACCGGCGTGCGACCCGAGCGTTACGTGCAATACGCGGCGTTGCGCGGCGATAACAGCGACAACCTGCCCGGTGTCCCCGGCGTTGGCGAGAAGACCGCAGCGAAGCTGATCAACAAGTACGACGGTCTCGACGGGATCTTCGCCGCTGTCGACGAACAGACGCCCAAGCTACGACAGTCGCTCGCCGACAACGAGGAGCGCGTGCGACTGAACGAAGAATTGATGGTGCTCCACCGCGACGCGCCGCTCGAGGGCGTCGACCTCGACGCGCTGAACGTAGAACCCAACGCCGACGAGCTGAAGCGACTGTTCGAGTTTCTCGAGTTCCGCACCCTCGGCGACCGACTTGCCGAGGCACTCAGCGCAATCGGCTCAGAAGTCGACGTCGGGGGAGGCGACCAGCGCGAACAACTCGTTGCCGAGGTCGAGATCTACGACGATGTCGACAGGGCGGCTTCGTTGTTGATTTCTGCGCCGACGCTCGACGTCGGCGCGGCATGGGAGGGTGAACCTGGACGATCCGCACTCGCCGGCATCGCCGTGGTGGTGGACGGCGATGCGGCCGAGGTGGCCTGGGTGCCTGCCGCGGTGCTCGACGCTCCCGCGGTCCGCACCGCGCTGGTCGAACACCGCGATGTCCGAGCCCACAACGCCAAGGCGTTGATGCGTTCGTTGCTCGACCGGGGCGGTGCCGGCGACGAGGCGCTCGACGGCCTTACGATCGACACCGCGATCGCCGCGTATCTCATCGACCCGGCCGAAGCCCGGTACTCGCTGCCCGATCTGGTCGAGACGTACACGCGCTTCGCCCGTCCCGGCGACGATGCCGCAATCGACGGTCAGCTCGATCTCGACGGCACGCAGCGGTCTGCATCCGAGCAGGCAGCGCTCGACGCGCTTGCGGTGCATCATCTCGTCGAGCCGATCCGGGCGAGCCTCGACGCCCAGGGAATGGAGCAGCTGTACGACACGATCGAGAATTCCCTTGTTTTGGTCCTGGCGAAGATGGAGCACGTCGGCGTCGGCGTCGACGCCGACGAGCTGCGCTCGCTGAACGATCGGCTCGGGAGCGAAGCGACGTTGCTCGCCGGAGAGTTGCGCGAGGTCGCCGGTCGTGACGATCTCAACATCAACTCACCGAAACAGCTGCGCGAGATCCTGTTCGACGAGCGGGGGCTCACGCCGGTGAAGAAGACCAAGACCGGACCGTCCACCGATGCCGCGTCGTTGGAGCGTCTGCGCGAGCAGTGGCCCGAGTTCCTCGACCCGTTGATGCGCTATCGCGAGGTCGAGAAGTTGCGGAGTACCTACGGCGAAGGGCTGCTCGGCGAGGTCGCCGCCGATGGGCGCATTCACGCCACGTTCAACCAGACCGTCGCTCGCACGGGCCGGCTGTCGTCCGACCAGCCGAACCTGCACAACATCCCGGTCAGGACCGAGGAAGGCCGCCAGTTCCGGCGAGCCTTCGTGCCCGCCGCTGGCACGTCGTTGCTGGTTGCGGACTACAACCAGATCGAGCTGCGGTGTATTGCCCACCTCGCCGCCGACCCCGGCCTGATCGAAGCCTTCACCAGTGGGCGCGACATCCACAACGCCACCGCGGCGAGGGTCTTCGACGTCGGTGCTGACGAGGTGACCATCGAACAGCGGTCGAAGGCGAAGATGGTGTCGTACGGCTTGGCCTACGGCATGGAGGCCTACGGGCTCGGCCAACGGCTGAACATCGCGACCGAGGAGGCGGCGGTGATCCTCGACGCCTACTTCGACGCCTTTCCGAATGTGAAGGCGTACATGGACGGCACGGTGGCCGAGGCGCGCGAGCGGGGGTACACCGAGACGTTGTTCGGGCGGCGACGTCCGATCCCCGAGTTGATGAACTCGAACTTCCGGGTTCGTCAGGCCGGCGAGCGCCAGGCGATGAACGCCGGGATTCAAGGACTGGCGGCCGACATCTTCAAGGTGGCGCTGGTGCGCATCGACGAGGCGTTGGTCGAGGGCGCTTTCGAGAGCCGCCTGGTACTGCAGGTGCACGACGAAGTGATCCTCGAGGTGCCCGAGTCCGAGCACGAGTCGGTAGGCGGCACGGTGATCGAGCTGATGCGCGGTGCAGCCGAACTCGATGTGCCGCTCGAGGTCAACGTTGCGTGGGGCGACAGCTGGGCCGAGGCCAAGGACTGACGTGACCCCAGCAGGCGACCCGGCGTTGGATCGAGCCGTCGGTGAAACGGGTCACGACCACTGGTTCGAGCCGCTTGCCGCACATCTGGGGCGCAGCTACCTGCGGTACTCGTTCACCAAGGGAACGGTGGCGGAGGTCGACACAATCGTCGATCTGCTCGGACTGCGACCCGGGATGCGTGTGCTCGATGTGGGATGTGGCCCGGGTCGTCACGCCCACGAACTGGCCGCTCGTAGCATCGAGGTGCACGGCATCGACATCAGCGAACGGTTCATTGCGATCGCCCGCGACGAGATCGACCCCGACGCACCCGGACTGGCGAGTTTTGAGCGTCTCGACGCACGCCATCTGCTCGACGCTGGGCGTTTCCACGACAGCTTCGATGCGGCGATCTGTTTGTGTCAGGGAGCGTTTGGGTTGATGACGGCCGCCGGCGACGACGAGTTGGTTGTTGCCGGCATCGCCCGGGCCCTGCGACCGGGCGGACGACTGGCGTTGAGCGCGTTCAATGCCTACTTTGCGGTGAAGTACCACGAGGAGGCCGAGTTCGACGCAGACGCCGGCATCAGCGCCGAGCGCACCGAGCTCCGGTCCGAAGAGGGCGATGTGCTCGAAGCCGACCTGTGGACGGCGTGCTATACGCCGCGCGAACTCCGTCTCCTGGCACGTCTCGTGGGGTTGCGCGTCGATCGCGTGGCGAGCTCCGACGCGGGCACCTACGCACCACAGTCTCCGAGCACGGAGACCCCCGAGTTTTTGCTCGTCGCGACCCGCCACCAGCGCTGATACGATGATTTGTTGCTCGATCTCTGGTCGTGCGCTTGTTCATCCAACTCACTCATCAGTCCTGTTCGTTCAGTCCTGTCCGTTTCGAAAGCAGTCCCTTGTCCGACACCGCAACCACCCCTGACACCGCCGGCCAGACCACCGATTCGCCGGCCGCCTCCGGCACCGATGCGCCGGCACCCGCCGAGACGCCCGCCGCTGCCCCGCAGATGGGCACCTTCGACGACGAAGGCAACTACACACCCCGCGAAGTCGTGTCCGACGACCTGGGGATGTCGTTCGCCGACGCGATCGACGGCACGATGGTCACCGTCGAAGACGGCGAGATGGTCAACGGCACGGTCGTCAAGATCGACAAGGACGAAGTGCTGCTCGACATCGGCTACAAGTCAGAGGGCGTCATTCCCGCCCGCGAGCTGAGTATCCGCAACGACGTCGATCCTGCCGAAGTGGTGTCGCTCGGTGACCAGGTCGAGGCGCTGGTGTTGACCAAAGAGGACAAAGAGGGCCGACTGGTCCTGTCGAAGAAGCGCGCTCAGTACGAGCGTGCGTGGGGCGACATCGAAGCCAAGAAGGAAGCCGACGAAGTCGTCAGTGGTCCGGTCATCGAGGTCGTCAAGGGCGGCCTGATCGTCGACATCGGTCTGCGCGGGTTCCTCCCTGCGTCGCTCGTCGAGTTGCGCCGGGTACGCGATCTACAGCCGTACATCGGCCAGACGGTGCACGCCAAGATCATCGAGCTCGACAAGAACCGCAACAACGTCGTGCTTTCGCGCCGGGCCTACCTCGAAGAGAACCAGCGCGAGACCCGCGATCAGTTCCTCAACAACCTGAAGGTCGGCGAGGTGCGCGAGGGCACGGTCAGTTCGGTCGTCAGCTTCGGCGCCTTCGTCGACCTCGGTGGCATGGACGGCCTGATCCACGTCAGCGAGCTGTCGTGGAAGCACGTCGACCACCCCGGCTCGGTGGTCGCCGTTGGCGATCCGGTCAAGGTGCAGGTGCTCGACGTCGACTTCAGCCGCGAGCGCATCAGCCTGTCGCTCAAGGCGACGCAGCAGGATCCATGGCAGGAGTTCGCCGAGGGTCACCAGGTCGGCCAGCTCGTCTACGGCCGAGTCACCAAGCTCGTCCAGTTCGGCGCCTTCGTCCAGGTCGGCGACGGCATCGAGGGCCTCGTGCACATCTCTGAGATGTCGGCTCACCATGTCGATTCGCCCGAGCAGGTCGTCACGCCCGGCGAGGAGCTGTGGGTCAAGATCATCGATCTCGATCTCGCTCGTCGGCGCATCAGCCTGTCGATCAAGCAGGCCGCCGAAGGCGGCGAGCTCGCTGCCGAGTACCGCGATCACTTTGAAGTCGACGAGGCTGGCAACTACGTCCAGGGTGAGGCGTCGGCCGAAGCCGAGGCGGCGTGGAGCGAGTACTACGAGACCGAGGGCGGCGACCCCGCTGGTGCGGCGGCCGATCCCACCGCTGCCGCTGCGGCCCCGACGGTTGAGGAAGCTGCACCAGCAGCGTCCGACGCCGAGGCGCCCGAGACCGCCGACTGAGCGGCGCAGTGATCGTCGTCGGCCTTACCGGCGGCATCGGCGCCGGAAAGTCGACGGTGTCGACAATGCTCGCCGACCGCGGCGCAGTGATCGTCGACGCCGACCAGATTGCTCGCGACCTGCAGTCGCCAGGCAGCCCGGTGTTGGCGGCGATGGCCGACCGCTTCGGGGCCCGCGTCATCCGCGACGATGGTGTGCTCGACCGCGCGGCGGTGGCCGAGATCGTGTTCAACGACAAGGCCGCGCTCGACGACCTGAACGGCATCGTCCACCCGGCCATGCAATCGGAGATCACCGCACAGATCGACGCTCACCGAGACACCGACCGAGTGGTGGTACTCGACTTCCCCCTCCTGGCAGAGAACCCTCGCAAGGGCCTCGTTGCGACGATCGTCGTCGATATTCCCGTCGACGTCGCGGTGGAACGCCTCGTCGACCAGCGCGGGATGGACGAAGACGACGCGCGCGCCCGGATCAACAGCCAGATCAGTCGCGAGGAGCGTCTGTCCACGGCGACACATGTCCTCGACAATGGTGGTGACCGCAGCTACCTGGAACGCCAGGTCGACCAGCTCTGGGCCGAACTCACCGCCTTGTAGCAGCGAGCGCCGCCGGGCTAGGTGCGACGGGAGCCGGGCGGGCGGGGGCGCATTTCGATGTTGACCACCGGTACATCGGGCAGCGGCGTCGTGCGCATCATCGCGCCGTGCGCGTCTCCGAGCGAATTGAACCCGTCGTGCACCAGATCCCAGTACGTCTGTCGAATCGCCGCTCGGCCAGCATCACGAGCGTCTTCGTATCGTGCGATCGAGTCAGGCGAGGGTACGTACAGCACGACCTCGCGAACGAGATCGGCCGGGGCTTCGTGGTCGACGGCCGCAGTCACCTCGACTCGTCGGTAATCGCGCTCGCGCCAATCGAGCGCCGCGAGTTCATCGGCGGTCACAGCGAACACGACACCGTTGCAACGTTCGCCCTCGCCGGCGACCACACCGAGTGAGATCACGACCCCGTCTTCGATGTTCGCCCCGTTGTGGCTCCAATCGCCGCGCAGCACGATCGAGCCGTAGTTCCACCGTCGTCCGTAACCGTCGAGGTGCGCGACGAACACGTCGACGCCGAATTCGGGCCGGCGGTCGATCGTCCGGCTGATCGACTCGGGGGACACCAGCGACCCGTACCCGAAGACCCAGGTCGCTACCGGCGCATTGCCGATCTTCACGCGAAGTGTTCCTCGATGAACGACGTGAGGAGCCGGATGCCGACGGCGATCGAGCGCTCATCGACATCGAAGTGACCGGCATGGAGGTCGCGTCGCTGTGTCGAGGTCGGGTCGTGGACCCCCAGGCGGACGTACGAACCGGGAACCTCGCGGGTGTACCAGGCGAAGTCGTCGGCACCCCAGCTCTGTTCCACGGTGACCACCCGGTCATCACCGAAGCGCCGGACGGCAGCTCGCGCCACCTCTTCGGTCACGGCGCGGTCGTTGATCACGGGAGGTACCCCGTGGGTGTAGTCGAGTTCACACTCTGCTCCGGTGCCGGCGAGAATCTCGTGGAGCGCGCGCTCCACGACGTCCGGGAGCTTCTCCCATGCGTCGAGCGACGGTGTGCGCACCGATGCCCGGAGCGTGGCGCGTGTCGGTATGACGTTGCCAGCGTCGCCAGCCTGCACCGAGCCGAACACCAACTTGACCTCGTGTTCGTGGCCGAGCATTTCGGCGACTCGCATGGGCAGATCTGTTATCACCGTTGCTGCTGCTGCGATCAGGTTCACCGTCAGCTCGGGTCGCGCCGTGTGCCCGCCGGGTCCGATGAGCTCGACCGTCATCATGTCGGCCGCCGACGACACCGGTCCGGGACGAACCCCGATCGTCCCGACCTCGAGTTTTGGTTCGCAGTGCAACCCGACGATCGCGTCGCAGTCGGCCAACGCATCGTCGGCCAAGACGTCGAGCGCACCTCCTGGGACGCGCTCTTCGGCCGGTTGGAAGACGAAGCGCAGATTGCCGGGGCGCCGGTCGGGATGACGAGCGAAGAACAACGCCGTGCCCAAGGCCACCACTGTGTGCACGTCGTGGCCGCATGCATGCGAGACGCCGTCGACGAGACTGCGATAGATGACGTCTTTGTCGTCGTGCATCGCAAGGGCGTCGAGGTCGGCGCGTATTGCGATGCGTTCGCCAGGGTCGGCGCCGACGTCGCACCACAGGCCCGTGCCCACCGACAAACCGTGGGTCGTCAGTCCCGCGAGGTCGAGACGGTCGGCGACCGTGCGGGTCGTGGCGTACTCGGCGCCGCTGAGTTCCGGGTTGGCATGGAACTCGCGGCGCAACGCGATGAGTCCATCGCCGTGCTGTTCGAGCCAGTGGTCGACAGCGGTGGACAGCTCGCTGCCGTCACCGGTCACGGTTGTATCACTCGATCGGCGTCGAGCTCGCCGCGCAGGTGGTCGACCACGTCGTGGAGCGTACCCCCTCCGGCGACGACCGCACGCTGGCGTTGTGTGCCGGATCCGGTAGCGGCAATGTCCGCGATGTTGTCGAACTGGTCGGTGGCTCCGAGTTGCTCGGCGGTCGGTGCCAACTGTTCGAGGAGTTCAGCGATCAACTCGCGCGCCGGGCGACGCGTCGGCGGCCCCCCGTCGGGGTGTTCCACGATCAGTCGCGCGTCGAGACCGTACCGGGCCGCAAACCAGCGGTTCTCGCGAACGGTCCACTCGCGCGGCGGCTCTGGCAGCGTTCCCTGGTCGATCTGCTGCTCACACCACGCGACGAGCGCTTGAGCGAGTCCAGCCAGGGCGGTGGCCTCACGCAGTGTCGGTGGGGCATCGCACATGCGGAGTTCGACGGTGCCGAAGGTCGGGTGCGGTCGCACATCCCACCACACTTCGCGAATCGACGAGATGCACTCGGCGTTGAGCAGCGTCGACATGAACGCCTCGAAATCGACCCAATTGGTGAGCTGTGGTGGCAATCCGGCGGTGGGGAGCGACTCGAACACCTTCGATCGGGCCGACGCCAGGCCGGTGTCCTCACCTTCGAAGTACGGGCTCGATGCCGACAGTGCCATCAGGATCGGGAGCGATCGCATCAGCTCGTTGATGACGGCGATCGCCCGCTCGCCGCTACGCACGCCGACGTGAACGTGCATCCCGCAGATCAGCAGGCGCCGCGCCGGCCATTGCATCGCCTCGATCAACTCGTGGTAGCGCGGTGGTGGGCTGATCAACTGGTACGCCGTTCGGCCGAAGGGGTGCGTCCCCGCGCTGATCCGCGCGACGCCACGGCGGTCGGCCTCGGTGCGCACCTCGTCGAGGGTGTACTCGAGATCGGCGTGCGCCTGTGACGCTGTGTCGCACACTCCGGTGATGATCTCCACCGTGCTCTGGAACATCTCGTGTTTGGCCTTGGGGTGTTCGCCGCCGTCGTGACCGGCACTGATGGCCTCGAGCAGCTTCGGTGCGGCAGCGATCAGGTCGCCGGTGCCGGCATCGATGAGGTGCAGCTCGAGTTCGACTCCAACTGTCGGCCGCGGATTGCTGGTGAAACTGATCGGCATGGGGCGTAGCGATTGGTCCGTTCAGGGTCGGAACGAGTCGAGTTGTTCGGCGATTTCCTCAGGCGTCACTGGTGGGGCGAATCGGGCGACGACATCCCCGGCTCCGTTCACGAGGAACTTCTCGAAGTTCCAAGTGATGTCACTCGACTCACCATCACCAGGCTGGGCCGCTTTCAAAAAGGCGTACAGCGGGGCCGCTCCATCACCGTTGACCTCGATCTTGGAGAACATCGGGAACGTGACGCCGAACTCGTTCGTGGCGAACTCGAGAATCTCGGCGTCGGTGCCCGGCTCCTGGTTGGCGAACTGGTTGCACGGAAAGG
Source organism: Actinomycetota bacterium (assembly GCA_039177505.1). Lineage (GTDB taxonomy): Bacteria > Actinomycetota > Acidimicrobiia > Acidimicrobiales > Ilumatobacteraceae > JABSQH01. The sequence goes on along the minus strand of JBCDFR010000033.1, from coordinate 34,904 downwards.
CCAACACGGTGACGTCGTCGTTGTCCTCGTGAAGCGTACGCAGACCTGCGTACTGTGGGGTGAGGCCTCAATACGTGGCGACGTTGACGACCAGGCACAGCTGCCCGGCGAACTGGTCGAACGAGACGGTGTCGCCGGTGATCGAGGTCATCTCGAAGTCGTGGAACGTGCTCATGGCCGACGACACTAGACGGCCATGGCCGCCACCCCGCCTCCACTCGATCCCCAATCGACCGTCTCCGTACGCGACATCGCCGGCGGCGGGTCTGTGGACGGCGCCAGGTCGATCCGCGTCGTCACGATCGAACGACCGGAGGTGCGCAACGCTGTCGACGGACCGACGGCGCAGTTGTTGTACGACGCATTCGTCCAGATCGATCGTGATCCCTCGATTGGCGCGGCGATCTTGACCGGTGCGGAAGGGACGTTCTGCGCCGGCGCCGACCTCGGTGCGGTCTCGGCCGGGCGCGGCAACCGGGTAGGGGAAGAGCCGGGTGACACGATCGTCGGCACGCTCGGACCGATGGGCCCGACGCGCCTCGACCTCGACACCCCGGTGATCGCCGCCGTGGAGGGGTATGCCGTCGCCGGAGGACTCGAACTCGCATTGTGGTGCGATCTGCGCGTTGCCGCCGACGATGCGGCGTTCGGCGTGTTCTGCCGTCGCTGGGGCGTGCCGTTGATCGACGGGGGCACGGTTCGATTGCCCAGACTGATCGGCGAGTCGGTTGCTACTGACCTGATTCTCACGGGACGGGAGGTCGCGGCCGACGAGGCGTGGCGGATCGGATTGGCGAATCGGGTGGTGCCATCTGGCGCCGCACTCACCGAAGCCGTGGAGTTGGCTCGGCGAATCGTTGCGTTCCCGCCGAGGTGTGTGGACAGCGATCGTCGATCGTCCCGCGATCAACACGGACAGTCGCTCGGCGAGGCGCTGGCGCACGAGGTCGCGCTTGGCATGGCGACGATTCGCAGCGGCGAGACCCGACGTGGCGCCTCGCGATTTGCCGCCGGCGAAGGCCGTCATGGTGCGGGAACGTAAGTCTGCGCGGCATCCCGCAGCGGCAGCACTAGCATTGCCGGGACTCATGTCCGACAATCGACAACGAAGTTGACGCCGTTCCTGACCGCCCTTGGTCTGTTCGGCGCGATCGCCCTGATCGCCGCCAACGGCTACTTCGTCGCTGCGGAGTTCTCCTTCGTTGCGGCCCGGCGGTCGAGGTTCATCGAACGCGCCGAGGAGGGCGATCGGAAGGCGCAGCGTGCGGTCGCGGTCCACCGCCGGCTGAGCTTTATGTTGTCCGGCGCACAGCTGGGCATCACCGTGACCACGCTGGTCCTCGGGTTCATCGCAGAACCGGCCATTGCGGCGGTGATCGAGCCGCTGCTCGATGCCATCGGCGTGCCGTCGTCGGCAACGTTCGGTGTCTCCTTGGTCGTCGCGTTCATCCTGGCGACGGGCATCCAGATGGTGTTCGGCGAACTCGCACCGAAGAACCTGGCGATCGCCAAACCCGAGCCCGTGGCACGAGCGTTGGCCCCATCGACGTTGCTCTTCATGCGCTTCGCCGGACCGGTGATCCGGCTCTTCGACGGCGCGGCGAACCGCCTGTTGCGGTTGCTCGGGATCGAGCCGGTCGACGAGCTACACGGTGCAGTCTCGGCGGAGGAGCTCGACCTGATCGTCGACTCGTCAGCCGAGTCCGGCACGCTGACGCCGTCGCAAGCGACCTTGCTGGAACGCGCCATCGACTTCCCAGCGCTCGAAGCGGCCGACGCGATGGTGCCGTGGAATCGGGCGGTGACGATCGACGCCACCGCCTCGGCGGCGGACCTGCGCGATGCGATGTCGTCGTCGCACTCACGATTCCCCGTGATCGACGACGACGGTGCTGTCGTCGGCATCGTGCACGCCAAGGACCTGCTCGGCGTCGAGCGTTCCGCGTACGAGGCGACCTCCGTCGAGGAGTTGGCCCAACCGGCTCATGCGGTCCCGGAGGCAGCGGGACTGAACACGGTGTTGTCCGAACTGCGGTCGCACGCGACCGAGATGGCGCTCGTGATCGACGAGTACGGCGCACCGGCTGGCATCGTGACACTGGAGGACATCGTCGAGGAGCTGGTTGGCGAGATCGAAGACGAGTACGACCCGGCGGAACGTCACGCCGACCGCATTGCCGACGGGGTCTGGTCGATCGATGCCGCCACACGGCCCGACGAAGTCGAACGTCTAACCGAACTCACCCTGCCTGACGGCGACTACGACACGGTTGCGGGGTTGATGCTCGATCGGCTCGAACGGATCGCCGAGGTCGGTGACGAGGTGGTCGTTTCCGGGGTCGAGCTGCGCGCCCTCGAGGTCGAGGGCTACAGCATCACCCGTGTGCAGCTCCGTGCGCTTCCTGACGACACCTCTGACGAGGACGACCGATGATGTCGACGGTTGCCGTCGTGGCGGCCGACGAGGGCATCAGCGTCAATGTGACCGGCCTCGTGTTGGCGGTGGTGTTCCTGGCGCTCAACGGGTTCTTTGTCGCTGCGGAGTTTGCGCTCCTCGCATCACGCCGGTCGCGTATCGAGCAACTCGAAGCGGAGGGCGATCGGCGGGCCAAGCATGCTGCGGCGGGACTGCGCGAGATCACCTTGATGTTGGCCGGCGCGCAGCTCGGGATCACGATGTGTTCCCTCGGCCTCGGCGCCGTGGCCGAACCGGCGGTCGCCGGCGTGATCGAGGGCGTGCTCGGGGAGGCCTTCAGCCTGTCGGGCACCGCCCGCCACATCATCGCCTTCATCATCGGACTGTCGATCGTTGTGTTCTTGCACATGGTGGTCGGTGAGATGGCGCCGAAGTCGTGGGCGATCTCGCATCCCGAAGACTCGACGTTGCGACTGATCCGGCCGTTTCGGGCATTCGTCACCGTGTTGCGTCCCCTCATCACCGCCCTGAACGGGCTGGCCAACGTGGTCGTACGGTCGGTGGGAGTCGAGCCGCAGGACGAGCGGGCGATGGCTCACTCAGCACCCGATCTCTTGCTCCTCCTCGAAGAGTCCGCCGGTTCTGGCGGCATCGCCCAGCAGGAGCACGAGTTGCTCACTCGTTCACTCGAGCTGTCCGGGCTGACCGCCGTCGATGCGATGACGACCCGGCGTGACATCGTGGCCGTCGCCGCCACCGCTACGGCTGCTGAAGCTGCCGCCGAAGCCCACCGCACCGGTCGAACCCGGGTGGTGGTCCACGATGATGACCTCGACCACATTCGTGGCTTCGTTCATGCCAAGGACCTATTGCGGTTGCCTCAGGGCACGTGGCCCTCGACGTCGGTCGCCTCAGTCGTCAGACCAATCATGGTCACCCCTGAGCACCACCGACTCGAGGACCTATTGGTTGAAATGCGTGCTGATCGACAGCACATCTCGCTCGTCGTCGACGAGCACGGGACCGTGCTCGGCGTCGTGACGCTCGAAGACGTGATCGAGGAGTTGATCGGCGACTTCGCCGACGAATCCGATGATCGCATCGGGGGTTGTGAACAACTGACCGACGGCTCGTACCGCATCTCGGGCTCGATGCGTGCTGACGAGTTCGCCGCTTGCACCGGCGCCGAGCTGCCCGACGGCGACTGGCAGACGCTCGCCGGATACGTGATCGACGCGCTCGATGAGATTCCAACCGTCGGTGATGTCATCACGACGTCGGTGGCGCGATTCGAGGTCGTCGAGATGGACGGATTTGCCATCGAAGCGCTGCGTGTCGACGTCCGCGCCGCGGCACCGGTCGAATCGGCTGCTTCCGCTGAGGAGTGATCACGTCCGAACGTTGGGCGTGTCCGCCGACGCGCGCTCGCCGAGCGGTACCGTCGCAGGCGTGCCGGTGCCCAAGCGGTGGCTGAACGACGAGGAGACGGTTGCTGTCGACCTGCATCCGCACTGGTCATATCTCGTCGCACCGGTCGCGCTGGCCGTCGTGGCCATCGTCGCCGCTGTGATCGCATTGCGGGCGACCGATCCCGACGAGTGGACCCGCGACGTGTTCGGTTGGGGAGCGGTGGCCCTACTTGTCGTTGCGGTGGGCTGGTTGCTCGTGCGTTATCTCCGCTGGAGTTCGTCGAGTTTTGTCATCACCAACGATCGGCTGATCTACCGCACCGGCGTGCTGTCTCGCCGCGGTATCGAGATTCCGCTGGAACGGGTCAACTCGGTGCACTACGAACAGTCCCTCGGCGGCCGGATCATCGGATCGGGGACCCTGATCGTCGAGTCGGGCGGCGAGTTCGGCCGGCAGCACTTCGTCGGCGTCCGCGACCCGAGTCGGATCCAGCGGGCGCTGCACCATCAGCTCGACGTCAATGAACGCCGCAACCGCGGGGGCGACGAGCCCTCCGCCGACATCGTCGACCAAATCGAGCGGCTCGAGGCGATGCGCGCCCGCGGAACGATTACCGACGAGGAGTTCGAGCTCCACAAACGGCGCCTCCTGTGAACGGCGCCTCCTGTCGGGGCGGTGCCTTGTGAAGCGACCGTGCCGAGCGTGTCGCCGGTGACTGGTGCTGACGATCGTGTCCGACGCAGCTACAGCGCACGAGCCGGGCCAGAGGGGCGAACAACGATCCAGTCGGCTCCGAGCTCGGTCGTCGGCGTGGTGAGTGCGACGATGGAGCCACCGAAACCTCCGCCGGTCATCCGTACGCCATACACACCCTCGGCCGACCGAGTCGCCTCGACGGCCTGGTCGATCGTCGGCGTCGAGATCTCGTAGTCGTCGCGCAGGCTGGCATGGCCGTTGTTCATCGTTTCTCCGACGGCGCGTAGATCCCCGGCGCGAAAGGCGGCTGCCGCAGTGATAACTCGTTCGTTCTCCGTGACGACGTGGCGAGCGCGTCTGCGCAGTACGTCGTCGGACAGCGATGACACGTCGGCGAGGGCGGCATCGCGCAGCGGCCCGATCTGGGCTTCGACTCGGGCACACTCGTCGACCCGATCGGCGTAGCCCGATCCGACGAGGGTGCGCGGTTCGACGAACCGGACTGCGATGCGGGCGTCGTTCGGCACCGGCACCGGCTCGACCTCTTCGCTCCGGCAATCGATGAGCACCGCGTGGCCTTCGACCCCGCTGGCGATGCACAGCTGATCCATGATCCCTGTGGGCACGCCGGTGGCGGCGTGTTCGGCCCGGCGCGCTGCAGCGGCCAGATCGTGGGCACTGCTCTCGAAGCCGAGGGCGAGGCCGACCGCACACAACAGCGCAGCGCTCGACGACAACCCGGCCCCGGCCGGCAGTGTGCTCTCGACGGTGCCGCGGACGCCGGTGGTTGCATCGACCTGTTGGGCCATCGCGGCAACGAAGCGGGCCCACGGTGGTTCGACGCGTGACGGATCCTTGGTGAACGGCAGCTCGAACGCGCAGGGCGAGTCGTCGAGCGACGAGCGCAACTCCACTGCGTGCTCAGCGGAGACTGTGGTGATCGTGACCCCCGCATCGATCGTCATCGGTAGCACGAGGCCACCGACGTAATCGGTGTGGTCACCGATCAGATTGACCCGCCCCGGGGCGTGTACGACTCGCGGCATCGGGCGGACGGTATCCGATCTGCAACACTCGCCGACATGCCGCGCGCATCACTGTCTACCGGGATCGAGGTCGAGTACGTGACCGACGGGGATCCCACCGATCCAGCACTGCTGCTCGTGAGTGGCTACACCGCGCACTACATGTCGTGGCGGCAGGGCTTGGCCGACGCGCTGGCCGCCCAGGGCCATTACGTCATTCGCTTCGACAACCGTGATGTTGGTCTGTCGTCGAAGCTCGATGGCCAGCGCGTGCGACCCGACGCCGTGCTCGCCGCACAGCTCGATGGCACACCCATGCCCGACGTGCCGTACACGCTGTCGGACATGGCGGCCGACGGCGTTGCGCTGCTCGATCACCTCGACGTCGATCGGGCCCACGTCGCTGGCAGCTCAATGGGCGGCATGATCGTGCAGACGATGGCGATCGAGCACCCCTCGCGTGTGGCATCGCTCACGTCGATCATGTCGAGCACCGGCGACATGCGCGTGGGTCGTCCGACGGTCGAGGCACGCGCAGCGCTGCTCGCTCCACAACCGCCGGACCGTGCTGACTACATTCGCGCTTCGCTGAACAACGAGGTGTGGGCGTCGAAGCGGTATTGGGACCCCGAGGAGATGGCAGAGCATGCGGCCACCCAGTACGACCGGTGCTACTACCCCGAAGGTGCGACCCGTCAGTTGGCGGCGATCTATGCCAGTGGCGACCGCAGTGAGTTGTTGGCAGAGCTCGATGTCGCGACGCTGGTGATCCACGGTCGCGACGACACGTTGATCACCCCCGACGGCGGCGAACGCACCGCCGAGGTGATTCCCGGGGCCCGGTATCTATTCGTGTCCGACATGGGTCACGACCTGCCAGCACCCTTGTGGCCCATGTTTGCCGAAACGATTGGCGCTCACACCCGCGTCGCCGGATGATCGCCGCCCGCCCAACCGATCCAATCACTGAAACGGAGAACCGCACGATGTCTGGACCCCTCACCGGCTACCGCATCATCGAGATCGCCGGCATCGGCCCTGGACCCTTTGCGGCAATGTTGCTCGCCGACATGGGCGCAGAGGTGATCCGTGTAGAGCGGGTTGGCGCCGTTCGACCCGGCGCCGACGACCGTCCGCACTGGGACGTGATGCTGCGCGGTCGCCGCAATATTGCGCTCGACCTGAAGCAGCCCGACGGAGTCGAGACCCTGTTGTCCCTGGTCGACTCCGCGGACGCGCTCATCGAAGGGTTCCGGCCCGGGGTCACCGAACGGCTCGGGATCGGCCCCGACGACTGTGCGGCACGCAACCCGAAGCTCGTCTACGGGCGGATGACCGGCTGGGGGCAAGAGGGTCCGTACGCGTCGTCTGCCGGTCACGACATCAACTACATCTCGCTCGCTGGAGCGCTGGCCCACTTCGGGCGTGCGGGACAGGGGCCCATCCCACCGCTGAACATGGTCGGTGACTTCGGCGGTGGCGGCATGTTTCTCGCCTACGGAGTGGTGTGTGCGCTGCTCGAGGCGCAACGCAGCGGCAAGGGCCAGGTGGTCGACGCCGCGATGGTCGATGGCGCAGCCATCTTGATGACCATGTTCTGGTCGTTCAGCCAGATCGGGATGTTCGACGAACAGGCGCGGGGAACGAACCTGCTCGATACGGGAGCGCACTTCTACGACGTGTACGAGTGCGCCGACGGTGGGTACATCTCGATCGGCTCGATCGAACCACAGTTCTACGCCGAGCTGATGCGACTCACCGGGCTCGACGGCGACGCCGACTTCGCGGCGCAAATGGATCAGTCGAAGTGGCCCGAGCTGAAGGAACGATTGACTGCGCTGTTCGCCACCAAGACCCGCGACGAGTGGTGTGCGCTGATGGAACACACCGACGTGTGCTTCGCCCCGGTCTTGACGATGAGCGATGCGGCGCAGCATCCGCACAATGTGGCCCGCTCGACCTTCGTCGACGTCGACGGCACGACGCAGCCGGCTCCCGCCCCGCGCTTCAGTCGTTCGGCGCCGCAGCTCGACCAACGGCCCGCTCATGCTGGCGAGCACACCCGTGCGGTGCTTGCCGACTGGGGCGTGGCCGAGGAGCGGATCGACGCGCTGATCGACTCAGGCGCAGTCGCGCAGGTCTGAACGCTTCGCCCAGGCGGCAGACTGGGTGGGTGGCCACCCTGGTGACGTTTCACGCCCATCCCGATGACGAGGTGCTGGGCACCGGCGGCGTCATCGCCCGCGCTGCCGACGAAGGCCACCGTGTGGTGTTGGTCGTCGCGACGGGTGGTGAGCACGGGGAGGTTCCCGACGATCTCGGTGAGCTATCCCTCGCCGAGCGCCGTCGCGACGAACTCGACGCGTCGGCCGCTGTGCTCGGCATCGACGAGGTGGTGTGGCTCGGTTATCACGACTCGGGGATGACCGGGTGGGACGGCAACGACAACGATGCGTCGTTTCATCGCGCCGATGTCGAGGTTGCCGCCGCTCGTTTGCTCGACGTGGTCGATCGTGTCGATGCAGACGTGCTGACGATCTACGACTGGCACGGCGGTTACGGGCATCCCGATCACATCAAGGTGCACGACGTCGGTGTGGCGGCCGCGCGCCAGCGCCCCACGCTGCGCGTGCTCGAGGCGACGTTCAACCGCGATGCGATGGCGGAGATGATGGCCAGTGCTGCCGAAAACGGTGTCGACATGGTCGACGACGACGGCGAGCGGATGGACCCCCACGGACCCGCCGACGACGGCAATCCGATGGGGACCCCCGAGGCCGAGCTGACCCTGGCTGTCGATGTGGCCGCGTGGGTCGGTCACAAACGCCAGGCCCTGCGCTGCCACCGGAGTCAGGTGACGGACACATCGATGTTGCTCGAAATGCCTGACGAGGCGTTCGAGGTAGCGTTCGGCACCGAATGGTTCATCGAACACGACGCCGAGCCGCCCTTGCGTCGGGGCTGGATCTTTGGCGATCGGTCTCCGTCGCAGTGACGGATCGACGGTCCGCGCTGCGGGTGGGCCCTACGACCACAATGATCGGATGCGATCTCGTCCAGGCGTGACTGCGCGCCCGACATCTCTCCGAACGCGGTGGGTGGCCTCCATCGCCATCGTCATCGCTAGTGTCGCCGCGGCATGCGCTGGCGACGATGACGCGGCCGACACGCTGCCGTCGGTCACCTTGCTCACCACGACGACTACGTCGACGAGCGCAACCGTGCCTCCAACCACGGCCGCCCCCTCCACCACTGGCGCGCCCGACACGACCACTCCATCGACGGAGACCACCGTCGCAGCGACGACCGAACCACCGACCACCGCAGTCGATCCCGCAGTCGACGCGCTGGTGCTCACGACGAGCGGCCTGGGCGCAGCCGAGTTCGGCGCCGACCCCGAGGGTGTGGTCGGCTATGTCAGTTCGTTCCTCGGCGATCCGACCAACGACACCGGATGGATCGATCCTCTGTCGATCGGTGCATGCGCGGGTACCGAGATTCGGCTGGTGTCATGGGGAACCTTGACGCTGCAGTTCGGCGATGCGTCCAATGTGGTGCAGGGACGCCGCCATCTGTACTCGTACCAGTACGGGGTCGACGGTGAGGTCGGAGCGCCACCGATCGGCTTGGCGACGCCCGAAGGCATCTCTGTGGGCTCGTCTGTCTTCGACCTGGGAGCCGCGTATCCAGGAGTCGTACTCAATCCCGAGGACGAATTCGTCGCCCCGAACTTCTACGTCAACGACAACCTCCGAGGGTTTCTCACCGGGCTCAACGATGATGCCGTCGTCACGGTGATACTCGGCGGTATCGGCTGCGGGGAGTAGCTGTTCGCCAGTGCAGGGGCTGCTCGACCTCCACGAGGGCATCGGTTGGTTCCTGATCGTGTCGAACGCGTTCGTCGGCGCATGGGCGCTCCTTGCGTACTGGCAACCTCGGCTCCGCGTCCAAGCACTGTGGTGGTGTGTTGGAGTCGCCCAGCTCTCGACGTTCGCCATCGCCATCGTTGGGGTGCTGCTGGTGAACCGCTACGACCTCGCGCTCGACGACTTCCATGCGTTGTACGGGTTCAGCGCGATCGTCGCGGTGGGCATCTTGTACGCCTACCGCAACAGCCCGTTCATGCGCGGGAAAGAACATCTGCTGTACGGACTTGGCAGTCTGTTCATCATGGGCCTGGGTATCCGCAACTTCTTCCTCGGCTGACGATGCGGCTGGTCTGGCTGCTCGTCGGGCTGTTGTGTGTCGCGCTCGGGGCGATCGGCATCGTCATTCCAGGGCTGCCAACGACGGTGTTCTTCATCGCTGCCGCAGCGGCGTTCACGCGATCGAGTCCGCGGTTGGAGGTCTGGGTGTTGCATCTGCCGACGATCGGGCCGGCGGTGCGCGACTACCGCGAGGGGAGGGGCATGCCGCGACGGGCCAAAGTGCTGGCAATCGCGATGATGGTCGTGTTCGCGGGGCTGAGCGTCTGGTTGATTGCGACGTGGTGGTTCGCGTTGCTCATCGCAGTGCTCGTCGCGATCGGCGTCGCTGTGATCCTGCGCGTTCCCACCAAACCGTCGACGGCTGACTAGGCGCAGTTGCGAGAGTATGCGGCGATTGTGCCGGTGCCGCCAACCGCCTCGACGGTCGGATCGGCGATGAGTGCTGCCTCTGCCTCACTTCCGACGACAACAAGAAAGAACACGTCGCCCGACTCAGGAGTGAAACGAACGTCGCGTAGGGGAGTATCGAGTTCCCACGCGGTTGCCGGTTGGAGTTGGCTGCGCGGCTCGACCGCGACGGTCGTGCAAGACGACGTCTCGGGGTCGAACCCGACGAGCTCGATGGTGGCGACGAGGTCCCTTCCGAGGTCGTCATGAAACCGGACCTCGTTCCACACATTCGGCAGTCCGGTGGCCCGAACGACGATGAACGGTGCACTCACGGCAACAATCGCGGCGACGAGGGCGATGCGCGATCGTTGCTGGCTCATCAGCCTGACCGCTTGCACGACACCAGCTCCAGCGAGCACGCACACCAGTGCTGCCGCCGGCAGTAGAAAGCGGCTGAGGGCGGCATAACCAAAGATGATGGCCATTGCCGATACCACCGCGCACCATGCCACCGCCAGCGCCGCCACAGCGAGCGGCACCAGGTCACGGCGGCGCACTCCGATCACGACAGCGACGCCCGCCGCCAGCCAGGCCGGGACGATCACCATGGCTCCGACGTTGCCGAGAGCGGTGGTCGTGCGCTCGGTCAGATCGAGTGGAATGACCTGTGCGGCCGTCGCCCCCTGCAGCGCATTCCCCGCGCCCCACAGATCGCCACCGAACCACAACACTGGGATTGCGACCAGCGACAGTGTCAACACGGTTCTCGACACATCAGTCGTCATGCCCAGCCATCCCGCATAGACCAGTAAGAACGGCCATGCTTCGGGTCGGAGGAGCGCGAGGGCGACGACGAGTGCGTAGGCGACGCGGGGACGACCGGAGAGGTGTCGTTCGATCGCCCACACAGCAAGCGCCGCAGTTGCCGGAGCGTCGTGCCCTTCGGCCCACGTGCGGATGAACCGCGGTGCTGCGTCTGGGGTCAGGATCAGCAAGGCACCCGCCAGCGCACCTGCAACCGGCCCAGCGAGGCTCGCTCCGAGTCGAACGACGCCGACGACGGCCAGCAGCCCCGCCGTTCGGGCGACCCACATCCACAGCTCTGGTGCGGCGGCACCGAACGGGCCCGCAAGCGTGGTCACCATGACGGGGAGCGGCTTCCAGGAGGGTCCGCTGACCGTATCGAGCTCGAGACGACCAACCTGTCGGCCCCAGACGATCCATCCGGTTGGGTCGTAGGACAGTGTGCCCGGCAGCAGCAACGACAGCGCGGCGATCGCCGCACAGCCACCGATGACGATCAGCGTCCGTTGCGTGGACGTCGTAGGGCGAGCAGGACGAGTCGCTGTTTCGGCGGCGTCGAGTTCGGTCGCACCCCCGAGCCCGGTCACGTCGGTGAGTCTGCGCTGTGTGCCTGCGCCGGAACGACCGGCGCAGCGCGGCCCGTGTGCGCTGATGGTCCCGCGCCGGACTCGTGATAGTCCGCCTCGACATTGACCGACCAGATGTCGTGCTCCGTCCCATTCAGCAGGTTGTCGACTGTCAGCATCGCGGTGTACATCGAGTGGTCCTGGTTGTTGTACCGATGCATGCCATTGCGTCCGATCGGATACACATTGGGTGCATACGCAGCGAGCCACGTGCGCAGGATGTCGACGTTGCGCTGATAGTCCTCGTCGTAGATCGGGTACGCCTTCGGCATACGGACGACATGGCCCGACTCGATGTCGCCGGAGGGAACGAGACCGAGACGATCGAGTTCGCTCGAGGCGCGGCCGATCAGGTCGGCGTCGGGAGCCGACCACCAAGGGTCGGAGGCGTCGGTGGTGTACTCCAGTCCGAGCACGGCGCAATCGTCTCGGACCATGTCGGGCGACCATGCGCCGAAGTTCTGGATACGCATCGCATCGATGTTCGGCTCGTGGACGTACACCCAGTTGTCGGTCCAGTCGACGCGCACTCGTGGTACCACGAGTGCCACGAGCAGGTAGTCGCGGAATCCCAACTGCCGCGCGGCGTCGAGCACGTCGTCGGGCGGTGATGGCTCCATCGCCGCAACGAGTTGGGCGAGCGGCATCGACGAGATCACCTGGTCGGCGGAGTATCGGGTCACCGCTCCGGTCTCGTCGGTCGTCTCGACGGCGAACGCGCGGCCATTGTCGTGACTGATTCGCGTGACCGGTGACTCGAAGTGCACCTTGCTGCCCGCCGCCTCGACGACTTCGGCACACCGCTCCCACATCATCCCGGGACCCAAGCGCGGGTACAGGAACTCCTCGATCAGGCTGGCGACCTGCTGATCGCGGCTGCGGCGTCCGCCGAGTCGCGCCCGCATCGGCTCCCAGACTGCCGACCACAGCGACATTCCCTTGATCCGTTGCGCACCCCAGTCGGCCGATAGCGCCGCCGGGTCGACGCCCCAGACCTTGGTGGTGTACGCCCGAAAAAAGTGTTCGTACAGGCGCCGCCCGTAGTTGGCGACCACGTAGTCCTCGAGGGTCTGCGGGTCCCGCCCTCGGCGCGCAAGTTGTGGGATGCGGGCGCGGCCATACGACGCGACGCACCGCAATGCTTCGCTGGGCCCGAGGTTGGCCAGTGCATTGAGTGGCCGGAGCGGGTAGTCGTAGAACTTCCCGCGGTAGTAGATGCGGCTGGCGCGCTCGCGGATCAGCAGATCGTCGGGGAGCAGCTCGCGCCACCGGTCTTCGACTGCGGCGACCTTGGTGAAGAATCGGTGGCCACCGATGTCGAAGCGGTTCCCGTCGACGACGACGGTGCGACTGATGCCGCCCACCACGTTGTCTGCTTCCAGGATCTCACACGTTCGACCGGCCTTGGCCAGCTCGTGTGCGGCAGTGAGGCCGGCTGGGCCGGCTCCGATCACGACGATGTCGTCGCAGTGTGTCGCCGTGGCGTCGTCGCCTCGCGTCGAGTCGTCGCCAGAACGCCGTCGTGCAGGTGAGCTCATGTCAGATTCGTTCGCCAGCAGAGGTCCAGCCCTCGCCCCGGAGGAGCCGAACGAGGAGGATCACCGGTACGAGGCCGACGGTAACGATCAGCAGGGCGGGCAGCGCAGCGGCGTCGTAGCGCGAGTCTTTGGTGGCCTCCCAGACGCCGATGGCGAGTGTGTCGCCGCCGAGCGGGCGCAGCAGCGCTGTAGCAGGGAGCTCTTTCATCACATCGACGAGTACCAGCAGGGCGCCGGTGAGGATCCCAGGCCACAACAGCGGTAGGTGCACCTCTGCGAGCACCCTCGAGCGGTCGGCGCCCAGCGACTGCGCAGCGTCGTCGAGATTCGGTTCGATGCGACCCATTCGCGATTCGACGGAAAAGTAGGCGAGGGTGTGAAAACGAATGACGTAGGCAATCACGAGGCCGAGCATCGAGCCGGTGAACACCAAACCGATCGACGTGCCGAACAGGCCGTTGGCCACGTCGATCAATCGTCGGTCGATCCAGATCAACGGAGCGAATACGGCGACTGCAACCACGGTGCCGGGGACGGCGTAACCCATGGTCGCGATGCGTGCGGCGCCACTTCCGAGACGTGACGGGCGCGTGCGTTGTCCGTAGACGACGATCGTCGCCGTGAGCACCGTGAGCGCTGCTGCAGACACCGCGAGCAGGAGGCTGTTGCGTGCTTGACTCGCCAGTCCGCTGGCCACGCCGCCATCGACGATGGACTCGATCGACCATGCGACGAGCTGCACGGCCGGCAGCGCGAACACCACCAGCAGTAGCGCAACGCCCGGAACGGCCGCCCCGAACGCTCGCCAGCCGTGGAGGCGCCGTGGCTCGATCGCGTCGCCGCGACCGAGCTGTTGGTGGTAGCGGGCGCGGCCGCGCAGGAGTCGCTCGATGGCGACGAGCACCAGAGCCAACCCGATCAGTACCGTGGCCAGTTGGAGCGCCGCCGCCTCGTTGAACGCTCCGAACCAGAGTCGGTAGATCTCGGCGGTCATCGCTTGGACGCCGAGGAGGTTCACGGCACCGAAGTCGGCGAGCGCTTCCATCACGGCGAGAACGACACCGGCGGCGAGCGACGGACGGGCGAGGGGTACCGCGACCCGCCACACGGCCCGACCGTACGAACACCCGAGGCTTCGAGCGGCCTCGATCGACTGACGAGACTGCCCCATGAAGGCGCTGCGCCCAAGGATGTAGACGTAGGGGTAGAGCACCATCGACAGGATCACGACGGCGCCCAGCGGTGTTCGTACGCCGGGGATCTGCAGGCCGGCGCCGAACAGGTTGGACTGCAACGGCGTCGAGATGCCGTACTGCGCAAGTACAACGAACACGAGGACGTACGCCGGCATCGCCAGTGGCAGCACCAGCGCCCAATCGAGTGTTTTGCGTCCAGGGAAGTCGTAGAACGACACGAGGATCGCCAGGCTGGTGCCGACGACGAACGTACAGAGACCGACGCCCACCCCGAGAAGCACACTGGTACGCAACCCGACGGGCAGCACGGTGCGGGCCAACGGCTCGAAGAACGAGTCGCCCCCCACGAAACTCAATGGGAGCGCTAGCAATGGCCCAGCGACCACTGCCGCGACGACCACCCCGACGATCGTCCAGCCGGGTACGCGTCGGCGCGTCGCCGACGTCGTACCGACCGGGTTTTGCCGAGTCTGTGCGTCGACTTCGGCTACCGCCATCCGACCTCGGCCATCAAGGCGATTGCTTCCTCGAACAGCGTGCCCGCCTGATTCGACGCAGGATCGATGACCACATCTGCCCACTCGCTGATGTGCGCTGCCGGCGGCACCTCGGGGTTCGCTGCGAACTCGCTGTTTTGATCAACGATGACTGATTGTGCGTCCGCCGATGTCAGGAACTCGATGAGTGCGATGGCGTCGTCTTGCTTGCTCGTCCCGTTGATCACCGCAATGCCAGAGATGTTGGCGTGCGCACCGGCGCCGTCCTGATCGGGCCACGCCGGTGCCACCGGAAAGTCGGCGTTCTCGTCGAGCGCACGACCGAGGTAGTAGTGGTTGGTGAGCCCGACGTCGCACTCGCCGCCGGCCATCACTGCGAGCAGTTCTCCATCGGAGTTGAGAATCTCGGGGTCGTTGGCCATCCACGATCGCAACAACGTTTCGGTCTCCTCGTACCCGCGCTTGGCGATCATGTCGGCAACGAGGGACTGGTTGTACTCGTTGTTGGACGTCCGTAGACATGTCCGACCGGCGAAGTCGGGGTCGCCGAGGTCCTCGTACGACGTGATCGAACCCGCATCGACGCGCTCGGTCGAGATCACCGGCACTCGCAACCGGGTGCTCAAGGGCCACCAAGTGCCAGCCTCGTCGGCGAGCTCCGGAGAAACGTTGTCGACGAGCGCTGGTGTCGAGACCTCTTGCAGAAGTCCCGCGTCCTGCGCCCGCCACAAGCTTGGGAGATCGGTGGTGACAAAAACGTCGGCGGATGTGTCGTCGCCCTCCCGCCGCAGACGCTCGAACAACTCGGGAGAGGTTCCGCCGCGGATCTCGACCTCGATTCCGGTGGCCTCCTCGAAGTCGAGGAAGATCTGCTCGTCGCCGTAGTGCGACCGCCCGTTGTAGATCACGAGTGCTTCAGAGTCGTCGCGTGTTACTGCGAGGACGACGACGATGGCGATCGGGACGACGAGGATCAGGATGGTCACCCAGGGTCGGCGGGCGAAGAAACCGAGGGTCTTGGAGGGCATGTGTGTGGCGGTCGTGTGGGGACCGGGTACCGCGTTCCCGGAGCAGTGACTGCTTTAGAAGCCCGAAATCTAGTTGTGAGGGCACCCGAACTCAATGCGGTGCGTGGATAGCGGTCGAGATCGGGCGGTAACGTCTCGCTGATGGGCGCTTCGCCTCCGGCGATCGCCGCCGAGCACGTCGTCAAGCGATTCGGGTCGACTGTTGCCGTCGACGATGCCTCGGTCGACGTTGCGGACGGCGAGATCGTTGCTGTGCTGGGTCCGAGCGGATCAGGCAAGACGACCATGTTGCGAGTCGTTGCGGGTTTTGAACAGCCCGACGGAGGCGAGGTGTGGATCGGAGGTCGTCAGGTTGCCGGGGACGGCGCCTGGGTCGAACCCGATCAGCGGCGAGTAGGCATGGTGTTCCAAGACGGGGCCCTGTTCCCGCACCTGACGGTGTCGGAGAACATCGAATTCGGCAAGCCCAGCGCCGGCGTCGCCAGTCGATGTCTCGACCTCGTCGGCCTCTCCGATCGCGCTGGCGCACACCCCCACGAGTTGTCCGGGGGCGAGCGTCAGCGCATCGCCCTGGCGCGCGCACTGGCGATCGAGCCCGACGTTGTCTTGTTGGATGAACCGTTCGCGTCACTCGACGCTGCGCTGCGCGTGAGTCTGCGAACCGATGTCGCCGAGATCCTGCGCTCGGCGGGAACCAGCGCACTCTTGGTGACCCACGATCAGGACGAGGCGTTCGCCGTCGCCGACCGCATCGTGGTGATGCACGACGGCACTGTTGAGCAGACGGGCGCACCGGAGGAGATCTACGACACGCCGGCGACCCGCTGGGTGGCGGAGTTTCTGGGCGCCGCCAATGTGGTTCCCGGTGACCTGTCGGAGGGTTTCGTCGACTGTGAACTCGGTCGATTGCCCGCCCGTGTGCGCCACCGATCGGATCTGCTCTCCGGCACCCGCCGAGTCGACGTGATCGTTCGTCCGGAGGCGATTGTGGCAACGGCCGAGGCCAGCGATGTCGATGGCATCCCGAGCTGCCCTGCACGAGTGGTCTCGCGCTCTTTCCAGGGCGGCGACGTGTTGCTCGGCGTGCAGCTCCCGAGCGGGGCGCGTCTCGAGGCGCGTATGCACGGGCGCGAACGTTGGGCGAATGGCGATGATGTGCATGTCCGCGTCGCCGGCGACGTTGCGGTCGTGTCGGCAGCCTGACGGCTGGCTGACGCACGACCTGGCGACAACCGTGGAGGGCGACGTTCCGACGCGCGTCGGAACGGCGCTCGCCTCGATGGTAGGGCGGCCTACTGGCATGCAACGAGAGCACTTCACTATCGTGCCGCCGATGTCCGAACCGATTAGTGTGATGGCCGACTCACTACCGGCCACGCCGCCGCGTTTGTCGGTGATCGTTCCGGCGACTGACCGGCCGGCCACCCTCGCCGCCTGTCTGACGGCGATTCACGCATCGAGCGCGCCGCCGCACGAGGTGATCGTGGTGGACGAACCAGCTCTTCTCCCGCCAGCGGCGGCGCGCAACCTGGGAGCACAGCGAGCGACCGGCGACATCTTTGTATTCATCGACTCCGACGTCGTGGTCCGTCACGACGCACTCGAGCGACTCGGTCAGGCCTTTGCCGAGGAAGACCTCGATGCGGTGTTCGGCGCCTACGACGACGAGCCGGCCCACCGCAGCCGAGTGTCGTCGTTCCGCAACCTTCTCCACCACCACACACACGTCCAAGCAGCCGGCCCGGCCGACACGTTCTGGACTGGATTGGGCGCAGTGCGTCGGCGGAGCTTCGAGCGGATCGGTGGATTCGACGAACGCCGCTACCGGTGCCCGTCGATCGAGGACATCGAGTTCGGAGTGCGTTTGCGATCCGCTGGCGGAGCGATTCGCCTCGATCCGTCGATCCAGGGGACCCACCACAAACGCTGGACCGTCAAGTCGATGGTGGTCACAGACTTTCGTCACAGGGGTGTTCCCTGGGTCGCACTGCAGGTTCGTCAGCGTCAGGTGTCATCGGCGCTCAACCTCGACGTTCGCAACCGGTTGAGCGCCGCGCTCACCGTCGGAGTCGTCGCCGCCTTCGTGGCGCGGCGCACGCCGATCGCGATCGCCGCCGTGATTGCGGTGATTGCAGTGAACCGGCGCCTCTACGCCCTTGCCGCTCGACGTCACGGGTGGAGCGGCGCCGCGGCAGGGGTCGGGCTCCACGCGGTGCACCACCTGACAGCGGTCGCATCGGTTCCGGTAGGGCTCGGCGCGGCGATACGCGCTGGCGATCATCGGCGCAACGGCGTGCGGTCGGCTGCGTGACTGGCGCAGACGCCCGGCTCCGGCTCGGCCTGGTCGGGTGTGGACGGTTGGCCGAACTCGGATATGTCCCTGCGATCGCCCGCAGCACGGAGTGCTGGCTCGCGGCGGTCGCCGATCCGTCCGAGGAGCGCACCAAGGCTCTCCAATCGGCCATGCGAGGCTCGACGGGCGGGGAGTGCGAGCCAGCGACGTTCGGCGACGTCGACGAGATGGTGGAGGCGGGTGCCCTCGACGGCGTTGTTGTCGCGAGCCCGGTGGAGACACACGTCGCTGCGGCGCAGACCGCCGCGACCGCTGGGCTCGCAGTCCTGGTTGAAAAGCCTCCGGCCATCGACGGTGCAGGAGCGCGCCAGGTGGCCGCGCTGGGTGACGCGGTGTGGATCGGGTTCAACCGGCGGTTCGTGCCAGAGATCGCGGCGCTGCGTGCGAGCGCGGTCGGTGTCGAGGGGTATCGAGCAGAGTTGCGTCTCTCGTACCGCCGAGCGAGTTGGTCGCCGGTGGTGGTCACCGACGACGCGTTGCTCGACCTCGGCCCGCACCTCGTGGACTTGGCCCGTTGGTTACCCGACGACAACGTCGTCGACGTCGTACGCGCAGATGTTGACCACGAGCGAGCGCGGTTCGAGCTGCGGCTCGAGCGCGGGAGCGCTGTCATCGAGGTCGCGGCGAACGGTATTCATGCCGAACAATTCAGTGTGCGCGGTCCGAATGGTCGAGTCATCGGTTCGTACCGTGCCGGCGGGCTGATCGCCGCGGTGACGGGGCGGTTGTTGCGAAGGTCGGGTGGAGATGTGCTCGCTGACTCCCTCCGTCGTCAAGTTGATGCGTTCGCCGTTGCGGTCCGCGGTCAGGCATTCGGCGGCACTGGGCTCGGCAGCGGAGCTGATGGAGTTGCCGTCATGGACACGATCGACGCCGTGCGCGCTCGTTGAGGGAGAAGGACCGCCATGCTGACCGTTTTGCAGTTCGACGCAGCGAGTGCATCAACGCTCGACCGACTCGCCGCAGCCGGACGATTGCCGACGCTGTCGGCGTTGCGTGAACGAGGGCTGCAGCATGCGCTGCATGCGCCAGCGACCCAGTTTGCCGCCGGAGCGCAGTACACGCTCTACAGCGGTATCCCTATCGAGGAGCACGGGTTGTTCTACCCGTTCCAATGGGATCCGGCCGAGCAGCGGGTCCACTACATGGAACATTTCGAGGCGCCGCCGACGATTTGGGAACAGCTCGGTCCTCACGGTGTCAAGACGCTCGCCGTGGACCCCTACGAGAGCCGGCCACCGACGGTGCAGCCGCCGGGGACGCTCGTATGCGGCTGGCAGCTCAACGATCGTGTGGTCCTGCGCAGCTGGGACCGCCCGACGGGATCGTTGCGGCGGTTGCAAAAGGTGTTCGGAGCGCCGGAACCGGTCGATGAGGTGTTCGGAGCGCATCGTGCCGCCGAGATGCTCCGCTTGCGGCGCCGCCTGCTCGCTGCTCCGGGGCGCGTGGCCGACGCAACCACGCTGCTGCTCGGCGACGAGGAAGTGGATCTGGCCTGGAGCACGTTCTGTGCAGCCCACGTCGCGGGTCACCAGTTCTGGGATCTTTCGCAGATCGACCCGTCGGGGCTTGATGACGACGCGGCGCAGATTCTCGGTACGGCGCTCGACGACGTGTACGCCGAAGTCGATCGAGCGATCGGGCGCATCGTCGACGCGCTTCCGCCCGATGGTGACCTCATGGTGATCTCACCCGTGGGGATGGAGATCAACACCAGCCGTGCAGACATGCTCCCCGAAATGCTCGATCGAATCCTCAGCCCCGAGCGGGAACGATCGGAGTCGTCGTCGATCTGGTGGTTGCGCGCTGCGGTACCACCTGGGTTTCGGGCTGCGGTCGCTGGCGCGTTGCCGGCGGGGGTGGCGCTCAACCTCACCTCGCGGTTGGAGATGCGTGGGGTCGACTGGTCGACGACGCGCGCCTTTGCCCATCCGGCAGAGAATCAGGGCTATATCCGCCTCAACTTGCGCGGTCGCGAACGCGACGGCATCGTCGACGCCGCAGATGCGCCAGCGCTGATGGACGAGATCATTGACGGCCTCATGACCTTTCGTGATCTCGACGGCAGCGCAGCAGTCGCCGGTGTGGCCCGCGTCGGTGAGCACTTCGGTCACGGCAGCCGTGCCCATCTGCTGCCGGACCTTGTGGTGCGCTGGACCGATACGCCGGCGACGGCACTCGACGGCGTGCGCTCGGAGCGCTACGGGACCGTGATGCGCCGTGGCGTCGGCAGCGGACGGTCGGGGAATCACACCGAAGGAGATGCGTGGGCGCTGGTGGTGCCTGGAGCGTCCCGCCACGCCGACCTTCGTCGTCGGCCTCAGCTCGAAGACATCGCGGCCACCGTCGCTGCGGTCACCGGCGTCGATCGCTCCGACATGGCAGGTGAGCCGCTGCTCGTGCCGTAGCTGTCGGTCGGCACTCGTCAATTGCGCGCCGCCGACGCGATCGACTCTGCGAGGAGTCCATAGCCGGTGGCGACTTGGGCGCCGACGACCAGCACGCCAGGACGCATGCCTGCCGTGAAGCCGGCTCGTACGAGGTCCAGATAGAAGCGCACGGGTTGCCAGTCGGAGTCCCCGGTGTGGCGGCGGCGCCAATGGGCGGCGCCTCGCCCGTACCGCACCTGTTGGCGCCAGAACGTGCGCACCGTGAGTTCGGGTCGATGGGCGACTGTTGCCGCGCCGTCGTAGCTGATGGTGTGCCCGGCTGCGATGACGCGGTCGCACCACTCGCGGTCTTCGCCGGCGGCGAGCGGGAACGATTCGTCGAATGGGAAACGTTCGGCGATCGATGGCGTCATCGCGAGGTTGCACGTCGGGGCGAAGCGAACGGTGGTGCCGCCGTCGTCGAGCGATGCGGCGAGCAACTCGTTGGTGATGATCTGTGAAGCCACCGTGGCGACCGCGTCCGGTGGCGACGGCTGTGTGGCGCCGGCAACGACGTCGGCGCCGCCATCGATCTGCGCTGCCAAGCGCGCGGTCCACTGTTCGGTGGGCCGGCAATCGTCGTCGGTCAGGCAGATGACGTCGCCATGTGCGGATTGCACGCCGCGGTTGCGGGCGGCCGCAGGTCCGCGTCCAGCGCCCAGCACCAGCCTCGCCCGCGTGACGCGGGCGACGACCGACTCGACCTGCTGTGCGTCGCTGGAGCAGTCGTCGACCACGATGATCTCCGTGGCTGCGTGGTGCTGTCGACACAACGCGTCGAGGCAGGCCGCCAGTTGACGGGGCCGGTCGCGGGTGGGCACGACCACACTGATCGAGCGCGCCGACGTCATGTGCCGATCAGTCCGGCGACGACGACGATGCCGACCCCGCCGAAGGTGGCTGCAACTTGTGGCAGCGATGCCATCGGCCGCATGCGCACCAGCGCAACGATCACGGCGCTCGCTGAGCCGATCAACGCGGCGGTTGTTCCGCCGACTGCGTCCCACGCCGGTGTGGTGGTCACGGCGACGATCGTGAAGACGACAGCGGCGGCGATGCCGGCCTCCAGGGCGACGCGAGGACGCAAGCGGATCGAAGCGACCTGCACATACAGCGAGTACAGGGGGGCCAATGCGACGAGCGCGAGGGCTGGCACGAACGCTGCTTCAGCGCCCTCATAGTCGGCGCCGAAGATCGGCGGAACCAGCCAGTCGAGCAACAGTGCGGCGACGGCGAGCGCCGGAACGAGGAGCGCCGTCGCGGCGAGTGCCAGCCGGCGCAGCGGCGCCTCGGCGCGTTCGGTTCCTTCCCGGTCGAGGTCGCGCGACGTGAGATGGGGGAGTGAGACAGTGAACACCTGCAGCACGGCGTAGGTTGCGCCGAGCGCCAGCCCGATCGCCAGCGCGGCATAGCCGGTTTCGATCGACGACCCGGCGAAGATCGCTACGGCGAGCACTCCGGCGCGGTGGGTGTACTGCATCAGTGCCGCGCCACCCGCCTGCAGCGCTCCGAAGTGGAGTGCGCCGCTCGGAAGCTCCACATCGACCGTCGGGCGGGCCCGCAACACAGGGGCTGCGACGAGCACCGCCGCAACCGCCGTGGCGACGGCGGCGATGAGGATCGCGATCAACGACGCGGTGACCCCGCCGACGGGGTACAGCGCCAATGCAGCGATGACGAGAACGGCGTTGTGGAATGGGAAGCGAGACGCCCACGCCGTCGTCCCGCCGAGTCCTAGCAACACGAGCAGTGCAATCGTGGCGAGCACGTGGAGTGTCGACGCGGCGACAGCGATCGTGGTGTCGGTGAGTGACAACGACGTCAGCGCCGCCACGGTCAACGCGGCGACAGCACCGATCACCAGCATCACAGCGCGCGTGACCAGCAGACGCCCGCCGAGTGCGAGTGCCAATGGAACACGCTCGTCGGGCGGCGCTGCCGGGACGTAGCGCGTCATCAACGTCGGCCCACCGAGGGTGAGGGCCAGCGACACCATCGTGACGATGGTGAGGACGACGGCGAATCGTCCGTAGTCCGCCGGGCCCAGCACGCGCGGCACGATCGTCGCCAGCGCGACCAGTGTGACGAGCTCGACGACCTTGCCGACCGAACTGGCGACGATCGACCGTCGCATCGATCCGCCGATCGCGCCGTCGGTCGCGGGCGACATCGTGTTGCTCACCATGGCCCGAGAGGCCGACCTGAGACCCACGGCTCGGCAGCGTATGCGACGCGGTTTGGCGTCCGCTCGGCCGTGTCAGCCCGCAGCGTCGACGCCGAAGATGTCGGCGAGATCGCGCAGGATCGCTTCCGCGCCGAACAGCCCGACGCCACTCATCCACTCGTTGTCGGCGACGCGGTAGACCTGGTCGCTCTGCACTGCTCCGAGTGTCTCCCACAGCGGATTGGCGAGCAGCTGGCCGACACCCTCCTCGACCTCGGCGTTGTCGAAGACGGCGTAGATCAGCACGTCACCGTCGGCTTGATCGATCTCTTCGGGGCTGATGATCGTGATGAAGTCGTCGGTGCTGCGCTGACTCTCGGGGCGGGAGAGGCCCACGTCGGTCAGCACGGTTCCGCTGAAGCTCAGCGGGTTGTACAGCCGGATCACGTCGACGAAACGGATGACTGACACGAGTGGATCTCCGGCTTGTACCTCGATCGCCTCGCCGAGGGCGCTCGCCCGCGCCTCGTAGTCGGCCAGCGCTGCGTCGGCTTGCGCTTCGGTGCCGGTGGCCTCGCCGACGAGTCGAATGGTGTCTTTCCACCCGGCGCCGGCCGACTCGGACATGATCGTCGGTGCAATGGCGCTCAGCTCGTCGCGGATGTCCTGGTGTCGTACCGCCGAGGTGAGGATCATGTCGGGGTCGATCTGGGCGATTCGTTCGAGGTTCGGCGAGGTCAGATCGCCGACCCACTCCGCTGTTGCCGCGTACTCGTCTCGGGCGTCACCGTAGAGCTCGTCGATGTCGCCATCGGGGTCCATGAACGTCGTGTAGCCGACGACCTCGAGACCCAGCGCGAAGGCGGCGTCCAGGAGGCTCTGGTCGAGCACCACCACCGTCTGCGGGGCGGCCTCGATGTCGACGGTGCCGAGGGCGTCATCGACGCTGCGCGGGAACACGGCTGCCGTCGTTGCCGGGGTGGTGGTGTCGACCGTGTTGCTGGACGGCGGCGCGGTCGGGTCCGACGACACCGATCCATCGGTGGTAGCCGGAGTCGTATCGTCGGTGGTGGGGGTGACGGTGATGGTGCCCGACGTCGTCGGCGATGACGACTCGGCGCTGTCTGAGTCTCCGCTACAGGCGGTCCCTCCGACGAGGGCGGCGATGAGCACCAGACCGCCCAGGCGGCGGCGCGGTCGACGATGACGGCAGAGGGAGTTTGCGAGCACGGCGGGATGTTAGGACTGCTGAACATCTTGTCCAACGTCGGGCTGAGAACCAGCTGTCAGGGACTGGCTACGGTCCTGCCGTGGACGTTCGTGCGGCTCGTGACGACGATGCGCCGGCGATTGACGCGATCTACTCGTACTTCGTCGAACGGGGCTTCGCGACCTTCGACACGAGCCCGATGACCGCTGAGCATCGGCGGGCCTGGATGGCGACGTTCAGCGCGACCGGTCCGCACCGACTGATGGTTGCGGTCGACGATGGTGAGGTGGTCGGCTACGTCTGTAGCTCGCCGTACCGATCCCATTCGGCCTTCGACGAGACCGTCGAGTTCAGCGTCTACATCGCCTCGATGGCCCACGGCCGTGGCGCTGGCTCGGCGCTCTACGAACGCCTCATCGCCGAGCTCGAGCACGAACCAGTGCATCGCGCCGTCGTCGGTATCGCATTGCCGAACGACGCGTCCGTGAGGCTCCACGAACGATTCGGCTTCGAACGGATCGGTGTGTTCGATGAGTACGCAGCAAAGAACGGCGTACGCATCAGCTCAGTTTGGATGCAGCGCCGTTTCTGACGTCACCGCGCCGGATGCTCGGGCGGCAGCAGGCGCTCGTCGAGCGCAGCAGCAAATTGGCGAACGGCGGCGACGACATCGCCGGGCTGCTCGAGGTGTGAGCAGTGCGAACTGGCCTCGAACAGCACGAGCTCTGCGTTCGCTAGTCCGTCGGCGATCTCGGCAGCGCAGTGTTCGTCGAGGTGGTCGAAACGGCCGACCGTGACCAGCGCGGGCGTGTCGATCGTCGGTAAGTCGGCGACTCTCGACCAGGACGCCAAGGCTCCGTCGGCGTGGAGCTCGTCGGCGCCCTGCATGTGGCGGAAGACCTCCGACGAACGCTGCCGCTCGAGCACTTGTTCGGCGACCGCGTCCCCGGGGACGTGGCGGACGACGAACCGTCGATAGAACTCGAGCGCAGCGCCGTGATAGTCGGGGTCGTCGAGCGAACCTCCGGCGCGTTGGCGGGCCACCGCATCGCGCATCGGGGCCGCGAGCTCGGCGATTCGCCGATCGATCGATGCCTGGAACGACGAGTAGCTGGCCGACGTGCTCGACAACACGGCACCGGCAACCCCGTCGGGTTGGCGACTGAGGTAGTCGATGGACAGCCAGCCACCCCACGAGTGGCCGTAGAGGACGACCTCATCGAGGTCGTGCGCCGCCCGTACCGCATCGACCTCGGCGCAGAACCGGTCGCGGGTCCAGAGCTCGTCTGCTGTGCCCGACCACGTCGATCGACGTGAACCGAGCTGGTCCCACATCACCACCGGACGTTCGTCGGCCAGCTGTTCGAACACGGCGAACCCGTCGCAATTCCCGCCAGGGCCCCCGTGCACGAAGAGCATCGGGGTGCGGTCAGCCGGTGCGTCCGGGTCGATCCGCCACGCCGTGACCTCGCCGCCGGGAACACTGAGTTGGCGTTCAAAGCGCTGCACGGCGGAAGGCTACTCATGTGTGAGACGCGCTTCGTGAGTTAGGGATAGTGCAGATCTTTCTTCACAAAGACTTTCATCTGTCTATTAGGTAGTCCTATCATCACCGCCCGTGAAACCCTCAAGAGTCCTTGCCCCGGCCGTTGCGACGGTCCTCGTGCTCGCCTCGTGCGGCGACGACGATTCATCGTCGGTCAGTCAGGAGGATGCCGTCGAGACCTACGCACAAGGCGTACACGCTTCGTACACAGCGAGCCTCGAATCGGCGACTTCCCTCGACGAGGCGATCGACTCGTTCGTCGCCGATCCAACCGAAGAGACGATGCAGACGGCCAAGGATGCGTGGTTGGCGGCGCGTGACGACTACGGGGTGACCGAGGCGTTCCGCTTCTACGGTGGACCGATCGACAACGAAGAGGACGGACCCGAGGGATTGCTCAACGCATGGCCGATGGACGAGGCCTACATCGACTACGTCGAAGGCAATCTGTCGGCTGGCATCGTGAACGATCCGGACACGTATCCGACTATCGACGCAGCGCTGCTGACGGACCTCAACGAAGCTGGAGGCGAGACCAACATCTCGACCGGTTGGCACGCGATCGAGTTCCTGCTGTGGGGACAGGACCTCGACGACGACGGGCCCGGGGCGCGACCGGCCTCTGACTATGTCGACGCCGACAACGCGGACCGTCGCGGGACGTACCTCACCGAAGTGTCCGACTTGCTCCTCGTGCACCTTGGCCAGCTCGTCGACGCATGGGACCCCCAAGCCGGTGGAAACTATTATGAGGAGTTCACCACCAAGTCTTCTGAGGAAGCGCTGACCGACATCTTCACCGGGATCGGTGAACTCAGCCGCGGCGAGCTCGCTGGCGAGCGGATGAACGTCGCGTACAGCGAGCGGTCCCAGGAGGACGAGCACTCGTGCTTCGCCGACAACACCACCAACGACATCATCGCCAATGCGACCGGCATTCAGATGGTGCTGACCGGCGAGTACCCGGGAGGTTCCGACGGCCCGAGCATCCTCGACCTGATCGCCGACACCGACAGCGACCTTGCCGAGGAACTCGAGGCGCAGGTCAGCCAGAGCGTCACCGCGACAACAGAAATCCCGGCGCCATTCGACCAGCACCTCCGCGACGGCGTCCCCGACACCGATCCTGGGCGCCAGTCGATCTTGACGGCGATCACCTTCCTCGAAGATCAGACGCCGACGATCGTCTCCGCCGCCAGCGCACTGGGGCTATCGATCAACGTCACCTGAGTCCGAGGAATCACTCCTCAGCGACCGCTAGATGAGACCCTCCTTCGCAAGCCGGGTCGCTCTCGGGGCTGTCGCGCTCGTCGCTGTCGCCGCGTGCGGCGGGGGCGACGCCGTTCCGGAGCTGCTCGGTGGCGACACCAGTCGGGACGTCGCCGACACCGGATCGCGGGCGTTCGGTTTTCCTGCGCCAACGCTGACTAACGACGAGCGCCGCGTGTTCGAGATCGGCGACTCGTTCTTCACCCAGAACTGGGTGACTGCACCTGCCTCGACCGATGCCCGCGACGGACTCGGTCCGATGTTCAATGCCCAGGCGTGTGCGTCGTGCCATCTCCGTGATGGCAGAGGGACGCCGGCGTCGACCGGCGACGGTGAGCTGGGGCTACTTCTGCGGCTATCGATCCCCGGTGAATCGGACAACGGCGGGCCGAACCCACACCCGGTTTATGGCGACCAGCTGCAGGATCGGGCGATTCTCGGGGTGCCGGTCGAGGGCGAGCTGGTCGTGACCTACGAGGACGTCGTCGGGCAGTACGGCGATGGGACCGAGTATGTGTTGCGCGCTCCGACGTACGAGGTGGAGGGCGATTTCGGGCCGCTCGGCGACGACATCATGGTCTCGCCGCGCTTGGCACCGCAGGTGATCGGTATGGGACTGCTCGAAGCGATCCCGGAAGAGATGATTCGAGCGGCGGCGGATCCCGACGACACAACCGGGAACGGGATCTCGGGAAGGGTCAACGAGGTCTGGAACCCAGCAACGGAGACGACCGAACTCGGTCGGTTCGGCTGGAAAGCGAATGCGGCGACGGTGCGTGCTCAATCCGCCGATGCGTTCCGCGGCGACATGGGCATCACCTCGTCGCTGGCGCCCGAGGAGAGCTGTACCTCGGCACAGCCGGAGTGCCTCGACGCTCCGAACGGTGGCGAACCTGAAGTCACCGACTCACGCCTCGGCAGCGTCACGTTCTACACGCGCACCTTGGCGGTGCCAGTGGCTCGCGGCGCCGACGACGCCGACGTGCGGCGAGGCGCCGAACTATTCGAGGTGTATGGGTGCTCATCGTGTCACACTCCGACGCACCAGACGGGTCCGTTGGAAGAGGTCGGAATCGTGGCGTTGAGCGACCAGACGATCCATCCCTACACCGACCTCTTACTCCACGACATGGGCGAGGGCCTGGCTGACGGTCGTCCGGACTTCTCGGCGTCGGGTACCGAGTGGCGAACCGCGCCGCTCTGGGGATTGGGCCTACTCGAAGCAGTGAATGGCGAGCTCTTCCTCCTCCACGACGGGCGGGCGCGAACGATCGAAGAAGCCATTCTGTGGCACGGGGGCGAGGCTGCAGCGGCGATGGAGCAGTTCCGCGCCGCGGACCCCGACGACAGAGACGCACTGGTCAAGTTCTTGGAGTCGAGATGACACGCAGCCGACCGATGTTGTTGATTGGCGCGCTTGTGCTCGGTGCGGTGGCATGCAGCGACGATGCCCCGAGACGTGGCGGCACCGTTGCTGCCATGACCGACGGCGTTGTGCCGGCAGACTGGTCCGTGTTCGCCGAGCAGGCGCGAGCACTCGACGTTGCGACCGAGCAGTTGTGTGCCGGAGGGAATGGGGAGGTCGCCGATGTGTCGTCAGCCGTCGCGTCGAGCCGTGACGCATGGACGTATCTCAATCCATGGTGGTTCGGGCCCGTGATGGACCGGCGTTCCCGTTTTGTCGTCGACTCCGACGTCGAACGGGCGGAGATCGAGGAGTTGCTCGACAATGGTGAGCCGATCGACGCCGCTGCGTTGCGTGACCTCTACGGCGCCGACCAACGCGGGCTCGGAGCCATCGATTCGGTCCTCAGCGCGACGCTCGACGAGCGCGCCTGCGAGTTCGTCTTGGCGAACGCCGAACTCGTACGCATCGAGGCCGACGCGCTCGCTGGAGATTGGGCCGACTATGGGCCCATGCTTGGTGCCGACGATGCGGCAGCGAATGAGGCCATCGAGCTGATGGTCAACGAATCGCTGTTTGCGCTGGCTGCACTGCGCAACGAGACCGATGCCGCCGTCGCCGACGCAACGCTGCGTGGAATCGAGTGGGCGATGGTCGGCGACGGCACCGACACGGCGGCTGGGATCGCTCCGCTGCTCGACGACGACGTCGCTGTACAACTCGCCGAGCGACTCACGGCAGCGATCGAGGATCCGAGCGATGCCAACTTGATGGACGTCGAGGTCACGATTACGACCAACGTCGTGAGTGCGTTGGGTCTTGCGGTGCAGTTCTCCGATGCCGACGGCGACGGCTGAGCGGCCAGGGCCCAATGGGTCAGACCTCGTAGACGCCACAGCTGGCCCGACGTTGCGCCAGGCGAGAGCGCCAACCGGTTGGCGAGAACAGCTGGGCCGTCCCGTCCCATCGGCGTCGTATGTTGCGTTTCGCTGGGCTTTTGGCGCGCTCGTGGTGATCGGCCAGGTGCGATTCTTGGCGCGTGGCTGGGTCGAGGAGTTCTACCTGGCCCCGGATGTGCACCTGACGTACCCCGGCCTCGAATGGGTTCGACCTCTCCCAGCTCCGGCCATGTATGCCGTTGTTCTCGGCCTGGCTGGGCTCGGCGTGGCGATCGCTGCGGGGTGGCGTACCCGAGTGGCCGCGGCCATGTTTGCCATTGCCTTCACCTACACCGAACTCATCGATGCCGCCTTGTACCTCAACCACTACTGGTTCATCAGCCTGGCGGCCGTGGTGCTCGCCGTAGTGCCGACGCCGAGGGAGGGCGCGGTCGCGTGGGTCAGCGTTCTTGCGATGCGCGGGCAGCTGGCGGTGGTCTACGTGTTCGCCGGGCTGGCCAAACTCAACGAGGACTGGCTGCTGCGCGGCGAACCCTTGTCGACCTGGCTCGCGGCGCGCACGGATCGGCCACTGATCGGACCGATCCTGGACGAGCCGTTCGTCGGTTTGGGGCTGAGTTGGGCTGGCGCGTTGTTCGACCTCACCATCGTCGGCTGGCTGTTGTGGCGTCGAAGTCGGCCAATTGCGTACATCGCCCTGGTGGTCTTCCATGTCGCCACGGCAGCGCTGTTTCAGATCGGCATGTTCCCGGCGGTCATGATCCTGTTGACGCCGATCTTCTTCTCACCGTCCTGGCCCCACGAACTGGCCCGACGGGTGCGCTCTGTGCTCGCAGTCGAGCCGACAACCTCACTTGCACCGGTCACGGTCGAGCCCGCTCGAACGAAGCGACGGCCCGTGGGGCGCGTTGTATTCGGTGTGTTCGTAGCGATGGCAGCGCTCAACCTCATGCTCCCGCTGCGGCACTATGTGGCTGAGGGGAACGTACGGTGGAACGACGACGGGTATCTCCTCTCGTGGAGAGTAATGCTCACCGAGCGAGCGAGTCACGTCCGCTTCAACGTGACCGACACGCTCACCGGCGCCACCGAACGCGTCGCCGCCGAGACCGTTCTGACCGATTGGCAGGCAGCTTCAGCAGTCGTGCGCGCAGACTTGATCCTGGCAACCGGCCACCTCATTGCGGCCCACTACCGCGATCGGCTCGGTCGCGACGTCGAGGTCCGAGCCGATGCCTTCGTCGCCTGGAACGGTCGTCTCGCGGCTCGCTGGGTCGACCCGACGGTCAACCTTGCCGCGCTGTCGAGATTTGCGCCTGCATCCGCGTATGTTCTCGACCGCCCATGAACGTGCGAAGCAGCTGGGTCGTTCCCGCAGTCCTATTGATCGGTGTTGCGTTCTTTGCCGTGATCGCGATCCGTGGGGGAGGCGACGACCCTACGCGCGAATCGGTCACCGCTTCTGGGCCCGAGTTCTCCTCGATCGGCGAGATGGCCGCCGCATCGGACGTGATCGTCGAGGGCACCATCGTCGCTGCCGACGACGGTCGACGGATCACCGATCCCGCAGATCCGGAGTCTGGGGTAGTAACGCGGCTCTACGAACTCCAGGTCGCCGAGGTCTACCAGGGCGATGCCGGCGACTTCGTGCTCGTCGAGCAAGAAGACGCACTGCTCGACGGCACGCCGATCGTCGTGAACGGGATGTTGCCGCACGAGATCGGCGATGTCGGGTTCTGGTTCCTGGTCGTCGGTGACAGCGAGGAGTTCCCGTTCACGGCGGTCGTCAATCAGCAGGGACGGCTGCTCATCGGCCCCGACGATCGGATCGACGGCGCGTTGCTCTCCGAGCCGACACCGGCGGCGGAATTGCGCACAGTGCTGCGCGGCGGCTGACCCGAATCACACGGTGGACGTCAGGTCCCGATGCCCTTCGGAAGGCGTGCCGGGTCCCAAGCGAGATGCGTCAACGCCTGCTGGCAGGCGAAACGATCGGTCATCCCCCCGACGTACGCAACGGCGACGCGATACGCGTCTGTCGAGTCGGCGTCGACCATGTCGGCGGCGCTGTCGTCGACCCCCAGGGCGGCGCCTGCGGTGGGAACGGGGATCGCGTGTGGTCGGTCGGCGAAGAACTCCACCAGGGCGCGCAGCATGGCGATGACCGAGTCGGCCTGGCGCCGGCTGGCCGGCCGCAGGTAGACGTGCTCGTAGTTGAACTGACGAAATGCGGCGAGCGCGGCAGCATCGTCGGGGGCCATGCCGATGCGCGACGCCCGGGCACTGGCCCGGATGACTGCGCGGATCAACGCGCCCAGCTGAGACGACCGGTCCCGACCGCATCGCTCCACGACGATGTCGGGCAGCATCTCGGTGGCGACGATGCCCGCAGCAACGGCATCTTCGAAGTCGTGACAGACATACGCAATCCGGTCGGCCCACGAGACCACCTCGCCCTCGGGGGTGGCCGGCGCCGGGAGGCTCCAGGAGTGGTTACGGATGCCGTCGAGGGTCTCCGCGCACAAGTTGAGCGGCCGCAATGTGACGTCGGCTCCCCACGGCGCGTGATCGAAACCCTCGTCGATGAACGGCGACAGCGCATCTTCGCTCGCGTGTCCGCCGGGGCCGTGACCACAGTCGTGACCGAGGGCCATCGCTTCGACGAGCGGGACGTTGAGTCGTAAGGCAGTTGCGATCGATCGTCCGACTTGGGCCACCTCGAGTGCGTGGCTCATTCGGGTGCGCTGATGGTCATCGGGAAACACGAACACCTGCGTCTTACCAGCCAGCCGACGAAATGCGGAGTCGTGCAGAATGCGGTCGCGGTCGCGTTCAAAGCAGGTCCGGAAGGGATCGGGCGCCTCCTCAATCCGGCGGGCTCCTGCGCCCGACGCACGAGTCGCGTTGGGTGCGAGCGCACTGGCCTCGAGCGACTCACGTTCAACTCGGTCGATTGGTGCCACTGATCCGGTGTGGGCGATCGAGTCATCGTGGGCGACAACGAGGTCGTCGACGGCGGTATGGCCTTCCATTGTCGATGCCCAGCGGCGTGCCCGCTCGGTCGCTGCGCTCTCCATGGACACAGACGTTACGGCGTCGCTCGTGAATGGCGCGGTTCCTCCGAGAGCGAGCGGGTTCAGCGGGATTAGCCTCCCGGACGTGTCGCAATTTGTCGACGAATGCCAACTGAACGTTCGCGGAGGCGACGGCGGCGCGGGATGCGTGAGCTTCCGTCGAGAGGGGCCGGTGGCGATGGGCGGACCGAACGGCGGTGACGGCGGCGCCGGCGGTGACGTGTGGCTCGTCGCCGACCACAACGTGTCGTCGCTCCTCGCGTTTCGCGACCACCCGCATCGTCGTGCGACCAATGGTGCCCACGGCAAGGGCAAAGACCTGCATGGGCGCACCGGCGAGTCGCTCGACATTCGTGTACCGATCGGCACCGTTGCCTACGACATGTACTCCGGCGAGCGTCTAGCCGAGCTGAACGGCCAAGGTGATCGATGGCAGGCGGCGGCCGGTGGACGCGGTGGCCGCGGCAATCACCGATTTCTCTCGAATCAGCGTCGGGCACCGAAGTTCGCCGAGCAAGGTGAACACGGCGAAGAGCGGTGGCTCAAACTCGAGCTCAAGCTGATGGCCGACGTTGCGCTGGTCGGCTTCCCCAACGTCGGGAAGTCGACGTTGATCTCGGTGATCTCTGCGGCGAAGCCGAAGATCGCCGACTATCCGTTCACCACCCTGGAGCCGAACCTCGGGGTGGTGTCGCTCGACGACGACACCAACTTCGTCGTCGCGGATATCCCCGGTCTGATCGAAGGAGCCAGCGATGGCAAGGGTCTTGGTCACCAGTTCCTGCGCCACGTCGAACGGGCGCGAGTGTTGTGCCTGCTCGTCGACCTGGCGCCGATCGAACCGACACCGCCGCAGGAGCAACTCGACGTGCTGTTGCATGAGCTCGGGGAATATCAGCCCGACCTCCTCGAACGCCCCCGGTTGGCCGTCGGCACGAAAGCCGACGTGATCCGTCCCGAGGACGTCGCTGCGCTCGGATGGGACGGCCCGGTGATGTCGGCGGTCACCGGCGACGGTGTTCGGCCGATCGTCGGGCAGTTGGCGTCACTCGTCGATGAGGCCCGGCGCGCCGACGAACAACCGGATCCGAGTGTGATCGTGCTCCGCCCCGAGCCGGTCGGCGCTATCGTCGAACGCGTTGCGGACGGGGAGTACCGCATCGCCGGTCGCGACGTCGAGCGTGCTGTTGCGCTGAACGACGTGACGACGCCCGAGGCGTTGGCGTACATCGACCAGCGGCTCGAACGACTCGGTGTTCCGCGCCTCTTGACGCGTGCGGGGGCCGAGGAAGGCGACGTGATCTGGATCGGCGAATTCAGCTTCGACTACCAGCCCGGTACCTGATGCGTGTCGTCGCCAAAATCGGGACGGCGTCGATCACCGACGACGGCGGTCGGATCCGTCCTGAGGCGATCGCCAAGTTGTCCACCGAGGTAGCGGCGCTCATCGCTGCAGGCGACGAGGTCGTGGTCGTGTCGTCAGGCGCGGTCGCTGCAGGTGTCGCCGCTTTGGGGTTCGATCATCGACCGAGCGATATGCGCACCCTGCAGGCGGTGTCGGCCGCAGGGCAGAGCCGGCTGGTCAACGCATACAACGCCGAGTTCGACCGCCACGGACTCGTCGGCGCTCAGGTGTTGCTCGACCCCCACGACTTCTTCGATCGGGCTCAGTACCTGCACGCCCGTTCGACACTCGACCGGCTGCTCGAACTCGGCTGCGTGCCGCTCGTGAACGAGAACGACGCCATCGCCAACGAGGAGCTTCGATTCGGTGACAACGACCGTCTCGCCGCGCTCGTCGCGCACAGCCTGCACGCCGATGTGCTCGTACTGCTCACTGACACCGATGGCGTCTACACCGGTGATCCCCGACGCGACCCGGAGGCCACGCTGGTGCCCCTAGTTGTGACCGATGACCCGCTGTTGTCCCTGACGGCGGCTGCGAGTCGTGGCGGGTCGGGGCGTGGCAGCGGTGGGATGGCCAGCAAGCTCATCGCTGCCCGTATGGCGTCGTGGTCGGGCATTCGCTGCGTGATCGCACGTGCGGCGCGACCCGACGTGCTTGCCGGCGCGGTCAGCGACGAACTCGTCGGGACCACGTTCGAGTCTCACGACCGGGTGCTGTCCGCCCGGAAGCTGTGGATTGCCTTCGCCGCCGACGCCGCTGGTTCCGTGCACGTCGACGCAGGTGCGGTGCGCGCACTGACCGAACATCCGCGCAGCCTGCTGCCGGCGGGCATCGTCGAGGCCCGCGGAGATTTCCTGAGCGGAGACACCGTCGAAGTCGTCGGACCCGGCGGACGGACCTTCGCCCGCGGCATGGTGGCGGTCGACGCCGCAGGTCTGCGAGCTGTGCTCGGACGGCGGACCAGCGACTTGCCCGATGGCATGGTCCACGAGGTAATCCACCGCGACCACCTCGTCGTGCTGGATCTCTAGCGCTGCGACAGTTGGTGCCGGGCACCAACTGTCGCAGCGCGGCAGGTCAGCAGGTGGCTTGCTGTTCTTCGCCAGCGGCGGTGCCCGGCTCGACGGCCGGGGTCTCGGCGCCGCCGAGGCCGAGTTCGGCACGGAGTTCAGACAGCCGCGACTGCGCAGCGATGTTGGCCGTGGCCTGTTCGACCTCGAGCACGCGGCTCTCGACCGTCGTGTCTTGCAGTTCGGCCGACGCGGTGGCCTTGGCGTAGCGCGCCTGGATCTTCTGTTCGACCTCGGCGAAGG
>JBCDFR010000032.1:0-43865 GCA_039177505.1 Actinomycetota bacterium | reverse complement strand
GCGAAGAACGCTGGGTGGAACCACGGATCGCAGACGATCGATCCCGCGACGGTGTCGATGAGAATGCCTGCGTGGCCGATCGAAGTAGCGCGCATCGCTGCTCAGGCTACGGAC
Organism: Actinomycetota bacterium; assembly: GCA_039177505.1. Classification (GTDB taxonomy): domain Bacteria; phylum Actinomycetota; class Acidimicrobiia; order Acidimicrobiales; family Ilumatobacteraceae; genus JABSQH01. The sequence goes on along the minus strand of JBCDFR010000032.1, from coordinate 43,751 downwards.
CCAGCAGTGCGCCCGGCGAGCGACGTTGGGCCTGGATCTCGGGGTACGAGTTGGTTGCCGTGGTCGGTCAGGCGACCGGCGGATCGGTGAACTGCTGTCCGGCTCGCGACACGTGCTCGGTCCACGCGCTGCCGTCCCAGTAGCGCAGCTCGTAGCGACCGGATGGATCCGCGTACCAGCCCGCTGGCACCGTCGACTCTTCTTGCGGGGCGGTCACGGCGGCCGGCTCGGCGGCAACTGCGGGCTCGCTGGCGGGCGCAACGACCGGCTCGGCGGCAGGCACCGTGGACTCGGTCGCGGTCGCGGCCGCCGCGGCGGCACCGGCGCCATCTGCATCATCGGCATCGGCGGTGCTGGCGTCGGCAGCGCCGCCCGGTGCCTGCGCCCAGCCACTCGGTTCATCGACGGGCGCCGGGGTCTCGGCTGCGGCTAGTTCCTGCGCGGGTGCGTCGTCGACCGGCTCCTCTACCGCCGGCGACGCCGGTGTCGGTGCCGGCGCTGCTGCGTCGCCGCGCTGCAGGTAGGCGACGATGTTCGTGCCCGCTGACACAATGGAGATGACTTCCCAGCCTTCCGCCGCCTTCTCCGACAACAAAGGGGTGAGCGCGTCCGCGTCGTACGCCGACGCGGTGACCGAAGAGAACTCCTGCATGGCGGGAATGCTAGACGACCATCTGGACAACAGCCGGATCATCCGGGTTCACTCGGTGGCCTCGCCGTGACCGTTCTCGTCGTCGTCCGGACCGTCGCTCGCCGGGCGATCTGACGACTCCCGGTCAAGGGCTGCGTCGAGGTCGAGACCGTTGACCGCACCGTCGTGGATGACCTGTCCATCGCGCAACACGACGAGCCGATGCGCTCGCCCGATCGCCTCGGGGTCGTGGGTGGCGACCACGATCGTCGCCCCGTCGGCGTGGGCGCTGTCGAGACGGTCGAGGAGCGCCGTGCGACCACGCCGATCGAGACCGACGAACGGCTCATCGACGAACAACACGTCGAACGGTCGGCACAGGGCGAGCGCGATTGCGGCCCGTTGCTGGAGACCACGACTGAACGTCACCGGGAGGTCGTCGATCCGGTCATGGAGTCCGATGTCGTCGAGTAGTTCGATGCCACGCTGCTCCCAGTCCTGAGTGCCGTGCAAGCGCGAGATGTATTCGACGTGCTCCCACACCGACAAGTCGTCGTAGAACACCGGTCGGTCCGCGATGTACGACACGGCGCTACGGGCCTCGATCGACGCAGGGTCGTGACCACCGATCGTCGCCTCGCCGGCGGTGGCGTCGAGCAAGCCGGTGAGCATACGCAGCAACGTGGTCTTGCCCGAGCCGTTGTGGCCGACGAGCGTGACCCGCTCTCCCGTGTCGACTCGCAAGTCGAGTGGGCCCAGCGCTGGGCTGTCGTGGTACCGCTTAGCGAGTTGCTTGATCACGATCGCACTCATGTTGATGCCCGCCCTCTGGCGAAGAAGTTGCGGATGGCCAGACCCCACGCATCGCGTCGCCGAATCCACACGATGGCGGCCGCCACATAGAGGACCGCACCGACGGCGACCCGGCTCGCCGTCGCCACGCTGGGATCGGCGCGCGATGCGAGTACGGGTACCGCCGCGGCGGCGCTTAAGGCCATCGGCAGCAGGGTGCGGATCGCCGTGGAGAAGCCGGCGAACTCCGGGGGAACGAGAAGTTCATTGTCGCCGCGTGAGGCCGCGGTCAGCGTCGTTGCCCGGATCGCGGCCGGGCGTGCCGCGTCGGTGACCGTGGCCACCAGTGGCCCGACCGCCCCCACCGCTGCTGTCGGGAGCGCAAGCGCCAACGCTCCGACCGCAAGCGAGGGTGCGGCTACTGCGGCAGCAGCAGCGCCGAGGAGCGCCGCCGCGGCCAGCAGACCGGCTGGTGCGACGAGTTGATGCCCATACAGCCAGCTGGCGTCGACGCCGAGGCGGTCGGTGAGGTCCGGGTGGTCGATCTCCTGCGCGAGCGGCTCGAGCACTTCGAGAGCGACGACGAACGCAGCTGCGACCGTGACGAGCACGGCGATCGGGGCACGTTCGTAGGCGACGACTGCGGCGATACCGCCGACGATGGCCAGCCCGGCGATGCGCATCAGTCTGGCGGCGGGGAAGCGCCGAATCGAATGCAGGCCACGCAGCCACACCGCATGCGCGGCCGATCCGACGCGACGTCGGCGGCCGACCCCGCCCCACGGACGCTGGCGCATCGTCTCGGCGCGCAGTTGTCGCCGCAGTAGCACCACGGTGCGCAGGTCCTGCGTGGTTGCCGCGAACCGCAGCTGGCTCACCAGGTCGGCGCGGCGAACCAGTGCTTCGATGCGCAGGCGACCACAGCGGAGCAGCGCGCTCAGTACGAGCGCCACCGCGGCGACCAAACCCAACGCATCGAACGCGTTGGCTTCGACTCCCCACAACGCGACGGCGCCGATCGTGTCGCACGGGCCGATGACCTGCGGGTCGCCATCGACCCACGCGGTGTACGCCGCGAGGACCTGCCATCCGAGCAGTGCGCCTGCCGTGACGGTCGCTGCTGGTCGGCGGAGTCGCACGGAGTGACAAAGCACGGCGCAGGCGACGAAGACGGCGCCGGTCGCCGCTCCGGCGAGTGCTCCGGCGGCGCCCCACGCGGCGCGTGAGCCGGGCTGCTCGATGGCGACGAACTGGCCCACGGCGCCGCCGACTACCGCGCCGGCGAATGCAACAGAGCGCATTCGTTGTGCCGTCGGTGTCCGGAGCACTGTCGAGCGGGCGACCGGTGCGAGCAGCAGGTGGCGGACATCGGCAGCCTCGACCGCCACCGGTCCGCCGTCGGCACCGCTGCGCACGCCGGCGGCGATTGCTGCCGCGACCAGCAAGCCGACGATCGCCGGACCTCGATCGACGAGCACCGCCGCATCGATCTCGTCGGTGAGTTGGCTGCGGATGGCATCGGACACGACGACGGTGGCGATCAGGCCCCCGAGGGCGAACAGATACGCGCGGTAGGCGACGTCGAACCACTCGGTGTCGCCGAGCCGGCGCTGCAACCGCGTCGCCCGCAGCTCGCGAACCACCGCGTTCGCCGTGTCAGCGGCAGGCACGGCAGTGACCATGGACGTCATGTGGCGCCGACGGTAGTGGGCCGACGCGCTACGAGCGAGCGTGTGCTGCCCGCCATAATTGGGCTTGGTGACAACCGACACTTGGCAGCTGTTCTTCGCGCTGCTCACGCTGGTGGCGATGGGTGGTGTGATCTTGCTCGTCGTGCTGCGCGTCGCTGCCGGGATGGGCAACGCTGCGGCCGTCGCACTGGGCCGTTCGATCACCGATGCGGGCGTGTGGTTGGCGTTTCTGGTCGCTGCGACGGCCACCCTCGGGAGCTTGTACTTCTCCGAAGTTGCCGGCTATGTGCCGTGTCGCCTGTGCTGGTTCCAGCGCATCGCGATGTATCCGTTGGCGGCGATCCTGTTCGTCGGAGCCATCCGTCGCGACCCCGACGTGCGGTGGTACGTCACTCCCATCGCCGTGATCGGCGCCGGCATCGCGGCGTATCACAACCTGATCGAGTGGCGGCCGTCGCTCGACACGGGATCGTGCGATCTGTCAGGGCCGTCGTGCACGGCGGTGTGGTTCCGCGAGTTCGGCTTCATCAGCCTGGCCACGATGGCGCTCGTTGGCTTCGTCGCAATTCTCGCCCTGGTGTGGATTCGCTTCCCCGCGCCGCCAGCTGAAGACGACGCGTCACGTTCGATCGAGGAACTGGAGACCGTATGACATCGACCGCCGACCCCGAACTCGAGCCGACCAACACCGGCGGCCGCCCGGTGTGGCTCGTCGTGGTCGCTGTATTTGTGGTGATCGTCGTTGTTGCAGCGATCGCCGTGGTGGCCAGCGGCGACGACAACGGAGGTGACCCCTCCAACGATGCAGCTGCCGTTGAGGGGGCGACCGACGACGGAGCGGCCTCGCCTGAAGAGGTAATCGTCGTCGGTGAGACTCGACCCGTGGTGGTCACGGGCGATCCGCTCGCTCCGCTCGAAGACGCCGACGTCGACCCAACGATCGGGCTTGCTGCACCAGTGCTCGTCGGTGAGGGCTTCGACGGGACGCCGATCACGATCGGCGGCCCGAGTGACGGGCCGACGATGGTCGTGTTCCTCGCCCACTGGTGCCCGCACTGCAACGATGAGATCCCCGAGTTGATCGAGCTCGCCGAGCGCGGCGACATTCCCTCCGATCTCGAGGTAGTCGCCGTCAGCACCGCCGCGCAGGAAGGCGAGGCCAACTATCCGCCATCGCAGTGGTTGGTCGACAAAGACTGGCCATGGGACGCCATGGCAGATGACCCCGATGCCACGGCGTTTCTGGTGTCCGGCGGCTCGGCGTTCCCCTACGTGATGATCCTCGACGCCGACGGCAACGTCGTGTCGCGTGCGAGTGGCTCGCGCAGTGCCGACGAGATCAAGGCGTGGATCGACGAGTCGTTGGCCTGACGCGCTCGATCGCGTCGGCAAGCACCTGCCGGAGGGGTCGGCCGAGGGTGCGGGCTGCCGCGGCCGCGTCGTCGAACTCGGCCTTGGCCCGTGCCGCTGATCGCTTGACGTCGATCGGCTGACCGTCGACGTCCACCGAGGCGATCTCGCGATCAGCTGTCCATCTCGTGACCGCCGTCGTGCGTACGCCGAGGGTGCCGGTCTCGGCGACGAGCAGGGCCCGTAGGTTGGCGGCGCGGTCGGGGTCGCACAACACACTGAGCTGCTGTGCGGGTCGCCCCTTCTTCATCGTGATCGAGGTGGTCCAGGCGTCGCGTGCTCCCGCCTCGATCAGCCGGGCGACGGTGTAGGCCAGGACTTCGCCCGTGACATCGTCGAGGTTGGTGTCGAGTACCGCGAGCGTCTCGATCACTGCGTCGGCGACGGCAGTGCGTCCGGTCTCATCACCGATCACCACCTGCACCACGTTGGCGCGATCGGGCGGATCGGCGGAGCCTGCGCCGTAGCCGACCGCGGATGGGGTCGTCGCCGGGATCGAGCCCGTCGACGTTGCCAGTGTCGCCAGCAGAGCCGCGCCGGTCGGTGTCGCCGTCTCGAGTTCGGTGTCGATGCCGCGTACGTCGATGCCGGCGCCGGCGAGGAGCGCCATGGTCGCAGGGGCTGGGCCGGGGATGATGCCGTGGGAACTACGCACCGGGCCGGTTCCGAGGCCGACGGGGGCGACGACCACGTCGTCCACGTCGAGGTCGTCGAGCGCCGCGCACACGCCGACGATGTCGGCGATCGAATCGAGTGCGCCGACCTCGTGGAACTCGACGTCGGCGGGGTCGACGCCGTGGAGTTCACCTTCCACATCGGCGAGTCGGCAAAAAACTGCGGCCGCTCGTTGGGCGACGCGCAATGGAAGCTCAGCGTTGTCGATCAACGCGGCGATGTCGCGTGCCGATCGGTGGGTCGCGGTGTCGGTGGTGTGCACGTCGACCCGTGTCGAGGCGATCCCGGCCCTGCTGGTCCGCTCGACGCGCAGATCTATCCCATCTACGCCCAGTGCGCTGATGGCGCTGCGGATCGCGGCGATGTCGGCGCCGGCGTCGATCAGTGCGGCCAGCAGCATGTCGCCGGCGACACCAGCGCCGGGGTTGATCCACGCAATCCGACTCATGCGACCATCCGAGCGATGGCGCTCGCTGCGCCGAATCCGTTGTCGATCCCGACGACGGTGATCCCCGACGCACACGATGCATGCATCGCCAGGAGTGCCGTGACTCCGTCGAGCCCGGCTCCGTACCCGACGCTCGTCGGTACCGCCACGACGGGCACGGCGGTGAGCCCGCCGATCACACTGGCCAAGGCGCCCTCCATGCCGGCCACGACGATCACCGCGTCGGCGGCCATGACCTGGTCGACGTGGGCGATGAGGCGATGGAGACCGGCGACGCCCACATCGACCACGAGGGTCGGGTCGAAGCCATAGGCACGCAAGGTGAGTTCAGCCTCGGCAGCGATCGGGCGGTCGCTCGTGCCGGCGGTGATCACGAGTACGTCTGCTGACCGCGTCGGCGACTCGGCGCGCCACAACATCGATCCCGACGCCTCGTCGGCGTCGCCGTGCGCGGCGCGGCAGGCTGTGCGCTGGGCGTCATCGGTGCGGGTCAGCAGCACTGGCCCCGACCCGTTGGCCAGCAGCTCGCCGACGATCGCCACGCACTGGTCGGGCGTCTTGCCCGGGCCGTACACCGCTTCGGGAACCCCGTTGCGCAGGTGCCGGTGGTGGTCGACCAAGGCGTCGCCGACGTCGGCGAACGGCAACCGGCGCAAGGTGGCCACCGCGTCGTCGGGCGTCACGACCCCCTGCTGCACGTCGGCGATCAGCGTTCGCAGCGTCGACTCGTCCACGGCAATCATCGTGGCAGCTCGGCGCTGCTTGCTCGTAGCCTGACTCCCCATGACGAGTGCACGACGCGTTGGGTTCTTCGGGCCGTTCGGAACGTTCACCCAGCAGGCGCTGTTGACCCAAGCTGATCTCGCGCAGGACGAGCAGGTGCCGTATCGCACCGTTCCCGACGTGCTCGACGCCGTCGCCACCGGCGATGTCGAGGTCGGACTGGTCCCCATCGAGAACTCGATCGAGGGGATGGTCAACTTCACCCAGGACGCGCTGGCCTTCGACTACGACCTGCTGATCACCCGCGAGGTCGTGATCGACATCGAGCACTGTCTCGTTGCCATTCCCGGTGTCCAACTGGCCGATGTGAAGCAGGTCTATTCGATCCCGATCGCCGCTGCGCAGTGTCGACTGTGGCTCCGTGAACACCTTCGTGAGGCTGAGGTGATCGCCGCACACTCGACAGCCGACGCGGCCCGCCTGGTGAGCGAGGAGGCGTCGTCGACCACGGCGGCACTGGCACCTCGAGTCGCCGCGGCGCACTACGGACTCGACGTGATCGCCTCCGACATCGCCGACCAGCAAGGCAACCAGACGCGGTTCGTCACCGTGGCCCGTTCGGGGATTCCCGCGCCGACCGGGCACGACCGCACCGCGTTGGTGATCTACCAGCGCGCCGACGAGCCGGGCAGCCTGGTATCGATCCTGCAGGAGTTCACTGCCCGACGGATCAACTTGTCGAACCTGATCAGCCGGCCGACCCCGGTGGGCGGGCTGGGCGACTACTGCTTCATCCTGTACGCCGAATCGCATGTCGGCGATGCGCTCCTCGCCGACACCATGCGCGCGCTGCACGCCAAGCATGGTGGCGTGAAGTTTCTCGGGTCGTATCCGGCGGCGGGCGATGCCGCTGAGTCCAACCGTGCCCAGGCCGACACACGCTGGCGCGAAGCCGAGGACTGGATGCGCGACATCCGGTCGAACATCGACCTCGCCGCAACCGATCGGTAGTCGCCTACGCTCGGCGCGATGTCGAGTAGCGATGCCAATCCGCCGCAGGTCTCTGTGGTCACCGGAGCGAACTCTGGGATCGGTCGAGCCACAGCGATCCATCTCGCCGAGCGGGGCCACCGCGTGGTCGGCACGGTGCGCTCGGTCGACAAGGCGGCCAAGCTCGAAGCGATGGCCGCCGAGCGCGGCGTCAGCGTCGAACTCGCCGAACTCGATGTGGCGATCGACGAGTCGGTGGCCGCCGGGTTCGCCGAGATCCTCGGGCGCACCGGCGGCATCGATCACCTGGTGAACAACGCTGGCATTGGTGGCAACGGTGTGGTCGAGGAGGCATCGAGCGAGCTGTACCACGACGTCTACAACGTCAACGTCGTCGGAGCGGCGCGTTGCGTCAAGGCGGTGTTGCCGCAGATGCGCGAGCGCGGGAGCGGCACGATCGTCAACATCACGTCGGTCGCCGGCCGTATCGGCGCGGTGGCCCAGGCGCCGTACGTGGCCTCGAAGTGGGCGCTCGAAGGGCTGAGCGAAGAGCTGGCCCTCGAAGTTGCCCCGTTCGGTGTGCGCGTCGCCATCATCGAGCCTGGCGTGACGAAGTCCGCGATCTTGGCGAAGAACACCGACATTCCGAACGTGACCGGTGCCTACGACGGGCACTACCGACAGATGCTGCAGATGTACGCCGCCGGCTACCTCAACGCGACCGATCCGTTCGAGGTCGGTGAGGTGGTGCACGAAGCGATCGTCACCGACGCGCCGCGCTTGCGGTATCACGTGAGCTGGGGCGGTGATGAGCTGGCGCCGATGCACGACCGGATCGAACCCACGGACTGGGTGGGTCTCGGTGAATTGGTCGACGACGACGGCGCCTACGCCCAACGTTTCGAGGACATCTTTGGGCTCGATATCCGGACTCCGTGAGTCGACGGACGACGACATGAGCGAGCACGTAAGGAGTTGACGGTGCCGACCGACGTGCGCGTGCTCACGGTGTGCACGCACAACCGGACGCGATCGGTGATGATGGCCGCGCTGATCGCGCGCGATCTACGCGCTCGCGGGTACTACCCGATGCTGCGCTCGGCCGGATTCGGTCCGGAGGGAATCCAAGCGATCAGCGATGCCGTCGATGCGATGGCCCGGCGCGGTCTCGACGTGTCGGCCCATCGCAGCCAACAGGTACGCACCGATCTGCTCGATGACGCCGATCTGATCGTGACAGCCGAGCGAGATCACGTGGTGAAGATCGCCGCCATGTCGCCAACCGCGTTCGCTCGCACGATGACACTTCCCGAGGCGCTCGACCGCGCGGCGACCGGGGCCGGCGCCGGAGCATCCGATGTGCGCAGCTGGGCGGCGGCCCTGACCGACGGTCGGAGAGCCAGCGAGTACCTGCGCGCTCGGGTGCCGGAGGTGTCCGATCCGACCGGCTCGGCACGTCGGGCCTTCGAGGCAGCGGTGGCCGACATCGAGGCGCAATGCGCACAGCTGGTCGCCTCGATGCCGACCTGACCGTGACGTCTCTTAACCGTTGCGTCGCTTGAGCGTTGCGTCTCGAGACCGATGCATCGGGGTCTGCCCCCCAGAGGTGACGCCCGGCTACTCGCTCTTCATCTTCGCCGCCACGCGTTCGGCGATCATCACGCACCCCAGGTAGGTGTTGCCGGAGGGGATGGTCGGCATCACCGAACCGTCGGTGACTCGCAGGCCCTCCACGCCGTGCACACGACAGTCGGCGTCGAGCACCGAGCCCATCGGGCAGGTGCCGACCATGTGGGCGTACGACAACAGGTGGCGTTCGAGCGCGGTGGGTACGGCGTCAGCCGACGAGAGGTCGAGCGGTTCAACCTGTTCGGCACCGAGTTCGGCGAACGCCGTGGTGTGCTGCCACGCCACGAGCTTGTCGAACGCATGACGCAGGCGGTCGTGGGCATCGCTGGGCAACGACGGCAATGTGACGACCGGTCCGACGGCGGGTGACTCCCCGAGCCGCACCGTGCCGTCACCACCGGAACGCAGGAGGAACACCGACAGGAGAAACTGGTGGCGATCGTCGATCGGCATCGCGGTGATCGGGAAGGCGTGGTAGTCGATCGTTCGCCCGTCGGATGCGCCGACCAACAGGGCTTGTGCCGGGCCGCCGGTCGCCGACTCGGGACCGTCGTACACGTACGGAATCGCTGGGCCGAGGTGGTCACTCATCGTCGAGCCCACCGGCAGGTCGACGATCGCGTCGATGCCGTGATCGGCGAGGTGCTGCGCCGGACCGAGACCCGACAGCATCAGCAGTTGTGGCGTCCACAACGTGCCGCACGCCACGACGACCTCGTCGGCCGCGAGGTGTTCGCCTGAGCCCAGGATGACGCCGGTCGTGCGGCGGCTGTCGATGACGAGTGACGTCACGTCGGCGCCGGTGCGGATCGTCAGGTTCTCGCGCTGGCGGACGTCTGGCGTGAGGTAGGCGAGGCTGGTCGATACGCGGCGAGCGTCACCATCGATCGTTGCGGGGAACACGCCGATTCCTGGGAGCTGACTGGCATCGTTGATGTCGGCGACGCTCGGTTCGCCGAGGGCCAGCATTCCGTCGATGTAGGCGCGTTGGGCTCGCGAGTGTTCGTCGCGTCGCCAACGCCGCACCGGGAGGGGGCCGGCGTCGCCGTGCAGCGGAGCGCTCCCGAAGTCGGCATCGCGTTCTGCGGCGATGAAGGTGTCGACCACGTCGTCCCATCCCCAGCCGTCCAGCCCCATCGCGGCCCAACCGTCGTAGTCCACGGGGAGCCCGCGCAGGGTGGCCAGCCCGTTGGCCGCTGACGTGCCGCCGAGCACGCGACCTTGGAAGACGGCGACGTCGGCTGGTGGACCGTGCATCACCGAGAACGCCGCGGGCGCAAGCCCGCTCCATGCTTCTGGGGTGCGGTTCGGGTTGAGGAGCACCTCGTCGTAGGTCGAGTCGTCTCCACCTGCTTCGAGCAGCGTGACCCGAAACCGGTCACTTTCGGTCAGACGCGCCGCGAGCACACATCCGGCGGTGCCACCGCCGACGATCACAACGTGGTGTGGGTTGCTGGTCATCGGTCGTCCCCGTTTCGGCTCGTTTTCGGCTGCCGTCTTGACGAATTAGGTCGCTTGACCTAAGATCTAGGTTAGCTAACCTACAGCCGGCAGGCAAGACCCGGCTCGAAGCGCAATGACGAAAGGTCCACATCGACCCAATGCCTTCCTCATCGACGTCGGCCCGGATTCTGGAGACTGCCCGTCAGCTGTTCAATCGGCGCGGCTACGCAGCGACGACGCAGGCGGCGATCGCTGCTGCGGCCGGACTCACCCAGGGCAACCTCACCTATCACTTCCCGGCCAAGCGTGATCTTGCGCTGGCGCTTCTCGATCTCGCACGTAGTGAGATCCAGGAGCGTGACCGCGCGTACGTGCCGGGTGACGTGTGCGCCGACTACGTGCGCCACGTTGCGTTCTCGATGGATCTCGTGTGGCGGTATCGGTTCCTGCTTCGTGATCGCGCTCAATTGGTCGGCCCGGGGATCGAGCCCGGCGCGTCGCCGGAGATGGTCGCCGACCTCGCTCGCCTCGACTCGTTGATCCACCGGTTCGCCGATGCGGGGCTGTTGCGGCGAGGGCTCGGGGTCGACCTCGACGTGCTCACTCGCTCGCTGTGGATCGTCAGTCGCTACTGGCTCGATCACCTCGATGAGTTCGACCACGTCGACGACGTCACGTGGGGCCACTTCGAGCGAGGCATCGCGCAGCACCGAGCAATGCTCGACCCGTGCCTGACCGCCACCGGGCAGCGGCGACTCGACGACGCATTCCGGGCGTTGACCCAGGAGCGACGGGCGTCGTGACGACGCACATCGAGCACACGCGTTGACCACCATCGTGAGCGCCACGGACCTGCCTCGACCCAGCGTCGTTGACGCACCCTTAGACCGACGTCATTGAGACGCGGGCACGCGACCGAACCCGGTGCCGACGTGCGTTGAGATCAGGCGGCCGGCTGGCGGCGGTCGATCGTGCTGCCAGCCCAGGACACGGTGCCGTCGGGTCTGGTCCACGTGACGACTCGACCAGCGGTCATCGTCAGTTCCTAGCCACCCTCGTGCACTTGATGGTGGTGGCGCTCGCACAATGGGAGCAGGTTGTCGAGGTCGGTGCCGCCGACGTCTCGAGTCCACCAGTCGACGTGGTGGATTCGGCAGGAGTCGAACGGCATGGTGCAGCCGGGGTGGGCGCAGGTGGCGTGCATTGCGGCCAACGCCTGTCGTTGCTCCGTTGTCGCCGTCCGCTTCGCTCGGCCGACGTCGAGTGCCTGTCCATCGCCGTCGAGGACGGTGGGCACGACATCGGCCTCACAGCACATCCGCCGGATCGATGCCACGGGGAGTGGCGTACCGGCGACGGTCTCGGCGATGCCGTGCTGCTGCAGCCCTTGGTGTAGCGACTCGAGATCGATCAGCACTTGTACCTCGGGGACCGGCCGGTGGTCGGCGTGGCCGCCGTTCGACGTGATCGCTGTCACTGCGGCCTCGACCTCGATCTCTTGCCACTGCCGTTGTTCGTTGGCGGGTCGAGTCCGGCGGATCTGGTTGATCGTGCGGCTGATGGCTGACCACACCTTGGCGTCGCGTTCGGGGTCGAGCGAGAGCAGCGCGTGGTGCATCCCGGTGGTCTTGTCGACCCACCGCTTGAGTGTCGATGCCTTGCGCTGGCGGGTGAGTTCGTCGTCCCCGTCGTCGGCCTGAGCGGCGAGAATTGTCCGAGCCAGCTGTCGGCACCGCTTGCGGAAGAGGTGCACCGGTTCGGTACGCGCCGCGGCGAGCAAACGTTCTTCGTGTTCGAGGAAAATCGCACGCAACATCTCGGGAAGGCTGCTGCGGGCGGCGGCCATGGCATCGGCATGGCCGGTCGTCAGCTCGGCCTGGGCGAGCGCGTCTTCGACATCGGCGGCTTGGTCGCACAGTTCTTCACGGGCTGCTGCGGTATCGGCCTCCCTCGTGTCCATGCCACCCGCCGCACCAAGCAGCGACTCTGGTGGTTCGGACTGACCGCTGTCGGCGAGCTGGCGAGCGCGTCGGGTGTAACCGACCTCGATGGCCGCCAGCCGGCTGCGGAGCCGGCGGATCACCTCCAAGGTCGCCGCCACCTCATCTCGGGTGGCGTGCTCTGGGCGACCGGCGAGCAGTTGTGCAACTGCGGACTGCACGTCATCGTCGGACATCGTTATCGACCTCCAATTTCTCTTGCGAGTGGTTCGCTGAGAGCACCGCTGCGGCGCCGATCTGTTCAACACTCATTTTGACGAGTGGGTGTCACATCGACCTCGGCATAGAACCGCTCAGCGCTCACGGTCCCCCGTCGTCGTGGAACCACGCGGGGCACCACCTAGGGTGCTCAACGTGGCCGATCGGACGCTGAGCACCTCGACGCGGGTGGTCGCCTACACGGTTGCGGGATGTGTCGTCTGGTTGCTGGTGTTGGGGGTGGCCTGGGCAAGCCAACCGCTCAACGACAACGTGCTGGTCGGGTTCGATGCCGAAGGTGCGCCGATCTACGAGGACATCGAGTGCTCGACGCTGTTCGACTCCGACCCCCTTCCAGCAGCAAGTGCACAGCGCGTGGCCGAGAACCCTGACGTTGTCGCCCAAGAGCCGTGTGAGTCGGTCCATGATCAGGCGCGTGTGCTGGCCGTCGTCAACGTTGCGCTGGTCGTGATCGTGCTAGCCGCTGTGGTTGCGGTCGTCGCTCTCCGGCGGCCGTCTGCGCCAGAGCCCGCCCCGGTGGGCGACGCCGTCGCCACCTAGTCGCGGCCGACGAGTGGTGGCGGTTCGAGCGACCCGACGATCGACGAGAGGTCAAGTTCCTCGGTGCCGGGCGTGCCGTGGTCGTGTTCACCGTTTCCACGAGCGATGGGCACCAGCTGCTCGGCGCCACTACGGGTGAGGCCGTGTTCTACGAGCGCCGATGGCGTATTGCCCGCAGCACGTTCGCGGACTTGATAGGACTCGCTGGTGTCGAACCGCCGGCCCCCGACGGCTGAGCAGATCACGCGCACCGTCGGGTGCGATGGTGAGCGCGCGTCAGTCGTCGTCGGTCAGAAGCTCGTGCAGAAACTCGGTCGGGTTTGCCAGAAAGTCCGATGTGATGTTCACGGTGTCGATGTCAGACCATTCGACGAGCCTGATCCCCGTCTCGTCGAACTGATGGATCGATGCGCCCGGAAAGGCCATCAGCATCGGCGAGTGGGTGGCGATGACGAACTGACACCGCTGCGCGACGAGGTCATGCATGCGTACCAGCAGTTGCAGCTGGCCGTGGACGGACAGCGCGGATTCGGGCTCGTCGAGCAGGATCAAACTCCGCGGGCGGAAGCGATGCACCGCCAGATCGATGAACGACTCGCCGTGCGAGCGATGGTGCGGTGAGCCTCCATAGCGAGCGGGTGTGTCGCCTCCGTACTCTTCGATCGCGGTTGCCACGTTGAAGTAGCTCTCTGCGCGCAAGAAGAACGCATCGCGCGGTTGCTCAGACGTACGCAACACGCGCACGTGCTGATGCAGCGGCGACACGCTGGCTTCGTGGGTCTGAAACTGCATCCCACGTGCGCCGCCTTCCGCATTCATTCCCTGGTGTACAGCAAGGGCTTCGAGCAGCGTGGACTTCCCCGAGCCGTTGTCGCCGACGAAGATCGTCACGGCAGGGTTGAATCGCACCGAGTGGCCGTGAGTGGCCATCGCCACGATCGCCCCGACGTCGAACGGGTGCCCGGCCTCGGGGCCTGGAGCCTGCTGCGCGAGCTCGATCGACCGCAGGAACGTCATGGCTACCGACTCGCTGCGTCGAGGCACAGGTCGAGTACATCCTCGCTCACCTCGACATCGATGACTGCCAGGGCCTGACCTCCCCCGAAGAAGACGTCGGCCGAATCTCCAATCGCACGTCCGCCGTCGACGATGCAGTCGAACACGATCTGACGGCGTGCGTCGTCGCCGTCAGCACCACCGCACCCGAGGAGTGCGCCGAGGGCAATGCCCGCGACCGTCGCAACGCGATGTGGCACGGTGTCGAGCATACGACACATGCGGCCATCGAGCTGAGGGGCGCCTCGGACCACGCTTGACGTAGAGCAACGTCCGGCAGACCATCGGACGGTGTCTGGAAGACTCGGCGGCGGTGGAGGTTCGGCAACGGCGACCCAGTGATCTCGATGAGCTCGTCACCGTTGCAGCCCGCGTCCGCGACCGCGACGGCTATCCGATGTACCTCCCCAACGACGACTACGTCCGCTTCCTCGAGCGACCCGTTCCCCTCGCCGCGTGGGTCGCGCTCGAAGACACACAACTGATCGGACACGTCGCCCTCAACGAAGCAACGTCACCGCCCGTGATGGAACTCGTCTCGGCGACACACGGCACAACGCAGCCCGTGTTCGTTGCCAGGTTGCTCGTCGATCCTGCGCACCGCGGGCGACGGATCGGTCAGACGCTCCTCGAGCGCGCCACCGAAGCGGCCGCTGCTTTGGGTCGTCCGGCGTACCTCGACGTGGTCGACACGCCAGCAACGGCCCCAGCGGTAGCGCTCTACCGGCGTTGCGGTTGGCAACCGCTCGGCCGCGTTGGCTTCGATCTCGTGGACGAGCCGATCGAAGAGCTCGTGTTCGCCGCACCGCAGGCGGACGTGCGCACCGTTGCGGGAGTAGAGATTCGAGCGGCCGTCGCAGGCGATGTGGCGCCGATCGAAGCGTGCGTCGCCGACGCCTACGCGCCATTCGCCGAACGCATCGGTCGGTCGCCGGCTCCGATGCTCGATGACTATGCCGACCTCGTGGCTCGCGGCGTCGTGCACGTTGCCGTCGGTGGTGACCGGTTGCGCGGCGTCATCGTCAGTTGGCTGACCGACGACCATCTGCACATCGACAACATCGCCACGACCTCGGAGGCTCGCGGTTCCGGCGTCGGGAGGGCCATGCTCGACTGGGCGGAGCGCCGTGCCCGCGGCGCCGGGGTCGAGCAGGTTCGGCTCTATACGAACGTGGCGATGGTGGAGAACGTCGACTACTACGAGCGCCGGGGCTTCGTCGAGACACACCGTTCGGACGACTCGGGGTACGAGCGGGTGTTCCTCACCAAGACGGTCTGACGGACGCGTCTGCTGTGGCGAGGGCCCTCAACACCGCAGCGGCTCGATGCACGACACGTCGGACAGGCCGGGGATGACGTAGCGGCCGGCGATGTCGTGCCACTCGTCGTTCGCTTCGGCCCACTGTGGATCGATGGGGGGCGCCTCGTAGGTCCACTCGGGTTCGCATCTCCCACCAGCGAGCGCGAGGTCGTTGCAGATCGTCGATCGGGTGATACTCCACGATCCGTCGACCAGTCGAGCCTGTCCGAAGCGATCCGGGAAGAGTCCGGTCGGTGCGTCGATCGTGTAGCGGAACCAGGCGTGATCAGGGGCCACGAAGACCAGCTCGTCGATGGTGTAGGCAGCCCCTGCGGCAGAGTCGGAGTACTGACCGGCGTCGACTTTCTCGAGCGCCGCGTCGATGCCTGTGTTGTCGGTCAACAGGTCGTCGGGCTTGTCATCGGAGTCGATCGAGCGATCGACCAAGAGCGCATGGCGCGAGCGGATCGACGCTTCAGCGGCAGCCGGGTCGGCCGGTTGTTCACCGGGCGGTGGCAGCGGTTGCGGCGGCCTCGGCGGCGGAACGCACTCGGGCGGAGCCCAATCGGGATTGGAGCGCACCTCGAACAGACTCGCGGAGTGGATCACCGCGCCGTCAGCATCGAGCGCCGTCACCGTCGGGTACTCGAGGTCGTCGCTTTCGTCGCGATGGTCTGGACCGAAGAACTCGATCACTGCGTACTGACCCTGGACCGGAGCGCGATCGGTCTCGTCGCCGTCGTGGGCGGTGAGCACGATGGTGGCGGCGCCCGCTGGGACGTTCAAGAGGGTCACGGTTCGCTCGGATGAAGACGGCTGTTGCAGATCAGGTGTCGTGACGATCGCGCTGATGGGCTGGTCCGGCTCGGTGAACCGGCCACGCGCCGTCCACTGTGTCTCGTCGCCGACGCCGAAGCCGAACAACACCGTCCGCTCGCCAAAGCACAGCTCGGCCGAACCGGTGGGAGCCGACCATTCCACGTCGGCGAAATCGGCGAATGGACGATCGGCTGTTCGAACCACGATGTTGCTGCCATCGGTGCGGGTTCGTTCGTACACCCGGTTGGTGTCGACGAGGAACCATTCGTCACTGGCCGTGCCGGCCTCCGACGTCTGGGGCGAAACGGTCGACTCGACCGAAGCGTTCGTCGGCGATTCGGTGGTGTTGGTCCGACTTGAGTTGGCGACCAGCCCGACGACCCCAACGGTCACGACCGCAACGGTGGCCGCACCGAGCGCGACACGGGTGGTCGACCGACGTCGTCGGTACCGACGCTCGCGCCGGCCCAGTTCGGCACGGTCAGGAGCGACGTCGACGAGGTCGCTGCGTTCCCGCAGCGCCGCCTGCAACGACGACTCGAACGAACCGTGCTCCTCCCGGTCTGGATCTATATCACTCACGAGTTACTCCTTCCTCTGGGTCGAGCAGGTTGCGCAGCTGACGCAACGAGCGCGTCAGCATCGGCCCGACCGATCCAGGTCGACACCCCAGGAACGAGGCGATCTCGGCCTCGCTGCGCTGTTCGTAGAACCGCAGGACGACGGCGGTCCGCTGGCGCGGAGTCAGCGTCGCCAACACGTCGAACAGCTCGAATCCGCCGAGTTCCTGGGTGTCCTCGGCACGGATCGCTCGCTGGCGTCGTCGGTGCTCGCGTCGGGCGTGACTCCGACAGCCATTGACCACGCTGCGTCGCAGATACGCCTCGGGCGTGCGAATCTTCGACCATCGCACGTGCATCTTCACGAACGCGTCTTGCACGACGTCGTTGGCGACCTGCTCGTTGCCGCACAACAGCGTGGCCAGCCTGACCATCGGTGCGAAGGCGTGGCGATACAGCTCCTCGAATCGTTCGTCGACCGTGTTCGGCCCGACGGTGTCGACGGACATGTCGAGCCGGCCGGGCGCCGCTCGCCCGCCGTGACCTGCGGCGCGAGCGTCGCCTATCGGCGCATCGACCGCGGCGTCGCCGGACATCTCCATACACCGTATTGACGCCGTCGACGCCCGGTTTCATGCACGCGGTCCGTTGCTGTTGATGTCCTGCCAGACTTCGTTGGTGCGCTTGCCCGTAACCGTCATGTTGATTGCGGGCGTGGTGGTGGCGTGCGGCGACGATCCGCCACGTGCATGCGTCACGAACGAGTCACTTGGCGAGGTCTGCGCCGAGGGTGGAGACGGTTCGGTCGTGTTCGACGGCCGCGGTCTGCTCCCTGGTTCTGAGGTCGTCATCGGCAGTGCCGCGGTCGGCGAGTCCACGTATGTGGTCGGCCAAGACGGCACCTTCTCGCCGGACGGTCGCGGCGTGCTGTCGGCGATCAGCGGTCGGAGTCTGACCTTCCAGGTCGAGGCGGTCGACGAGGCGTCGAGCCCGATCGTGGCTGAGCTCGTGATCCCCGTCTGAAGCTGCGGGTAGCGACCGGCCGTTTGTTCAGGGCAGGAGCGGTGGACCGTCGATCAGCCCCACGTCGCGGGCGAGTTCATCGACCCTGGCGAGTTGCTCCGAAGTCCACGGGAGATCCGGCAGGCTGCCGAACCCGCCGTCTTTCACGGCTTGTCGTAGGTCGGCGGCGTAGTCATCGAACCCCGGCCCCCAGCTTGTCCCAGCGAGCGGGTCGCCATCCATCGATTGCAGCGTGGCCCAATGCTCACGTATCAGCTCCCGCGCTGAATCGAGGCCGCCGTTGCTCGACGGGGCGTCCCCGACCTCACTCGGTCCGCTGTCGATTGACAGCGGTCCACAGCCGATGCTCAATGCGGCGACAGCGGTCGCGATCGCAATCGTTCGTAGTTGGCCCACCTCGTCGACTGTGGGCCTCCGCATCTGAACGTTGCTTGTGAGCGGCCTGAGATGTCGCGCTGCGGCGGCACTCTCCCCGCAAGTCGGTGGCACCAGCGCGATGGGTATGTCGCATCGAGATGCGACATAATGGTGCACATGTTGACTGGAGATTGGCTCTCTCTGTACGTGCTGTGGGCGGTCACGGTGGCTCTGATCGTCGCCGGTTGCCGTCCGATCACGGACCGCCAGCTCGAGCGATGGGCGGTGCGCCTCGGTGTCTTGGTGAAGGGTGACCACGAACGCTGGGCACGTGCGCAACTCCGCCGTGCCCGGGCGATCCGCTGGACGGCGTTTGCGCTGGGATTGAACATCGGGGCCCTGCCCATGTACATGAACGTGATCGATGTCGACCGTGCCGGAGACTTCGCCAACGCGGCCGTGGCCATCGCCCCGTTCGCGGGTGCCGCGCTCGGTTCGGTGATCGCCGAGATCGCGCTGTTTCAGCGGCGACCGAATCGAAGAGCGGCGACACTGACGATTCGTCACTGGCGCGACTACGTCGACCGGGTGTGGATCATTGCAATTGCGGCGGCGGTTCCGCTTTCGGCGATTGCCGCGCTGGTGGGCAGCGCACGCGCCGATGACGTCAGTCGGCTCGTGTGGTTCGGCCCGCTCGTGTGCGTCGTCTCGCTGCTGGCGGTCACTCTCGGCGTGCGCATCGTCGTCAACCGGCCGGTTGTCGTCGACGGCGCCGGGGCACGCCGCATCGACGATGCCCTCCGCGCCGACGGCGCGCATCACATCGCGGGCGCGGCAATTGCGCTCTCTGCGTTCGCGCTCACCGGCACCCTCGGGCACACCCTGTGGTCGGGCGTCGTCGCGATCGTGTTCGCCCTTGTGCCGTTCCTCGCACTTGGGGTCTGGCACGGCCTTGCGACCACGCGCTGGAACGTCGACCAGGCGCGACTCCAGCACGCATGACGGTCACCGTCGCGATCGAGATCGACTCACCGACGCCGCCGTTCGAGCAACTGCGGCAACAGCTCGATGGCCAGATCCGCGCCGGTCACCTGTTACCTGGCGATCGCTTGCCGACCGTTCGGCAGTTGAGTGGTGACCTCGGTATCGCCAAGAACACCGTGGTTCGTGCCTACCGAGCACTCGAGCGCGACGGTCTCGTCACCGGGGAGCGACGACGGGGCACGATCGTTGCGGAGCGGATCCCCGACGCCACACAGCGAGAGGCCGAGATCACTGCGGCGGCACGGCAGTATGTCCGTGACGTGCGCGCACAGGGTGGAAGCGTGAACGAGGCCGTGGCTGCGGTGCAAGTCGCGTTCAACACCGTCGATGGGGATCCGGCGTGACAATCGCTCTTCCGCATGATCGTGCGTCGGCAGGGGAGCATCGCCGACCCTCCGGCGAGCGCGTTACGACACGTCGAGCTGCTGCGCCAAACGAGCGGTGTGCGGCCCGGCGGCGGTTGGATGCGTGAGTGCGACGCGGCTGATCAAGCGGATCAACGCCACGACGGGATCGTCTGGTGAGAACCGCCAGGGAATTTCGGCCACCGACCCCAGCTCGGCTCCGCTGGCAGCGAGGAACGGCAACAGCGGTCCATCGAGCTCGTCGAGCTCTCGGTACGCCAGGCGGGCAGTGATGCCGCGAGCGGTGACCACCGCTGTGGCCTGACCCGAAATGGACCACTGAGCGCATATTGGATCTGTTGTCGGCGCAGTCACATCCGTAGTTTCTGCTCCTGTGGCCGATACATCGAGATCCACATTCGACTTGGTGGGTACCAATCGGCTGGTCCATTTGCTGGACCAATGGTCCATCGGCGGTGGTCCGCTCTATCGCGCGCTCGGCGACCGCATACTCCACCTGATTGCAGAGGGCAGTCTGCGGGCCGGCGAGCGCCTCCCGCCTGAGCGGGGTCTCGCCGCGGCACTCGGGGTGTCGCGTGGAACGGTGGTTCGCTCCTATGACGCACTCGCCGAGGTCGGTGCGGTGCGGCGGGTGCAGGGCAGTGGCACGACCATCGAGGGAACTCGTTGGTCTGGTGTCGCCGATCGCGACGGTTTCGTCGGCGAGGAGTTGTGGGAGTCGCAACGCGCCTCCATCGACTTGCTCAAGGCCGTTCCGCGGATGCTGCCGTCGGTCGGCGAACTCGTCACGTCGATCGACCTCACCGACCATGTCGACGACCTCGACGAGGCAGAACCGCTCGGATGGTGGCGACTGCGGGAACGAATCGCCGACCTCCACACTCGCCAAGAGCTGCCGACGTCGCCACACCAGATCCTCGTTACCTCGGGGGCCCAGCAGGCGATCTCACTCACCATCTCGGCGATGGTCAAGCCGGGCGATGTCGTGCTCGGTGAGGAATGCACGTGGCCGGGGTTGGTCGATTCGGTACTGCAGGTCGGTGCCCGATTCGAGCCGGTGCTGCTCGATGGTAACGGGATCGTGATCGACGATCTCGCGGCGAAGCTCGCTCGCTACCGCCCGAGTCTGATCGCGCTGAACCCGCAACACCAGAACCCGACGGGGACACGACTTCCCGAGCATCGCGTGGCGGCGATCGCCGAACTCGTGCGACGGCATCGGATTCCGGTCATCGAGGATCGAGTGACCGCGGATCTCGGCTTCGATCGTCGGTTGCGCCCAGCGATCGACCAGTTCGACACCGGCGGCTACGGACTCACCGCCGGCTCGATCTGCAAGGTGGCCTGGCCGGGACTCCGCGTCGGATGGATTCGCGGCGACGCCCAGGTCGTCAACCAGCTCCGCTCGCACAAGGCGGTAGCGGACATGCACACCCCGGCGCTCAGCCAACTGCTGGGGATCGCGATCGTCGATCGCTACGAGGAGTTCGTCGAGGAACGATTGGAGCAAACCCGCGCGCTCGCCGACATCGCGCTCGACGCGCTGCGCGCCGATCTCGATGGGTGGACATCGACTCCTCTTCGCGGCGGTCTGTGCCTGTGGGCCACGCTTCCGGACAACGCTTCGGCCACCGCGTTTGCCCAGCATGCGGCGCGCCACGGTGTCTCGGTCGCATCGGGACGGTCGTTCGACGCCCGGGACATCGACGGACCGAATGTGCGGATCCCGTTCACCGCATCGGCGTCGGTGCTGTCGGAGGGTATGCGCCGTTTGGCGACCGCATGGCGCACATTCGACGGCGCTCCGGTCGGCTCCGATGTGATCTGACGGGCGTCGCGCTAGAGCACCGGCGATTGGATGACGAACACGTCGCCCGTCGATGAGCACGCGCCAGCCTGCTGCGCCACGCCGGAGCTGTTCGTGAACTGGTCGAGTCCATCGGCGGAGCGGGATCCGCCGCCGGTGTCCACCACTTCGCCGATCGCGATCACCTGGCCGCTGGGTGTGACCACGGCCTGTTGCTCGTCGTCCCACGTGGTGCCGAATGGCCACAACAACGGACGAAATTCTTCCTCAGCGCCCAACCCGACGCAGCCGTCGACGAGGGACAGCTCACCGATCGCGGCGGCAGCCTCGTAGTCGCAATCCCCGTCGCCCGGGTTGCGGGCGTACAGGACCGGTCCGTCGATCCCGCCGTTGTGATCGAGGATTGCTTCGACCGCGGGTTGTTCGAGTTGCACCCACGAGTCGACCCCCGGAGTGACACAGGCGTTGATCTCGGCGGCGGGGAGGTTGCCCGACGCCTCGACGGGCAGCTGGCGCGTGCCGCCTCCGCCGACCACGGCCGCCCCAGTTGGCACGCGCGTCCCGTCGGGGTAGATCGCTCCGACGTCATCGATCGTAGTCCCGAACGGAAATACGAGGATCGACCGGGTGGTGCCCGATCGCAGGTACAGACAATCGTCGGTCCGCTCGACAACACCCCTCACGATCGCGGCCATCACGGTCCCGTTCTCCGGTGTGGTCGGTACGACGATGTCGTCGGGCGCCGTCGTCGTCGCTCGGTCGGCTGGCTCAACCCCATCGGTGGTCGAGGTCGGGGCGACGCTCGACGCCGTAGTAGGAGTGGAAGCAGGTGCGGCATCGTCGTTGGAGGTGCATGCGGCGGCAGCGACGATCACGGCGATCAGCATCCAGCGGTGCATCACGTGTTGGACGATCGCTTGGTGTCGTCGGTTCCAACCCTGAGCCACACCGCCGTCGATTCTCTGAGACGATTCGCATGGGGTCGGGCTTTGTCATGAGTGTGGAGTCGTCGGAAGCAGTGATGAGCACACCGAGTGACCGGTTCGCCGCGTTCGCCGACGGACCGGGGGCTCGGCTGCGCCAGGTGCTCGTGGCCCAACATGGCGTCGACCTTGGCGTCGACCTCAGCGCCGACGCATTGGCCTATGCGTGGGAGCACTGGGAGCGGATCGAACCGATGGACAACCCCGTCGGTTACCTCTACCGCGTCGCCCGCACCGCAGGCCGCCGCCAGCGACGGCTTGCTCGACGCGATGTGTTCCCGCCTGAGCGGGATCGTGAACACCCGCCGTTCGACATCGGTCTGCACCGTGCCCTCGTGGCATTACCCGAGCGACGGCGAGCGTGTGTGGTGCTGGTGCATGTCTTCGACTGGACCTACGCCGAGACCGCCGATGCGTTGTCGGTCACTGTGTCGGTCGTCCGCAACGAGCTACATCGCGGCCTGCGACAACTACGCCACGAACTGGGAGGTTCGTCATGATCGAACTCGAAGACCGGTTGGCCAACTATCGCGACGTTCTGGACGACGCGATCGGTCAACGTATGGCAGAGCGCAGGCCGGGTGGCGGCACCGTGGTATCTGTTCGTGATGAAGGCGAGCTACGACGCAGCAATCGGGCGCTGGTGCTGGCGGCCGCCGCGCTGGCGTTGGTGATCGGCGGTTTTGTCGTCGGCGCCCAACGGGAGGCATCTCGTTCCGAGCAGACGGCTGTCACAATGCGCGACGGACGCGTCGTCGCTTTCGATGTGCTCGAGCCGATTCCAAGCGCAGCGCCCCCGATCCCGCCGGAATCCGAGCCCCTACCGGCGCCCGAGGTGGTCGGGCCGGCGATTCCGGCGCTGGCGATCGGCGACTCGGTGATGCTCGGTGCTGCGCCGGCGTTGCAGGAGCTCGGCTTCGCGGTGGACGCAACCGAGTCTCGTGACTTCATCAACGGGCTCGACGCCGCGCTCACACTCGAGCAGCAGGGCCGGCTCGGCGACACGGTCGTCCTGCATCTGGGGACCAATGGCCCGATCGCCGCGGGTGACATGGACCGAATGATGGACGCCCTGTCGGATGTGCCCAACGTGGTCCTCGTGCTCAACAGCCTGCCAGCGAGCTACACCTACGGCGACGGCAACAACGCGTTGATGATCGACGCCGCGATGACCAACCCGAACACGACGGCGCTGTACTGGAACGACCTGGTCGACACCTGCCCGGGCGAATGCCTGTACGACGATCAGATCCACCTGCGCCCCGACGGCCAGGAGTACTACGCCGCGCTGATTGCCAACGCCCTGGGGCTGTGATCCTGATCCGCGGGTCCGATCACTCGCTCCTACTGTGAGGTGATGACTGAACTGTCGCAGGAGCAAGCCGAGGAGTTCGTCACCGCAGTCGTGCAGCTGGCCTCGATGGCCGACCGTGTCCTCCCGAAGCAGTCGTCGCCCTTGACCCGGCGGCTCGCCGACCACCTCGGCGAGATCGGTGACGACGTGTCCAGCACGTCGATCACGGTTCCGGTGATCGAGCGGGTCAACGTACAGCTCGCCCTCGACGCCTACCGAGCCGACGTCTCGCAGTTCGACGTCATCGGGATGTCGGGCGATCTCGGGAACTACGGCGGTCTGTCGCTGACCGCGCTCGTCGCGGGCGAGTGGCATGGCCCGGGTGAAACCGCTCGCCAGTACATCTCGGTCGACGTCGATACCGATGAGCGCATCGACTGTCTGCGCTCAGCGATCATCCTGACCGTTTTCGACGGTGTACCCGTGGCGGCGCTGATCTACGGCTCCGACCGGGGCTTTCCGTCGCAGCTCGTCGTCGAGGTCGTCGCAGCAGAACAGGATGCGGCCGACGGATTCCTGCAACGGCTGCAGGCGCTGATGGTCGAGCACAACGCCTTCCGCGGCAAGGTCGTGTCGTTCACCTTCGGCATGCATGGCGAGTTCGGGTTGAACTTCGTGAAGCTCCCTGCCGTTGAGCGCAGCGAAGTGATCTTGCCGGCCGGTGAGCTCGCCGCCATCGAAGCCCACACCATCGGCATCAGCGAGAACGCCGACGCATTGCGCGCGGCGGGCCAACACGTCAAGCGCGGGCTCTTGCTGTACGGACCGCCGGGAACCGGCAAGACCCACACCATTGCGTACCTCACGGCTCGCATGGCCGGCCGCACCACGATCATCCTCACTGGTGGTGCGGTCGCCGCGGTTGGGCAGGCGGGAACGATCGCTCGGTCACTCCAGCCGGCGACGATCGTTATCGAAGACGTCGACTTGATCGGTATGGACCGCCAGTTGCCCGGCGGCGATCACAATGCGCTGCTGTTCCAGCTCCTCAACGAAATGGACGGTCTCGCCGAAGACGCCGACGTGCTGTTCGTGCTCACGACGAATCGCGCCGAGATGCTCGAACCGGCGCTTGCCGCGAGGCCGGGTCGAATCGATCAAGCCATCGAACTCTCGCTCCCCGACGAGGAGGCGCGGCGGCGGCTGCTCGATCTGTACACCGGCGATGTCGGGTCGGGAGATCCGGCGCTGATCGAGCGACTCGATGGCGTCGCACCCGCGTTCATCAAGGAGCTCGCCCGTCGAGCGGAGCTCGCTCGGCTCGGTGGCGTCGACGCCGCCGTCGCATTGGGCACCGCGCTCGATGAGATGTTCGAGCACGCCACTCCGGTACTCCGCCGCACGTTGGGAGGCGGCGGTGACTCGCCGGTCGACACGACGTCGGAGTATCAGCCGCGGGCGAGTGGCTGGACCGCGTGGGGGCCGACGTAATCGTCGACGGTCAGGTCGGGTCGACCACGGTGCCGGCGAACAGCACCAGTCCTGTGTCGCGGTGGCGAATCAGGTATACGAACGGCTGGTCGGCGGCGATGGTCAGTTCCGGTTCAGGAGGTCCCGAAGAGGCGAACCCCAACGCCGTCGCTGCTGCGGCCACCGTGCCCTGCTCGTCGACTGCGATGTCGGCGGCGTGCACTGCTGCGTCGAGGAACGCGTCGGGCGTGATCGCCGGGTAGGAGCCCGGCGCAGCCTCCATCTCGGTGAGCCAATCGAGCAGATCGATCCGATAGTCGTCTTCCCACTTCGGGAGCAGTAGCTCATATGGCCCTGTGGTGAAACTCGCATCGATCTCGTCGAGGAGTGCTTGATCGAGACGGTCGACGAACGTCTCGAACTCCCCCTCGTCGGGGACCAACACGAGCATCGAGTAGTCGTCGCCGCTGTACGGGATTTCAGCCCCAACGAAGCCGTCGCCCACACCGCGCAAGTCTGTCAGCTCGAGTTCGCGCATGAACGACACATCGAGGTTTCCACCGTCGAGGGTCGTGAACGATCCAGGCACTTCGCCGTACTTGCCGAACGGTCGCTCCCAGTCGGCCGCGAAGTACACCGCATCGGTCAGGACCAGCACCGTGTCGGGCGTGAGAAAGCCGCCCGGAATCAGATCGGTGATCAACCCGTCGGTGCTGTCGCTGATCCAGTCGTTGATGATCGCTTGGCTCGCATCGGCCGCACCGGTGTAGTCGAGCGGCACGACGTCGGCCCCGTGCTCGGTGGCGAGCAGGTCCACCCATGACTGGTCGGGTTCGACGCCAATTCGTGGCCAGATCCGGTCGGCGAACGTGACCTCGACGTCTGTCGACTGCGACTGTTCGATTGCTTGATCGATCGCGTTCCACGCCTGGTGCGATCCTTCTGGTAGCGAGAGCGCCGCTTCGATCGCTGTGCGCGTCGGGTCGTCCCCGGCGGCAGCGGCCATCTGCAACGCGTGAGCGATACTGGCCGGGCTGAACACGACGTTCTCGTCACTCGGCAGCGTTCGCAGCAGATCGAAGCCGGCGTCGTTGAATCCGGCGGCCAGTGCAGCGACCGGAGCATCCGGATCGACGCTGGCGCGCTCACCCCCGTCGCTCGGCGCAACAGCGACACCCAGCGGTCCCGTGGGCACACCCGGGGATGAGCTGGCAGGCGGCACCGTTTGGCCTATCGAGTCCGTCGGGGCGGTCACTGTCGTGTCGTCGTCGTTCGTCGAGCACGCGGCGAAGGCGAGGCCAGCCGCGACGATTACTGCGATCGAGCGCATATCCAGTGAGACGCTGCGCATCACTGTGCAGTTCCGCGATCGCAGAAAGATCGCGGAACTCCGCAGCAGGTCGTCGTTGCCCGACTACGACTTCAACAACCCGACCATGTGGCTGCTCGCCGAAACGGTGAACGCGCAGTGGTTCATGCAACGATTCGATGAGCGGTCGTTGATCCCCGACAGCGGTGGAAGTGCGGCTGCGATGAACCCCGACACGATCATGGCGGCGCGCCAGGGCGAGTGGCGCAGCTCCGAAACCGTGGCGTCTGTGAACGCGGGCTCCTTCGAGGTGTGCATGGGTTGTGTGCCACACGGCCGGGAGTCGTCAACTCCTAGGCTCGGGCGCGATGGAGAGGTTCATCACGTTCGTCGAGACAAAGGTGGCACGGGTGGCGCGGCTGTTCGCAGCCCTCGCCCTGAGGATCAAATCGCGCCATCCCGCACCTCGTGTCGGGACCTCGGACGTTCGGCGGCTGCAGGTCGGCCTGTACGGATCGATCGACGTGTCGCTGGTCGCATGCTGGATCGATCGACCGCACGAGGTCGGGCCGTCCTGGTCGCTGTTCGCTGACCAGTACGAGGTACTCCGCAGCGACCTGTTCGCCGAGCTGGCCCACATCCATCCGGTGATGGCGCTGACGAACGGTGCCAATTTGGTCGGCCGCTTGTTCGTTTCGGGAGATGCCGTCGAGCTCCGAGAGCGCTCCGTATGGGAGATTCGCCACAACGCACGCACACATTTGAGGACTCATCCCCTTAGCAAGTACCGCGCGTTGAAGATCCCGCAACCGGATCTGGAGCACGCCGCCGCGTGGCTGGATCGCGAACTCGAGGACCTCGTTGCGGTGCACGGCGCGGTGTCGCATGTTGCGTGAAGTCGCGGTGACGGACCGTCGATCATTCGCTGATCGCGGTCCTGTGGTCAGTGGCTGACCGCTATTTCGTCGGTGCGCAGGTCGCGGCCTGCTCACGTCGGGCGGCAGGCGTCGAACAGGCGTCGTTTGAAGGCGGCCTCATCGACCTCCCACACCACTCGGACGTTGCCCGGATCCACTCCGTGGCGCCGGTCCGGAAACGTGCCGCCGCGGGTCGGCTCGTCGAGGCCGACGACGAGCGTTTCGTCGCTAGCGTCGCGGATCATCGTCGGCTCGAGCGCGACCGCCATGGCGATCGGATCGGGTAGGTCGAAGCCAGCGAGTCCGGTCGCGGTCGCATAGTCGTGGACGTCGCTGTTGATCTCGACTGCAAACGCCCCGAGCGGTCCGACTTCGCGAAGTCGCGTCTGCTCATCGGGGGTGATCACGGCGTGACGCCGCGACACGTTCCAGCCGATGAGGGTCTTGTCGCCCGGCGCCGCGAGCACCCTCGTCGCCGACTCGGGATCGGCCCAGACGTTGTACTCGCCGTGGGCGTTCACGTTGCCGACGCCGTCGGGCGCCCCCGCCATGAGGTAGACGTGGCCGAACGCCGAGAGGATGTCGGGTTCGATGTCGATCGCCGCGGCGATGTTGGTCAACGGCCCGAGGGTGACCAGATCGTGGCAACCGGGTTCTCCTCGCGCGATGCGCACGAGCTCGCCAACCGCATCCATGCTCGTCGGTTCGCGAGACGGTGCTGCGAGATCAGCACCACCCATCCCGTCGTGGCCATGGGTGAACTGTGCCGTCTCGAGCGGACGAACGAGTGGCTGCCCGCGGCCTACGTGGACGGGTACGTGGGCCGCCTGGCACACGTCGAGGGTGACGAGTGCGTTGTGGCACGCACGATCCAGCGGCACGTTCCCAGCGACCACGGTGACGGCACGTATCTCGACTAACGGATCGCGGACGGCGAGCACCAGAGCGATCGCGTCGTCAGAGCCCGTGTCGGTGTCCACGACTAGCGATCGCACAGGTTGCCGCTCGGTCACACCGGTCAGTGTGGCCGATTTCTGGGACGTTGCGGTTCGGGACTCCGGCATATGCGGTTGACCACCGCGACGATTTAGTCTCTCCCCCGTGTCTTTACTCGGACTGGTGAACGGCGATGTGCTCGACGGCGTCACCACCACACGGATCGAGCGCCATCACGACGACCGCGGTTCGTTCGCCGAGGTGTTCGCGAAGCATCGCGACGCGGGGATCGACCCGGTGCAGTGGAGCGTGGTGGCCTCAGAGGCGGGTGTGCTTCGTGGCATGCACGTCCACTCTGGACATGACGAGTACTTCGCCCTGATTACGGGCCATGCGACGGTTGGGCTTCACGACCTTCGGCGGAACTCACCGTCGTACGGGAAGGCAGCAACCTATGACTTCGTCGAGTCGGAGCCGCTCCAGCTGATCTTCCCTCGGGGTCTCGTCCACGGGTGGCTGTTCCACACACCGTCGATCCATCTGCAAGCGACCTCGCGAGCCCACGACCACTACCACCCGCACGACAATCGCGGTTGCCACTGGTCCGATCCTGAACTCGGAATCGCTTGGCCGTTCGCCCCGAGCGGCGTTGCCGAGCGGGCCGAAGGTTTCGGCTCGCTCGCAGACGTGCGAGCGGCGATGTTCAGTCGTCGGACTTCTTGAGCCGGACTCGACCGAGCACGTTTCGAATCGGTTGCCGCACCTGCGCCTCGAAGCGGCGCTTTGGCGATGCCCGCTCGAGGTTGACGCGCTGACGCCAGATCCCCTCGACGACCCGCCGTCGCAGCGCGTCCTCGCCTCCTGGTTGCAGGAGGAGCTCGGTGTACTCCTCCAAGAGCAGGCGTCGCTCATCGGTGGAGAGTCCCGGGTGGTTCCCTCGCTTGAGGTAGACGACGGTCGCGACCGGCAAGGAAGCTGCGCCGATCCACGACTGGTCCAGAAACTGGTGCCACATGTAGCTGTCGGTGGCCACGCCCTTGGGGGTCTCGCGCCAGCCGAACGGCAGCCGGAGGTAGGCATCGAGCGTGTGTCCGACGGTCGACATCGGCGCAACGCCATCAATTCGGCGGGCCCTCGGGAGTGCCGCCGCCGTCGCCAAATCGAGCTTGTAGGGAGGCGACACGGTTCCGTCGTCGCGGAAGAGCGTTGGAAGCGTCGCAACGAAATCGGCGTTGACGAGCCCTGCCTCCACCTCGACGAGGTGGTCGCGGAACCACAGGTCACGATCCAGGAGGTAGGCGACGAAGCTGCCATGCGCTCGCTCCCGGAGCAGCCGATCTCGGTACGGTTCACCGCGACGCGGATGCTTCGGGTGGTCGATGAACACGACGCGGTCGTCGGATTGCTCCAATCGGGCTGCGTCGATCCGTGTCTGCTCGTCGACGCCATCGCCGACGATGAAGACCTCGATGTTTTCCATCGACTGTCTCAGCACGCTCCCAACCGAGAGCTCCAGCAGCGGTCCCCGGTCGCCGGTCGTTGGCACGATCACGGTCGCCCGAACGTCAGATGACATCGGACCCGCTTGCGTCGCGACTGAAACTGCGGCGCAGCATCAACTCGACCGCCTCGACGACGGCGTCGAGGGAGATCACCCGTCCACTCGAAGTGAGGGTGGTGTCGCCCCAGGTGGAGCACCGTCGGCGAAGCGCAGTTCGGTCATCGTCAGCGTGTGGGTCAGCTGCCGCTCCCACTCGTAAGGGAGATCTTCACGAGCCACGCCGAACCCCTCGAGATACGTCAGCACGTCGCCGCCGCTCATCCAGTCAGCGATCTCGAAGCCTTCGGCGGTACACAGCGCGTGGATCTCCTCGGTGGTCGGCGAGAACAACAGCGGCTCACCCGCCCCTTGGAGCTGGGCGATCGTGCGGTTGATGTCGGCGTTGAAGGCACCGTCGGAGGGTCGCACGAACGTGGTCACGAATGCGGTGCCGGAGTTGCCGTTCCGGCGGATCATCCGCCAGGTGTCCACCACTTCTTCTCGCGGTGCGTACTCCAGCGACGCCTCGGCCACGAACACCGTGGGCGCGGCCGCGTCGTATCCTGCTGCGAGCAGGCGCGTCTCGATGTCGTCGGTGGCGAAGTCGACTGCGGTGTAGCGCTCTGCTGGCAGCGGTCCGAACCGGGCGTGTACCAGGTCGGCCTTGGCCCGCAGTGTCTCGACCTGGTCGACCTCGTAGAACACCGTGTCGGGGAACACTGGGATCATCCGGAGCGCTGTGGTATCAAGGCCAGACCCGAGGATCACGACTTGGCGCACTCCCGCGTCGAGGTGGGCTCGCACCTTGTCCTGGACCCACCGCTTGCGCCACGCCATCTGCGCGATCAGCCGTGAGTTTCCCGGTTCCGGGCCGGCGGCGAGCACTGCGTCCCAATCGGGACAGGCGGCCAACACGTCGGCACCTTCTTCGGCTGCCGCAGCAAAGAGCACACTGGCGAATGGGTCGTAGAACACGCTCGACAACTGGATATGTCGTGTGAGCAGGGCGGTATACCCGCACACTCCCAGTGCGGTGCGGCTCATCCCTTCAATCTTCGGTGTTGGTACGTACATGCGCGGAACGGGAGGGATTCGAACCCTCGGAGGCTTTCACCTCGTCCGCTTTCAAGGCGGGTGCATTCGTCCGCTCTGCCACCGTTCCGCCAGCGAGGCTATCCGGGTACACTGCGGCCCTCCCCAGGAGAGGTGCCAGAGCGGCCGAATGGGGCGCCCTGCTAAGGCGTTGACCGTAGTAATGCGGTCCGTGGGTTCAAATCCCACCCTCTCCGCGCCGACCGTCGTGTCGAGGGTCCCGCTCGGGTGGGCCTCGGCAGGCGGTTCGCTCGACCGGTACGAGCTGCACGTGGCGTTGATTGACGCAAGGTTCTCGTCGTGCACGCCGATGATCGAGAGACCGAACGCGTTCGCGAACCCGCCGGGACCACCCGTGAGTCCGGTCGCCGTGACGTTGATGAGGGTGGGCGACGACGTCGAAGGCCTGATTCCGAAGCCACTACCGATGCTGGACGAACCGTCCGAAACGACGTCGACGACCCGGGGCGTGGCTGGCCGCAAATCACACAGATGTCACCCAGTTGACGGCAATGTTGCGATTTGATGACGACGGGAGTAGACATTCGGTCCTCATGGCCGCCGAGGACGATTTCTGGGGGGATGCCGGCAACTGGTCGGGCACTGCTGGTGCCGATCGGTTCAACGCCGAGCGCACTCCTGCGACCGACTCCGACGCCACGCCCGCCGCGTGGGTCACTGGCCAGATCGCCCGCGTCCTCGGAGGATCGAATGGTGCGGGGCGCCGCGCGCACGGCAACCCCAGCGACGCCCGATGGACCCAAGAGATCCCGGTTGTCGACGCCGACAGTCCCGCTCCGGTCGAAGATGCCGCGCCGACCGACCCGCACGTGCCGACGACCGATGTACCGACGATCGTCGACGCCACGCCGGTGGCCGACACTTTCGACGACGTGTGGTTCAACGACGACGATGGGTACGGCGACCCAGCGGGCGCTTCCCCAAATCCCGCGGAGGACGACGCCTGGAGTTCGCTTGGCGACTGGGACGTCGAACCCGAGCCGCAGCGCAAGCTCCCGGTGGATCCGCTCTTCGCCAAGCTGGGTGTGCTCGCCGTCGTCGTCACACTCGCCGTCCCAGTCGTCTTGAGCCTGCGTTCGAGCGGCGACGGTGCCACGCTGGAAACCGCCGCGACCGGACTCACTGCGCCGGCTGCCGATGTCACCATTTTGCCGACGACACTGTCGCAGATCGTTGCCGAACCCGAAGCGACCGCTACGCCCGAGACCGCCGCAGCCGCGGAACCGGAGGCGACCACCGCCGCGACCACAGCGGGCACTCCGGCAGCGACCATTGCCGAGACCGATGCCGAATTCACCACGCGCCGGGCTTCCCCAGTTGCGACGGCGGACGACTCAGACACCGACGCCGGCGGAATCGATGCATCGACGACCGCCGCTGCCGACGCTTGTGGTGCCGACTACGACGTGGTCGGGGGCGATTACTGGATCCGTCTCGCTGACGGTGCCGGTGTCGACATCGACGAGCTGCTCGCAGTGAACGACGCCACGCTGGACACCCCGTTGTACCCGGGGGCGGCGATTTGCCTGCCGGTCGGAGCGAGCACGCCACCGCCGCCCGCTGTGACCACGGCGGCGTCGACGACGGCCGCTCCAACGACGGCTGCTCCCACGACGGCGGCGTCGACGACGGCCGCTCCAACGACCGCTGCTCCCACGACGGCCCCGCCAACCACCGCCGCACCGACGACAGCTGTACTATCGCCACCCTCCGTCCCCAACTCTCCGGGGCCGGGCGCATCACCCGATCAGGTCAAGCAGGTCATCCGCAACATCTGGCCCGACGAACTCGAAGAGCGTGCGATCGAGATCGCGTGGCGTGAGAGCAACTGGATTCCCACTGCTGACAACGGTCACTGCTGTCACGGCGTGTTCCAGATCTACTGGACCGTCCACCGCAGCTGGCTCGCCGACTTCGGCGTCACATCGCTCGAGCAGCTCTACGACCCGGTGACGAACACTCGGGTGGCGTTGGAGATCTACAACCGTGCCGGCGGTTGGGGCCCCTGGGGCTTATGATCGATCGACATGGACAGGGGTGGCGCTGCGCCACCAACCGCTAACATTGCGGATCGCACAACCAGCGCTCGTAGCTCAATGGATAGAGCACTTGACTACGGATCAAGCGGTTAGAGGTTCGACTCCTCTCGAGCGCGCCACTGATCGGCTGCCTATGGCGCCGCCGATCACTCGTCGGCGCTAGCCGCGCGATCGCAGCTCGTCTCGGATCTGCTCGAGTACGTCGAGTTCGCTCGGTCTGCTGCCCGTCCACAGTTCGTACCGTCACCCTCACACGTGATGGAGCCAGGAGCGTAGAGGTACCGAGCTCATGGGTCTCCGATCCCGGGCGACCGGACGTGCGTAGGTCCCGGGTGACCGGGCGACATTTAGGGTTCTTTTTCGGTTCTCCAGCGGATGCGTTTGGGTAGTCCGGTGAAGGCTGCGGTCCGCCCGCGTACTGAAGTCCCGGAGAAACCCAATGGTCCTTGAAATGTCGCGTCGTTCAGCGCGAACACCCATTCGCGTGATCGCAGCTGGCGTCGTTGTCTCGATGCTCGCCTCGACCGTCCCGGCCACTGTCGAGGCAGCGATGCCGGAGATGCCCGACCTGTTCGATGAGCCCAACACGTGGGAGCTGCCTCCGCTCACGTCAACCAGCGGTCAATCGGCCTGGCTCCAGACCGCTCACGACCTGCCGCTGTGTCAGAGCGAATCCGAGGCAGCCATGTGCGTCATGCGCTCGACGACGCCGATTCTGTCGGCCGATACGGTCGAAGCGCATCCGGACATGGGGTACGAGTACGCCGTCTGGGACATGTCTGCCGACAACGCCCAAGGGGCCATGAGCGGGGCAACGTGGGACACCGAGTGGCAAGTTCCGGCGGGAGTTCTCAAACAGGGGCACACCTATGTAGCGACAGTGTCGCCAGCACGCGAGGCCGGCGAGGAACAGCCAGTGGCCGATGACAGCAACTTGGTGCAGGTGTTCCACGTCGACCTGACCGGAGTCGGAACTCAGGAGATGTTCAGCGATTTCGGGTTCGCGGTGGCGCCGTTCACGGGCGAGCTGGTCTTGTCGGAGAACATCGCCCGAAGCGAGGTCTCGCTGCTCGTCGACGTCTCGTGGTCGTCGGTCGACCTTTCACAGGAACAGATCGGGCCCATGGCTAGCCCGCTGCCGGCAGCTTGGTCGATCGACGTCGGCCTCCCGATCAGCTGGTACCTCGTTGAGGCGTTCCCAGCGACTGGTGCACTCCAGATGTGGGGTGTCGACGGGTCACGTCAGCGGTTCTACGACAACGGTGACGGTACCTACGCGCTCGCGCTCGATGGGATCAACGAAGAAGACGAGAGCGTCACACCTGCGATGACCCGTGACGCCACCTACGGCGGCTGGCGATATCTCGACAATGCGGGCAACGAGTACATCTTCGACTTCCGCGGGCAGCTCCGCACCTTCACCACTGGATTCGAGGAAGGGTACGGCTCGTTGTCGTACGGTTTCGAGTGGGCGACTCCTGATCTGCTTGGGAGCATCACGGACCCGGTCACGGGTCGCAGCGTCGAGTTTCACTATGCGGGCGTGTCGTCCATGTGCTCGACCGCGCCCGTTGGATTCGACCGTGCGCCACTCAACGCTCTCTGCGCGATCGCTGTCAACGACGACCCAGGCGATCCCGGCGCAACGATGCTGACAACACTCGGCTGGTCGAACGATCAGCTTGCGGCGTTTCTCATACCCGATGGATCACGGATCGATCTGCGCTATGACCAAAGCGGCAACATCGTCGGTCTGCGGAACCCCGTTCACGCCGTACCGGCGGCGATGGGCGCCGTCGACAATCAGTCGACCGATCTCGAAACGACGTTTGAGTACGACGAGCAGGGCCGGGTGAGCTCAGCGACATATCCGGTCCAGGAAATCGGCGGCGACCGCGGCACCGTGGACTTTACGTTCGCGCCGACCGAGTCGTACATCGAGATCTCCACGATTGACTCGGCCGCCACGACGTGGGTCAAGCGAACGTTCGACCCGCGGTCGTGGATCGTCGAGCGCACTGAGTCCAGTAGCGGTATCAGCAGCGAGGTGCTGTTCGACGAAAAGGACATGCCGGTTGGAGCGATCTCCAACGGCTCGTTGCAGACCTACGTAGAGACCGAAGACGCGCCGGCCATCAGCCGAACCACTTGGGGTCCGGCGCCGGTCTACATGTTCGACTCCGACACCCACGCGCCGCTCCCCGAGTATCAGGCGGCGATGCCGCGCGGGATCGAACTCATCGACTCGACTTCCGATGCCAACGGCTGGATCACGACATGGTGGGACGATCCCTTACGCGACGCTACATCGCTGGCGGTGACGTTCGAGCAGGACGACGCCATGACCGCAGCGCCTGAGGGTCTGTCGGACGGATGGTCCGCGCAGTTCCTCGGCCTCGTTCCCGCGGTGGACGGCGGCGAGTACAACGTCGAGGTCGTCGGGGCCTCGATGGAGTCGTTCTCCGTCGAGGGTGTAGACGGTGACCCGACCGCCACGATGGAGTCGGACGAGCTCGGCGGAAAGGTGATCGTCGAGGCGGTCGTTACCGGGGACGCCCCGCCGTCGCCGGCCCAGCCGGTCTCGCTCGTGGTCACCGTCGACGACGGGAGCGAAACGCTGACGTTCGGTGTCGACCAGACCACCGCAGCACTCGATCTCACGACGGAGACCTACGACTTCGACTTTCTGACGACCGACGGCCCTGCGGTCGAGCGGTACGTTCTGTACGAGTACGACGATCCGTTCGTTGGCTTGCTCGGGAGTACCTCCAGGTATATCGACGGCGTCGAGGACGTCAGCACGTCGTACACGTACGAGAGCTTCTCAGCTGACTTCGACGAGCTGTACCGTCCGTTGACAGCGCGCGAGGGCTCCGGCTTCGAGGTAGTCGCCGAGTACTGGGGTGGCGACGAGCGGGCCACTCCTCCGGGTTGGTCCGCTCCGGTGTTGCAAGGTGGGCTGGAACGCACCGGTATCGACCCACACCCGACCGACCCCCAGCTCCCTGGGCGTACCGTCTCTCGATGGTGGACCGCCCATGGGCAGTCCGCAGCGGTGCACGACGACTCGACCGACGCGACGACGACGCTGCACTACGACGACCGGCTGCGGCAGACCCACGTAGGCGTGTCGGCTGGCTATCAGCCGGGCGGCGCAGGGTCGATGTCACCCGAGCGTTCGATGAACTATGAGTATCTCGTGACCGCCGAAGGGTATCCAGCAACGGTCACTACATCGACGGTCGGCGGCGAGGAAATGACCGCCATCGCGATCTCCAACCTCGGTGGCGATCACCTGTTGAGTGTCGACTATCACGGCGTGCAAACCCACACCACCTATGGCGAAGATGTCGTCACGCGGGTGACGTATGTCGATTCCCCGCTCGGCGGTCTGATCGAGGTGAGCTCAACGATCGAGGTCGATCCGAACTCCGGCCAGATCATCGCTGAACGGGCGACGACCGTGACCGGCGAAGACATCTACGCCGAGTTGACCTACCACCCTGACAATCCGATGCAGCTGGTCCGCGTCGACTACTGGAACGATCTGAGCGTCGAGTTCGACTACGACGACTACCTCCGTCAGGTCGGCCGAACCTGGACTGACGCAGCTGGCTCGACGTGGTCCGACGAGGTGACGTTGACGGCGAGCGGCCGGATGGCCGACCGCATCCAAACCACCGCTGGAACGACGGCGAGCTACGACTACTCGTTCCATCCGACCGGCACTGCAAAGCAGATGGTGATGACCGCCGACGAGGGAGTCACCACATGGAACCTCGGGTTCGATGTACTGCCCGATGAACTCGCTGGGAGCAACCCCGGGGCAGTGCGGGCGAACACACCGTCGACGATCGACACCGTGTGGCCCGACGGATCGAGCGAGACGGTCACGATCGGTTACGACCGGTCGAATGCGCCGCAGGTGGTGACCCGAAACGGTGAGCTCGTCGAGGTCGTCGTCGACAGAACCGATGTTGTTCGATACGACGACACGACGATGCTGTTCGATCAAACACACTCGCTGATCTCTGTGATGAGCGAGGACACTGGTCGGACCTTCGAGTACGACGCTGCCGGCACGATCGTCAGCACGACCAACATCTCGACCGAGACCGAGGTGACTAGCACTAACGCTGCAGGGGGACTCTCGTTGATCGACGGAGAGGTCCTCAACCAGACCATCGGCTTCACCGGAGGCCTCGTTGTCGATATCGACGCACGTGGAAACCACGTTCGTATCGGCGATTACTTCGACAACGTGTGGGCGGTTTTCGAGCCCGACGAAACCAGCCTCGACAACGTCGAGCCGATGCGATACCTGCCATATGGTCAGCCGATACCGGTGGGCGCTGATGGTCAGAGCGAGCCGGCTGTGGTCAACGATGAGGAGGAGGTGCCGATCGAGATTGAGCCCGGATACGGATGGCTGGGACTGTCTGCCTACGACGGCCCCAACCTGGTCACATTCGCGGGTGCCCGGGTGGTCATCAATGAGATTGGCTCGTTCGCCCAAGTCGACCCGCTGCGGGTCGGCGCATCGGACTACTCCTACACCAACGGCAATCCGTTCGATCAACATGACCGGTCGGGTAACCAGGCGACCGATCATCAGTATATGGCCCTGTTCAGTGTCATCGGTCTTGGCACGCTGCTCATGAGCTTCTTCGTGCCGACCAATTGGGTCTGGAAAGCGGTGATTTGGCACCTCTTGGAAACGGCTATCGAGATTGCTCTCGTGTGGGCGATGCTCGAGGCCGGATACATCTCCAAAGATCAGTTCATTAGCGCCGTCATCATCGTTTCCGTATTCAATGTCTCGAGCGCTCTCGTGAAGTTCAGAACTCAGGTCAAGGCGGCGAGTATTCGAGCGGTCACGAAGGTGAGGCAGGCGTGGAATGGACTTGACGGTCCGAGTTCGTCGCAAACGGTCCCCCAGTCGGGAGCATTGTCCGGTAGCGACGTGATGACCGTGGACATGAATTCGAACGCCGGCTTCAAAGTGCGCACCGGCTCGGGAAATGGCTTCGAGGCGCGCGGGACGACGGTGCCGAGCCAGGGGACAAGGCTCGGTGGGCTGCCGGAACGTCAGGCGATTCACGAGGCGAGTCCTGGATTGCACCGGATGACACACGACCAGTACTCACGCCCTGACACGACGATCCACCGCGGTGGGCCGCGATCGCGGTCGAACTCAATGCCTGAAGCGCAAGCGAGTCGCCTTTCTGTCGCCTCCAACGAAACAAGGCCGCGGACGAACTCCGAGCTTGCCGGGGACTACCCGCTCGAGGGTCGCGGCGCCTCGCACTTCCCGTTCAACAGAAGGAGCATTGAAGCGCACAATTTTGCGCACCGGAACAGGCGCAACGGGTCGTACGGAGACGTCAGGACGTTTCACACCGACAACGGCCACATCACCGGCATCGTGCGCCGGGAATCCACACCGGATGGAGGTTCGATGGACGTGTTGTACCCGATGTACTGGAACTCCTTGTTGGGTGAGTGGACCGCCTACCTCTAGACGACCTCTAGACGACCTCTAGATGGACCAGCGGCCTCGAAATGAGCTCTCAGATGTCGTCTCAACGTTTTTGGTGGTCGCGGCACGTTGTTGTCGTGATCGCGGCAGCGCTCGCGATCACGACAGTTGTCGTTGCTGGCGTCACCGAACGTGTCAGCGCCTCGATCCCGGTCGGCGTGCCGCAACTCGTGTTCGAGGGCGGGCCAAGCGAAGTTCGAAACTTCGTGGTCACCCGTGCCGGTGACGAGCGAACCGTTGTCGAAGAGTCCGGTTGGGGCTATCAGCCGCAGTGGACGCCGAACTCCGGGCTGCTCGAACCTGGCGCCGCCTATGAAGCACTGATCCTCGTCGGGCTCGAACAACTCCCGCCGCAACACATGCTGCCCGAGATCACCTCAGAACTGGGCACAGGCTCGCTCGCTGGCAAGGACCCGATGGTCAGCGAGTGGGAGGTCCACCACGGCCCTCAGTCGTTCGTCGCCCCGTCAGCGCAACTCGCAAACCTACAAAACGGGGAGCTCAACGGGCTTCGCATGCACCTGTTTCCGAGCTTCTCGCCGACCGGAGTAAACGAAGACTTCGACGATCGGGGATTCACGCCGGAACCCGATACGTTCATTATGCAGGACCCGTGGTATGACGTCAGCTCGACCGAGGATGTCGGCGGCTACAGTTGGATGCACGTCGGGAGGATGCCGGACTTTAACAGGCGGGTGTTCGAGGGATGGGGTCACGATTATGAGTGGGCCGACATCACCGTCAGTTCGGCCTTCAACTTTTACGACGCATTGGAATGGCTTGGCGGGTACGTGCTCAACGCCACAATCTATGCAGCTTGTGGCGTGGCTAGGGGTTTTATGGCGTTCTTTCGTCCATCGAAACCATCGATTGCACAGAAGACCTATGACAACTGCATGAAGGGGTCGACGCTGGAGAAGGACCCGAGATTCAGGGTCACCGTCGAAGCGGGCGTCATCGACGGTGCTGAGCATGCCCTGTTGAATACGAGCGGCGCGGTGCTGTCGGCAGTCGAGACCTTCGTCGGTAGCGAGCAGATGAACGATCTCGACGAGGGAACGGTGGAGAAGGGTCTCGAATTGGACCTCACCGAGTCCAACGTCGGGCTGTTCCCGTTCACCACGGGGTACGTGGCCAAGGGCCTCGGGTATCTGGAGATCGACCCCGACGATGTCGTTGTAGATGCCGATGGTCTCGTCGAGATGACGTTCGGTGTCGATGGCCCGGCCGGTGCGCAGGCATGGCTGGACGGCGTCGATCGAACCGAGTCGCTTCCGGGCTACCGAGCGCAGCTCGGACCCGACGATGCCCTCTCGGTGTCGTACAGCGACGAGGCACTCGTCGGCTGGTGGACCTTCAACCTCGACGGCTTCGACGATCCGAAACCGGAAAAGTTCCGAGCCAGATTTGAGGCTGCCCAAGAGGCCATGGCGGACGACATCAACGAGGTGCTCGGTGATCTCATCACCGACATCGTCGAATCACAACCGGTGCCCGGCGTGCGAGTTGGCGAACCAATTCGGCTCGAGCCCGGGGTGCGATATCCGCTCACGCTCGTCGGTTGGT
Organism: Actinomycetota bacterium; assembly: GCA_039177505.1. Classification (GTDB taxonomy): domain Bacteria; phylum Actinomycetota; class Acidimicrobiia; order Acidimicrobiales; family Ilumatobacteraceae; genus JABSQH01. The sequence goes on along the minus strand of JBCDFR010000032.1, from coordinate 3,523 downwards.
CGGGGTTCGTGCCAGGCACGCTCGGGCTCTACATGGTCGACGAGGACGAGGGGGCGAGCCCCGTGCCAATGAGCTGGATTACCCCAGCTGCCGAAGGCACGCGCGGATTCAACGATCCGGTGTACCCGGACAACGAGTGGGCGCCGTCGTCGGACACCTACTCGATGATGTTGTCCGCCGACGGATCGCGGCTCGCCGAGCTGACCGAGGACGGACTCGTGACCTCGGCGGCGCACTGGGACGGTACGTGGTTGCCGGCAGAGCCGTTCAAGTTCGATCGACCGCTGACGACAGTGACCAGCGACGAGCTCGGCAGTACCAACGACACGGTGTTGCTGTCGCTCGACAATCGAGTCGCGGTGAACGGTGATGGCACGGTCGTCGCTGCGTCGTTCGATCAAATCGAGCCGTTCTCCCCAGTCGTGGAGGAGTCGACGGTCTCTTTTGAGGCATGGCCCGACCGCCCGTCCGAGCACGGCCCCGTCGACGCAGGCTTCGGAGAACTGTTGGTCGACGTCGGAGGATCGTTGCTTGGAGACGAACTTACCCTGCAGCGCTCGTTCCAGGCGCGCACCCAGTTCGACTTCGACCGTTCATCGCTCGACGGGTCACCAATGGAAGGAGCGAGTGGTGACTTCGAACGTGTCGACGACGAGTTCCGGCTGCGGAGCGACCACCTCAGTCTCGAGAAGACGTGGTCGCACGGCGACGTCAGCTTCCTGCTCTTCGAGGAGCTGACGTTGCAGGTTCATGACGACAACACTGTGACGGCGACCTCGCTCGTCGGGGACGGCATCTGGTTCCTGACGTGGGAGTTTCCTTATCTGCCGGTCGATCGTGTGGAAGGCGTATACGACGAGGTGCGCGGCGAGATGATGCTCGATGTATTTCTGGACTCGTCCGAACATCCGTCAGCGGATCTACGCGACGACGACGTTCCGGTGGCGAGTTTTGTGGTGCTCGTCGGGCGCGACGTGGGCGCGGTCGACCAGACCGTGACGGTGACCGAGTTGGACTTCGATATCGACGATGACGGCACGATCGTGAATGCGACAGTCTCGGGAACCTCGACGGCGCAGTTCACCGAATCCGGTGCCGTCGTCGCGCACGAGATCGACGCTGTGAGCGGTCGCCTGGCGGGCGGCGAGATCGAGCTGACGTTGAACTCGGGTCTGCCCGGAGAGGCCGATGTCGTGCTCCGTCCTGACAACCCGGGCCCCTCCAGCGACCTCGCCGGCGAAGTCGTGATCGCCGAGACGACGTCGCCGTGGCTCCCACTCGACGGATCGACCGCCACGGTGACGTACCTCAGCGATCTACTGGAGCAGGCGGAAGCCGACAGCTTTCGCGTTCAGGACGGTACGTTGTTCGCCCGCACGCTGGCGATCGACGAGGCCGGTGAGAACCTCGCGGTCAGCGAAGTGTGGGTCGTCGATCCCGACGCTCAAAGCGTTGACTCGACAGCACATTCCCGACTCTTGATCTTCGACAAGGTCGACGGGGAATGGCAGCTGTCGGCCGACCTAGAGCGGAACTCGGCGACCACGCTCGATGGTCAGCTGCAAGCGGTCGTGCAAGACGGTGGTTACGCATGGATCGCCACCGGAAGCCCGTCGGTGATCCATCAAGTCGATGTCACCACGATGCAGACTATTGCCACGGTCGACACCGGGATCGAGGTGTCCGCTGCGGCGGTGAATGCCGACCACCTGATTGCACTGGGGGTGGACGGAACCGTTGTGCTGATCGACGTCGACTCGATGCAGATCGACTCGACCCTGTGGTTCGAGGAGCTCGTTCATCCGACTCAAGCCATCGCGTTGAACGAAGACCTCTTCATTGCCAACGGCGGCGACCCCGAGCGCCCGGCACACGTCGGCGTGCATCTCGACCTCGCTCAGCAAGCGGTCGTCTCCACGTATGGCGCACGCGGGGTGCACACCGTCTCCGTCGGCGCGAATGGACGCGAGCCGATCGGGTCGACGGTCACCCAGTGGGATCGACAGGTGTGGTTCACGACACCTGCGTCGAGCACGATCATCCGGATCGATCTCGACGACCTGTCGGCGAGGAACTTCAGTATGAGCGGTACTGGTGTCAACGACGGCGGAGTCGCCGGGATATCGTTCACCCGGCGCCCGCAGGAATGGTGCCCGACTTCGACCCAATGCCGCCCACACGCCTGGTTGTTCCCGCTGACGCCCGACTCGGTCCGGCTCGACGGCTCGGGACTCGAACGAGATGTCTACCAGTCGGCGCTTGCTTTCGAGTTCGACCCCATGACCGGCGCGTATGTCATGCAGGACGGAGTTGTCTACTCGCGCGACGTCACTCTGTTCGACGCTCCACTCGTCTCCGCCGAGTCGGTGTGGTCGGATACAAGCTCGGACGCCATCTACGCCCTCGAGTGGGTAGATGGAGTGCCGAACGTCGTCGTGAGCTTCGACGACGGCCTGCATGAACACGTCTTCGACTACCAGCTCGACAAAGTCGAGCACGATCCAGGCGACCACGGGGGTATCGGCCAGACCGCCCTTCGTTATCCCCTAGAAACGTTGCCCGAACGGCAGTGGTCGAGCGCGGAGATGTGGGTCGTTCAAGGGTATGCGTTGGTCGCCGCGTCCGATGGCGTCGAGACGTTCCTCGTGTCGGTCACGCCAACGGCTCTCGCAATGCGGGACAATCAGATCAAGCAGTTGGGTACGAACGTCGACGTGTTCGCCGGATCGGTCGACATCGCCCGTGACCTCGATGGGACTGTGCGCGTCGCCGTGACGACACCGTACGGTGTCGCCGTGTATCGCAACGAGGGTGGGGTGCTGGTGGGCGAGACAGCCGTGTATCACTCATCCCGGCGTGTCGTCACGCACACCAACGCGATTGCGCTGTCCGACGACGGCCGGACGTTGTTCACCAGCGATCCGAATTACACAGACGCTGACGCCCGCGAGATCGCCGGTGCGCTGCGCGTCTATCGCTACAACAATGACCGCTGGGACATCACGGCCGAGCTCGGAGCGCCGTTCGACTCCAACGGCTCGTCGGGTCAGGCTTTCGGCGGCAAGGTGGTAGCCAACGGCCGCTTCCTCATGGTGTCAGGCATTACCAATCCGATCGAATACACCCCACTGTGGATGTTCCGCGATACCTGGGGTGACTGGAGCGACTTCCGTGCCTGGAACCACATCGCGCCACCGATCGGCAAGCCGCCGCCGCCAGGCTCGGGGTCGTTCGTGCCGACGGTCGGCGGATACCAGTGGTTCTCGCCGACGGCCTTAATCGGCCATCGCCCGTACGACCTCGACCACTCGAGCCTTCTCTACCGACAGACCGCATCGCTACCGTTCGACATGATCCGCGAGTATCGACAGTTTCCGATCGCGGACGGCGGCGACTGAACGGCGAAGATCGTCGGGGTGTACCAGGGACTCTGACGCGGACCCTGTTGGGTGGTTGACAGTTTCGCCTTCCTGATCTGTTTGGGAGGATGGTCGCTCTGAGCTCTCGAAGGAGAGGACATGAG
>JBCDFR010000031.1:0-44010 GCA_039177505.1 Actinomycetota bacterium | reverse complement strand
CAGATGGTCTGAGTGACCTGAACGCCCAGATGGTCTGAGTGACCTGAACGCCCAGATGGTCTGAGTGACCTGAACGCCCAGATGGTCTGAGTGACCTGAACGCCCAGATGGTCTGAGTGACTACTGACCCTCCGGGTTGGTGCCTGGCGGCGCCGTCGTCGACGGCAGCGTGACATCACCGCCAGAGAGCGCGGCGAGTTCCTCGGAGATCAGGCGTACGACAAGTTCGTCGAGCGCCAATTCCTCGTAGTCGGTGCGGTCGATGTCGGTGGAACCACCGGTGGCCGATCCCCCGGCGCCGTAACTCAGGAACACGAACGGAGCGCCCGTGGCCTGGGCGATCTGCCGGAACACCGCCTCGGCTTGGTCGTCACTCTCCGACGAAGCGATCGGGAACAGCTTGACGCCACGTTCGATCGCTGTTCGCACCGAGTCCGGGTAGCCGGCGCTGACCTGACGGTCGACGTGCGGCGGAGCGTCGGCAACGAGGAACACGAGCTGCACTGCGTCGTCAGCTGACCGCCACGCCGGTGCGGCGAGCACCTCGGCGAGTCCCTCATCGAGCGCCTCCGGGTAGTCGCCTCCCCCGTCGGCGACCACCCGGGACAGCGCCGCCCGGAACTCACCGACGTCCCCGGTGAAGTCATAGGTCGACGTGACGAACGCGTCTCCTTCGTCGCGGTACAACGTCATGGCGAATCGTACGTCGGGTGCCGGATCGAGCACCGCGACTCGCTCCGCGATCGTGTCGATCGTCTGCTTCAGTCGGTCGATCTCGTCACGCATCGAGCCAGTGGCGTCGAGCAAAAAGGCCACGTCGAGCGGTACGGGTGTCGCCGCTGAGCCCGGCGCTTCCACGACCAACGCGACAACTGCGCCGCGGGCGAACTCGGTCGTCGCGTCGCCGATCGACGCGGTGTACGGCCCGGCGACATCCGTGAACGCCGGGTACAGCCCGGGCAGAAACCGTGCGGTGCCGTCCGCGGTGGTCCGCACGATCGTCGACGAGTCACCGGCGGTGATCGTCACCTCGACGCCGCCGACCGAGGCACCGACTGCGGTGGCAACGGTGACGACCGACCGATCGGTCGCATCGAGATCGCGCAGCGCAATGCCGAGGTCACGGATCCGGTAGAGGTATTCGAGAAACCCCTGATAGTCGGCATTGTCGTCGACGCTCCCGGCGCGCAATTGGCTGGTGGCGGCGAGCGAAGGTTCGGGGCGAACGATCGCGTCGTCGCCGAACTCCTCGTCGACCGCTGCTGACGCCATCTCGGTGGCGACTCCTGTGGACTCGACGTCGACCCCGCCTCGGCTCTCTACGGCCGCCCACGCAGGCTCACCGTCGATCCAACGACCGGTCGCCGCTACCGATGTCGGCGGCGTAGTCGACGATGATGTGCCCTCCGTCGACGACGACGCATCGTCGTCAGCACCGCATGCGGCGACGAACAACGCTGCGACGGCTACCAACGCGACGGTCGCGCGTACCCCTGAGTTGTGCCCCATGGGGGTTAGACGTCGGCGCCGCCCCCGCAGGTTCCGTGCCGTTCGAAGTGGTCGAAGCGGTCGACCTACAGCAGCGACTTGAGTTGATCGACCGTCGCCACGGGGTCGCCGCCGACCGGGCTCACCGACAGGTGGGTTACGCCGGCTTCCTTGTAGGCGGCGATGCGTTCTTTCACGTAGCTCGCCGGACCGACAAGGTTCGAGTTGGCCAGCATCGAGGCCGGTACCACGGCGGCTGCCTCCTCCTTCTTGCCGTCGAGATACAGATCCTGGATCTCGATCGCCTCGTCGACGTAGCCGTAGCGCTGGAAGATCGTGTTGTAGAAGTTCTTGTCGCGTGCACCCATGCCCCCCACGTAGAGCGCCACCGACGGACGGCCCATGTCGAGAACCTCCTGCTGTTTCTCTCCTACCAGGTCGTCGCCGATGGCGACCATGCCGCCTGCGCTGATCTCCAACTGGCCCAGCTCAGGGTCACGATCAGCTTGCCCGGCCTTCAAGTCGTCGCCCCACACGTTCTGGAACTTCTCCGGCTCGAAGAATACCGGGAGCCATCCGTCGGCATAGCGGGCGGTCGCTTTCACCGACAGGCCCATGAGGCTCGCCCAATAGATCGGGATGTCGGCGCGGACCGGATGGTTGATGATCTTGAGCGGCTTGCCCAACCCGGTGCCTTCACCTTCGGGGAGTGGGATCTTCGTAGTCGGGCCGTCGTACACCACGCGCTCGCGGCGCCAGGTCATGCGGCACACGTTGATGTAGTCGCGGATCCGCGGCATGGGCTTCTCGTACGGAACGCCGTGGAAGCCCTCGATGACCTGTGGGCCGGAGGCGCCGAGCCCGAGGATGAACCGGCCGCCCGACACGAAGTCGAGGCCGGCCGCCGTCTGCGCCATGCACGTCGCGGTGCGGGAGTAGACGTTGAGAATGCCCGAGCCGATCTGGATCGTCGATGTCTTGGCGGCGAGATACCCCATCTGCGAGACCGCGTCGAAGCTGTACGCCTCCGGCACCCACACCACGTCGAGCCCGGCTTTCTCCAGCGCTACAACCTGCTCAACGTCGGCATGGAAGTCGCCCGAATAGTTGATCATCATCGACAGCTTCATGTGCTCGACGTTAGGGCGTCGGTTGCGAACGCGGGGAACCGCAAGGCCCCGGTCGTTTGTTGATGGTGGCGTTCAGTGGTCGATCGTCTCGGCCAACTGCATCAGGTTGGTGACGCCGGGCACGATCGCCGCCCGCATGCGGTTGAGCGCCGCTTGTTTGGCCTCGTCGTCGGGGTCGACCGCGGCGACTGTTGCGGCGAAACCATTGAGGCGGTTGTGCGCCAGGAACTCGCTCAGCAGCGGCTCACCGAACCACTGCCGCATGTTGAGCGCATTGGCGATCGTGAGGCCGATCCAGTCGGTGCGGTCGTTGGGAATCGGTACCACGCCGCACAACTCGTTCTTCTTGGCATCGTCGTCGTAGTGCGCTTCCACCCAGGCAATGACCGCGGCGCTGAACGCCGGCTGGTACGCCCGCACGGTCTGCGGGGTGATCACGTGGCCATCGAAGATCGTGACCGGCTCCTGCTTGGGGATCGCGCTGGCGCTGCAGTCGACGTGGATGTGGTCGGGCGACGTCGCGATCGATCCGTCGCGCAGCTCGATGCGGTCGCGGCCGATACGGCTGACCCGCCCCATGCGCACCACGTTGCGGATGCTGCGCAGTGCTTCGAGCTCGGGCGCCGACACGGTCGCGGCATGGAACATCGCCGGTTCCACGGTGGGGTCGAGACGCACCAGGACTCCCCCGGCTTCGAGCCGATGGAACAGGTCGTCGATGGACGTCGCCGCGGCGGAGGCCTCGTACTGCGCGGCCTGCGCCCCCATCACCGCCTCGAAGTGTTCGAGGCGCGGTTGAGTCGTCTCGCGCGGGATCAGCCAGCCGTCGCGGGGCATGATCCATGTGATGGCGTCGGGGTCGGTTCCGTGCTCGAGCAGCCACAGACACGCGTCGATGCCGGTCTTGCCGCCGCCGACGATCACCCACCCCGCCGGCGGTTCGGTCACCCGCGGCAGGTCGTTGAGCGGTATGAAACGGACGCCGTCGTCGACCTCGAACGACGGCGTGTGGGTCGACGGCACGGTGGTCTTCAGGTGCGTCGTGTCGACGACGCGTCGACGGGCGGTGATGTCGGTTGTCGCCCCCGAGACCAGCGACGTCATCTGACCGTCGGCGTACCGACTCATCGGGAAGTAGCGGACGCGCCCGGTGGGCAGGAGGTGATCGCGCATCACGTTGTCGAAGTAGTTGGCCACCTCGGCGCCGGTGGCCAACTCGCCGAGCCCGGCGTTGAAGCCGCGTTCATCGATCCGGTCGCGGCCGAGCGGCGCCGAGCTCACGCCGTAGAACGACGACGGCTGGTGCAACGTCACGAACGGGTATGCGTCGTTCCAGTGCCCGCCAGGCTTGGCGTGCATGTCGACGATCACGATGTCGGCATCACTCTCGTCGACGAACACGTCGGCAAACGACATGCCGACGCACCCGGCGCCGATGATCAGATAGTCGGTCTCGATCTGCATCTCTCCTCGATCGGAGTCAAGCGTTGAGGTTGCCCGAGCGGAAACCCTCGAGATCCAGCGTCACGTAGCGATAGCCAGCGGCCCGAACGGCGGCCACCACCTGGGAACGTGCAGCGAGCACTGCGTCGAGCTCGTCGAGATCGACCTCGATGCGGGCGGTGTCGTCGTAGTGCCGAACCCGCACCTGACGCAGACCGAGTGCCCGCAGAGCGGCCTCGGCGCGTTCGACCCGACCGAGTAGCGCCACGCTGACCTCCGTGCCGTAGGGGATGCGGCTGGCCAGGCAGGCCATCGCCGGCTTGTTCCACGTCCGCAGTCCGATTGTTCGCGAGGCGCTCCGCACATCGGCTTTGGTGAGACCCGCATCGACGAACGGGAACACGGCCCCGGCCTCGACCGCCGCTCGTTGTCCGGGGCGGTGGTCGCCGAGATCGTCGACGTTCACCCCGAGGGCGACGGTCGCGCCCTCGCGGGCGGCGATGGGCGCGACCACATCCATCAGCTCGGCCTTGCAGTGGTAGCAGCGGTCGGTGTCATTGCGCCGGTACGCCGCGCGTTCAATTTCGGCGGTCTCGATGGACTCCCAGCGGAGGCCCCATTCGGCCGCCAACGCCTGACACTCACGGGCTTCGGTGCCGGCGAGCGATGGAGAGATGGCGGTGACCGCCATGGCGTTGTCGGGCCCGAGCGTGTGGTGGGCAACGGCGGCGAGCAGCGCCGAGTCGACGCCGCCGCTGAACGCAACGACGAGCCGCCGATGGCGCCGGAGCTCCGAGCCGAGACGCTCGAGTTTGGCGGCGAGCGATGGGTCGGCGGCACCATTATCGATGCCGCCGAGTTCGTCGACGTCGTGGATTCCCGGCGCGTGCACGGACCGAGTATGCCCGCGCTTGACCGGCGCGCGAGACTCCCGCCGATGGGGATGCCGGGGTGGTGGTCGCAGCGGCGCTATGGGATGTTCGTCCACGCCAGCCTGGCGACCGTCCCCGCGTGGGCGCCGATCGGTCAATACGCCGAGTGGTATTGGAGTCACCTCGGCGAATCGCTGCCCGGGGTGCTGATGCACCCGCAGCCGATGGTCGAGGTCCTCGCCCACCATCGCGACCGTTGGGAGCACCTCGACGGCTTCGACGAATTCCTACCGCTGTTGCACTTCGATCGATTCGACGGCGAGGGATGGGCCCGCCTGGCAGTCGAGTCGGGCATGGGCTACACGGTGATGGTCAGCAAGCACCACGACGGGCTGTGCTGGTGGGACGCACCGAACACCGAACGCACGGTCACACGCGACGGCCCACGGCGCAACGTGCTCGCGGAGTACGCAGCGGCCTGCGAGCGCAACGACCTCGTGTTCGGCGCGTCCTACTCGCTGCTCGACTGGGCCGACCCCCGCTACGGCACCGCGGAGTACACCGGTGACGTGCTTCACGAGCACGTGGTCGATCTCGTCGAGCGGTACGGCGCCAGCTATGTGTGGGGGGACGGCCATTGGGACGGCGACCCGGCACGTTGGGACAGCGGATCGCTCGCAGCAAAGCTGCACTCGATCGATGCCGACGTGCTGGTCAACGACCGATGGTGGCTGAACGGCGACCACCCCGGCCGTCCGCCGGTGCGTACGTTCGAATATCAGCCACCAGCGGACATCGTCCGCGAGCCGTGGGAACTGTGCCGCGGCGTAGGATCGAGCTTCGGCCACAACCGTGCCGAACGCGCCGAACACCATCTCGGCGACTTCGACATCGTTGCGCTCTACACCGAAGTGCTGGCCAAGGGCGGCAACCTGCTCCTCAACGTGGGCCCCGCACTCGACGGCTCGATTCCAGAGCTGCAGGCGGCGCCGCTGCGTTCGGCTGGCCGATGGATCCGCCATTTCTCCGACGTGCTCGAACCCTCGACGCCGTGGATCTCATGGGGCGACGACACGACCCGCCTGATGCAGGGCGACGGCGGCATCGTTGCGGTCGACCTCGCAGGGCGCGGCGACTTCCCCACGATCGACCGCCGGCGGTTTCGCGTCGAGTCGGTCGAGGCCCTGGGCGATCCCAGTGACCCCGACGGAACTCGGAACACGACATTCGTCCACGACGACAGTGGCCTCCACATCCAGCCCGTGCGCCGGATGTCGTCGGTTCGACGCCGACTCGACGCCGGCGGTCACAGCGGAGGTCGACTCGACGATGTCGCTGCATACCGCATCGCATTGGCCGATGTGGAACGGCCCGCCGCACTGTTCGCGCCGACCACGCCGGAACGCACCGCGTTGCGTCCCCTCGTCGAGCACGCGGTCGCCGGAGAGATCGTGCAGCTCGGCGACCGCGTATACGTGGGGCCAGCGACGGTGCCGCCCGGTGTGGTCGTCCGCGGACTCGGTGCCGGGCGCACGGTGCTCGAAGGAGACGGTTCGGCGGCGATCTCGCTACAACGCAACGCCCGGCTCGAGCACCTGAGCGTGGGCGGCGCGGCCGAGCGTGTGGCCTGGCGACCGTCGATCGCCGTGATCGTCGACGGCGACTATGTCACCGTGCTCGGGTGTGAGGTGGCGGGTCACGTCGAGGTCCGGGCCACCGGCATGACGATGCGGGCGACGACGGCCGCCGGCGTGCTCAGCGCGGGCTACGACCGGCTGACATTGTCGCGATGCCGTTTCGAGGGGATGCGCTGGGATGTGGGTGTGGCGGTCGAAGGCGGGATCGACCACGACGTCGACTCGTGTGAGTTCGTCGATCACCTGTGCGCCGTGCGACTCACGGCAACGACCGACGCCGTCGTGCGCGGCAACGACATCTGGTCGCGTTGGTGGGGACTCCGTCTCGAACGCACGATCGGCACCCACGCCCACCGCAATCAGATCCATCGCACCATGCGAGCGGTCGATGTCGACGGCGGGGACCGTGCGCTGATCGACGGGAACGCTGTGATCGACGGTGACAGCGGCTGCCTCGTGCAGGCGGGCGCAACCGAGTGCGTCGTCAGTGGAAACTACTGGGAGCGCTGCCGAGTTGGCCTCCTCACCTGGGACGCGCCTGGTGTTCGCGCCGACGGCAACCAACCCGTCGATCTGCACGACCCGGCCGACCTGTTCGTCTCGGGCCCCTGACCCCCGGTGGTCGCACCGCCGTGTTGTCAGGCTGAGCGTTCGCGTTTGGCGGCTCGGGCGCGCACGGTCGGGTCGAGTTCGACCTTGCGCAGGCGCAACGTGGTCGGCGTGACCTCGACGCACTCGTCGGCGGCGATGAACTCGAGCGCACCTTCCAGGCTGAGCTGGCGGTGCGGCGTGAGCTTGACGGTCTCGTCGGCCGCAGCGGCGCGCACGTTCGTCAGCTTCTTCTCCTTGCAGATGTTCACGTCCATGTCGCCGGCGCGGGAGTTCTCGCCGACGATCATCCCGCGGTACACCTCGGTGCCCGGCCCGACGAACAGCTCAGCTCGGTCCTGCAGATTCAGCATGGCATACGTGGTCGCCGGGCCGACGCGGTCGGCCACGAGCACGCCGGTCTGTCGGCTACGGATCTCACCGACCCACGGTTCCCACGCTTCGAAGGTGCTCGCGATCACCCCGGTGCCGCGGGTTTCGGTGAGGAACTCCGTGCGCAGGCCGATGAGTCCACGCGAGGGGACGATGTAGTCGAGGCGCACCCATCCGCTGCCCGCCATGTTCTCCATGCGACCTTTGCGGCCGGCGAGCAGCTGGGTGACGGCGCCGAGGTGTTCGTCGGGGACGTCGACGGTGACCCGCTCGACGGGCTCGTGACGCGTGCCGTCGATGTCGCGCGTGAGTACCTCAGGCTTGCCGACGGTGAGCTCGAAGCCCTCCCGGCGCATCTGCTCGACCAGCACCGCAAGCTGCAACTCGCCGCGTGCTTGCACCTCCCAGGCGTCGGGACGTTCGGTGGGATTGACGCGCAGGCTGACATTGCCGACCAGCTCGGCCTCGAGGCGGTTTTTCACGAGCCGTGCGGTGAGCTGCTTGCCGTCGCGACCAGCGAGAGGCGAGGTGTTGATGCCAACGGTCATCGAGAGCGCCGGCTCGTCGACGGTGATCGTGGGGAGCGGGCGCGGATCATCGGGATCGGCGAGCGTCTCTCCGATGAAGATGTCGTCGATCCCAGCGACCGCGACGAGATCGCCGGCGCGGGCCTGTTCGACTGGGATGCGCTCGAGATGCTCGGTCAGGAACAGATCGGCGATTCGCGCCCTGGCGATCGTGCCGTCGCGTTTGCACCAGGCCACCGACTGACCTTTGCGCAGTTCGCCTTCGATGATTCGCAGCAGCGCGAGTCGACCGAGGTACGGCGACGCATCGAGGTTCGTGACCCACGCCTGCAGCGGTGCACCGTCGTGATACGTCGGTGCGGGCACGGTGTCGAGCAGCATCTCGACGAACATCTCCAGGCCGGGTTCGTCGGGTGCGGCGGCGCCGCTGGAGAAGCGATGCGCCTCGTCGAGATCGCTCGTCGACCACCCATCGCGGCCAGAGCAGTAGACGATCGGGAAGTCGACCTGGTGATCACCGGCATCGAGGTCGAAGAACAATTCGTAGACCTCGTCGACCACTTCGCTCACCCGGGCGTCGGGGCGGTCGATCTTGTTGATGGCCAGCATCACGGGCAAGTCTTGGGCGAGAGCCTTGCGCAACACGAAGCGGGTTTGCGGCAGCGGACCTTCGGCGGCGTCGACGAGGAGCACGATGCCGTCGACCATGGTGAGCGCCCGCTCGACCTCGCCCCCGAAGTCGGCGTGTCCGGGAGTGTCGACGATGTTGATCGTGACGGCATCGCCGGAACGTCGGTCGGTCCATGCAACCGAGGTGTTCTTGGCGAGGATGGTGATGCCCTTCTCGCGCTCGAGATCCATTGAATCCATGACCCGCTCGGCGACGTCCTGGTTGGCTCGAAAAGCGCCCGACTGATGCAACAAGGCATCGACCAGCGTCGTCTTGCCATGATCGACGTGCGCGACGATCGCAACGTTCCGTAGATCGTCACGCGTCAAGGCAGGGGCAGCCGCAGGTGTGCGGGAGGACACACCATCCGACGCTACCGGCGACGACCGCGTTGTCTCTGCGACCGAGCCCAGTTCTCAGGCCGCGTAGGCCTGGACCCGACACCCGCGAAGAGTCAACCGTCGGCCGTCGCTGCGCGAGCACGGGAGGCGAGGGAAAGCCCGCCAGGGCGTCCGAGCCCGAACAGATCGTCACGGAGAGTCAGGTAGGCGAGCGCCATGGGCGCGAGCACGGGAGGCGAGGGAAAGCCCGCCAGGGCGTCCGAGCTCAGACGTTACGGCACCACCAGGTACTTCTCGCCGGTTGCCATGCGGGCGTAGCGTCGGGCCACGTCGGGATCGATCGCGTCGTCGAGGGTGATCCGGTCGGTGTAACTGCTGGCGAAGGTGGTGGTGATTTCTTCGGCCACCTTGGCGCGTAGCTCGTTGGCCCGCGCATCGCCGACGCGGGCGAGGAAGTTCGGCATCAGGAATCCGCCGATGCTCCACGCCATGCCATAGGTACGGGTGAGCACGGTCGGGCCCCGGTCGAGACCGCCGTAGATGTAACCCTGCTTCAGTACGGTCGACCCGTAGCGGTTGGCCGGGTCGTTCTCCCCAGCTGCGGTCTCCATCGCACTCAGGATGGTCGACAAAGTGTCGCCGCCGCCGATGGCGTCGAAGGCGATCGTGGCACCAGTCGCCTTCAGCGCCTCGACGAGATCGCCGCGGAACGAGTCCTCCGTCGACACGACAACGTGCTCGGCACCGAGGCTCCGGAGCAGTTCGACCTGCGCGGCGCGACGCACCACGTTGACGAGCGGCACACCGTCTGCAGCGCATGCTTTCACCAGCATCTGGCCGAGGTTCGATGCGGCGGCGGTGTGCACGATGCCGGTGTGCCCGTCGAGGCGCATCGTCTCGATCATCCCGAGCACCGTCAGCGGATTCACGAAGCACGAGGCACCTTGCTCGGCCGTGACCCCCTCGGGGAGCGGCAGCGCCTGGCTGTGGTGCACCACGCGGTGCGTGGCGTACATGCCACCTGGCAGGACCGCGACGGTCCGTCCGACGAGCGCTTGTGCCTCGGCACTGGCGCCTGCCCCGACCACTGTGCCCGCACCTTCGTTGCCGACGGGCATGGCCAGTCCGACGCGCGCGGCCTGCGCTGCCGCCACGCCTGGTTGGAGATCGGCCACCAGCGCCGGCGCGCCGTCGACCGAACCGACCCGCAGCGAGTCGGCGACCACGCCCGCCAACAGCGTGCCGAGGTCGGAGGGGTTGATCGGCGATGCACCGACCTCGACCAGGATCTGGTCGTCGGAGAGTTCGGGTGTTGGTTCATCGATGATGGTGACGGCGATGGTGTTGTCGTCGCGGATCGTCGACCGCAGCGCACGCATGCTCATGACACACTCCGTTCGGTCTTCACGGCGATCGGGTGGATCGTCCCGGTCGACACGGCGTCCAGCGAGGTGGTGGTCATCCCCGCGACCGTAGTCACGCCAGTGCGCCGCCCAGACCCTCGGAGCGGTGAGCGAAGCGGCCCACAGAGAGCCCCTTCCCTCACCACAACGCCGATGGCACCTCCACCGGTGAGCGAAGCGGCCCACACAGAGCCCCTTCCCTCACCGCAGGGCTGCGGGTATCAGCGGACGGTGCCAGCGAGGGTGAAAGAGCGGACGGCGCGGGCGAACATGTTCGACTCGACGTCGGGTTCGGTCATGACCTCGAGGTCAGTCAGACGTGCCGCCAGCTGGCCGAACACGGCGACGAGCGTTGCGCGGGCCACGTGGGTGCCGATGCACAGGTGGGTACCGAATCCGAACGCCACGTGCGGGTTCGGCGATCGACGGATGTCGAAGGCGAACGGATCGTCGAACACGTCCTCGTCGCGGTTGGCCGACGGGTACAACAAGATGATGCGGTCACCGGCGCTGACCGGCTGGTCACCGATGCGGTCGTCGGCGATCGCTCTCCGGAACATGTTCGACAGCGGCGTCACCCACCGCAGCACCTCCTCGACTGCGCCCGGCACCAGGTCGGGGTCGGCCGTGAGCGCGTCCCACTGATCGGGGTGATCGACGAAGGCCCGCAGGCCGTGGCTGATCGCGGTGCGGGTGGTCTCAGCGCCTCCGGAGATGAACAGCCCGACTTCATGCACGATCGACTCAGGCGGCAGCGGCTCGCCGTCGATTCGACCGTGCAACCAATCGCTAATGAGGTCGTCGGCCGGCTCCGCCAACTTCTGACCGGCGATCTCGCCGAGCACGCCGGCGAACTGCATGTTGGCGTCGAAGAACTCGCGGAAGGTCGCGCCGTCGCGCTCGCGCATGTCGGTGCGCATCAGCTTCTCCGACCAGACCTTGATGTCCGGCCACATCTCCTCGGGGTAGCCGAGCAACTGCGCGGTCAAGCGCGCCGGGAGTTGCCCGGCGAGAGTGTCGACAACCTCGAACTCGCAGCGGCCGCCCGAGCCACGGCCATCGAAGATGGCCTCGACGAGCTCTGTCGCCAGGCCCTCGATGTCGCCACGACGGTCGGCGACGCCCTGCTTGGTGAACCGCCGCTGCACGAGCATCCGCTGCTGACGATGGCGGGGGTCGTCCTGGGCGATCATGTTCGCTTCTTCGGGCGACCAGATGGCCCGGTAGCCCTGGCCCGAGATGAACACCGTGCTGCGCCGCTCGACATCGACGATGTCGGCGTGGCGGGTCACACCCCACAGTCCGTTGCGAGCGTCGCGATACACCGGTTCGTTGGCACGCATCCACGCCCACACGTCGTGCGGGTCGCGACGGTAGAGCTCGGGGTCGAGGAGATCCGCCTCGACCCGTTCGGCCGCAGTCGGCGCGTCGGTCGTCATGCCATCGATCGTGGCAGAGGCAACAGCGACCGCTCGCACCAGGCGATCGGGCGTCGTCGAGCGGGACGGCAGGGATCGGATGCGAGGGTACGCCGGGAGCCTCATCGATCCTCAACCCGAAATTGTCGCGATCTCGTGCGCTTTTCGCACGGAATCCCCGGTTTTTCGGTGGCGAGTTAGCGGCGGTTGCCGAAGGTGTCCCAGTGCGTCACCTTCGGGGCAGGTTTACGCGGGGCGACGCCGAAGTTGCCGGACGGCCGGCCCATCGGGACGCACGCAGCGATCTCGTAGCCGAGCGCACCGTCGGGGTGGCGGGGCACTTCGAACGCATCGAGCACCTCGGCTGTATAGATGCGGATCACCGTGGTGAGCGCAGTGCCGATCCCGAGCGCCCGCGCCGCCACACAGAAATTCTGCACCGCGGGATAGACGCTGGCGTCGAGCCGACCGATGTCGAGCGGTCCGCGATCGTCGGCCGGCTCCCATGGAATGATCGGCTGGAGAAACAGCACGATCGCAGGCGCGTGCTGGATGTTCTCGGCGAGATGCCGGCTCGCCGCCTTGGTCTTGTTCCACGACTCCGCAGCCGCTGCGTCCTTGAACGCCGAACCGTCCGGGAGGGTCAGTTCGTACCGTTCGTAGGCCAGTCGGTACCAGTTGGCGATCTCCTGGCGGCGCGCCTGATCGCGAGCGACGACGTACTGCTGAGGCTGGATGTTTCCGCCGCTCGGCGCTTGTTGCGCGGCGGCCAGACACGTGGCGATTTCGTCGTCGGTGACAGGCTCATCGCTGTACCGGCGAATCGCCCGAGTGGTCATGATCGCTTCCAGCGCATCCATCCCGCCGACCGTACCGCGCGACCACGTCGGTTCGTCTACAGCCAGGTTGCCGCGCCAGACGCGCACCCACCGGCGCACAGACCGATCAGAACATGGAGGTGTCGGCGTCCTGGCCGAGGAGCAGCTTGCCGATGGTCTCGTGCAGTTTGGGCGCGGTTTGGATGTGCTGCGTGATGACGTGTGCGTCGCGCGCGCAGCGGCCGAGCGGACTCGTGTCGTACACCGCAGTACCCCCAGCGAGGGTGAATGCCGTGTCGGCGACCTCAGCACTCACCGTGGTGGCGTGCACCGCGGCCAGCCGGATCGCAGTGCGTTGCTCGATCGATGCGGCCGCACCGCGCTGCACCGACTCCCAGGCGTCGCCGAGCGCGTCGAACAGAAACGCCTGCGCCGCTCGCCACTGCCCTTCGGCCCGCGAGAGCTCGACCTGAGTGAACCCGCTTTGCGCCAGCGTGCGCGACGAGAACTGCGGCCGCTTGCCTTCGGCGATGTCGACCAGCTCGTCGAGCGCCCGACGGGCGACACCTATACCAACTGCGGCAACACCCGCGGCGAGGAGGGTGAAGTTGGGGAAGCGAGCCAGCGGGGCATCGACCACAGGCGCGCCCACCCCGGGCTGCATCGTGCGCCGTGCCGGCACGAACGCGCCGTCGACCGAGTAGTCGAGCGAACCCGAGCCCCGCATCCCCGACGTGTACCAGGTGTCGTGAAAGACCACGGCCGACTGCGGAAACCAACACAGCCGAAACGTGTCGTCGTCGCAGCGCGCCCCGCCGAGCACCCAGTGGCAGTGCTGAGTGCCGCTCCCCCACGCCCACCGACCGGTCACCGAGAAACCGTCGTGCCCATTGGCGGAGATCGAGGTCCCGATGCCATTGGGCGCGAACACGCCGCCCGTGACCACCGACGGGTCTGAGTAGATCTCGGCCGCTGCCTCGGCAGGCAAGAACGCCGCCATCGACGAGGTGGTCGAGGCGATCATCGAGCACCATCCGGCAGCGCCATCGGCCTGGGCAATGACGGCGATCGCTTTCACCATCGTCAGCGGGTCGACCTCGGGCCCGCCGTACGCCGCGGGCACACACATTCGCATCAAGCCCGCGACGGTCAGCGCTTCGACGGTGGCGGGCGGGAGGCGCCGACCACGCTCAGCGTCAGCTGCATTGGCTTCTACCACGTCGGCGACGGCTTCGGCGCCCTTCAGGACTGCGCTCGTCATCGCGCCGACCGTAGCGTCCGCGCGAAGAGCCGACCCACAGGTGCGTACCGCCTCGTCGAGCACTCACGGATACGAACGAGGGCGTCGTCCCCGCTACCTTCGCAGCGTGACGTCAGCTCCGTCCGGATGGAACCTCGCCGACGCATGGGAGTCGATCGCCATGGCGATTCCCGACGCGCTCGCTCAACAACAGGGCCGGCGGACCACGACCTGGCACGAGTTCAGCGCTCGCGCCGATGGGGTCGCGGCGACACTGTTAAGCGCCGACGGGGTCGCCGAACAAGACAAGGTGGCGCAGTACCTGTACAACTCGCCCGAGTACCTCGAGTCGATATTCGCCGCATTCAAGGCCGGGCTCGCGGTGGTCAACACCAACTACCGGTACGCCGCCGACGAACTGGTGTACCTGTGGGACAACGGCGACGTCACCGCTGTGGTGTTCCACGGCACGTTCGCCGACACGATCGAAGCGCTCCGCGCCCGCGTGCTGCGAGTGCGTACCTGGTTGTGGGTCGACGACGGCAGCGGCTCCTGCCCCGACTGGGCGATACCCTATGAAGCTGCGGCGACGACAACGGTCGAACCAGGGGTGACCGGACCGTGGGGCCGGTCCGGCGATCACTTGATGTTGCTGTACACCGGAGGCACCACGGGGATGCCGAAGGGCGTGATGTGGCGCCAAGACGATCTGTTCGCGATCCTCGACGCGAACAACCGTCGTCGCCTCCCGCCCGAGCAAGACCTCGATGCCGCGGCGGCACGCATCGAGCGAGCGGGCCCGCGCAACATGCCGGCCGCCCCGTTGATGCACGGCACCGGATTGTTCAACGCAATCAGCAACCTGATCGTCGGGGGCAGCGTGACCACCTTGGAAGAGCGACGCTTCGACGCGACGGTGTTCCTAGATGCGGTCGAGCACTACGGGATCAACTCGACGGCGATCGTCGGCGATGCGTTCGCCAAACCGATCTTGCGGGCGCTCGACGCCGAGCCGGACCGCTGGGACATCTCGAGCCTGCGCGTCATCGTGTCGTCGGGCGTGATGTGGTCGAAAGAGACCAAGGACGGTCTACTGCGCCACAACCCGCGACTGATTATGGTCGACAGCCTCGGATCGAGCGAGGCCATCGGGATGGCGACCAACACCACCCGCGGCGACGACAGCGCAGATGCGATCGCACCGGCGAACAACACCGCCACGTTCCAGCTGAGCGACAACACCAAGGTGATCACCGACGCCGGCGCCGAGGTCGTGCCGGGCTCGGGCCAGGTGGGTCGCGTCGCGCAGCGCGGCCGGGTGCCGGTCGGCTACTACAAGGACCCAGAGAAAACCGCAGCGACGTTCGTGACGATTGACGGCCACCGCTACTCGATCCCCGGCGACTACGCCAGCGTCGATGCCGACGGCACGGTGCATCTGCTCGGTCGCGGTAGTCAGTGCATCAACACCGGCGGCGAGAAGGTGTACCCCGAAGAGGTCGAAGAGTGCTTGAAGCTCGACGCCGCCGTCGCCGACGCCGCCGTCGTCGGCGTGCCCGACGAACGATGGGGCGAGGCCATCGTGGCACTCGTCGAGCTCCAACCCGGCTCCGCCTTCGACGCACCGGGCTTGATCGAACATGTGAAGGATCGCCTCGCCCGCTACAAGGCGCCCAAACGCGTGTATCCGGTGCCCTCGATCGGTCGGGCAGCCAACGGCAAACTCGACTACCGATCGCTGCGCGACAACGCACTCGAAGCAGACGGCAACGTGTGATGCGGTCGTCGTTCATCAATCACTCGACGGAACGCGCGATGCAACCGCTGCCGATGTGCTCGAGACATAGGCTCGCGACGTGATCCGCACGCCGATGCTCGACAAGCTGCCCGAGTACCGCTTTCCGATCGACCCGTGGCGGCTGATCGAGCGGGAGTACCGCGGCGACGACCTCGGCACGACCGAGACCTTGTTCGCGCTGGGCAACGGCTATCTCGGTATGCGCGCCAACCCAGAGGAAGGCCGGGAGGCGCACAGTCACGGCACGTTCGTCAATGGCTTCCACGAAACGTGGCAGATCCACCACGCCGAAGACGCCTACGCGTTCGCCAAGACGGGCCAGACCGTGGTCAACGTTCCAGACGCCAAGCTGATCAAGCTGTACGTCGACGACGAACCCTTCCTGCTGACCACCGCCGACCTCGACGAGTACGAGCGGGTCGTCGACTTCCGCAGCGGGATACTCGAACGCAATGTCGTGTGGCGCACCCCGGCCGGCAAGCGGGTGCGCATCTCATCGCGGCGAATGGTCAGTTTCACGCACCGCCACCTCGCCGTGATGACGCTCGAGGTGACGCTGCTCGATGCACCCGCACCGGTGGTGATCTCCAGCCAGCTGATGAACCGCCAAGACGGCGAGGACGAGTACCACGTCGAGGCCGCGTCGCTCGGCGAAGGCAAAGACCCACGCCAAGCCCGCAAGTTCACCGAACGCGTCCTCGAACCGAAGCTGACGCGCGAACGCGGCAACGAGATCGTGCTCGGGTATCGCTGCCACCACAGCAGGATGACGCTGGCGTGCGGCACCCGCCACCTGATCGACACTCCGTGCAACGTGAACGTGACAACGAGCGTCGACGACGACCTCGCCAAGACCGTCTACACGGTGCGGGCTACGCCGGGCGACCCGATTCGGGTGACCAAGCTCGTCGCGTACCACGACTCCAAGGGTGTCCCCACGCCCGAGCTGGCCGACCGCTGCTCGCGCACCTTGAAACGGGCCGAAGGCGACGGCATCGAGCAACTGTTCTCCGAACAGCGCGAATGGCTGGACGAGTTCTGGGAGCGCAGCGACATCGAACTGCGCGGCGACGATCGCGCCCAACAGGCGCTGCGGTGGAACGTGTTTCAGCTCGGCCAGGCTTCGGCACGAACCCAGGAGCAAGGCATCTCGGCCAAGGGGGTCACCGGCGGCGGATACGACGGCCACTACTTCTGGGACACCGAGGTGTACGTGGCTCCGTTTCTCGCCTACACCAGCCCCGAAGCGGCGCGCAAGGTCGTCCGGTTCCGCTGGAAGATGCTCGACGCAGCCCGCGAACGCGCCGCCGAACTGAGCCAGCGCGGCGCGTTGTATCCGTGGCGCACGATCAACGGCGAGGAAGCCTCTGCCTACTATGCGGCGGGCACGGCGCAGTATCACATCAACAGCGCGGTGGTCTTTGCCCTGCGCCGATACCTCGAAGCATCAGGCGACCTCGAGTTTCTCGCCCGCGAAGGCGCAGAGGTACTCGTCGAGACGGCGCGTTTGTGGGCCGACCTCGGGTTCTACTCCACCAACGGAAACCGCACGTTCCACATCCACCGCGTGACGGGCCCCGACGAGTACACCACCGTCGTCAACGACAACGCCTACACCAACGTGATGGCCCGCTTCAATCTGCGGTACGCCGCACGCACCGTACGGTTCCTCGCCGAGTGGAGCCCCGAGCAGTTCGCTGCGCTCCGCCGAGCCACGAACCTGCGATTGGAAGAACTCGATGAGTGGGATGCCGCCGCCGACGCGATGTTCATTCCCTTTGACGATCGGTTGGGGATCCATCCTCAGGACTCGTCCTTTCTCGAACTCGAGCCATGGGACTGGGACGGGGTGCCGAAAGAGAAGTATCCGCTCCTGCTCAACTTCCACCCGTTGGTGATCTATCGCCATCAGGTGCTCAAGCAGGCCGACGTGGTGTTGGCAATGTTCCTACGTCGCGAGCACTTCTCGATCGAGCAGATGCGCCGCAACTTCGACTACTACGACCCGATCACCACCGGCGACTCGTCGCTGTCGGCGTGTGTCCAAGCGATCGTCGCCGCAGAGGTCGGCTACGACGATCTCGCGCTGGAGTACTTCGAGCAGTCGTTGTACCTCGACCTGTGCGACACCCATGGCAACACCGCCGATGGCGTGCATGTCGCGTCGCTCGGTGGTGTCTGGGCCGGCGTCGTCCACGGGTTTGCGGGCATGGTCGAGTGGGGTGACTACCTCGAGTTCTCGCCGCGCTTGCCGGCGAAGTGGGAGGGTCTGGCGTTCAAGATCCACCGCCATGGGTCGGTCTTACACGTCGACCTCGATCGCGACGGCTGCACGCTCGAGGTGACCGAAGGTGCTGGTGTGCCGGTCATCGACGGCGACGATCGGGTGTTGGTCGAACCCGGCCAGCCGCTCCGCATTCCGGCCAAGCCATGACACGGCACATCGGGCACGTGAGGCCAGATGTCCCGATGATCGGTGCCCGCAGGTAGCGTCCCGCGGATGAGCGATCTCGGTTTCGACGGCAAGGTAGCGATCATCACCGGTGCAGGTGGTGGGCTCGGCAAGCAGCATGCGCTGATGCTCGCTCAACGCGGCGCACTGATCGTCGTCAACGACCTCGGAGGCGCTGTCGACGGCACCGGCAGCGACAAGGGCGCCGCGCAGCTCGTCGTCGACGAGATCACCGCGGCCGGCGGCGAAGCCGTGGCCAACACCGACTCGGTGTCGACCCGCGACGGCGGCGAGGCGATCGTCCAGTCGGCCGTCGATGCCTTCGGTCGCGTCGACATCGTCATCAACAACGCCGGCATCTTGCGCGACAAGGCATTCCACAACATCGATCCGGACCACATCGACGCCGTGATCGATGTGCATCTGCGTGGCGCCTTCCACGTCACCCGCCCGGCATGGCCGCTGATGCGCGAACAGGGCTACGGCCGGATCGTGTCGACCTCATCGGCCGCTGGCATCTTCGGCAACTTCGGTCAGTCGAACTACGGCGCTGCGAAGATGGGCCTGGTCGGGTTGACCAACGTGCTCGCGGTCGAGGGGGCGAAGTACAACATTCGAGCCAACGCGATCGCGCCGCTCGCATTCACGCGAATGACCGAGGACCTGCTCGGACCGCTCGGCGAGCGACTCCAGCCCGAGCTGGTGTCGCCGCTGGTGACCTACCTGGTGCACGAGTCATGCGAAGCGAGCGGCCGGGTCTTCTCGGTCGGCGGTGGCCGCGTCGCCGAAGTGTTCATCGGCGAGACGCAGGGCTACACCAACACCGAGGGCCTCACCCCCGAGAACCTGCGCGACAATTGGGAAACCGTCGAGGACCGCAAGGGCTTCGAGGTCCCGGCGAGCATCGCCGAAGAGACCGGGATGTTCCTCAAGGCGCTCGGCGACTCGCCGCGCGTCTGACCCGATCGGATCCGATCATGAGGGTGCCGTCGTCCGACGGCGTACGCGTCGCTGTTCACGACTTCGGCGGGACCGGCGCGCCGTTGCTGTTGTCCCATGCCACGGGGTTCCATGCCTACTGCTACCTCCCGGTCGCCGATGGTCTGGGCGACCGCTTCGCGGTGTACGCGCTCGACTATCGCGGCCACGGCGACACGGCTCGTCCAGACGACTGGGCCGTCGACTGGACCCGCTATGGCGACGACGCCGTAGCAGCCGCACGCGCCGTCGCTCCTGACGGCGGGCTGATCGGGGTCGGCCACTCGATGGGCGGCGCCGCCTTGTTGATGGCCGCAGCCCGCGAGCCAGAGCTGTTCGACATGATCGTTGCGTACGAACCGATCGTGTTTCCTCCCGTCGACAGCGGCGCCGAGCGCCCCACGATCCCGCTCATCGACGGCGCCCGCCGCCGCCGCGCCTCGTTCGCCACCTTCGACGAGGCCATCGCCAACTACACGAGCAAACCCCCGATGGCGGCGTTCGATCCCGACGTCGTGCGGCTCTACGTTGCGCATGGCTTCCGGCCGTCCCCGGAAGGCGTGCGGCTGAAGTGCGACCCCGAGCACGAAGCGCGCACCTTCGAGACGGGCGGCACACACTCGACATGGGATCGCCTGCCCGACATCGACACGCGGGTTGTGGTGATCGCCGGCGCCAGCGACGGCAGCGGACCGCCCGATACCGCGCCGCTGGTGGCCGAACGCCTGCCCAACAGCACGTTCGTCGAGCTTCCGGAGTGGAACCACTTCGGGCCATTCGTTCACCCGAGCGCGTTCGCCGAGCTGATCCTCGAGCACACCTCCGACATGCTGTAGCGATTCGTATGGGCCGACGGCGCGACCATGGAACAGACGCGTGACACCCCCGACGTACCATCGACGCAATGACCGAATCAGCTCCGCCGACGCAGGCATACGACACTCCGACGTCGCTGTCACCATCGCGCGTGTCGTCGTTCACCACGTGCCCGATGCAGTTCCGGTTCTCGAGCATCGACAAGCTCCCCGAACCACCAGGCCGGGCGACCACCCGCGGCACCATCGTGCACCGCGCCCTCGAGTTGCTGTTCATCCGCCCTGCGGCACAACGCACGCCAGCAGCACTCGACGCCGATCTCGCGACCGCATTGGCCGAGTACCGCACGCACCCCGACTGGGTCGGGCTCGGCCTCGATACCGACGATGCGGCAGCATTCGCACGCGAGTGCTCACGCCTGGTCGAGCGATACTTCACCATGGAGGACCCAACCGCGGTCCGCGAGATCGGACTCGAGCTGCGCATGGAGGCCGCCGTGGGCAGTCTCTCGCTGCGTGGCATCATCGACCGGCTCGAGCTCGACGCCAACGGCGAACTCGTCGTCACCGACTACAAGACCGGCCGCGCGCCATCGAGCCACTACGAGCAGAAGTCGCTCGCCGGGGTGCACTTCTACGCGTTTCTCTGCCAGCAGGTGCTCGGTCGCCGGCCCGCGCTGATCCGGCTGATGTACCTCAGCTCGGGCGAGACGATCGAGACGGTCCCGACAGAGCAGTCGGTGCGGTTCATCACCACTCGCACCGCCGCCGTGTGGAATGCCGTCGAGCGGGCATGCGTCGCTGGCGACTTCCGGCCACGCACGAGCCGGTTGTGCGACTATTGCTCGTTCCAGCGTTGGTGCCCGGCCTTCGGCGGCGACCCGGAACGGGCGCTCACCGAGGCGCCGGCCGCCTATGAGGCGTTGCTCAACAGTGCTCCAACCGGCGACGAGCACGTCGTCGCCGTCGCCGGCTAGCCGATCGATCATGGACGCAGCCGCCAGCGAACCCGACGAGGCCCGAGCCACCGTGCCCGGCGCGGGGACGCTCGGGCCGGTAGTCGAAGCGTTTGACCGCCGCATCGACGCTGCGCTCGATCGGCTACGCGGCAACGAAGTGCTCGACCAGCTGTTCCGCACCGCCAGCACGGCTGGCGACTTCTCGCTGGTGTGGCACGCGCTCGGCGGCGTCCGCGGCGTGGCCACGCGGCGCATCGACCAACTGGTCGTGCTGGCCGTCGGGTTGGGACTCGAGAGCCTGATCGTCAATCAAGGCATCAAGCGACTCTTTCGCAGGGAACGTCCCACCGAGCAGGGTGAGACGGGGCTCGAGGTCCGCCAGCCGTCGACATCGTCGTTCCCATCGGGTCACGCCAGCGCTGCGACCTTCGCAGTCGTCCTGCTGTCGACCTGGGAACGGCCACCCCGCGTCGCCGGTTGGGCAGCGGTCGGGTTCTTGGTCGCCACGAGCCGCGTCTACGTCCGCATCCACCACGCATCCGACGTCGTCGGCGGAATGCTCATCGGTGCCGGTCTTGGCCTCCTTGCCAGGCCCGTGGCGAGGCGCGTCGCGCCGCGTTGATGTTCGACGCTCCGAGGGCGGCTCGATGAGCTCGATGGCGATGACCGACACCGAGGCGTTGATGTGGCGCCTCGAACGTCACCGCGGACTGTCGTCGACATTTGCCAATGTCGCGCTGCTCGATCGACGACCCGACATCGATCGCCTGCGCTCTCGCCTGAGTGCAGCCGCGGCGTCGATCCCTCGGCTGCGTCAACGGATCGACGAGGCCGCCCGAGCGCCTCGATGGGTGGTCGATGACCACCTCGACGTGGACGCCCATGTCCGCCACGTCGAGGTCGCGACTCCGGGGACGCAACGACAACTGTTCGATCTCGTCACCACACTCGCGGCCGACCCCTTCGATCCGACACGTCCGCCGTGGCAGTTCACCGTGATCGACGGCCTCGACGACGGCCGCTCGGCGTTGTTACAGAAGGTCCACCACGCGATCACCGACGGCCAAGGCGGGATCGAGTTGGCGGCGGCGTACCTCGACCTCGCACGCAACCAAGCCGACCAGCACCTCGACGTCAACAGCGACACGGTCGCCGCAGAGACGCCGTCCGATCAACAACCCACCACCACCCCCGCTGGCGCGCCTCACCGCGACCTCCCAGATGACGAGACCGCCGACGCGGTACGCGCCGCGCTGGCCGGGATCCTCCGCGTGCCGCTCGGTGTGCGCCAGCAAGTGCGCGAGCTGCTGACCGACCCCGACTCGATCACCGATGCGAGCCGCGCCGCAACGCGCACACTCGACGAGGTCGGCCGCGAACTCAGTGCCGGGCGCGCGGCCTCGCCGCTGTGGACGCAGCGTTCGACACGCCGCCGGCTATACACCACCGGGGCCTCCATCAGTGCTCTGCGAGCCGCCACTCACGACCTCGACGGCACCATCAACACGGCCTTTCTCACCGCAGCGGCCGAAGCAGCCGGCGACTACCACCGGCGCGTCGGGTCCCCTGTCGACACTCTGCGCGCTTCGATCGCCGTCAGTACACGGACCGATCAGTCCGGGTCGAACGCGTTCACGTTGGCTCGCATCGAGGTCCCGACCGGACTCATGCCGACCAGCGAGCGTTTCGACGCCGTGGCGACGGCCATCGAGTCGGGGCGCGCGGCGACACCTGATCGACTCGTCGACACCGCAGCCGCACTCGGTGCAACACTCCCGACGTCGCTTGTCGCCCGGTTCGCCAGAGCTCAGGCGCGGTCGATCGACATCGCGACCTCCAACGTCCGCGGCGCGCCGGTCGACACGTTCGTCGCCGGGGCACGCGTCGTGGGCAACGTGCCCATCGGTCCGCTCCTCGGTGTGCCGGTCAACCTCACCGCACTGAGCCAGGGCGATCGGTTCGACATCGGCGTGCACATCGATCCGGCCGCGATCGAAGAACCCGCGATGTTTGCGAGTTGCCTCGACGACGCGATCGAGCGCGTACAGACGATGTAGCACAGCCATCAGACACCAGGCCGCGTCGCTTCGCGGTCGCGCTGCCGGCGGACCTACCGCCGGCGGATCGAATTCGGCGTCAGCCGCCGTCGGTGGCGTCGGCGAGCACCGGCTCGTCGACAGCGCCATCGGTGGTGAGCAGACTGCGAACGTCGAGAAGGAGATCGGCGACCTCGCCGGACGATACGAGCTCGCGCTGCATCATTTTGGCGAGCGCGGTGTCGATGACACCGAGCGCTTCGTCGATCACGGCTGTGGAGTCGCTGCGCTGATCGGTCATTGAGCAACACGGTACCCGCGGTGGGCGCCGATCGCGCGAACCGTTGGGCACCCGAAACACGGAGGTAACAGACCGCACCTTCGTTCAGGCGTATCGGCCCCCGTTTCACCGGTGGCACGTCGCCACGATCCCCAGCCCCACCGTTCGCCGACGTGCCGCCTACGATGCCCACGATGGACCTCGACGGACGCACTGCAGTCGTGACTGGTGCCGGCCGCGGCATCGGCGAAGCGCTCGCTCGAGCCTTCCACGCCGAGGGCGCACGCGTGGTCCTTGCCGATCTCGAAGGGGCCACTGATGTCGCCGCCTCGATCGACCCGACCGGCGATACCGCTCACGGCCTGCGCGCCGACATCTCGACCGAAGCCGGCAACGTTGAGCTCGTCGCTGCGGCCACCGAACTCCTCGGCGACATCGACTTGTTCTTCGCCAATGCTGGCGTCGGTCTCGGCACCGACGTGCTGAGCACTCCAGAGTCCGACTGGGAGTTGGCCTTCGACATCAACGTCCACGCTCACCGCTGGGCAGCAAAGGCACTGCTTCCTCGATGGCTCGAACGAGGTGACGGCTACTTCGCCTCGACAGCGTCGGCGGCGGGCCTGCTCGCCCAGATCGGCTCGGGCCCCTACACCCTCACCAAGCGTGCGGCGGTGGCCTTCGCCGAGTACCTCGCCATCACCTACGGCGACGCCGGCGTCAAGGTGACCTGTCTGTGTCCGCAAGGCGTCAACACCCAGATGCTGCACGCCGGCGACGAAGCAGCACCTGGCGGCAACGTGGTCAAGCTTGCAGCCGACGTGCTCGAACCCGAAGACGTTGCCCGCGACGTCGTGTCGGCGATCAACGACGAGCGGCTGCTCGTGCTCCCGCATCCAGAGGTCGCGGACTACATGCAGTTCAAGGCCGCCGACCCCGACCGCTGGGTCGGCGGTATGCGCAAGCTGCAACGTCGAGTGATGGGGACCGAGTGAGCGGGTGCGCTTCCGCGGTTGCAGTCCGGCGCCGGGTGGCGGGGGCGTCCACGTGAGGGCTGGGTAGTGCACACGTCGCCGGCCTCGTTGGCACGCCTCGGTCTACGACCCGGCGAACCGATCCGCTTCCGCCGCCATGAACGCGGCCGATGGGTCGTCGGTCGAGTGTCCGGGATCGCCACCGATGGCAGTGTCACCCTCCGCGACCCCGACGGCTCGGCTCGGTCGCTGCGCCCCGAACGGGTGGAGATCCGCCGCCCGGGTTCTCGGGGACGACTGCGATGGAGGGTGGTCAGCGAGGTCGCGGTCACCTGGGAGCAGCTCGAATTGTTCGCCGTTGGAGACGGCTGAACGCAGGCCACCATCAACACGGTCGTTCACACGATCATCACGACAATCTGCGCACGGTGCGCACCACGGAGGGCAACACGATGGGCGTTCGACTCGACGAAGCCGACGAGTACCTGCACGAACTGGGTCCCGAGCCCAACTTCAACGAGAGCATGTATCTCAACTGCTTCGACCACGAGCAGGGTGTCGGCGGGTGGTTCCGCATCGGGAACCGGGCCAACGAAGGTCGGGCGGAGGTCACGGTGTGCCTCTATCTGCCAACTGGGTCCGCCGATGTGCTGCCGCCGGAGCCCGACGCCGTGCCGAGCGCCGCAACACAACGCAGCGTCGGGTTCATGTTCCGACGTGCGAGCATCGACAACAACGACGCCTTCGATGCCGGTGGCCTACGCATCGACGTGGTCACCCCGTTCGAAGAGCTGCGCGTCAGCTACTCGGGCAAGGTGCTGCTGCTCGATCGTCCCGTGGAGATGGCCGACCCCAAGGCGGCGTTTACCTCAAACCCATACGCACCAGCCGAGATCGACCTGACGTTCACCGGCCAGGGCCGGCCGAGCATGTTCGGTGGTGAGCCCGACCAGCCGCATGAAGCGCCAGGCGAAGAGTTCGCCAAGGGCCACTACGAACAACTCGTGGAGGCGTCGGGCACGATGCGCGTCGGCGAGCAGGAGTGGTCGATCCACGGCTTCGGCCTCCGCGACCACTCGTGGGGCCCGCGGTACTGGCAGGCGCCGTGGTACTACCGGTGGCTCACCGGCAACGTCGATGCCGACCTCGGGTTCATGGCCAGTCAGGTCGCTCGGCGCGACGGACCGGGAACGCGCGGCGGCTTCGTGTGGGAGAACGGCACGATGCACCTCTGCGACGACGTCGAGCTGCGCACCGTCACCACCGGCGACGAGGCCTACCACCAGGAGGTCGAGGCGGTGCTCCGCTCGAGTCGTTCCGACCGCGAGTGGCGAGTACGGGGCGAGGCGACGAGCCTCATACCGTTGCGCAACCGACGAGACACGCCCGAGGGCGACTCACTGCTCACACGAATATCCGAGGCCTACACCCAATGGACGGTCGCGGCCGATTCGTCGGTCGATACATCGGGACGCGACGTCGATCGAGTCGGCTATGGAATGTCGGAATACCTCGATCAGATCATCGACGGACTCCCGGTCGGCATCGACGAATAGCGAGATCATCTCGTCACCGACGGGCGCTACCGTGCGCTCAATGAGCGCGCTGCCCCCTCCATCGCCGTCGTCGACCTCCGACGCTCCGTCAGCGGGTGCCTCAACGCATCGACTGATCGCCAACCGACTGATCGATGGCCGCAGCACGGTCGCGGCGCCCGCTGTGTCCCCGACCGGAGGTCACGTCGCCTTCGTCGTGGCGAGCACGAGCCTCGCCGACAACACGACGAGAACTCGGGTGTGGCTCGACGACGGTCCGCTCACCGCTGGCGACCATGACGGATCACCGACCTGGTCACCGGACGGCCGGTTGCTCGCATTCACATCCAGGCGCGGTGAACACAAAGGTGATGCGACGTTGCAGATCATCCCGATCGACCGCTCTGGGGAGGTGCGTACCGTGTGCACGATGCCCGAGGGCATCGGTGACGTCGCTTGGTCACCCGATGGCCGGTGGTTGGCATTCATCTCGCGCACGCGCGACGCTCGCTACGAGGCCAAGGACGAGTCATGGCAACCACCGCGCAAGATCGAGCGGTTCCAAGGACGGTTGGACGGTGAGGGCTGGGTGTTGGACCGGCCAAGCCACGTGTACGTCGTCGCCGCCGACGGCACCGTCCCACCGCGCAACCTGACACCGGGCGACTACAGCCATGCTGGCATCACCTGGCAGCGCGACTCCGAGGCCATCATCACTGCCTCAGCTCAACACGACGGATGGGACACGCAGTGGACGTCGGACCTGTACGCCGTCGGTCTCGACCGGTCGGTCCGCTGCCTCACGGCCCACGACGGCGTATACGGGTTCCCAGCTGTGTCTCACGACGGCCACCACGTCGCCTTCGTCGGCCACGGCGACGCCCGCACGCTGCCCCAGAACCACAAGGTCGGCATCTTGCCGCTCGACGCAGAGGGAGCGACGGCGGACGACATCACGTGGATCTCGTCGAGTCTCGACCGGACATTCGCGTCGATCTTCGGAAGCCCGGCGCCCGTCTGGGAAGAGGGCGACACGAAGCTGCTGGCGGTTGCGGAAGACCGCGGCGACACCCACCTCTACCGATTGGCCGCCGACGGAGCCACGGCGCCCGAGGCGGTCACGTCGGGCTCCTTGAGCGTCACTGGAGTCAGCGTGGGCGGCGGCGTACGCGCCACCACGCGCACCACCATCGATCGGCCCGACGAGTTGTGGGTCGGCGATCAGCAACGGTCGCACGTCTCAGCCGACTGGAGTGCAGACCTGTCGGGATGGGAGAAGTTCACGGCGCCGACCGCTGACGGCACCAACGAGATCGACGCCTGGATCATGCGGCCCGCCGACTTCGACCCTGGCGCCCGCTACCCGGTGCTGCTCAACGTACACGGCGGGCCGTTCGCCCAATATGGCGAGTACTTCTTCGACGAGGCCCATGCGCAGACCGCGGCAGGTTTTGTCGTCGTGCTCGGTAACCCGCGCGGCGGGAGCGGTCGCGACACCGCATGGGGACAAGCACTGCTCGGCCCCGAGCACCCGACCCGTCAGGGAGCCGGCTGGGGATCGCTCGACGTCGACGACGTGCTCTCGATCATCGACGCCGCCCTCGACCGCTACGACTTCTGCGACCGCGACCGCGTGGGCATGCTCGGCGGTTCGTACGGCGGGTACATGGCGACGATGCTCGCGGCCTATCACCCCGATCGATTCCGAGCCTTCTGCTCCGAGCGAGCGGCCAACAACCTGACATCGATGGAGTGGTCGAGCGACATCGCCACCTACTTCCATGGCGAGCACGGCGCCTCGCACCTCGACGACCCGGAGCGGTACCACGCGATGTCGCCGATCAACGCGGCCCAGCACATCAATAAGCCGATGCTGATCATCCACTCCGAAGAGGACTGGCGATGTCCGATCGCCCAGGCCGAGGAGCTATGGGTGGCGCTGAAGCTGCGCGGCGTCGACGTCGACTTCTACCGCTTCCCTGCTGAGGGCCACGAGCTCTCCCGTAGCGGTTCACCACTCCACCGCGTCCAGCGCTTCGAGATCATCCTCGACTGGTTCACCGACAAGCTCGCCACCAACTGACGACTTGCCACCCAGCGCTGCCGGGCAGCGACATCGCGGGGCTGCGTGGCGCGTTACTCCTCGATCGATTCGTCGATCCATTCGTTGATGAGGGTGCGAGCGATCGAGATGCCCGGTGGAATCTGCGGAAGGTCGTCGCGGCGGAACCAATTGGCGTCGACGATCTCGGTCTCGTCGAGCACGAGATCACCACCCACGCACTCCGCTCGAAAGCCGATCATCAGGCTGTGCGGAAACGGCCACGGTTGGCTCCCGCGATACGACACGCGGTCGACGTCGAGTCCGACCTCTTCGCGCACCTCTCGCACGACCGCACCCTCCAAGTCCTCACCGGGCTCGACGAAACCGGCGAGACACGAGTACATCGGGAGCGGAAAGTTCACGCCACGGGCCAACAGCGCCTCTTGGTCGGGACCGGAGTCGCCGCGGGTGACGAGGGTGATCATTGCCGGGGCGAGCCGCGGGAAGACCATGAGTCCGCACGATGGACAACGCAACCCGCTGTGCACCGGATCTGGTCCGGTCGGCGTTCCGCAGCGGCCACAGAAGCGGTGCGTCCGACCCCATTCGACCAGCTGTACCGCCCGGCCGGCGGCGAACCACTCGGCCTCACTCGCCCTTCCGTAGTACCCGAACAGGTCGATCGCCGCGCCGTACGAGGGGTCCTCGGCATCGTGGGGCACGTCGACGGCCCACCACACGACACCGTCGACCACCCCGACGGCGTAGCGCGTCCAGCCGTCTTCGGCAGGTCGGTCGTCGATGAACACCTGCGAGCCGATCACGTGGATGAACATCGCGGCCGCGTCGTCGGTCGTGACCTCCATGGCCGTCACACCATCGATGGCAGGAGGTCGACTCAACGGTGCGTACAGCGCCGAAGTGTTGGGTCGACGAAGGGCGGGACCGGCATTGCTCATCGGCGTCGATGGCTAGCACACCGGCGACCCACTCCCCCGACCGTAACCGCACCCGGTATGGGCGTTACCGTGCGCGTATGGCCAACAGCACCTCCCCCACCGATGTCGTCATCGTCGACGCCGTGCGCACCCCGATCGGCAAGCGCAACGGCGGTCTGTCAACCGTGCACCCCGCCGAAACACTCGGCCAGGTGCAAAAGGCGATCATCGATCGCAACGACATCGACCCGACCGAGATCGGCCAGGTCGTCGGCGGCTGCGTCAGCGAGGTCGGCGAACAGAGCTTCAACGTGACCCGCACGGCGTGGCTCGCAGCTGGGCTCCCGCTCGAGGTGCCGGCGACGACCGTCGACACACAGTGCGGATCGAGCCAACAGGCGACCAACCTGGCGACGTCGCTCGTCGGCTCGGGCGTCGTCGATGCGGCCATCGGCTGCGGCGTCGAGGCGATGAGCCGTATCCCGATCGGATCGAACTCGTCCAAGAAGCTTGGTCTCGGCATCCCGATCCCGCCGACCTACTTCGAGCAGTACGAGATGACCTCGCAGTTCGAAGGTGCCGAGCGCATCGCCGACAAGTGGGGGGTGACCCGTGACGACGCCGACGCGTTCGGGCTGTCGTCGCAGGAGCGAGCGATCCGCGCCTGGGAAGAAGATCGTTTCGCCGGGCAGTACATCACGATCGAGGCGCCCGACGCCGATGAGGAGGGCAATCTGCTCGATTCGACCCATACCGTCGCCCGCGACGAGGGCCTGCGCGAGACCTCGCTCGAGAAGTTGGCCAGCTTGAAGCCGGTCGGTCGCGAGAACGGCGTGCACACCGCCGGCAACTCGTCACAGATCTCCGACGGAGCGGCTGCTGTCCTAATGATGACCGGCGCCAAAGCCGAGGCGCTCGGACTGACACCGCGGGCTCGGATCATCGACACCTGCCTCGTCGGCGTCGATCCCGAGTTCATGCTCACCGGGCCGATCGATGCCACCCAGAAGCTCCTCGCCCGCACCGGCATGTCGATCGACGACATCGATCTGTTCGAGATCAACGAGGCGTTCGCGTCGGTCGTGCTGGCCTGGGCCAAGGAGGTCGGCGCCGACCTCGACAAGACCAACCCCAACGGCGGCGCCATCGCTCTCGGTCACCCCCTCGGCGGCACCGGCGCATTCTTGTTGACCAAGGCGCTCTACGAACTCGAGCGTTCAGAGGGCCGGTACGGCCTGGTGTCGATGTGTTGCGGCGGCGGCCTCGGCACCGGCACCATCCTCGAGCGCCTCTAACGTCACGCGCTCACCACCCTCCCGAAATACCGGGGATTTCGTGCGAAAAACGCACGTTTCTGCCGGTATTTCGGTCGGTGGTGGGGGTGATCGACGGCGGTCGGTAGGGATGCGACATGCGCAGTTCGGGTGCCGCCCTGGTCGTGGCGACCGTGCTGGCTTCATGCGGGTCGCCGACGACCCACCTCGACAACGGTGCGGCGACCGTTGTCGAGGTGGTCGACGGCGACACGATCGTCGCCCGCTTCGGCAGCAGGTCCGAAACGGTCCGGCTGATCGGCATCGACACCCCCGAGACCGTCCACCCCGATCGACCCGTCGAGTGCTTCGGTCCCGAGGCCACGGCCTTCATCACCGAGCTGATTCCACCTGGCACATCGATTCGCATTCGCCGCGACGTCGTCGCCAGGGACCACTTCGACCGCCTGCTCGGCTACGTGTATCGGGCGTCCGACGGAATGTTCGTGAACGACGAGATCGTCCGCCACGGCTACGGCACAACCCTCTCCATCGCCCCCAACGAGGCCTTCTCCGCCGTCTTCGTCGCGAGCGCCATCGACGCCAAACGAGCCGACCTCGGTGTGTGGACCGCCTGCGCCGACCAACGGTAGCGTCGGTCGCCGTGAGCGCCGCGCCGGCGGACGGTAGCGTCATCCGCCGTGACCGCCGATCCGACGCTCGCCGAACGCCTCGGCTACGACCGGGAGGCGCGGCTGGTGATCATCTCCTGTGACGATCTCGGGTTGTCGCATGCCGCCAACCTCGGCGTCTATCGAGCGCTGCGGGAAGGCTGCGCCACGGCGGCGTCACTCATGGTCCCGGCCCCGTGGGCAGCACACGCCGCATCGCAGGCGACACCCGACGACGACCTCGGGGTGCACCTCACCCTCAACGCGGAACATCCGCTCTACCGCTGGGGGCCGATCACCCAGGCTCCAACACTGCTGTCGGGCGAAGGCGGCTTTCCGCGAACGCTCGAAGACCTGTGGGAACACGCCGACCACCGCGAGGTGCTCCGTGAACTGCGCGCCCAGGTCGAGCGGGCCTACGCCTGGGGCGTCGACGTCACGCACCTGGCACCACACCTGTCGGCGATCACGTTGCGACCCGAGTTCTTCGATGTGTATCTCGATCTGGCGGTCGAGTTCCGCTTGCCGATCCGCCTACCGTCGACGATCACGGCCGAACAGGCCGGATTCCCGTTCCGCGACCTCGCCACCGAAGAACACGTGGTCTTCCCGGACCACTTCGATCACGACTGGCGCGCCGGCAGCACCGCACGGGTACTGACCGCGATCGACCAGCTCGACGCAGGTGTCACCGAGATCCATATCCAGCCCGCTGCCGACACGCCGGAGGTCCGTGCAATGACGGACGACGCGGTGGGTTGGATCGCCGACCTCGATCTCGCTCTCAGCAAGGAACTGTGCGCCGGACTCCAAGAACGCGACGCGATCTCGATCGGGTATCGCGAGCTACGCGACGCGATGCGGGCCTGACGGGTTGCGCCGAGCGGCGACGCCAGCGCCGTGGGCGCCGCACGCTGCGGTGACGATTGGTCTGGCGCTGGCGCCGATCAGAGGCGCGGATCAGCTGCCGCCGCGGCGGGCGTCGCAGTCGTGGGGCGGCAGTGTGGCGACGCCGATCCGCCACACCTCGCCGTTGTCGGCCGATTCGCTGGCGCTCGGGTCGGAGGACTTGTCGTCATCGCCGCATGCGGCCGCGATCAGCAGGACTGCGGCAAGTGGGACAGCAACACGGGGGCGATGACGTGCCACCATCGCCGGAACATGTGCGCGTGCTCGTCGGCCGGGATGGAGCCCATTTCGTCGATGTGCGCGACGACCAGGGCGTCGCCGACCGTTCAGATCGTGGTGGCGAGTTCGGCTAGCGATCGATCGACCCCGCCCGACTTCAGTGCCGCAAGAACCGCGCCGCTCGGGCCTGCTGCTTTCAGGACGCCTCGCATGAACGCCACGGTGGCGTCGAAGTCGTCCGCGGTCACGTCGGCGGCCGGCACGGTGAACACCACTTCGGCATCGTCGTCGCCGGTCACGCGTTCGTCCTTCTTGGCGACGACGATGCGGTACTGGACACGCCTCTCGGCGGCCGGGAGCGCGTCAGGTGAGCTCACGTCACCGACTGCAGTCCGTCCGGGCACCGCACGTCGCACCGCTCAGACGGTCGTCGGGTCATGAGGTCGTCGCCGCCGTCAGATCGATGCCGGCCACGTCGGCGAACAGCTCACGCTCACCATCGTCGGCCGGGATCGGCCCGGTCAGCGATCGGGCCAGGATCCAGTCTTCCCACGGATAGATCTCGGCGAGTTGATCGTCGCTCAACCCGAACCACCACGCGGCGGTCGGATCGACCTGGGTGGCGTGGGCCCGCAGTGCCCCGGTACGCGCCGCCATGTGTTCGGTGACGTCGATCTTCGTCGTGATGCGGTGGTCCTGGGACGGCCGATCGAGCCAATCCTGCTCGAACGGCGACTCGCCGTTGAGCTCGATCATCTTGTCGTGAACCGCCACGAGCCGGGCCTTCGACCACACGGAGTAGTACAGCTTCGACGGACTGAACGGCGCTCCGAGCTCGGGATACCACACAGGATCGCCCGCGCGTTCGAACGCCAGCACCGAGATGTCGTGCACGCGCAGATGGTCAGGGTGCGGGTACCCCTTCTGATCGTCGCCGTACGTGATGATCACCTGCGGCCTGGTGCGACGGATCTCGGCAACGAGTCGGCCCGTCGCCTCGTCGAGATCAGCTTGATGGAAACACTCGGGGTGTTCATTGGCTGCCGACTCGGCCATGCCCGAGTCGCGGTAGCCGAGCATGACGACCTCGTCGAACCCGATGATCGCGGCGGAGGCCGCGAGCTCGGCGGGTCGAGATGCGACCACCGCGGCCTTCTCCTCGTCAGGGGTCATGTCGTGGAACGGCTGGCCGGGTTCGCGCAAAGCGGGGTTCTGCAGCTCGCCTTCTTCGCCACCGGTGCAGCACACGAGCACGGTGTGGACCCCGATCGCGTGGTACTTGGCCAGCGTCGGGGCACCTTTCGACGCCTCGTCGTCGGGGTGGGCGTGGACGGTCATCAGCGTCGGTCGCTCGCTCACCGAGCCGAGGCTACCCCCGGCGTCGGTGAACGATCCGCTCGGTGCATCCCCTACGCTCCGGACGGGTGAGGCGAGCTCCGGCGGACGCGACGACCGTGCAGAACACAGCGGCATCTGCGTCACCACACGGATCACTGTCGGCGACGTCAGCGTCGCGGCGCGCGTCGTGGTCGGCGACGGCGATGATGGCCGGTGTGGGGGTGTTTGCGCTCGTCGCAATGGCCGCTTGCGACACCGACGACGGAACGACGCTGTCGACACCCGACCCTGCGCTGATCACCACTGCGCCACCGACCACGCTCGATCCAACCGCGAGCACCGCCGAGCAGATGCTGCCCGGCGACGACGCGGCGGAAGACGGAGCGTTCGAGCTCATCGGACCATGGGTCGACGGCGCGCCGATCGACTCGCTGTACACCTGTGATGGCGACGACGTCTCGCCAGCGATCAGTTGGGTCGGCGTGCCCGAGGGCACTCAGGAGCTGGCGTTCGTGATGGTCGACGACACCACCGGTGAAGGGGGCGGACAACCGTTCATCCACTGGGTGGTCGCCGGCATCGATCCGGCCGAGATCACGCTGATCGAGGACGAAACGCCTGTGGGCGGCATCGTCGGGCTGAACTTCTTCGGAAACGTTGCCTACAACGGCCCGTGCCCGCCTCCCGACGATGAGCCGCACGACTACCGGATCGTCGGTTATGCACTCAACCAGCAGACCGAACTTGCCGATGGAACACCTGCAACCGAGTTCATCGACTTTCTCGACGACGTCGCTATCGAGACGACCGACTTGACCGGCACGTACGGTCGATAGGTCGCGCTATTCACTCATGTATCGCTTTCACCGACACCACCTCGACCGACTGGTCGAGCGCCCGATGCCTCAACCGTGCTGCCCAATGGTTGCCGTGTCCGGGGGCGCCCGGAGTGTGAGCAGATGAGCGACTCGATCCCCCGGCCGCCGCGACCCCCAACGCCGCCAGGTGGTCGCGCTCCGACCACTGCGCCGAGGCCGCCATCGACACTGCCCGCTGCGCTGGCGCTCCCACTCAAAGAGGTCCTCGACGCCGACGGTTCGGCCGTCATGTTGCTCGACCTGGCGGGCCGTCCGCGACTGATCAACCGGTCAGGTCTGGAATTGCTCAACGCAACGACGATCGACGACGTCGCCCCCGGCACGCCGGCCCACGCGGTGTTGCGTTCGCTGCTTGATCACGTCCCTCGCCGGCTGCTGCTCGGCGCCGACGGCGGGCGCTGGCACGGCGATTTCGACCACACCAACCCAACCGGACAACATCAGCTGTTCCGGGCGACAGTGGTCGTGCACCGTGTCGAGGGTCTGTTCGACGGTGGATTCGTCGGCGTCAGCGCTCACGACGTGACCGTGGCCCGCGCCGAGAACGCCCGCCTGCGGCACCGGGCCAACCACGATCCGCTGACTGGCTTGGCCAATCGCCGCCAGATCATCAACCACCTCGCCAACGCGATCTCCAGCCATCGCGGCCGCTCCGGCCACGTCGCGGCGATCTTCATCGACGTCGATCGGCTGAAGTACGTCAACGATGCGCTCGGCCACGCGGTTGGCGACCGGTTGCTCGTCTCGACTGCGGAGCGTTTGCGCGACGCCGTGCGCCCGAGCGACAGTGTCGCCCGTATCGGCGGCGACGAGTTCCTCGTCGTGTGCTCGGCGATCCCCGACGCAGCGGTTGCGCTCGATCTCGCCGAACGAATCCGCCGGGCGCTCAGTGGCCGACTGCACGTCCACAACCTCGACCTGAAGTTCTCGGTGAGTATCGGTCTCGCGCTCTCCGAGCACGACATCGTGTCAATGCCCGCCGACGCCGCCGCGTCGGCGCTGATCTCCAATGCCGATACTGCGATGTACGAGGCCAAGAACTCCGGGCGCGGACGCTGCGTGCTGTTCTCGTCGCAGATGCGTTCAGCCGCCCGCGAACGTACCGAGCTCGCCGCGGCGCTCGCTCTCGCGGTGAACGAGCGACGACTCGACGTGCAGTACCAACCGGTGTTCTCGGCGATCACCCAGAAAGCCGTTGGCGCCGAAGCGCTCGTACGCTGGAATCATCCACAACTCGGCCGCATCGACCCGGCCACGTTCGTGTCCATCGCCGAGGAATCGGGCTCGATCGGGCGCCTCGGCGAGTTCGTCCTCGAACAATCGATGACCGATGCCCGTTTGTGGATCGAGCAGGGACTCGTCGACGACAACTTCTCCGTTCACGTCAATGTGTCGCTGATCCAGCTAGCGAGTTCCTCATTCGTCAACTTGGTCACGCAGATGCTGCGTCATCATCGGCTACGCCCCGAGCAACTCGTGCTTGAGGCGCGGGAGGCGTCGCTGTTGGGCCGCAATGTCGACGTCGAGCGCTCGATTCGGGCGCTCCGCCGGTCCGGGATACAGATCGCGATCGACAACTTCGGCACCGGCGCCAAGGCGCTGTCGGTGCTCACCGACGTCGGCGCCGACGTGCTGAAACTCGACGGGTCGCTCGCCCTCCCGTCGGGTTCATCCGACACCGACACCCGTCTCGTGCGCGCGATCGTGCTGCTCGCCCATGCCCTCGAGATGCGCGTGATCGCAGAACGTGTGAGCGGTATCGAACAACTCCGCCGCCTCCGGGCCGCCGGCTGTGACTACGTGCAGGGCAACCTGCTGGCCGAGCCTGGCCCGGCCGACGGCCTCACGGTGACCACGCCGTACTGACCTTCGCCGTCCGCCCCACGTTGCGGTCACGGTCTGGCACAGCCTCGGTACCCTGGTTGTCGTGCCGTTGCCCCCACCGCCGCCGCCGAGTTCATCGAGCTCGCCGCGCTCGGCCGGGCCGTTGGGACCCCCGCCGACTGGCATGCCTCCGGCCCCATCCGGTCAGCGTTTGGTCTGTTATCGCCACCCCGATCGAGCGACCGGTCGCCGCTGCACGCGCTGCGGCAAGCCGGCGTGTTCGGAGTGCCTCGTGCAGGCCTCAGTCGGCAGCCACTGCGTCGAATGCGCCCGAGCGGCCAAGCCGGATGTCCGTACACGTGCTCGCTATTGGCAGGCCGGTCAGCCCAACCTGGTCACTCTCACGCTCATCGCCGTCAACGTGGCGGTGTTCATCGGCGTCGCGTTATGGACCCGCGACCCGGGGGCGCTGAGCGGTTCGGTCACCGACGCCCACCTCGCCCTCGGGCTCAGCCGCGACGTCCTCGAGCAACCGATCATCTGGCAGGGCGACGCCGGTCAGTTGTACATCACCCAACCGGACGGCTGGTATCGCCTCGTCACGTCCGGGTTCATGCACTTCGGGCTGATCCACCTCGGGCTGAACATGTTCTTCCTGTACATCCTCGGGCCGATGCTCGAACCGGCGATGGGTCGGGTGCGCTTCCTGCTGCTGTACATGGCCTCACTGCTGGGCGGTTCGCTCGGAGTGATCTTGCTCGACAGCGGCGGCATCACCGCCGGCGCATCTGGTGCCGTGTTCGGCTTGATGGCCGCGGCTGCCGTGGGCATGTGGCGCCAGGGCATCAACCCGCTCACCACCGGCATCGGCGCAACGCTGATCCTCAACTTGTTCATCACCTTCACGATCCCCGGTATCTCCATCGGTGGCCACCTCGGCGGTGCTGCGGCTGGCGCGTTGTGCGGCGCCATCATGCTCGCACCGCCGTATCAAGGCGTCCCGCCGTGGGCCAAGTGGGCGACGCCCGTCGTCGTCGGTGTTGCGAGCGTGACGTTGAGCGTGCTCATCGTCAATGCCGGATGAACCGCTGACAGACGTGCACGGCGACAGAGATCGACGAGAGCTGAAGGACTGACCTGGTGACACTGCGCGACACCCATATCGATCGACTGCGCGGCGGTTCGTTCGACACGCTCATCATCGGCGGCGGGATCAACGGCGCCGTCGCCGCAGCCTCGCTCGCAGGGCGCGGTGCGTCGGTGGCGCTCGTCGACCGGGGGGACTTCGCCAACTTCACATCGCAGGCGTCGTCGAACCTCGTGTGGGGCGGGTTCAAGTACCTCGAGAACTACGAGCTCCCACTCGTGTGGAAGTTGTGCCGTTCACGCAATCGGCTCATGCGGGCGTACCCCGACAACATCAAGCCGATCGCCTTCTACGCTGCGCTCGACCGGTCGTCGCCGTACCCACCGTGGTTTGCCGGGTTGGGCGCGCTGGCCTACTGGATCATCGGCCAGTTCGGTACGGCCGCCCCGCGCTTGCTGTCGCGCCGCAAGATCGAACGTGAGGAGCCGGCAATCGACACCTCGACCGTGCGCGGGGGCATCGAGTACGGAGACGGGATCCTGATCGACAACGACGCCCGCTTCGTGTTCTCGTTCATTCGACAAGCGATCGACGCCGGGGCAGCGGCGGCGAACTATGTCGACCTCGTCGACGCCGAACGG
Source organism: Actinomycetota bacterium (assembly GCA_039177505.1). GTDB lineage: Bacteria > Actinomycetota > Acidimicrobiia > Acidimicrobiales > Ilumatobacteraceae > JABSQH01. The sequence goes on along the minus strand of JBCDFR010000031.1, from coordinate 6,416 downwards.
CGCAGCGACCGGTGGGTCGTCACGCTGCGCGACGTCGATCGGGACGAGACGTTCACTACCTCGGCAACCACCATCGTCAACGCTGCTGGCCCGTTCGTCGACGGTCTCAACAGCAACTGGGAAGTGCGCACCGACCACCGCATCGTTTACTCCAAGGGGATCCATCTCGTGGTGCCCCGGTTGACAACGCGCGATCACAACAAGGTGCTCGCTTTCTTCGACGACACGCAGCGGCTGTTCTACGTGATCCCGATGGGTCGGCGATCAGTGATCGGCACCACCGACACCCGCGTCGACACCCCGTTCACCGAGGCCGACGACGACGACATCGAGTTTCTCCTGGGGCAGATCAACGCCCGGATGGACCTTCGTCAGCCGCTCACCCGCGCCGACGTGATCGCCGAGCGCAGCGGTGTGCGTCCGCTCGTCGTCGCCGCCGGCGGCAGCGATCAGACCGACGTCGACTGGACCAAGCTCAGCCGGAAACATGCGATCGAAACCGACCGCCGCGAACGAACCGTCACGATCTTCGGCGGCAAGTTGACCGACTGCCTCAACGTTGGCGAAGAGGTGGCAGACGCGATCGAAGAGCTCGGCATCCCGCTCGAGCGTGACCTGCACAATTGGTACGGCGAACCCTCCAAACAGACGCGCACCGAGTTCTATCGCCAGGCCAGGGCGATGGACCTCGACAGCTACCGTACGAAAAAAGACGTCGAGCCGCTGACCGACCGACTGTGGCGACGCTACGGACGACGAGCGTTTCCGATGCTCGACGCGATCCGCGCCGATTCATCGATGGCTGAGGACATCATGGGTTCGGCCGACTACATCCGCATCGAACTGCACACGGCCGCAGAGTCGGAGATGGTCACCAAGCTCGATGACTTCCTCCGGCGCCGCTCCAAGATCGACCTCGTCGTTCCTCGGCACGACGTCGAGTCATCGCCCGGGCTGCGCGAAGTCGCCGAGATCCTGTTCGGCAGCGATGCGGACCAGCGCCTCGCAGAGCACTTCGGCGGTGCCGATGCTGTACCCGCCCCGCTGCGTCCCGCGGCCAACGCGTGACCATGCGTACGGGCGTGACGGAGCACAGCGACTCGGCGATCGGACCCTGATGGGCCTCTTCGACACCGTCCGCGGGTGGTTCGCCAGCGAGGCGGCGGTTTTTGAACCCGCGTGGGAGCAGTTGCTGACCGCCGAGTTCGATCACTGGTCGAGTCTGAACGCCGACGAGCTCGCCCGTATGCGGATGCTCGTCGCCGAGTTTGTGCATGACGTGCGGTGGGAGCCGTCGAACGGGTTCGAGCTGACCGAGGAGGTTTGCGTCTTGATCGCTGCGCAGGCCTCGATGTTGTTGCTCGGACTCGATCTCGACGAGTACCCGCAGCTCACGTCGGTGATCGTCCATCCGTCGACGGTGCGGCTGCGCGGCACGCACGCAGTCGGTGGCGGGGTTATGTCGACCGGCACACAGACGTTGGCCGGCCAGGCGCACTTCCAGGGGCCCGTGATCCTGTCGTGGTCAGCAACCAAGCGCGGGGCCAAGCATCCCGAGGCTGGAAACAATGTCGTGTACCACGAGTTCGCCCACCAGCTCGACATGCTCGACGGCGTCACCGACGGCACGCCGCCGCTCGATAACGAGGCGGCGCGCCAACGCTGGGTCGAGGTGTGCACGGCCGCCTACGACACAGTGCGGGCAGAAGGATCTCCGGTGCTGCGTCAGTATGCCGGTACGAACCCGGCCGAGTTCTTCGCAGTGGCGACCGAGGTGTTCTTCAACCGCCCGGTCGATCTGTGCGACCACGAGCCCGAGCTGTACGCGGAGCTGCGTGGCTTCTACCGTCAGGACCCGGCCACGCGACACCGCAACCGCCACCAGCGGCGGCACGGCGGCTCCTGACCGGCGGCGTCTTGGCGCGGAGCGTCGCATGCAACCATGAGTCGCCCGCAACGATAGGAAGCGCACGGAGTCCGTTCAGGTGCCGCACAGGTTGAGCTGGCCATAGTGAGTTCATGCAGAGCAGCAGTTCCACGTGCGCCCTCGTCGAGCAGACCGGCCCACAGGGTGTCACCAAGGTCGACATGCCCGGCATCAATCGTCTGGCTGCGCAGATCGACATCAACGGCCTACCGTCCGTGGAACGCGACGTTGTGGAGCTGGCGCGCGCCGTCGCTGCCACCGACGTGAGCCCGACGCTCGTCGAAGTCGTGAGCGACAACGCCGCTCCAATGGTGGCCCGGGTTCGCGCCTTTGGCCTCCTCGCGTGCCAGATCAACCGACTGGCGGCCTGAAGCCTTGAGCGGATAGGCGTTCAACGCTTCAGACGAACTCCAGTCGTTCCTCAACTGGATACAGCGAGCAGCCACTGTCTCGACCGTGGCCGGCTCGCAGGGGGGTCAGGGGTCCACCCCCATCGCCAGCAACAACGGCGCTCGACATTGACCCGACCGATCGAGCGCGTCACGTCAGCTCAACGGGTCGACGATGCTTGCGGTCGGCTCGGCGCTCAGTCAACGAAGAACATCAACGCAAACCAGGATGCCGCTCCACCGGTACCCGGCCCGCCGCCCGTCTCCGAGCCCGGCCCTCGCGCAATCTCCTGGCGCGTCTTGATCTCATGGCACGGATCACACAGACCCTGCCCGTTCTCCACGGTGTCCCCGCCTCCCTCAGCGTGAGGGATCACGTGGTCAGCCTTCGTCGATGGGCAACAACGACAACGCACACAGATCGGATCACGCTCAAGGATCTGACGGCGCGCCCCGCGGGGAACGACCGGCGCCCCCGACCCACGCTTGAGCACCGAGGAACATGATCGGGTAAGACTCATCGACACCCCCGGTGGTGTTCTTTCCGTAACGAACAACGCCCGCCGGCTCGACCCTGATTGGGGAACCTCGCCGGACGATCAGTCGACAACGAGCGCCATTGAACAACTACCGGGAGTCATGCCAGGTAGCAGCAACAAATTGCAACGACCCTCATCCACGCTTGTTCTTCTTGCGACGACGCTTGTTCTTCGCGTCCCGCTTCTTCTTCGCCTCGAGTTCCACCGCATCGATCATCGCCTTGGTCGGCTGAATGCTTCGACCCCAACACCGCAAGATCTCCTCACTCGGATCACCCCATCGTGATGCACCCGGAAGTCACCACACCGACGACACAACTGGCCGCCCTTGTAGTTCTTCGACACCGGCTCGAACTCCCCAGCCTTGGCGTGCACCCGGCAACCCTCCCGACGCTCACTCGACTCACCCGACACGCACACCAACAGCCGAGCACGACGCACCGCCTCGGCGAACCGACGCAACCGCGGCAGATCGACCCGATCAATGTCATTCAGCCGGCGCCCCCAGCAAGGTTCAACCGATCCGCGTCATCGGTCAGCCGCCTCGCCGACCACCTCAACACCGCCAGATGATCACGCGCCGGCTCACCCTTTCCATCCGGCACCACCAGCCCATCATCGATCGAAGCGAACACCTTGCGCGCCAGCTGCGCACACCACGCCAACTGACCAAGGATCTCTGACCACTCCCGATCCTGCTTCAACCGTGCCCCCAGCAACGCCGACATCTCCACCACCGTCAACGCACCGACATGCCACTGATGCCAACCGAACGGGGTCGACCGTGCCAACTTGCGCGACCGGTCATAGATCACCCCGCCACTCCCCACGAAGATCGCCAATCCGAATCTGTTGATTTTAGTAACGGTAGTTTGTTACTATAATCAACATGGCAAGGCCGAAGCACCCAAAAAAGGAGATCGAAACCGTGCTCCGCCAAGCCGAACAACAAGGCTTCGCCATCCGCCACCCCTGGGGACACTGGGGCGCACTCATCTGCCCCGGAGACTGCAACATCATCGCCGTGTTCTCCACCCCAAAAAACCCGGTAACCACGCCCGCAACCTCACCCGAGCAATTAACCGCTGCCCCCACCGAAAGGACTGACCAATGCGACTCCACATCTACCTCGCAGGACTCGACCCCAACGGGCAAGCAGTCGCCGCGCTCGCCGACGAATTCGAAGACGACGACCCACACATCGAGATGGAACGCCGCGGCGGAAACGGCGTCCTCGAGATCGACGTCGAACCCGACGCCGGGATCTACCGCGAACCGCAGCTCGACCGGCTCCGCAGACGCGTCGAAGGATCCGCCGACGTGGCCGTCACCGCGTTCGGACCCACCCCGTACGTCTCGATGGCACGGATCGCCGCGCGCACCGACAAGAGCCCGCAGAGCATCTTCCAACACGCCCGAGGTGAACGCGGACCCGGCGGATTCCCCGCACCACTCAACCCCGGCGACCGCGGCCCCGTGTGGGAATGGGCCGACGTGCACGCCTGGATCACCCACACCGACAACAACATCAACATCATCGAAACCGAAGCCACCCTGATCGAGGTGGCCGCCGTAGCGTTGATCGGCAAGTACAACGCCGGTCTCCGCTCGACGCACACGCTCGACACGATCGGACAGAAACGATGACTGATCCACTGACCGAAGAAGAAGCCGACAAGATCGCCGCCGAGCTCGAACGCGGTGAAGGACTCGACTACGACAACGTCCGCCGCGTCGAACCAAACCACGCGCCCGAACACCCGATCGACTGAACGAGCACCATGACCCGCAAATCGCGACCCCGACGCAGCTGCCGACTCTGCAAACCACACAAGTACTGGGGCAACTCGAAACACCGCGAACGGGCATCAGTCCGCCGGCAACTCCAACACGGTTGGCCATCACACCGGCTCCACGATCAACGCAGTCCCATCAGGCTCCGCGCCAGGCAAGGCCAACGGATCGCAGTACGTGTGACCATCGCCTGCTTGAGCCGCGAGTGCATGGTCGCGCCACAGTCGCCGCCATCGTGACGTAACCTCACACCATGGTCGGTTCCAGCCAGATGCTCATCGTCCTCGTCATCGTCCTGGTGCTCTTCGGGGGCTCGCAGTTGCCGAAGCTCGCCAAGAACCTTGGCAAGGCGCAGAAGGAATTCCAAGACGGCATCGCCGAGGCCGATCAGGCCGAGAAGGACAAAGCGGCCAGTGACGCGGCGTCGACCAAGACCGACGCCGCCGAGTCGAACAACGCTCTGCCCGCCGGCTGACGGTTCCTCGCTGCTGTCCGAGGCGATCGAGTAGCCATCGCTCGTGACCCGATTGATGGGAATGCGTCGCTCGATGCGCATGTCCATCGCCATGCGCTCCTGCAACAAGACCGCCCAATCGATCTCCTCCTGCGTCAACTCGGAACGACACGACGGAGACTCAGTGATATTGCGAAGCCGCTGCCCCGCACTCCGGAAACGCTGACGACGATTCACGACGTGAGCCCTTCGGCCATCCCGCCGACCACCTCGTACACCGCGTCGTAGTCATCCTCCTCGAGCAGATCGGCCGGCACACGACCATCCAGATGCGGATTCGGTGCCGCCGACCCGATGTCGACGCCCTCCGGCCGGTACACCTCGCCGAGCAGATCGAGGACGTCATCGAGCGTCGGTTCGGATGGCGCGCTCACGGCCACACCCGGTTGCCGTACTGGTCGAACTGCGCTGACGGCTGCTCGTTCAACTTCGTGACGCGAGCGAGCGTCCGCACGAGCTGCCCACGAAGCCGCTCCACCTCGCCCTCAAGCTCGCTGATGGCGTCCGCCGCTGGAGGCTTGGTACGTTGGTACTGGTGAGTACGGCGGAGGCGGAACGACGGGCACCGATCGTCGGGTTGTGGCGCAGTGCGCTTGCTGCGGTACTGCTCGTTGGCGCAGTAGTCGTCGGCGCGCCGTCGACGGTGTTGGCTGAGGTGTCCGGCGCCACGCCCGGCACGCCGCGCGGCGCCGCGGCGACGATCACCGCCGGCGGCTCCCACATGTGTGCGCTCCTCGACAACGGCACGGTCAAATGCTGGGGCAACGGGATTGCGGGCCGGCTGGGCAACAACGATGACACCAACATCGGCGACGGCACTGGACCATCGGTCGCCGCCAGCGACCCGATCGATCTCGGCACCGGACGCACCGCCACCGCGATCACCGCCGGTGACCTCCACACGTGCGCACTCCTCGACAACAACACCGTCAAATGCTGGGGCTTCGGAAGTGCCGGCCGGCTGGGCACCAACGCCACCACCAACATCGGCGACGGCACTGGACCATCGGTCGCCGCCAGCGACCCCGTCGATCTCGGCACCGGACGCACCGCCACCGCAATCACCGCCGGCGGCTCCCACACGTGCGCACTCCTCGACAACAACACCGTCAAATGCTGGGGCAACGGAAGTGCCGGCCGGCTGGGCACCAACGCCACCACCAACATCGGCGACGGCACTGGACCATCGGTCGCCGCCAGCGACCCCGTCGATCTCGGCACCGGACGCACCGCCACCGCAATCACCGCCGGTG
>JBCDFR010000030.1:0-46299 GCA_039177505.1 Actinomycetota bacterium | reverse complement strand
TGCGGGCGATGGGTCAGAAAGACCCGCTCACCGAGTGGCAACGCGAAGGCTTCGAGATGTTCGGCTCGATGATGACCGGCATCGCCCAGGACTTCGTGAAGTACGTGATGAACGTACGTGTGGTGCAGAATCAGCAGCCCGACGCCGGTGCCGTCGACGGGGGCAACGGTGCGGGTCCAGCAATCGGCGGTACGCCAGCGGGCGGGACGGCTCCCGACGTACAGAACATGCAGACGAGCTCGTCCGACGATGTCGAACGCAGCGGATTCGCCGACGCCGCGCGCGCGGCGGTCGCCGATGGTGACCTGCCCGCAGAGGCTGCCCCGGCCGCCGACGCTCCGGTTAAGCAGAAGACCGTCGTGAAAGATGATTTCTCGAAGACCCCGCGCAATGCGCCCTGCCCGTGCGGATCGGGCAAGAAGTTCAAGCAATGCCACGGTGCGGCGTAACCGTGGCCTGCCGGTCGCACTAATCGATGCGTGACTTCACACCGGACCTGCGCGACCTCGAACGTCGGCGCGACGAGGCGGCCGAATACTTGAACATTGCCGACAACCGGGAGCGGTTCGCAGTCCTCGAAGCCGAGATCGCCGAGCCGGGGCTCTGGGATGACCAGGAACGGGCGAAGAAGCTCAACCGCGAATACGCCGACATCAAGGACGACCTGGAGATCTACGACAAACTCGGCGAGCAGATCGGCGATGTCGGGGTGCTTCACGAGCTGGCCCGCGATGAGGACGACGAGACCCAAGAGCCCGACATCGAAGCGGCGATCGGCGCGATCGGCGAACAACTCGACCAGCTCGAGCTGCGCAGCCTGTTCACTGGTGAACACGACGGCGCTGATTGCATCGTGCAGATCAATGCCAAAGACGGCGGCGTCGACGCCCAGGACTTCTCCGAGATGCTCCTGCGTATGTACGAGCGGTGGTGCGAGCGTCGTGGGTTCGCGATCAGCCTGAATGGTGTCTCCGAGGGACAAGAGGCCGGGATCATGTCGGCCGAGGTCACGATCTCAGGGCGCTACGCCTACGGCCTCATGTCGGCCGAACGCGGCACGCACCGTCTGGTGCGGATCAGTCCGTTCGACAATCAAGGCCGTCGCCAGACTTCGTTCGCTGCAGTGCAGGTCTGGCCCTTGCTCGACGACGTCGATATCGATGTCGACGAGTCCGACATTCGCATGGAGGTCTTCCGGGCGTCTGGGGCCGGCGGCCAGCACGTCAACAAGACGTCGTCGGCAGTGCGTCTGATTCATGAACCGACCGGTCTCGTGGCCAGCTCGCAGGAGGAGCGCAGTCAGCTGCAGAATCGGGAGCGGGCGATGGGCCGGCTCACGGCGATGATTGCCGCGAAGGCTGAAGAGGATCGGCAGGCCGAACTCGACGAGATCGCCGGCAAGCAGGCCCAAGTCGGCTGGGGCAGCCAGATCCGCAGCTACGTACTCCAGCCTTACCAGATGGTGAAGGACCTGCGTACAGAGGTCGAAACGAGCAACGTGCAGGGCGTGCTCGACGGCGATCTCGACACCTTCATCGAGGGCTTCTTGCGCCAACGTCGCGCCGCCGCCGACGAGTAACCAGCGTTACATCGGGGGTGCCACGTGTGCGTCGTAACCGGACGGTAACGTTGGTGCGCTCATGATTCGGCTGGAGAACGTCACGAAGAGCTACTCGACCGAGGTCGTTGCGCTGCGCGACGCCTCCTTCGACGTTGCCAAGGGCGAGTTCGTGTTCCTCGTCGGCCCGTCGGGATCGGGCAAGAGCACGCTGCTGCGAATGCTCAACCGCCAGGAACGGCCCGAACGAGGCGCCGTGTGGGTCGCGGGCCGCAACATCGTCGGTATGCCACCCGGGCGGGTGCCACACCTGCGGCGCAACATCGGCAACATCTTTCAGGACTACAAACTGCTGCTCGAAAAGAGCGTTTTCGAGAACGTCGCGTTTGCTCAAGAAGTGATTGGACGTCCCTCCCATGTGATCAAGCAACAGGTGCCTGCTGTGCTCGAACTCGTCGGTCTCGCTGGGAAGGAAGATCGGCTTCCACATCAGCTCTCGGGCGGCGAGCAACAACGCGTCTCGATCGCACGGGCCTTCGTCAACCGGCCGCTGATCCTGCTCGCCGACGAGCCCACCGGCAACCTCGACCCGGGCACCGGCGAAGGCATCATGCGGCTCCTCGACCGGATCAACAAAACCGGCACGACTGTCGTCATGGCCACCCACGACCAGCGCATCGTGAACACCATGCGCAAACGAGTGATCCAGCTCGACCGCGGCGTCATCGTGCGCGACCAAGCGCGCGGTGTCTACGAGTAGACCGATCCCAACCTCATGTTGTCCCGCATTCGTTACACCCTGCGCGAAACCTTCGACAGTTTCCGGCGCAATGCGACGCTCACCGTCGCGGCGATCATCACGGCTGCGATCTCGCTCCTCGGCGTCGGGCTGACCCTGCTCAGCCAGCACGCCTTCGACAACCTCCTCGCCCGATGGGAGGGCGGTGTCGAGATGATCGTGTTCATGCGGCCACAGGCCACCGCCGAGCAATTGCAGTTGGTGGAGGACAACCTCAACGAGCAGAGCCAGTTCATCGCCGAGTTCAGCTACTGCGACGAGCAATGCTCGCTCGATGAAGCGGATCGCGTGTTGGCCGGGGAGCCTGGCGTGCGCGAGCTGCTCGACGAGAACAACATCACCACGCAGTTCAAGGCGATTCCGACCGAAGGCACCGACGTCGAATTACTCCGGCAGCTCTCTGGAGCGTTCTCCGAGTTGCCGAGCGTGTTCGAAGTCAAGTTCGCCGAAGACCAGATCAGTCTGATCTCTCAACTGCAGAGCTTCTTCGGGTTCCGATTACTCCTGTTGTCGGGATTCTTGCTGCTGGCGGCGATTCTGCTGATCTGGAACACCATCCGTACCGCGATCTTCGCCCGCCGCCGCGAGATCGAGGTGATGAAGTTGGTCGGCGCAACCGACTGGTTCATCCGCATTCCGTTCATGCTCGAGGGCCTGCTCCACGGGCTCATCGGAGCTGGCGTTGCCAGTCTCGGGCTGTGGGTGTGGAACACGCAGTGGACCACAGGTGTCCAAGACTTCCCACCGAACAGCGGTTTCGCGGCGCTTGTCGTGACCGACGGTTATGAAGTGACGGTGATGTTCATCATGTTCGCCATCGGCGCCCTGGCTGGGGCTATTGGTTCTGGCATCGCCGCCTCGAAGTTCCTCGACGTCTGAGGCGCTGACGTCCGATGTCGCCGGGGGCAGACGGAGATCCACCGGCGCCAAGCGACCTCGTCGGCCGATTCTGTGCGGGTGACGAGGATGCTGTGCGGGAGGTGTACGAACGATACGCCGGCGCGGTCTCGACCGTCGCTCGATCGGTCGTGGGTTCTGGTGCGCTCGCCGACGAAGTCGTGCAAGAGACCTTCGTCAAGGCCTGGCGGGCCGCATCCACGTTCGACGCCAATCGCGATCTGGCGCCGTGGCTGTACACGATCGCGAGGCGTACGGCGATCGACACGTTGCGCCGAGAGCGCAGACCGACCACCGGTGGTCACGTTCCTGAGGTCGAGGTGGCGATCGAAGCGCCGGCCTTCGAGACGACGTTCCAACAATTCGAAGTACGTCGTGCGCTCGACGATCTGCCCGACGGCGAGCGCGAGGTGGTCCGCCTCAGCCATCTGGTCGGATTGTCGCACCCCGAGATCGCCGAACGGCTCGGCGTGCCCGTCGGGACGGTCAAGTCCAGGTCGGCCCGCGCTCACCGGCGCCTGGCGGCAGTGCTGGCCCACCTTGGTCCCGCTCGGAGTGACAACTCGTGAACCGAATCGATGCTCCGTACCGTAGAGATCAGCGAGACGACGATGGCCGATGATTTGACCCCCGCCCAGCCGGACGATGCACCCGGCGCGCTCGATGCCGACCTGTCCGCGCTGCTCGCCGATCCGGCGATGTGGGAGACGCCGGATCCCGCAGGCGCTGACGCACTCGTTGCGGCGATCGCTGCGGACCGGGGCGACGGTGCAACACCACACACCGAGAAAGCGCATCCGCCTGCGCCCGCTCCGGTCGTCGAAATCGGTGCCTACCGCCGCCGGCTGGCGCCGATACTGGCCGGAGCGGCGGCGATCGTCGTCCTCCTCGCCGGTGCCCTGATCGTCGCCGTCGTCGATGGCGACGACGTGAGCGATGGCGTACTGATCGCGCTGTCTGGGACCGACCTTGCCCCGGATGCCGCTGCTGAAGCCGACATCGCCGACACGCCGATCGGCACCCGCATCCTGCTCGATGTCACGGACCTTCCACCGGCAGAGGATGGCACGTACTACGAAGCCTGGCTCCGCCAGAGCGCCGAGGTAGGTGTCAGCGCCGGTACGTTCCACATGCGTGGTGGTGACGGCGAGATTGAGCTGTGGGCAGGAGTGACGCTCGATGACTACCCGCTGATCACGGTCACCCTGCAGCAGGAAGACGGTGGTGCCGCGTCGTCCGGCGCGGTCGTGCTGCGCGGTAGCGCCGGTTGACCGGCCGTGCGGACACGAGATGTCCGCGAGCGGCTGGCTACGTTCCGGTCATGGCCTACACCGAGATCGAGCTCGCCGTCGAGGAGCACATCGCGACGATCACACTCAACCGCCCCGAACGGATGAACGCGTTCACCAACACGATGATGCACGAGCTGATCGCCGCGTTCGATGCGACCGACGCCGATGACGACGTGCGGGCGGTGATCGTCACCGGCGCCGGGCGGGCGTTCTGCGCTGGCGCGGACCTTGGCGGCGGTAGCGAGACGTTCTCACGCGGTGGGAGCGACGTGGTTGGCGACAGCGGCGTACCACGCGACGGCGGCGGTCTTGTCTCGCTGCGCATCTTCGACAGCAAGAAGCCCGTTATTGCCGCCATCAATGGAGCGGCGGTGGGCGTCGGTGCCACGATGACGCTGCCGATGGACATTCGGATCGCAAGCACCGCTGCCAAGTTCGGATTCGTCTTCGCTCGCCGTGGCATTGTCCCCGAGGCATGCTCGTCGTGGTTCTTGCCGCGCGTGGTGGGCATTTCGACCGCGGCCGAATGGTGCTACTCCGGACGCGTCTTCCCCGCCTCCGAGGCTGGCGAACGCGGCCTCGTGCGCAGCGTGCACGAACCCGATGAGTTGCTCGCCGCCGCCCGCGGCATCGCCGCCGAAATCGCCGAACACACCGCGCCCGTGTCGGTGGCGCTGACCCGGCGCATGCTGTGGGAGATGCTCGGCGCATCGCATCCAATGGACGCCCACCGCGTCGACTCTCGCGCGATCGCCGCTCGGGGAGCGAGCGCCGACGCCGCCGAAGGCGTGAGCAGCTTCCTCGAGAAACGCCCTGCGGCGTTCCCGATGGCAGTCAGCGAGGGTCTCCCGGACGTGTTCCCCGACGCTGAGGAGCACCACTTCTCCTGAACACTTACCGACGCCTTACCTCGGCGTGGCGGGCGTCACGCCGGATTGCGGGAATTTCTCCACTGGCACGTGGTTTCATCCGATGTAGACACAGCAACGCATCGAATGAGCGGTGACGAGGAGGACCGATGAGCGCAGCGGCAACGACAACACGAGTGAACACTGGTGATGTTCTGGAGTTCGAAGTGGGTGACGATGCCATGACGGTGCTCGTCCTGCTGGCCACCGACGAAGCGCTGGTGCTCGATCCACTCAACGGTGAGACGCCGTTCGTCATACGACTCGACGAGATCGCCGAGTTCCGCAAGTTCGACGCTGACGACCTCGTCGACGCGTTCACGTCCTGAACGCGCATAGCTTCGCGGCGTGACCGACATCTCGCTCTACGAGCGAGCCGGCGGCTGGGAGTTCTTCGAGCGGCTGGTTGATGCCTTCTATGAGGGTGTTGTCACCGACGAAGTCCTCCTGCCGCTGTATCCCGAGCAGCCCGACCTCACCGGCGCGCGCCGTCGGTTGACGCTGTTTCTCGCCCAGTACTGGGGCGGCCCCACGACATACGCCGACGAGCGCGGGCATCCGCGGTTGCGCATGCGCCACATGCCGTTTCACATCGGAGCAGACGAACGCGATCGTTGGCTGTTGCACATGCAGGCCGCTGTACATGCCACCTGCGGCAACCTCGAGGGTGGCGATGCACTCGCCGACGAGTTGATGGCGTATTTCAGGCCGGCCGCTGAGCATCTGCGTAACGACACCGGACTCCCGATTACTTCCGCGAACTACGGGCGCTAGCGTCCTTCGCCTGTGTCGGCGGTGGAAGTAGAGGGACTGGTCAAGGACTACGGCGCAGTCCGTGCGGTCGATGACGTCAGCTTCGCGATCGAACCGGGCGAGGTGTACGCCTTGCTCGGAGAGAACGGCGCTGGAAAGTCGACGACGGTCGAGATTCTCGAGGGCTACCGCACTGCCACGCAGGGCCGGACTCGAGTGCTCGGGAGCGACCCCGGTGCCGGTGATCGGGCGTGGCGAGACCGCATCGGCATTGTGTTGCAGACCTCGGGTATCGAGCAGGAGTTCTCGGTACGCGAGCTCGTTGAGCTGTACGGCTCTGCCTACTCCGATCCTCGCCCGGCGGCCGAGGTGATCGACATGGTCGGGCTGACGGAGAAAGCCGACGACCGGTTGGGCTCGCTGTCCGGCGGCCAACAACGGCGCGTCGATCTCGGGCTCGGCATCGTTGGCCGACCTGAGGTGTTGTTCCTCGACGAGCCGACCACCGGGTTCGATCCGTCGGCGCGGCGACGCTCGTGGGACCTGGTCGAGCAACTGGGAGAAGGTGGCACCACGGTGCTGCTGACGACCCACTATCTCGACGAAGCCGAACATTTGGCGGACCGGGTGGGTGTCTTGAACAAGGGTCGGCTCGTCGCCGAGGGCACCCCGGGGACGTTGATCGAGCAGGTCAGCGGCACCGTGGTGAGCTTCAACGTACCCACGGAAGTGGATCTGGCCGACGCAGTCGCGACGTTCGGTCCGCTGCTCGGTACCGAGATCGACCTCGCCGGGCGGTTCGTCGAGGCTCGGGTCAGTGAGCCCACCGCTGCTGTGCACCGGCTGACGGCGTGGTCGCTCGAGCGCGATATCGAACTCGACTCGTTCACCGTTCGCCGGGCATCGCTGGAGGATGCGTTCTTACGCCTCGTCGATGAGGATGCAACCGACGGAGGCGAGTCGTGACAGGGCTGTCGACGGCCACACTGATCGTTCGGCAAACCCGTTACCAGCTGGTGACGTTCTGGCGCATTCCGGTCGCACTGTTCTTCACGCTCGCCCTCCCGTTGATCATGCTGGTGTTGTTCAACGCGCTGTTCGGCTCAAGTGACATCGATACCGAAGAAGGAACGTGGTCCGTGCGCCAGTTCTACACCGGCGGCCTGGCCGCGTTCACGGCCGTGTCGGCGACGTTCACCAACTTGGCGAACATGGTGCCGATTCGCCGCGACGAAGGCGTGCTCAAGCGCTGGCGCGGCACGCCGTTGCCGACGTGGATGTACATCTCCGGCTTCGTACTGTCGGCCGTGATCATCGCCTTCGTTGGTGTCTTGGCCATGCTGACGCTCGGTGTGGCTGCCTACGACTTGCAGATCGAGTGGGCCAAGATGCCCGCCGCGTTCGTCACGTTTCTCGTCGGCGTCGGCGCATTCGCGGCGCTCGGGATGGCGGTGGCTGCACTCGTTTCCACGGCCAGTTCAGCGTCGGCGGTGGCGAACGCAATCATTCTCCCCTTGGCGTTCATCTCGAACGTGTTCATCGTGACCGATGACGCGCCGCAGTGGATCGGGACCGTCGGCGACATCTTTCCGCTGAAACCGTTCGTCGAGTCGTTCCAGGACTGCTTCAACCCGACGGTAGACGCGCCGGCCTTCAATTGGGCGCAGCTGGGATATGTGGCGCTCTGGGGCGTCGTCGGCGCGATCGTCGCGGGCGCCGCGCTCGTCGGCGGTCGAGTACTGCTCAGGTCGGCGTCAGCTGAACACGACGGTCTTGCGCCCGTGGACGAGCACGCGGTGTTCGGCGTGGGCACGCACCGCACGGGCCAGCACGATGGTCTCGAGGTCGCGGCCCTTCTGAGTCAGCCGGGTGACGTCGTCGCGGTGTGAGACGTGTTCGGTGTCCTGGGCGATGATCGGCCCTTCGTCGAGATCGGCTGTGGCGTAGTGGGCGGTGGCGCCGATCAGCTTGACGCCGCGGTCGTGCGCCTGGCGGTACGGGTTGGCGCCGATGAAGGCCGGGAGGAACGAGTGGTGGATGTTGATGATCCGGTGGGGGTGTTGGCTAACGAAGTCATCGGACAGGATCTGCATGTAGCGAGCGAGTACGACGAGTCCGACTTGGTGCTCCTCGAGCGTCTCCAGGATTGCTTGCTCCTGTTCCGGCTTGGTGTCGGCAGTGACCGGCAGATGGACGTAAGGCAGACCGAGATGTTCACAGAACTGGCGATGATCGGGATGGTTCGACACCACGACGCGCACGTCGATCGGTAGCTCGCCGGATCGCCACCTCGTGAGCACGTCGTAGAGGCAATGCGGCTGCCGAGAGGCGAGCAATGCTGTCGGGATGAGCTCGTCGGTGAAGTGCAGTTCGGTGCGCATACCGAACCGTTCGGCGATCGGAGCGAACGTGTCGAGGATCGCTTCGCGTCCGAGACCGAACCCTTCGAGGTCGAACTCGATGCGCTGGAAGAACGAAGCGCTGCCGCCATTGCCGTCGACATGCTGCTCAGCGTGAATGATGTTGCCATCGTGTTCCGCAATGAACGCCGCGGTGGCCGAGACCACACCGCGTCGATCAGGGCACGAGAGTAAGAACACCGCTGACATCGCGCCCGTTCTATCGGTGTTCCCCGGTGGAACCGCCTAGGGTCGCAGGGCATAGCAGGCGATGGCGGTGGCCGCTGCGGCGTTGAGTGAGTCGATACCGGGTGCCATCGGAATGCGCGCTGGCTGACCGAGCGAGATCAACCCGCGGCTGAGTCCGCTACGTTCCTCGCCGATCAACAGCCCGAGTCGTTCCGACGGCACCACGTCGCTCAACGCCCGTGCGCCGGGCGACGGGGTCAGGGCCACGAGGGTCAAGTTGTCGGCCGCATCGCGCAGGTCGTCGAGCAGCGACGTGGTGCGCGCATGGGGGAGTGCGAACGTGGTGCCCATCGCAGCGCGCAGCGCACGGCGCGAGAGCGGATCGGCGCTGGTGTGGTCGAGCACCAGCGCATCCCATGCGAGCGCGGTGGCATTACGCACGATCGCGCCGACGTTGGCTGGGTTGTCGATGCCCTCGAGCACGACGACCCGTCGGCTCTGCGCAAGAAGGTCGCGTGCCGGCGGCCGGGGAGGCCGTTCGAACAACGCGACCACACGCTGGGGCATTCCCAGGCGAGTGACCGCTTGGCGAACCCGCTCGCCGGCTGCGTAGACCGGGCAGTCGAGTCGGTCGGCGATTGACGGCGGCCGATCACGGTCCACCAGACCGGCCACCGGGATGCATCCTGCGTCGAGCGCCCGCTCGACGACGAGATCACCCTCGGCGAGAAAGAGGCCCGCCCCACCGTCGTCGCGTTTGTCGGCGCGGCTCGCCAAGCCGCGTTCGTTGCGACGGAATGCCGCATAACGCGGGTCGTCGGGATCTTCGATGATGATCACGGACCCGAGCGTCCACTCAGAAGTGATACGGATGGCTTGACCAGTCGGCGGGTCGCTTTTCTAGGAAGCTGTCGCGCCCTTCGAGTGCCTCGTCGGTGCCGTAGGCCAGACGCGTCGCCTCGCCGGCAAACACCTGCTGCCCGACGAGGCCGTCGTCGACGAGGTTGAAGGCGAACTTGAGCATGCGTTGCGCTGTCGGACTCTTGGCGCAGATCTCGCGCCCCCACTGCAGCGCAGTCGCTTCGAGCTGACTGTGTGGGACCGCTTCGTTGACGGCACCCATCTCGACCATTCGTTGCGCGTCGTACTCGCGGCCCAGAAAGAAGATCTCGCGGGCGAACTTCTGACCGACCTGGCGCGCCAGATACGCCGATCCGAATCCGCCGTCGAAGCTGGCGACGTCAGCATCGGTCTGCTTGAAACGCGCGTTCTCCCGGCTGGCGAGGGTGAGGTCGGACACGACGTGTAGCGAGTGGCCGCCGCCAGCGGCCCAGCCCGGTACGACACAGATGACCACCTTGGGCATGAACCGGATCAGGCGCTGGACCTCGAGGATGTGCAGCCGCCCAGCACGGGCCGGATCGATCGAGTCGGCCGTCTCGTCGTCGGCGTACTTGTACCCGTCGGCGCCGCGGATGCGCTGATCGCCCCCCGAACAAAACGCCCAGCCACCGTCACGTGGCGACGGCCCGTTGCCCGTGAGCAGCACGCAGCCGACGTCGGTCGACATGCGGGCGTGGTCGAGCGCGCGATACAGCTCGTCGACTGTGTGTGGTCTGAAGGCATTGCGCACTTCGGGGCGGTCGAAGGCGATACGGACCACTCCGGCGTCGACGGCACGGTGGTAGGTGATGTCGGTGAACTCGAAACCGTCGACAATCGTCCACGCGGCGGGGTCGAACAGTTCTGAGGGAGCACTCGGCATCCGACCATCCTGCCGGATCGAAGTAACGTCGCCCACATGTCCTTCGCCGATGTCAACGGCCACCGAATCCGCTTCGTGGACACTGGCGGAGACGGCCTCGTCGTGGTCTTCTCACACGGTTCCTCGCGCTGATCCCGTCCTGATATGTCGCGCATCGAGATTGTCGGTATCGACGGACTTCCCGAAATCGCATCCGGCGACGATCTGGGCCAGATGATTCACGCCGCTGCCGACGCCCAGGGTTGGCCGCTGGTCGACGGCGACGTGCTCGTCGTCGGCTCGAAGATCGTGTCGAAGGCGGAAGGCTGCGCGATTGAGCTGGATCAGGTGACTCCGTCGGACTTCGCACGAGCGTGGTCCGAACAGTGGGACAAGGATCCGCGTCTGGTCGAGGTGGTGCTCGGGCAGTCACGCCGCATCGTCCGCCAGATCGGGCCGGTGCTCATCACCGAGACGCATCACGGGTTCGTATGCGCCAACAGCGGCGTCGATCAGTCGTCGAGCGGCGCGGCCGGCCGCGTCCTGGTGCTTCCGTCGGACCCGGACGCTTCAGCCGCTCGGATCCGCGCCCGTTGCGGTGAGCTCGGTGTCGACGTGGCCGTGATCGTCAGCGACACCTTCGGTCGGCCGTGGCGAGAGGGTCAGACCGACATCGCGATCGGGATCGCTGGCATGTCGCCGCTCCACGGCTACCAGGGTCAGTTCGACCCGCACGGGCATGAATTCAAGGTGCAGGAACTGTGTGTTGCCGACGAGCTCGCAGCAGCCGCGGAGCTGGTGAAGGGCAACACCAGCAGAGTCCCGGTCGGAGTGATCCGCGGCTACGCCTGGGAGGCCGACGACGGTGCCACGATGGCGCCCGTCATCCGCGACACCTCCGCCGATCTGTTCCGATAGCGATCGCGCTCAGCCGACGAGTTCTTTGGCGGTGCCGTCGAAGAAGTTGCCGGAGAGGCCGCGCGACTCGAGATCTATCCGCTCGTCGTTGCCGCGGAACCGAGCGCCGAAGGTCGGCAGGGCGACACCGGGGGAGAGCAGCCCGGTCCCATAGGCGGTGCTGACGCGAGTGCGGTAGAGACAGGCGTTTACGCACTTGTTGCGGATCAACGTCTGCAAGAGTTCAGTCGTTGGTTCCGTGAACTTGCTCGGGGAGACCATCGCCCGAACCCACCGCGTCAGTCGAGGCGTCGGATCGGTCCGGTGGTGCGGTCGTGTGGTTCGAGCACGATGGTGGCGTCGGCGATCGCAGCTCCGTGATCGGACACCATGACCGGGTTGAGATCGAGTTCGCGAATCTCCGGGTGATCCGATGCGAGCTGCGCTGCCTGCACGACGGCATCGACCATCGGGGTTGGGTCGAACCCGGCGCGATCGAGGGCATCCATCGCCCTCGACTCACCGAGCATCGCCCGCGCCGCTGCCGGCGACACGGGAGCGAGCCGTTCGACGCGATCACCGATCGCGTCCGCCTGTGCGCCCCCGAGTCCGACGGCGACGATCGGCCCGAGCCGGTCGTCGAGGGTGCAATGGATCCGCAGGTCGACCCCGGGCGGTGCCATCTCCTGCACGATCAGATCGCGTGCGTCGTCGCCGAGCGAACCGGTCATCGTCGCGACCGCCTCGATGACTTCGTCGTCGGTGTTGACGTCGAGGGCCACACCAGCGCGCGCCGAGCGGCCGGGGCGGCGGCGCGTCGACTTGATCGCCAGCGGGTAGCCGATCTCCCGGGCGACTTCGAGTGCAGTCGATGGGGTGGCCTCGGTGGCCGGAGGCATCGTCAGCCCATACGCCAGTAGGATCTCGTGCTCGTGGCGCAGCAGCGCCGCCACATGTGTTCCCGCCTGGAGTGCGTCGTCGATCGCCCGCTTGGCGCGTTCGGGGTCGACCGGCCGAACCGGTCCGGCCGGTGCGCCAGCCTCGGTCGCCAGCCACCGGGCGTAGGCCCGCGAGCGCCCGAGCGCAGCTGCCGCCGGTTCCGGGAAGGTAAAGGTCGGCACCGCAGAGCCGGTGGTGATGGGGCCATCGCTGCCACCCAACACGACGGCGACGACCGGTTTGTCGGCGTTGGTGGCAGCGGCATGAACAGCACTACTCACGGTGTCGAGTTCGCTGACCACGGCCGGCGCGTAGATCACGAGCACCCCATCCACGTCGTGGTGCCCCAGATTGGCGTCGAGTGCTGATTCGTAGTCGTCTGGAGTGGCTCGCCAGCCGATCGGATGGGGTGGATCGACCGGATCGAGTCCGTGGGCGCGCAGCGCAGCCGCCGCCAGTGTGCCTGGACTGCGCGAGTTGGTCAGCACCGCGACACGATCGCCCCGAAGGATTGGCTGGGTGGCGAGGACTCGTGCCGTATCGAGCAGCGATTGCACTGTCGGTACCTCGATCAACCCCGCCTGCTCGAACAACGCGGTGCCGACCCGGCTCGTCGCTGCGCCGGTGCGGACCGCGACGATCGGTCGCGACATCGATACCCGGCGTGCGATCCGGGCGAACTTGGACGGGTTCCCGAAGCTCTCCGTGTACATCGCGATCACGGTCGTCGAGGCATCGGTCTCCCAGAACTGCAGCAGGTCGTTGGCCGAGATGTCGGACTTGTCGCCGAGCGAGACGAACCAGCTGACCCCCATGTGCAGCCGACCCGCTTCGCGCAGCAACGAGGCGCCGAGCGTGCCCGACTGCATGGAGATGGCAACACCTCCGGGAGGCAGCGTGATGTCGACGAGTGACGCTTGGAGGCGGCTGGCCGGGTGCAGCGACGCCACGCCCATGCTCGACGGGCCGATGATCCGCAGACCATTGCGGCGGGCGTGCCGGACCACGGCGTCGACGTCGATGCTCGGTCGATCACCGGAGTGTCCGTCGAGATTGGTGACGACGACCGCACCCCGCATCCGTTTGGCAATGCACGCATCGATCGTCTCGAGCAGCGTCGCGGCAGGAACTGCGATGATCGCTAGCGAGACGTCATCGGGCAGCTCGTCGATGCTGGCGAACGCGCGTGTGCCGCCGAGCTCGGGCTGGCGCGGATTGACGGCATACACCGGAACGTCGACGCTGTTGGTGACGTTCGTCCAGAGCGAGGCGCCGACGGTGCCCGCACGATCCGACGCGCCGATCACCGCGATGGCGCGAGGAAGGAGCACGCGTGCCACCGCACGCGCATCGGCACGGTGCTCGCGCCGCTCGACGCTGTCGATGAACTCGGTGGTCGTGTCGAGTTCCCAGTCGAGGTCGACCACGCCGGAGTCGAAACGCCGTTGCAACGGCCACCCCGCCTTGGCGAACACCGCCAGCATCGCTCGGTTGTCGCCGAGCACCTCAGCGGTGAACCGGGTGATGCCGTTCGAGCGAGCGACCGCCGCGAGGTGCTCGAGCAACAGGGTGGCGATACCTTCGCCATGGCGTGCGTCGTCGACCATGAATGCCGCTTCGGCTTCGTCGCGTCCAGGCCAGCGCTCATAGCTCGCCCACGCGATGAACTCGTCGTGCGAGGTCACCACCAACGCGGCTCGATCGTCCATGTCGACGGTGGTGAAGTGTTCGAGCTCGCGTGCCGACAGCTCGGGTTTGGGTGAGAAGAACCGGCGATACACGCTCTCGGGTGACTGGCGGAGATGGAACGCGGCGAGGTCGTCCTGATCGCCCGGCTCGATCGGTCGGATGAACGCGGTCTCGCCGCTCCCCAGCACGACGGACGAGGCCCACGGCGATGATGACACGTCGCCAGCTTGGCAGGCGACGACCGCCGCAACCACCCGTCGGAGTCGTAGGGTGGCGGGCGTGGGTGCGCCGATCCTCGTCGTTGCTGCTGCCGAGGCCGACCACCACACGACGCCGCCCTGGCATCCGGAGCGGCCCGACCGACTGGTGGCTGCACTCGACGGGATTTCCGTTGCGGGGCTGCTCGACGCGGCCGAGTTTCGCCCGCCGCAGCTGGCGACCCCGAAGCAGCTCGGGCTGGTGCACGACGCGGAGTATGTCGCAGCGATCGAGCGGTTTTGTGCGGCGGGCGGTGGGGATCTCGACCCCGACACGTATGCAGCACCGGGCTCGTGGGACACCGCACGCGCCGCCGCTGGTGCGGTGCTCGACGCGGTCGCCGCGCTCCGGGCCGGCGAGTGCGACGTCGCCTTCGCTGCCGGGCGGCCGCCGGGGCATCACGCGGTCCCCGATCGCGCTATGGGGTTCTGCCTGTTCAACAACGTGTCGGTCGCGGCTGCCGAACTGGCCGAGCGTGGCGAACGCGTGGCGATCGTCGATTGGGACGTGCATCACGGCAACGGCACCCAAGACATCTTCTACGACGACCCGCGGGTGATGTACGTGTCGCTGCACGAATCGCCGCTCTACCCCGGCACTGGCCGCGCGGCGGAGACCGGGGGCGACGATGCTCCACGAAGCACGCTCAACCTCCCGTTCCCTGCCGGAACACGGGGCGACGTGTACCGCCGCGCCGTCGATGAAGTCGTCGCACCGGTCATCGCCGAATTCGCGCCCGACTGGTTGCTCATTTCAGCCGGCTTCGACGGGCACCGCGCCGATCCGCTCGCCGGACTCGAACTGACCGCGGCCGACTATGCGGATCTCGCCGTGCGGTTGCAGCAGCTCGTGCCTGCCCAACGCACGGCGGTCGTTCTCGAAGGGGGGTACGACCTCGACGCGTTGCGGTACTCGACCGGAGCGACCCTGGCTGCGTTGATCGGCGAGTCGTATCGGCCCGAGCTGGCCAGTGGCGGTGAGGTCGGTGCACCGACGATCGTTGCCGCGCGGCAGCACTGGGATCTCTGATCGCCGATCGGATCAGGCTGGTGTGCGGTCTGGAGGGCCAGCGCCGAGACCGAGATCGGCAGCGACAGCGGGCACGATTTGGTCGCATACGGCGCCGCCCGAGCCCGGCGCGTTGCCGGCGATCGCAGCGACGGCCACTGTGCGACCGCCCTCCAGCGACCAGGCGCAGGCCTTTGCGCCGTCGACGGTGCCGGTGTGGCCCCAGCCGTATTGGTCGGTCATCACGCCGGGCCACGTCATCGACAATCGGTCATCTGCACTCATCGTCGCTAGCGCCCCAGCGAGGTCGCTCGTCGATGCGATGAAACCGCCGGCACCGCCGAGCCGGTCGAAACGGCCGACGCCGAGCGAGTAGCCGATGTCGGTGGGCTCTTGACCGTTCTTCGTGAGATGCGGGCCGCGTAGTCCGAGCGGTTCGAACACCAGCTCTCGGGCGAGCTCATCAAGGGGGGCGCCGCCACGTTGTGCTGCCAGGAGCCCGAGTGCGCAGTAGTTCCCGTTGGAGTATCGCCACGTGCCTCGAGTGTCGGTCGGCGAAGTGGTGAGGATCGTGGGAACGAAACTGGCGCAGTCACCGCTGCCGTCGAACCAGGAGCTGCGCACGACCGGCATTCCGCTGCGGTGGTCGAGGAGCTCGCGTACCGTGACGTCACTCCACGCCGGGTGTGTTGCAATACCCAGCTCGCCCCATGGGACGGGTGCGTCGATGTCGACTGCGCCACGCTGGTCGAGACGCGCAATGACCAGCGCCGTCACGAGCTTGCTCAAGCTCGCCACCACCATTGGCGAGTCAGGGCGCGCCGGGTTGCCATCGATGGTACGGCCGCTGGCGCGGGCGACAACGGGCTGTCCGTCACGCAGCACGGTCAGCGATGCCGCGCGGTTGGCGGCGGCGAGCGTCTCGAACGCGGCTTCGGTCGCTGCGAACACCGGCTGCGTGGACGGCGGAGCCGTCGTTGCCGTCGTGGTTGTCGCGGTAGTTGTGGTGGTGGTCGTCGCGGGGACAACGATCGGCGGACCGCTCGTGGACGGCGCGGTGGTGGTGGCCGTGGTGGTGGTGGAACGGTGCGGTGAACTGGTCGTCGACGTCGTGCGTTGGTCCTGACCGGTACCTGGATCGGACTGAGACACGCTCGATTCAGTCGTTGCCGGCATCGATGTCGCCGGGGCGCTCGAAGTCGTCGTCGTTCCGCAGGCGGTCAGCGTGAGCGCAGCGACCACCGCGGCAAACCTGGTGACGCCCACGCCGATCCACGGTATCGACCGAGATCGGGGAACTAGCGTCGCCCGGGCATGCGCCCGCTCACCGGCGACACTCGGAAGTGGTGGGTGCTCGCCGCGATGGGCACGACGTTGTTCATGGTGTTGTTCGACGAGTCGGTGGTCGGTGTCGCCGTCGACACAATTCAGATCGACCTCGGGATGACCGAGCTGGCCAGCCACTGGGTCATCAACGCCTACCTCCTAATGCTCGCTTCGTTCGTCGCCGTCGGCGGGAAGGCCGCCGACCTGTTCGGATACCGGCGGGTCTTTCTGATCGGCAGCGTGATTTTTGGGGTGGCGTCGTTGTGCTGCGCGTTGGCGCCGACCGGAGCGATGCTGATCGTCGCCCGCGGTGTCCAAGGGTTGGGCGCAGCGATCGTCTTCCCGCTCTCGCTGGCGCTGGTGATGATCGTGTTTTCTCCAGCGCAACGTGGAATGGCGATCGGTGTCCTCGGTCTGACCGGCACGGTGGGCATGGCGCTCGGTCCGCTGACGGGTGGGCTGCTGATCGAGTTTCTCAGTTGGCGGTGGATCTTCACGACCAATGTCGTTGCGGCGATTGGTATCAGCACGCTGCTGGCGGTGGTGTGGCGCGAGCCACCTCGACGGGCGCCGCCGCCGTTCGACTTTGCCGGCCTGCTCGTGCTGGTGGTTGCGCTGTCGTCCTTGGTCATGGCAGTGATGCAAGGTGGCGAATGGGGCTGGACGAACCCGGCGATCGTGGGCCTGTTCACGGTGGCCGTGGTGTCATCGGTTGCGTTCTGGCGCATCGAGCGCCGCCGCGAGCACCCCTTGATACAGGTAGAACTCTTTCGGTCGGCACGTTTCGGAGCATTCAACGCCGGGGTGTTCATGGCCCAGTTCAGCAAGTCGACGGTCCTGGTGTTCTTTCCCTTGTACCTTCAGCAGGTACTCGGCTACAGCGCGATCGAGGCCGGTCTGGCGCTGCTTCCTGGCCTCGCGCTGAACGTGGCGTTTGCGCTGCCCGCGGGGAGACTCGTCGATCGCGCCGGGGCGGCGCGACCGTTGCTGCTGGGCTTGGGGGGTCTTGTCGTCGCGCATATTGCGTTGGCGATCCTCGTCGACGTCGACAACTACGTCGCATTGCTTGTCCCGCTGCTGGTGTGGGGTTCGGCGACCGTGTTCTCGTTCCAGGGTTCGCTCGCTGGAGTCGCCAACTTGGTGTCGGTGCAACAGCAGGGTCAGGCAGCGGGGATCAGCAACGAATCCCAGATGCTCGGCGGCGCGCTGGGGATCGCCGTGATGAGCGCGCTCCAGACCAGCGGAGCACGTTGGGATGTGGTGTTTGCCGTCTCTGCTGGTGCAGCGGTGGTGACGGCGGGGTTCGCCAGCTCGGCGTTGCGGCGGTCGCCGGCCAGCTGAGCGGCCGTCGACCCGCGTCAGGTCGGCGCCGGTGCCCAGTGCACAACCAACGCGTCGGCGAGCTGCTCCACGCTCGTGGCGTGGCTCATCCACCAGTGGCCGCCGCCATTGAGTTCGATGCGTCCGGCGCCGAGCCGCTCGGCGACGTCGCTCCCGAGACCCGTATTGGCGTACGGGTCGTCCAGCGCATCGATCACTAGGCCCGGCGGCAGCGTGTCGGCGGCGAAGAGGCGGGCGCCGAGGTCGGACATCGCTGGCTGGACGGCCGACCGATACAAGGCGAGGATCGCCGCGCCCATCGCCGGGTCGAGGCCGTGGCCGAGAGCGAGCGCGGTGCCCTCGTCGAACCCGAGGCCGGCGAAGAAGACAGCACGTTCCTCTGGGGTCCCGGTGGTCATCGCTTCGATGACCTGCTCACCGACCTCCGGCGTCTGCCAGCTCTGCGCGGTGTCGTGCCACTCGTAGTCGGGATGGACGAGTCCGGCTACGTCAACCGCCCACGTGCGGAGCAGATCCGGTCGGGCGGCGAGTACCCCCATGACGTGTGCGGCCCCCCAATCGTGGCCGAGAACGTCGACCGCGCCGCCGAGGGACTCGAGCTCGCGGACCAGCCAAGCTGTGTACTGGCCCATCGTCGGCTCCCAATCGTCGCGCAGCGGCGCGCCGAAGCCGGGAGGCGACAGCGCAACGATGTCGTCGAGCCCGCGTCGATGCAGGGCGTCGAGGAGCTGACCCCAGATGGCTGACGTTTCCGGCACACCGTGGACGAGCGCGATGGTCATGATCGGACGGTAGACGATGGGGTGCGCTGACAGGACAGGACGCCGTCGATACGATCGCGAGATGGCTATCGCACAGCGAGTCGTCCGTGTTCTGAGCGTCCCCGCGATCATCGTCGCGCTGGCCGCGTGCGGCGACGATGGGGAGAGCGACGACGACGGCGACGACCCGTCGACGCAGATCGCCAACCCTGCGTCGGAGTTCTGCGTCGAGCAGGGCGGTGAAGTGGAGATCGTCGACGAGGCCGACGGACAGGTCGGCTACTGCAATCTCCCCGATGGGACGATCGTCGAGGAGTGGGCCTACTTCCGCGAGCAGACGGGTGGGACGATTCCCGAAGACGAGGGGGGCTGACGGGCTCACGTCGTCGCTATGATTCACGAGTCGCAGATCGTATGTTGCGGCTCGAAGTCATGACCGACACCACGGCTCCCAACGCTGCGTCGAGCGGACAGTCCGGCGGAACCAACCCCGGGTCGCGCGCCTCGTGGACGTTCCTCACCAACCATGCCCACGTGCTGGTGTGCTTGGCCGAAGAACCCGACATCCGTGGGCGCGACATCTCCGATCGCGTCGGCATCACCGAGCGGGCAGCGCAGGCGATCATCGCCGACCTTGCTGCAGAGGGCTACATCACCAGGACGCGCGAAGGGCGCCGGAATCGGTACGAAGTCCATGCGGCCGCACCATTGCGTCACCAACTGGAACACGACACCACCGTCGGCGAGCTACTGGTGACGCTCGGCCGGCTGGCGCCACTGCCACCGTCGGTGTCGCGCTAGCCATCGGTTGCGCCGGGACCCACCACGTCGCGGGTCTGCACTCGGACGCGTAGATCCGTAGTGACGGTGCGGCCGAGTGCGCTCGACAAGCCTTCCTGGAGACCTTCGACCGACGGAGCACCGACCGGTGGCCCGATGATGGTGACCTGCACGGTGTTGCCGGTGACGTCGACGCTGAGCACGCTGAAGTCGTCGCTGCCGTCGATCCACCGCTGTACTGCCTCGCTGGCCCGCCCCGCTTCGAGGGCATTGCTGGCGACCTCACGCCCGTTGAGGCCGAGGGCGGCGACGACGAATACGGCGAGCGCGAGGACGGCCGCGGACGCCGTACGGACGCGTTGACGGTTGGCCTGGGCGACGCGCAGGGGTGTGAGTCCGGTGACGATGAACGTGGCACCGCCGACGATGATGATCGCTAGTGCGTTGGTGGTGAAGAGCAGCAACGCCCCGGATGCCTCGTCGTAGGCGCCAGCGGCGATCGTGACGCCGATCACCGACAGCGGCGGGACGAGCGAAATGGCGATCGCCACCCCCGGCAGCGCATCGGAGACGTCTGGGCGGGACAGCCCGTAGGCGCCGGCGGCGCCCGCGGCCACGGCGATCACCAGGTCGAGAATCGTCGGTGACGACCGGCTCAGGATCTGTGTGTTGGTGGTGGCATCGACCGACACGGGACCGACCTCGCCGAGGACGATCCCGATCAGGATCACCAGCAGGATCCCGCCGAGGACGATCAGCGCGGAACGAGCGAGCCGGTTGGGCCAGCCCATCACGATGCTGATGGCGATGGCCATCAGCGGGGTCATCAGGGGAGCGATCAACATGGCGCCGATCACGACCGCGGTCGAGTCGGTCAAGACGCCGCCCGTTGCGATGACGCCCGAGAAGAACATCAGGACGGCGAAGCGGGTCAGCTTGGCTCCGACCCGAGTCCCCTCGTACAGCACCTTGTCGTAGAGCTCGGCACGATCGACCGTCGGTTTGGGGCGTCGAGCGAACCATTCGACTACCACTTGCCCTGTGGCCACCAGCGAAGCCGGGGTCTCGTCGCCGTCGCTGGTGACGGAACGTCCCACGGCGATGATCCCGACGATCGCCACGCTGAGGCACACCAGCGTGGCAACAAGGCTGAGCAGCGCTCCCGGGTAGATGAACATGACCACTGCGAGCAGCAGCAATGTCAGTGTCTTGGCGAACGGCCAGGCGGTGCCCAACGATGTCCGTCGATGTCGCAGGGTGACGGCGAAGTCGCCGAGGGTGTAGACGGCAAGCGCAATCGCATTTGCTCGGCCGACGACCTCGATCGACAGTCGCGGAAACCCGATCAGGATCGCTCCGAGGGCGACCAAGCCGAGACTGAAGCCGATCATGACGTTGCGCCGAGGACTGCCGCGGAGGTGACCCAGTAGCGTCGTGACGCCCGCGCCGATCAGTCCGATCCCGAGCACAGCGACCAGTACGCGGTCGGTGCGCTCCGGCCAGAGGACGATCAGGGCCGCTGTTGCAACCGCCAGAACCGAACGCAACACGATCGGATCGGCGAGCTTCTCGACGCGCACCGATTCGACGCCGAGCGCGTTCGACAGGTCGCCGGAGATGACCTCGGCGGCCGTAGTGGACTCGCGTCCCCCATCGGTTCCAGCCTGACTCACGCGGTCGAAACTAGTGCCGCGCCGGTCGCGATCCTGGATGACAGCCGAGACGCAGTGCTCCTGAGCTATCGTCCACCACGTGGCAAACGTGCTGCTCATCGAAGACGACGACCAAATCATCGCCTCGCTGTCGAAGGTGCTCAAACAGACAGGACATGTCGTGGCGACGGCCGGCCGCGCCACCGTTGGCTTGGGCAAGGTCGTCGACGACGGTCCAGATGTGGTCGTGCTCGACCTCGGGTTACCCGACATCGACGGCCTCGACGTGATCAAGATGATCCGCGGGTACGGCGAGACGCCGGTGATCGTCGCTACCGCCCGTGACGACGACGACACGATCGTCAAAGCGCTCGACTCGGGCGCCGACGACTACGTGGTCAAGCCTTTCTCCGGCCGTCAGCTCGATGCTCGCATCCGCGCGCTGCTGCGGCGCGAACGCGGCGCCACGGAGCCCGTGGTGCAGGTCGGTGATCTGCGCGTCGACATTCAGGCCCACGAGGTCACGCTCGACGGTACGTCGATCGAGCTGCGGCCGAAGGAGTTCGAGTTGTTGGCGCTGCTCGCGTCACGTGCAGGCGAAGTGGTGTCGCGCCGAACGATCGCACGGGAGGTCTGGGATGACCCGTTGTCGTCGTCGGATACGACCATTGATGTGCATCTGTCAGCACTACGTCGTCGCCTTGGTGAAACAGCAGCAGCACCGCGATATCTGCGCGTGATTCGCGGCGTCGGCGTCAAATTGGGGCCACCAGACGAGGGGTGAGACGCCTCCTCGTCGTTTTGATGGCGACGACGACCACCACGGTCGTCATCGCCTTCGTGCTTCCGCTGGCGCTGACCCTGCGCAGCGTCGAGCGCACCGACGAGATCAACGGCATCGTCGACTCCGGAGCCGCACTCGGAGCGTTCATCGACGACGGCACCCCGACAGACGAAGTCGAAGCGGCGATCCTGCGCTACGAGGCGGAGTTCCCGAACATCGAAGTCACCGTGTACCGCGAAGACGGTGAGGTGATCGGTGTGCCGGTGCCGTTCAGTAGCGAGGTCGAACAGGCATTCACCGGTCAGCAGATCGTCGACGAGACATCGGGTGGGGTCGTGGCCTACGTTCCCCAGAAGGGCCCACTCGATGACACGGGCCGCTCGAGCTTTGTGATTCGTCTCGCCGCGTCGGGCGACGTCATCGACCTCGGTGTCCGGTCGATCAGCGCAGTCATCATCTTGGGCAGCGTCATCGCCATACTGGCGGGCAGCGCAATGGGCTTGCTTGCCGCGCGCATGATCTCCACGCCGACGCAGAACCTCACCGCCGTCGCTCGACAGCTGCAAGATGGCGAACTCGGCGCACGGGCGACGCCTTCTGGTCCTGCGGAGTTGCGCGAGCTGGCTGAGACGCTCAACCACCTGGCGACTCGCGTGTCCGAGTTGCTCGTACGCGAGCGCGAGTCGGTCGCCGATCTGGCACATCGTTTACGCACGCCGTTGACCGCTCTGCACCTCGAAATCGAGACGCTCGAGCAGACGCCCGAGA
The DNA here is from genome assembly GCA_039177505.1 of Actinomycetota bacterium. Classification (GTDB taxonomy): domain Bacteria; phylum Actinomycetota; class Acidimicrobiia; order Acidimicrobiales; family Ilumatobacteraceae; genus JABSQH01. The sequence goes on along the minus strand of JBCDFR010000030.1, from coordinate 23,557 downwards.
CCGAAGAACTGTTGGCTCGAACGCAGCGTCTCGAGGCGACGCTCAACCAGATTCTGGCCGACATGCGCCGACCCGAGGAACACGAGAAGCGAACGATCGACATTGCCGCAATCGCCCGCGATCGGTTGGCCGACTGGAACGATGTCGCCCACGATGCGGGTCGACCATTTGTCATTGCCGTCGAGCCGAGGAGCCCGAGACGCGTCTCGGGTGACCCCGCGGACGTCGAGGCCGCGTTCGACACGATCATCAACAATGCGTTCAAACACACGCCGGAAGGCACGCGAATCGACGTCACGATCACCGATGACGGCGACCGCCTGTGCTTTTCGGTGGACGATGCGGGTCCGGGCTTTCCCGACTCCAGCGTCGCCCAGCGCGGCGTGAGCGCTGGCCAGTCGAGTGGTCTTGGACTCGACATCGCTCGACGCACGGTGGAGGGGTTCGGTGGCGAGATGCGACTCGGCCAATCGGAGCTCGGCGGCGCCCAAGTTCGATTGCTGTTTCCCGTCGAGTCGGTCCCAGCCGTAGCGGAGTGGTGAGATTGTTGCGGTGGCGCGCTATCGGTGAGGTGCTGCGCTCACCAGGATGATTTTCTGCGCACGGCGACTGTTTACGCTGAGAGCATGACCGCGAGCGCCTACCGCCTTGTCGAGCCCGAATTCTGGCACCAACCCTTGGCCCCGAGGATGGCGGAGTTCGCCGAGATTCGCGAGCTGGGTCCGGTACTGCCGATCGATATCGACAACCCCCTCGTGGGCGAGGTGCAGCGGTTCCACGCGCTCACCCGCTTCGACGAGGTGGTCGAGGTGAGCAAGCGAGCCGAGGACTTCTGCTCGGGACAAGGCGCCACCGCCATCTTCGATCTGCCGATCGAACTGCTCGAGTTCTTCGGTGGGTTCATCAACATGGACAATCCACGGCACGCCCATCAGCGGCGCGTGGTCGCCCACCGTTTCACGCCGTCGCAATTGCAGAACGTGATGGACTCGGTGGAGACGATCTGCACCGAGGTGATCGACGGGTTCTGTGAGCGAGGCGAAGTCGACCTCGTCAAGGTGCTCAGTCAGCCGTTTCCACTGCTGATCATCTGCGACATGATGGGGATCCCGCGTAGCGAGTTCCAGACGGTGCTCGACGCCACCAACACGATTCTTGGTGGAGGCGACCCCGAGTTCTCCGGCAGTGCAGAGTCGGACGCCGTGCCGAGCACGGAGGTCGACATCGCCGCGCTCATCAACGCGGGTGTGCAACTCGACACGCTGATGAACGACCTCATTGCCGAGCGTCGAGCGAACCCGACCGACGATCTCACTTCGAAACTCGTCCACAACGATCTCGACGAGGATCTTTTGACGGCCAAGGAGATCACGTCGTTCTTCATCCTCCTCGCCGTCGCCGGCAACGACACGACGCGCAATGCCATCACCTACGGCGTCGACCTGCTGTCGAAGAACCCCGACCAGCGCAAGATCTGGATGGACGACATCGATGGAGTCACACCGACTGCGGTCGAGGAGATCGTGCGTGCGTCGGCGCCGGTGACGTTCATGCGCCGGACGGCGACGCGCGATGTCACGTTGGCAGACTATGAGCTGCACGAGGGCGATCGTTTGGTGATGTTCTACGGCGCGGCGAACCGCGACCCCCGAGTGTTCGACCGCCCGGAGGTGTTCGACGTGCGCCGCGAGCCCAATGGACACGTCGGGTTCGGTGGGCCCGGCCCGCACTTCTGTCTCGGCGCGCACCTCGCTCGACGCGAGGTGTCGGTGGTGTTCCGCGAGCTGTTTCGACGGCTGCCCGACCTCGAGGTGAGCGGTGATCCCGTCCCGCTGGAGTCTGCGGGTATTCCACTGGTCGCCGGGATCAAGCACCTTCCGGTGAGCTTCACCCCGACTGCGCCCGAACGCGGCTGAAATCCGGCCCGGCGCTGGCCGGTTGCCCGTTATGTCGTATAACCCGTGGCGTCGATCACGATGTCCATCGCGCGGTGGGTGTAGATGCACACGTCGCCATCGTCGTCGAGGGCAACGACCGCTCGGTTGGCGATCGTTGCACCCGCGGCGACGTTGAGTGTGGAGGTGTTCGGCCGCTCGTTGTCGCAGTTGTACAGCGTCACGAAGCCGTCAGCCTCGGCGTTGATGGCGGTTACGTTGAAGATCGCCGTCACGGCTCCGGCGGGGATCGCCGCTCGACCGGCGACGGGGATGGTGGTGGTCTGTCCAGCGGCACGCCGGCCAATCCCTTGCTGTTGACCATCGATCGTCTGAAACGCTGACCCCACGCGGGTCTCGACGAATCGCTGTGGATCTGTCGTGATCACGTCGGTCGCCGGCATTACGTACCCCACGATGTCGATGATCAGGTCGGTGGCCCGTTGGGTGTACACGCACAACCGTCCGTCGCTGTCGAGTTCGATGATTGCGCCGTTTGCGGTGGTCCCACCCGGAGCGTGATTGAGCGTCGAGGCGTTGGGTCGCGTGTTGTCGCATGAGTACACCGAGACGAAGCCTTGTAGTTCAGGATTGACCGCGGCAATGTTGATGATGCCGGCGATGGCATCGCTCGGCACGTCGACGCGGCCGCCGACGTCGACCACGGTGACTTGATTGGCTGCCCGTTGGCCGATGCCTTGTTGCTGGCCGTCGGCGGTGACGAACGTGGGGCCTTGGCGGGTCTCGAGGATGCGCTGGCCATCGAAGGTGGTGATGTCGCCGTCCGCGTTGACGTACGCCGTGATGTCGACAATTAGGTCGGTGGCGCGCTGGGTGAAGACGCAGACGGCTCCGTCGGCGCCGAGGTTGACGATCGCGGAGTTGGCGCGGACGCCGCCAGCGGGATGGTTCAGCGTCGACGAGTTCGGGACCTCGTCATTGCAGTCGAACGCGGTGATGTAGCCGGCCTGGGCTGGTTGAATCGCGCCGATGTTGACGATCGCGGCATGCGCGTCGCCCGGCACGTTGGCACGTCCGGCGACATCGATTTTGGTGATCTGTCCTGCACTGCGCCGGCCGATGCCTTGCTGTTCGCCGTCGACGGTGGTGAACCCTGGTCCGTTGCGCGTCTCGAGCAGGCGGGCCTCGTCGACCGGCACCACCGTGCTCGGTTCGCCGAGGTAGCGCGCGGTCGCATACTGGAAGATCCCATCGATGTTCGCTTGGCCGGTGAGCACGATCTTTCCGTCGCTCTGCACGAGCAGTCGGGCCACCTCGGCGAAGCTGCCGATCGTCGTCATCGCGACGCCGCCGTCGCCGAAGGTGTCATCGATCTCGCCGTTTGCCGACACGCGCCCGATGTAGAACTGGGAGACGGCCAGGTTCGGGCCGAACTGCCCGCCGGCGACCGTGTTGCCGTTTGCGTCAAGGGCGATGGAGACGATCTGGCCGACCGGATTGTCGGCGCCGCCACCGATGGTGACGAATCCAGCACCATTGGCATAGCTGCTGTCGAGGTCGCCATCGGTCGTGAAGCGGGCAACGACCCACTCTTGGGCATCGTTGGCATTGCCGGTGCCGCCGACAACGCTCCGTCCCTCGTCGTCGACGACGACATCGAAGCCGGTGGCGTCGAAACCCACGTCGACGGTCGTCACACCAGCCTCGCCGAAGGTTGAGTCCAACGATCCGTCGTCGTTCAGGCGCAGGATGAACAGTGCGGTCCCGCCTTCGGCTTCGGGACGTTGTTGCGTCCCGGTCACGAGGATCTTGCCGTCATCTTGGACAGCGATTCCGAGTCCGGCGATCGCTTGACTGAGTTCGATCGACGCCACGCCATCGGCGCCGAACGTGGTGTCGACCTCGCCATCAACGGTGAAGCGAACGACGTCGACGGTGCCGGTGTCGATTGCAAACGTGCCCGTTCCGGAGAGCGCGAGGATCTTCCCGTCCTGCTGGATCACGCCGTCGTTCACGTTGTTGAGGTCGCCGTCGCCGGTGAAGAAGGCGCGCCCATCGGTACCGAAGCTGCGGTCGAAGAATCCGTTTGCGGTGTGGCGTACCGCGAATACGCGATCGCCGATGGTCGAGCCGACGGTGACGAGCGCCCCCTCATCGCCTTGCAACATGACGTTGGCCACCTCGGGGAGCGCGCCGACGTCTGCCACGGCGACGCCGTTGATGCCGAAGCTGGTGTCGATCGATCCGTCGTCGTCGTAGCCGAGCAGCGTGACGATGGTCTCGGTGACGACGTTTGAGGACGATCCACCGGTGCCGGCTGCAACGACTCGTCCGCTCGGTTGCTGCACGATGCCGCCGGCTCCCGAGTCGCCGCCGAGCTGCGTGGTGACGAAACCCACCGGGGCGTTGAACCCAGCGGTGTCGAGACTTCCGGCGCTGGTCGGGTCCGGTGTTGCCTCCTGGGCATTCGACGTAGGGCTGCCGAGAGGGATCGCGGCAACCGTGAGCGCCGCGAGTGCGATCAGCGGGAGACGCGGTGAGCGGTAGGGCATCGATTCCTCCGAGAGCAGTACCGAGTTGTGTCAAACGACGTTAGTGAGGTGTACGCGGTGATTCTCGGCATGGCGCTGAGCCACGTCGGCTCGGCGTTAGGCCGATGCACGCGGTCTGGATCGCGGCGGCCCCGGTGGTGGGTCGAGCCCGGCGCCTGGTCGCCATCGGGAGGTGATCAACCGGGCGCCACGACGGAACGTGAGCCAGCTCCACCCCCACGAGAACATCACCAGCGCGCGGCTGCGGAACCCGATGAGCAAGGCGATGTGTACCGCCCACCACAACACCCAGGCCAGCAACCCGGAGAAGCGCACCGGGCCGAACTCGGCGACCGCTGCCGAGCGGCCGATCGTGGCGAGTGATCCCTTGTCGAAGTAGCGGAAGTTCGGCCGCGGTCGCTGATGGAGGTCGTGCTCGATAGCGGTGGCCACGTGGCGGGCGCCTTGCACGGCCGCCGGGGCTAGGCCCGGTACCGCTGCGCCGTCCGAGGTCGTAGCAGCGATGTCACCGATGGCGAAGATGTCTTCGGTGCCGGGTACGGCGAGCGTGTGATCGACGGGAATGCGCCCGGATCTGTCGACGGCGATGTCGAGCTGTGCGGCGAGCATGGCTGCCAGCGGTGACGCCGCGACACCGGCGGCCCAGAGCACAGTGATCGAGTCGATGTGTTCGACCTGGTCGTCGTGTCTCACCTGTACCCCGTGGGCGTCGCAGGCAGTGACCATCGTGTCGGTCATCACGGTGTCGCCGAGACCGACGAGTTGGCGACGCGCCGATCGCGAGAGCGAGCGGTGAAACGAGGGCAGCACCCGGGCGCCGCCTTCGACCAGGAGCACCGTTGTCTCGGTGGTGTCGATGTGGTGGAAGTCGCGCGCCAGCGTGTGTCGGGCGATCTCCGCCACGGCGCCTGCCAGCTCGACTCCTGAGGGCCCGGCGCCGACGATGACGAAGGTCATTGCTGCATCGCGCTCGGCGGGCGTGGCTGCTTGCTCCGCGAGTTCGAATGCACCGAGCACGCGGCGACGGATCTCGGTGGCATCTTCGATCGACTTCAGGCCCGGTGCGAATTGCTCCCAGTCGTCGTTGCCGAAATAGGCGTGGCGTGCTCCAGCGGCGAGCACGAGATAGTCGAAACCGACCGGTGGGCCATGACGCAGCGTGAGCGAGCGCGCATGCGGATCGATGTCGGTGACCTCGTCGAGGACGACCTCGACATTGTCTTGGTCCCGGAGGATCGAACGGATCGGATGGGCAATGTCGGACGGATTCAGCCCAGCCGTTGCTACCTGGTAGAGCAGAGGCTGGAAAAGGTGATGGTTGCGACGGTCGATCAGGATGACGTCGACCTCGACGCGTGCCAGCCGCTTGGCCGTTTCGAGTCCGCCGAACCCCCCACCAATGATCACGACCGACGGACGGCGTGAGTCACCGGCGCGGTTCATGGTGCTCGACGTTATGCGCGTGTGTCGACGCGCCGCATGTCTCGGGGTAGTCGGTCGTGAACGCTGTGTGAACGGCGGGGGCCATCGTCCGTTTTCGTTCGATCACAGTCGCTGCACTCACTAGGTTTTCCGAATCCCGGCGAGCGGTCCATGAGCCGGACCCGGCGATACAGCGGTAGATGATCAGCGCACGCACACTTCTTCGGATCGCACTTGCATGAGCCTTGCATGGCGCGTGGCGCGCCGAACGCTGCTCTTCCTGGTAGCGCTCATGCTCGTCGCGTCGATGTGGGAGCTGTACAAGTTGCTCGGGCCGGAGGATGGGGGTGAGGTCTTCGGGTGGCGGATCATTCCGAAGACCAACGACCGTGCGATGCCCCACACCTGGGAGATGGTCTCGCGCCTGACCGAGCCTGAAGTGCGCGGACGCAACCAGCCGATCTGGCAAGCCGTACTCGGATACGGCTGGTACACGTTCCGGATGGCGCTGGTTGGTCTCGTGGTCGGCGCTGCATTTGGCATGTCGTTGGCCGTGTTGATGGCGAGGTGGCGGGTGGTGGAGCGTGGGTTGTTCCCATACGTCATCGCGTCGCAAGCGATTCCCTTGATTGCGCTGGCGCCGCAGGTCGCTGCTCTCGGAGGCAATTGGGGTCTTCCGAAATGGGTGTGGGTTTCGACGTTGAGCGCGTTCCTGGCGTTCTTTCCGGTCTCGGTGGCGACGCTGCGTGGACTCAATTCGACACCTCCGATCGCTCTCGAGTTGATGGAGAGTTATGGCGCGACGTGGTGGCGCACGTTGATCACGCTGCGCTTCCCGGCCGCGGTGCCGACGATTGTCCCGGGCCTCAAGTTGGCCGCGACTGGGGCGGTCATCGGGGTGATCGTGTCGGAGATTTCTACGGGCGTACGCGGCGTTGGTTTCGCCGCGCTGACGTATGGGCAGCGGGCGACTTCGGACCCGGCTCAGGTGTACACGGCGGTCTTCGGCGCGGCGGCGCTCGGCCTGATCTTGTTCGGATTGGTGGTTGGGCTGGAGATGCTGTTGATGCGTCGCCGCCCACCGGAGGCGACGCACTGATGGCTGAGATCGCCCCCGACGTGGTCGCTGTCGATGCCGCCACCATGGTGTTCAACGAGGGGAAGGCCAACCAGGTCGATGCGCTGGTCGACGTGGACCTGCACGTCGCGGCTGGCGACTTCGTCTCGTTGATCGGGCCGTCGGGTTGTGGCAAGTCGACGCTGTTGCGCTTGATTGCCCACCTCCTCGAACCGACCGGTGGCGAGCTCATGGTGAATGGGAAGCTCCCCGACCAGGCGCGCCGCGAGGGTGACTACGGGATGGTATTTCAACAGCCGGGCCTGTTCGACTGGCGGACCGTCCAGAAGAATGTCGAGCTCCCATTGGAGATCGATGGGTGGGACCGTCGCCGACGCGCGGCGCGCGCCAACGAGATGCTCGACCTCGTCGACCTCGAGGACTTCTACGACCACATGCCGTGGCAGCTGTCTGGGGGCATGCAGCAGCGAGTGGCGATCGCAAGAGCGCTCGCCGCGCGGCCGTCGCTCTTGCTCATGGACGAGCCGTTCGGAGCTCTCGACGAGATGACTCGCGAGCACATGCAGGCCGAGCTGTTGCGAATCTGCGGAGCAGAGCAGACCACGGTGATCTTCGTCACCCACTCGATCCCCGAAGCGGTCTACCTCTCCACGCGGGTGGTGGTGATGTCGCCGCGGCCGGGTCGGATCACCGACGAGATCGCCGTCGGTCTCGGCGCCGACCGCAGCGAAGACACCCGCGAGGACGACGAGTTCTTCAAGCGCATCACGGAGGTGCGCGAGGCGTTGCGTGGGCATCACGGAGAGCAACGACCCGACGGCGGCCCGCGACGAGGCATCGAGGACCGCTGATGGCGACTCGTGTCAGATCCATCGTGCGTGTGTTGTGGCCACCGTTGTTGTTCGGCGCATTGTTCCTCGGTGTGTGGGAACTGATCGTGTGGGCCTACGACATCGAGCAGTTCCTCTTGCCGGCACCGTCGGCGATCTGGTCGGCGCTGGTCGAAGAGATCGACAGCGTCTGGGACGCGGTGTTCGTCACGGGTTCCAACGCATTGGTCGGGTTGGTGCTCGGCGTCGCTCTGGGCGTGACGATGAGTTTCGTGATGATGCGCTTCCGAGTGTTCAACGAGTTGGCCACGCCGCTGGCGGTGGCGCTCAACGCAATCCCGATCATCGTCATCGTGCCGGTGCTCAACAACATGTTCTCCATTACCACCGAGGTGCCGCGTCGCCTGATGGTGATGCTCATCGTGTTCTTCATCGTGTTGGTCAATGTGTCCAAGGGCCTCCGTCAGGTGCAGCCGTTGCACATGGAGCTGATGCGCTCGTACGCGGCCACGCCCCGGACCGTGCTGATCAAGACTCGCATCCCGAACGCAGTGCCATTTCTGTTCACCGCGCTGAAGATCGCTGCACCTGCGGCCGTTGTGACGGCGTTCGTCGCTGAGTACTTCGGCGGTCGGCAGAACGGCATCGGCTACGGGATCACGTCGAGCGCCGCGACGTCGGACAACGACGTCACGTGGGCCTACGTCGCTGGAGCGTGCGCGCTGGGCGTCACGTTCTTCATGATCTCCGTTGGGTTGGAGAAAACCACCGTCAAACAAGCGGGGCCTCGTCGCCCCGGGGGAGCAACAACATGATCACTAGGAGAACACGGGTACTGACCGCTGGTGTGGTCGCCCTGGCGTTGGTTGCCGCAGCGTGCGGCGACGATGACGACTCGAGCGCGGACGACACGGCCGCACCGACCACAGCGGACGCCGAGGACGACATGTCCGAGGATGCTGATGAAGCGGCCGACGACGCCGTAGATGGCGGTAGCGATGCCGCCTGCGAAACGATCGATTCGGTCAGTCTGCAGCTGCAGTGGTTCACACAGGCCCAGTTCGCCGGCTACTACGCGGCCCAGGAACAGGGCTTTTATGAGGACTTCTGTCTCGAGGTCGACATCGTCGAGGGCGGCGTCGAAATCGTTCCGCAGACCCAGCTTGCGAACGGCGACGTCGATTTTGCGTTGGCGTGGGTGCCGAAGGCGCTGGCCAGCCGCGAGGCGGGCGCCGACATCATTGACATCGCCCAGATCTACCAGCGGTCCGGCACCCTGCAGGTGGCGTTCGCCGATGCCGGTATCACCACCCCGTCCGACTTCGAGGGCAAGATCCTTGGCAACTGGGGCTTCGGTAACGAGTACGAGCTGTTTGCGGCAATCGGTCGCGCCGGGCTCGATCCGGCGACAGACGTCTCGCTCATCGGCCAGCAGTTCGACATGGTGGCGCTGCTCGATGGCGAAATCGATGCCGCCCAGGCCATGACGTACAACGAATACGCCCAGGTCCTGGAGGCGATCAACCCAGACACCGGCGAGCTCTACCAGCCTGAAGACTTCACGGTCATCAACTACGAAGAAGAAGGCGTCGGAATGCTGCAGGACGCGATTTGGGCCGACGCCGAGAAGTTGGCCAACGATGACGCCTACCGTGATCAGGCGGTTCGGTTCGTAGCGGCGTCGATGCTCGGCTGGACGTACTGCCGCGACAACGTCGAGTCGTGTCGCGACATCGTCGTTGCGCAGGGTTCCACGCTGGGCGCCAGCCATCAGCTGTGGCAGATGAACGAGGTCAACCAGTTGATCTGGCCGTCGCCTGACGGCATCGGCTTCGTCGACCAGGACGCCTGGGACCAGACCGTGTCGATCAGCCTCGAGACGCCCAACCTCGACGGCGCCACCGTGCTGACCGAGGAGCCCTCTGACGGCGCGTTCACCAACGAGATCGTCGAGGAAGCCTGGGCCCTTCTGGCCGACACGGGTGTCGACCTGTTCGGTGAGAATTACGCGCCGATCGAAGTGACGCTGAACGAAGGCGGCGAGTAGCCGTCGATCCACCGTTCCCGGTGTCGCCGGTTGTGCACGTACGACTGGCGACACCGAGAATCGGTGCTTGCGTGATCGGGCGCGTGTGTTGCGTGTGGGCGGTCACGTCGGGCGCGGGGCGTACATGATCACGCCCACGCCAGCGAGACAAATCATGGCTCCGATGATGTCGTAACGATCCGGCCGAAAGCCGTCTGCGACCATGCCCCAGAGCAACGAGCCGATGACGAACACGCCTCCGTACGCCGCGAGGATGCGCCCGAAGTTCGGATCGTCCTGAAAAGGTCACGACGAATCCGTAGCCGGCAAGGGCGGCGATTCCCGCACCGATCCACGCAACCCCGCGGTGTTCGCGAACGCCTTGCCAGATCAGCCAGGCGCCGCCGATCTCCAACACCGCTGCGATCGCGAACAGTGCGATCGACCGGGTCGTCTCAGCCATGGGCGCGACCGTACCTGGAGGACCAACAAGCGGCGTGGGCGGCCCACCTATTCGGGCGTCAACTCATTGGATTGACGCCCAGCGCATGCCGACCAGGGTCGGAATACCGGTCTGGCCGCCAACGTCGGGATGCCGAGCGAGCGTCGCTGCGCTGGGACCATGTTCGATCAGTCGATCGAGGCGCCACCCGGCGGCCGCCGCGGCACCGAGCAACCGCCCGATCGGGCGGTGATGCAGCACGACCACGCCATCGCCAACCCGCTGCCGGACCTCGCCCGAGCCGAGGTAGTCACCCCACCGCCAAAAGACCTCGCCGTTCGGGTCGACCATCGGTTCGGCGTGAGGTGCGGTGGTGACCGGATGATTCGAAACCACGACGAGTTGGCCGTTCGGACGAGTCACGCGTCGCAACTCGCAAAACAGCGTGTGATGATCGGCGACCGCCTCGACCACGCCGACACAGATGGCTCGATCGAACGCGGCCGTGCGGGCCCAGGATAGGTCTGGGAGCTCCGCGCGGACGGTGGGGCCTGCGGATTGCGCCCGGATGAGCAGCGGGGCTACGACGTCGATCCCGATGATCGCCCCGCCGAGGTGGCGCATGACCTGCCCTTCGCCGCAACCGACGTCGAGCGTCAGGCGGTCGCTGCGCTGGTTCGCAGGGTCGTCGTCGAGCACTTCGTCGAGGAGCGCGAGATAGTCGTCGGAGTTGGCGGGGTCGTCGCGCACAGCGTCGATCCACCAGTCGGCGACGTCGTTCCACGCGTCGCTCACGACGGCGATCCCATCGTGGAGCTGGGGGGAATCGAACCCCCGTCCATCAGCCGATACCCGAACCCGCTACGACCATTCCCGACAGTGACGCTGACGCTGTGTCATCGGCGGGTCGATTGTTCGCTCGAGGCGAACCACGCACCGTCTTTCCGGTGAGTCAGCGGTCTTTCTCGCCGTCAGCGGTCTTTCTCGCCGTCATCCTCCGCTTCTGGTGCCGGGCTGCGGTGGAGTGGCCCCGTGCGGCATTTCTGCTCACGATGACTCTTCGTCTCCCTAGCTAGCGGTTGCTAGATCAGGCGGCGAGAGTGAACTGCTCTTTGTCGGCAATTCTTGTGGTTGCCCCGTTTAGCGAGTCTGAGCAACTCGGGTCGCAAACTCGAACAGCGTTACTGACGTCGAAACCGGTCAGCCCCTGGTCGATATGTAGAACGCCCAGCGTATCGCCTCGCCTGGCGGCTCCGTCCGAGGTTTGTGGTGAGCGAACGGGCTCCCTGTGGGCCGTTTGGCTCACTGGTGTGGTGTTGGGTGGCGCTGCGGTGAGGGAGAGGGCTCCCTGTGGGCCGTTTGGCTCACCGGTGGGTTCACATCTGGCGGCTAAATCGACGGGTGGCCTCGTCGATCTCCAAGTCGGCGTCGCGTTCGGCCATTCGTTGGCGCTTGTCGCCTTTGCTGCGCCCGCGAGCCAGTGCCAATTCGATCTTGGCCCGCCCCTCTTTCCAGTAGAGCCGCAGGGGCACAATCGTCAGGCCGCCTTGTGCCGTGCGCACGTCGAGTTTCTCGATCTCGGCGCGGTGCAGCAGCAGCTTGCGTCGGCGGTCGGGATCATGGGCGCCGAATCCGATGGCGTTGGTGTAGGGCGGGATGTGGGTGCCGTCGAGCCACGCTTCGCCGCGCTCGATGCGCCCGTACCCCTCGCCGATCTGGGCGTTGCCCTCACGCAGGCTCTTCACCTCGCTGCCGGTCAGCATCAGGCCGGCTTCGTAGGTGTCGAGGATGTCGTAGTCACGGCGGGCGCGCTTGTTCGATGCGATCAATGTGGTGCCGTCGCCGGAACCTTTGCGCTTGATCCGCTTGTGCTTCGCCATCGGTTGTTGCACGCTAGCTGGTGTGTTGCGGGTCACCTCCGAGGTTGTCGATGCCGTTGTCGCCCATGCGTTGGGTGAATATCCACTGGAGATGTGCGGGCTGCTGGCCGGCGCAACCGCGGACGATGCCGTCACGTTCTACCCGTGCCACAACGCGGCGGAGTCGGCGCGGATCTACACGATCGACCCCACGGACCATCTGCGCGCCGAACTCGATGCGGAAGATCGCGATCACGAGATCAACGGCGTGGTCCACAGCCACACCCACTCCGAGCCGTATCCGAGCCCGACCGATGTCGACGCGGCTGTCGACCCGGCGTGGCACTACGTGATCGTCGGGCTCAAGCGGGGGCTGCCCGAAGTACGCAGCTATCGCATTGTCGACGGGGAGATCGTCCCCGAGGAGGTGGATATCGTGCAGGTGAACATTGACGGGGTGGACATCGCCGCGGTCGACACCGCGTGACGCCGGCCGACGACGACTCCGCGACATCTGCGTGCAGCGCTCGGTCGCGCAATCTCTTGGCTGCCCCGTTACAATCCCGACAAGAGTCATCGGAATTGTCGAGATATCCGAGACGTTGGTACACACATGACGTTGATGAGCGACCGCCCTCTCATTGCGCTACCAGGCGCGACGTCGCCCGGCGCGCGCGCCAGCGTGCTCGACATGATCGGCGACACGCCGGTCGTCGACGTCTCGAGATTGTCGCCCAACCCCGGCGTGCGCATCCTCGCCAAGATGGAGAGCCAGAACCCGTTCGGCTCGGTCAAGGATCGCATCGCCAAGTCGATCATCGAGCACGCCGAGCGCGATGGCGTCCTCCGTCCGGGGCAGACGATTCTCGAACCATCATCTGGGAACACCGGTATTGCGCTTGCCGCCATCGCCCAGATGAAGGGCCACCCGATCAAGATCATGATGCCGACGTCGGTGTCGGTCGAGCGGCGGCAGATGCTCGAGGTGTTCGGCGCCGAGCTCATCTTGACGCCCGGCGAAGAAGGTTCGAACGGAGCGGTAGCCAGGGCCCGCACCCTCGCCGCGGAGCACCCCGAGTGGTACTTCCCGTACCAGTACGCCAACGACGCCAACCCGCTGGCCCACTACGACGGGACCGGACCAGAAATCGTTCGTGACGTGCCGGAGATCACCCACTTCGTCGCCGGTCTCGGCACATCGGGCACCCTGATGGGAGTTGGCCGCTATCTGAAGGAACAGTCGCCCGACGTGCAGGTCGTCGCTGTCGAGCCGCCACTTGGAGAGCGCGTCGAGGGTCTACGCAACGTCGGCGAGGGGTACATCCCGCCGGTGTTCGAGACGTGGAACGGCTACGACCTGCTCGATCGCAAGCGGGTCGTGCGCCCCCGCGAGTCGATCGAATGGACCCGCCGCCTCGTGCGTGAGTGCGGCGTCTTTGCGGGGATCTCCGCGGGAGCGGCCTTGGCCGGCGCGGCCAAGGTGGCCGAGCAGATCGATGAGGGCACCATCGTGTTCATCGTGTGCGATGGCGGTTGGAAGTACCTCTCGACTGGGGCATACACAGATGACCTCGACGAGGCCGAGGCCAAGGCCGAGCAGGTCATCTACTTCTAGCCCGCGCACCTCATCTACGTCTCGACCGCGCAGGTCATCTACTCTCCGGTAGTACCCGTCATGCGGCGGGCTCGGAGTATCGGATCAGGACGAGTCCCCCCATGAGTGCGCCGAAGCGACGTTCGGAAATTTACGCGGCGTTCGGCACCGTCGTCGAGTGGTACGACTTCAGCCTCTTCGTCTATCTGGCGCCGGTCTACTCGGTCGTGTTCTTCGGCGACTCCGGTGGACAGGGTCTGATCGCCACCTTCGCCGTCTTTGCGATCACCTATTTTGCCCGTCCGATCGGGGCGATCGCGTTCGGCGCATACGGCGACCGGCACGGACGCAGGGCATCGCTGACCGTCTCGGCGCTGATGATGGCCGTTGCCCTCGCCGCGAACGCAATGATTCCGAGCGAATCCGCGATCGGGATACTCGCCGCGGTACTGCTTGTGCTCACCCGCCTCGCAATGGGCTTCGCAGTCGGTGGCGAATACTCGGGGATCCTGGTGTTTCTCGTGGAGACGTCCTCCGATCGATGGCGCGGCTTCGTTGCATCGTGGTCGCCGGCGACGTCGGGCATCGGCATCTTGCTGGCTGTTGCCTCGTCTGCCTGGCTCACGAATAGTCTCTCTGCCGACCAGTTGCAGACATGGGGCTGGCGGCTGCCGCTGGTGATCGGTGCCGGCCTTGCGCTGCTTGTGTTGGCGTTGCGACGGCGGATCGAAGAGACCGAGGCGTTCACGGGTCTCGCCGATTCCGACGACCTCGTCGAGTCGCCGCTGCGCGCCGCGTTCTCACTCGGTCGCCGCCCGATGGTCATCGTCTTTGCGGTCGCGTTGACGACGGGCGTTGCCTACTACCTCAACGTGACATTCATCCCGACGTTGCTCAGTAGCTACGAAGGTGTGCCATCGGGGTCCGCCCTCAACTGGTCGACGATTGCGGCCGCGGCAATGCTCGTGACGACTCCGCTGTTCGGCGCGCTTGCCGATGTGCTCGGGCGGCGAACGGCGTGCATCGGCGCCACAGTATTGATCGCCGTGACGACTGTGCCGTTGTTCGCGCTCTTCGGCAGCGGCACCGACGCTGCGCTGCTGGGCGCGACTGTTGCCCTCTCGGTGATCGTTGGCGCGGCGGTCGCGGTCGAAGCGTCGACGTTGCCCGAGCAGTTTCCCAGCCGGATCCGGTTCACAGCGCTCTCGATCGCATACAACGTCGCCGTGCTGTTCGCCGGACTCACGCCGCTGATGGCCACGGTGATCGTCGAGCTCTCGGATTCGACGCTTGCGCCGGCCGTCTGGTGCACCGTGTTCGCCGTGATCGGCATCGTCGCTTGCCTCTTCCTCCGAGAGACCGCACGCAGGCCATTACGAAGTTGACGGGCGCAGCGAGTGGTTTCGCTGCGTTGGCGCGGGTTCGATCAGTGGCGCGGGTTCGATCAGTGGCGCGGGTTCGATCAGCGGCGCGGGGTTCGATCAGTGGCGCGGGGTTCGATCAGTGGTGACGGAACTCGCCGGAGCGCTTGTCGACGTCGTCTACTTCTGAGCGCTCGTCGAGGAGCTGCACCGCTCAAGATGTAAGGCGGCGGCGTGTCGTCCGTCAGGTCCGGTGCCGGCACGGAGCCGGCGGCCGCAACGGCCCGACACGAAGGACTCCCGCCATGTTCCGCACCACGACCAGCACCATTATCGGCACCGCACCGCGTACCACGACGGGCACGGCGAGCGGGCCCACGACCACTCCAACGGGGTCGACGTTCGCCGAGCGCGCCGCGGCTCCCCAGCAGCGCCGACTCGGCGCCGCCGCCATCGTCGGTTTCGTCACCGCACTGTTCATGGGACTCCTGACGATCGGCCTCGGGGTGGTGTTCACCGCCGTCGGCACCTCGGCCATCGCCGAAGTCGAGCCGCACGCGGATGGCGTGACCACCGTCGGCCAGGTCGTCGGCTCGACGGAAGCGACGGTGTTGATCGACGGCATCGTTCACCGCCACTTCGCGCCGGTCTACGTGTACGAAGACGTCGAAGGCGCGATGCACCGAGTCACCGACTATGCGACCGCCGGGTCGCGGCCACCCGCCGCCGGCACCACCGTCGAACTCAGCTACTTGCCGGGCGATCCCGATTCCGTGCGGCGCACCGACGTCGATCGCGATTGGCTGCAGTGGTTCGTGCTCGGTGGCCGCGCGGCGGTGTTCGTCGGCCTGGTCGTTGTCGTCGGTGCCATTGGAGTGTTCGGGCTGCGCCGAGTTCAGCGGTGGCGGAATTCCGGCGACCGCTTGTCGAGGAACGCCGCCATCCCCTCGGACTGGTCGTCGGTGGCGAAGAGGGCGTGAAACAGTCGCCGTTCGAAGCGCACACCTTCGCCGAGTGGCAGTTCGAGCGCGCGATCGACCGCCTCGCGTGCGGCCATCGTGGCCAGCTTGCCGAACCCGGCGATCGTCGCCGCTGCGGCGAGTGTCTGGTCGAGCAACTCGCCATCGGGAAAGACCCGAGCGGCGAGGCCACAGCGCTCGGCCTCGGCCGCGTCGATCATGCGACCGGTGAGGATCAGGTCCATCGCCTTCGACTTGCCGATGAGTGCGGTGAGGCGCTGCGACCCGCCCATGCCGGGGATGATCCCGAGCGTGATCTCCGGCTGACCGAACCGGGCCGACTCGCCGGCGTAGATCGTGTCGCACATCAGCGCCAATTCGCAGCCGCCACCCAGGGCGAACCCGTTGACTGCCGCGATCTTTGGTGTGCGTAGCGCCGCAAATCGATCCCAGGATGCGAACAGGTCCGCGTGGGCGACGTCGGCGTAGCTCTGCTCGGACATTTCTGCGATGTCGGCCCCGGCAGCGAAGGCCCGACCGGCCCCGGTCACTACGAAACAACCGACCTCGGGGTCGTCGTCGAGCGGTTCGATTGCCGCGAGCAACTCCGCGAGCAGTGTGGTGTTGAGCGCGTTCAACGCTTCCGGCCGGTTCAGCGTGACCAGGGCGACACGGTCGCGACGTTCGAGGAGAATCGGTGCGGTACTCACGCAGCCAGCCTGTCAGATGCGATTCGGCCACGCTGAGTGGCGATCGGCTGAAACGGCTCTCAAGACCTCCGAGGCTCCGCGAATCGCGGATCGCGCCGTGCGATGCTGTCTCCATGGCCGATCCCACCGAGCCGACCGAACCGCTGCCGACTACCCCGGGTGCGGACCCGTCCGCTGGTTCAACGCCCCCGACGACCCAGATGCCGACGACGCCTGCCCAGGGCATGCCAACGGTACCCGGCGGCGTGCCGCCGGTCCCGCCCGCTGACACCGGACTCGAATACTCGATGGAAGACGGCGATGCTGGGGCAGGGCCGTGGTGGAAGAAGGCCGGGCCGGTTGCCGCTGCGGCTGCGGCCGCAGCGCTCGTGATCGGCGGACTCGCCTGGTTGTTATGGGGGGGTGGTGACGACTCCGAAGACGACAGTGACCTGGCGACGAGCGTGATCATCCGCGCCGTGGATCAGGCCGGCACCGGACTCCAGCGCGGCTTCTTCGCCGCGGTCACCGGACCGGTGGAGGCGCCCACCGCCTACACCTGGTCGAGCCCCGACAGCGGTCCAGGGACCGAAGGCATCGGCGGTTCGACGAACTCCGACGGCGAGCTGCGGTTCACGTGGACCCCGGACGAGACGCTCGACGACCCAGCAGGGTGGACCTCGTCGTTCGAGCTGGTGGAGAGCGAGAATGCCGGGTTCTCGCCTCCCGGACCGACCGTGGCGTGTGTCCTGTCCCGAGATGGCGAACAGGACACGACGGTCTCGATGGACGTGTCGGTCGACCCGCCAGACGACACCGTCGACCAGGTCGTGTCGTACACCTTCCCGAACTATGAGTTCGTTCCTGGCGACGAGGTCCGGTGTGACCTCGTCAGCCAGCAGATCCCGACCACGACGACGTCGACGACCACTACCTCCACTTCGACGACATCGACGACGATCCCGGAGACTACGACCACGTCGACGAGCACCTCGACCACGACCGAGACCACGACCGAGACCACGACCGAGACCACCGAGGTCGGCCTCATCACGGCCTGGGAGACGTTGAACGATCGCAGCGACACCACACTGTTTGTCGACCTGCTCAACACGAGCGGTCAAGAGGACTTGGTGGCGGTTCTCGAGAACAGCTCTGACCTGGTCACTGTCTTCGCGCCGAACGATGACGCCGTTGCGGCTGCTGACGCAGCCGAGGAGATCCCGACCGACGAGTCGGAGCTCAACGAGTGGCTGAGTCGGCAGATCCTGCAGGGTCAGGCCTTGACCGAGTCCCAGATCACAGCCCAGGTCACCCTCACCATCGACGGATTCACCTATACCGTCGAGAACTCGACCGTCGGCGGTGCCGGGTTCTCGGTTGCCGACCAGGGCGATGTCAACGGCTATGTCCAGGTGATGGACGCCGTGCTGACGCCTGAGAGTTGAGCCTCAGACCACAGACCTAGGCTGGTCGGCCGTGAATCGGCCGATCGGGATGTTCGACTCCGGGTTCGGAGGGCTCACCGTCGCGCGTGCCACGATCGACCTCCTCCCCGGTGAGGATGTCGTGTACATCGGCGACACCGGTCGGTACCCATTCGGTTCCAAGCCGCTCGCCGATGTGCGTGGCTTTTCCCGCCAGCTGGCATGGAGCCTGGTCAAAGAACACAACGCCAAAGCGATCGTCGTGGCGTGCAACACCGCAACAGCGGCCGGGCTCGACGACCTCCGCAGCGAATTGCCCGTCCCGGTCATCGACGTGATCACGCCGGGATCGGTGTCACTCGTTCGAGCCACCGTCACGGGCCGCGTCGGGGTCATCGGCACGGTCGGGACGGTCGCGTCCGGCGCGTACGTGCGCGCCATCGCCGATACCGGAGCGCCGGTGTCGTTGACCAGCGCGGCGTGCCCGGGATTCGTCGAGTTCGTCGAGCGCGGGCAGACGAGGGGCGACGAGGTGACCGTGCTCGCCGAGCGGCTGCTCGCCCCGATCCACCTAGCCGATGTCGACGCGCTCTTGCTCGGCTGTACGCACTATCCGTTCTTGGCGCGCACGATCGGCGACGTGCTCGGACCCGGGGTGACCCTCGTCAGCTCGGCCGACGAGACTGCGTTTGCCGTGCGCGTGACACTGGGCGAGCTCGGGTTGTTGCGCGACGAGGGCGCGATCGGGGAGCATCGGTTCTTGTCCAGTGGCGACGTCGACCGGTTCCGCGAGCTGGGCAGTCGATTGCTCGGACCCGAACTCGACCACACCGAACGCTGGGAGCCCACATGACCCGACCCGACCACCGCGCTGCCGACGAGTTGCGACCGCTCTCATTCGAACGCGACTACACCGAGATGGCTGACGGCTCATGCCTTGTGTCGTTCGGTCGCACCCGCGTGCTGTGCACCGCCAGCGTCGACGACGACGTGCCGCGCTGGATGCGCAACAGCGGGAAGGGCTGGGTGACGGCCGAGTACTCGATGCTGCCGGGTGCCTCGCCCGAGCGAATCAACCGCGAGGCCGCCAAGGGCAAGCAGAGCGGACGAACCGTCGAGATCCAACGGTTGATCGGTCGCTCGCTGCGCGCCGCCTGCGACATGCAGGTACTCGGCGAGCGCCAAGTGATCGTCGACTGCGATGTCTTGCAAGCCGACGGTGGGACGCGCACCGCCAGCATTTGCGGCGGTTTCGTCGCCCTGCACGACGCCCTGGAGCGGATCGTCCAGCGTGGCGACCTCGAAGCGAACCCGCTGCACTCGTATTGTGCGGCGATCAGCGTCGGCATCGTCGGAGGAACACCCGTGCTCGACCTGCCCTACGTCGAAGACAGCACAGCTGACGTCGACATGAATGTCGTCATGCTGCGACCGGTCGGTGCTGGTGAGCCTCGCTTCGTCGAGGTGCAGGGCACCGCCGAGGGGACAGCGTTCACTCGCGGCGAACTCGACCAACTCCTCGCCTTGGCCGAGGGCGGGCTCGACACGATCACCGCTCGACAGGCCGACATCCTGGCGACGCCGCCCGCGCCGCTGTCCCCCAATCGCTGATGCGGCTCGTCTGCGCGTCGGCGAATCCCGACAAGGTGGCCGAGATCCAGGCCATCCTCGGGGATGCGATCGAGCTGGCACCACGCCCCGCCGAGGTGCCCGACGTCGTCGAGGACGCCGACACACTGCTCGGCAACGCGCGACTGAAAGCCGCAGCGATCGGCGCGGCGACCGGCGAGCCGGCGGTCGCCGACGACACCGGGCTGGAAGTCGAAGCGCTCGACGGTGCTCCCGGTGTGTACAGCGCCCGTTACGCCGGTGAAGGCTGCACCTATGCCGACAACGTGGCCAAGCTGCTCGCCGAACTCGGCGATCACGCAGATCGCGCCGCCCGATTTCGCACGGTGGCCATCGTGGTGTGGCCCGATGGGTCCGAGACGGCGGTCGAGGGCGAGTGTCGGGGCCGCATCTCTCGCGCGCCGACTGGCGACGGCGGGTTCGGGTACGACCCGATCTTCGTGCCCGACGACGGAGACGGTCGCACGTTCGCCGAGCTCAACGCTGCCGAGAAGCACTCCGTGTCGCATCGCGGTCGTGCGTTCCGAGCGTTGCTCGATGCGCTCCTCAGCGGCGCGGGTTGACCGTTACGACGATCCCGCGGTGGTCGCTGCCAGTGACACTGAAGGTGTCGAACCGAGTCGGTACCAGACGGTCGCGTTCGACAAGAGCGTGATCGATCGCAGCAAAGGGCGGGATCAGCCAGTCGGTGGGCCACGTCGAGGTGAGGCCATCTCCGAGAGCGATCGCGGCGTCGTGGTAGCCCACATCGAGTAGGCGGCGGAACGAAGGGTTCCAGTAGGTGGCGTTGAAGTCGCCGAGCACCACGGTCGGTCGAGCGGGGTCGGCGATCGCCGTGGCCAGCTGGGCCAGATCGCGACGCCAGGCTGCGTTGTCCCAGACCGGCGTCGGTGGATGCACCCCGACGAGTTCGACTCCATTGTCGAGCACCGCGGCGATTGACGGTTTGGCGGTCGGCGGCGGAGCGGTGTCGGTGAGCGGTGCGACCGCCCAGATGGCGATGCCGTCGGCGCGCTCGCCGCGAACTTCCACCCGATACGGGAGCGCGTCGGCCAGGTCGCTGCTCAGCAGCGCGGTTCGATGGGCGTCGGTGTACTCGTTGAACACGACGGCGTCCAGCCCGAGTTCGACGAGGGACGCGGCGATGTCGGTGGTGCGATCGTTGGTGTACAGCAGGTTGACCGACGCCAGCCGCACACCCTGTGTGTCGGGGTCCGCGGCGGGCAGCGGCGGCGGAAACATGACCGGCATCGTGAATACGAGGGCCACGACCCCTACGAGCGACACCGCGAACGCAGGCAGGTGCTGGTGGGCGAGGTGCGCCGCGAACGCAACGATGGCGGCTCCGACCACGATGTAGGGGGTCAATGCCTGCGCTGCAGCGACCGGACGGGCGCCGTCCCAGCCGATCGCCTGGGTGAGCATCAACGCTCCGAGCATTGTTGTGGTCGCCCACGCCACTATCGCAGCTAAGGTCGCCACCCGACGCCGACGTAGCCCAATTGGCAGAGGCACGGTCTTTAGGTGGCCGTCAGTGAGAGTTCGAGTCTCTCCGTCGGCACTGCCCATAGCGTGGTCGGTCAGGCGACCGGCACCCAGCCGAGTGCGAGCCGACCGCGCTCTATCGACCCATCGGCTGCCATACCCGGAACCGTGAGACACACGTTGGTCAGGTCGCCTTTCGGGTGGATGGCCAGCACCGGCAGCCGTGCCCGCAGCAGCTCCTCGATGAGCACGACGCCGGGACCGGTTTTGCCCGAGCCAGTCATGCCGACGATCACGCCGTGGGTCGTCAGATCGCTCGGGTCGATCGCGGTGGGCGAGCCAGCGTCAACCCCGAGGAGCACATCGGGCATGGGCGCACCGTATTCGATACCGTGGAAGTCGTGGACTTCCGCGGGTTTCCGGCCGATGGGCTGGCGTTCTACGAGCAGCTCGCGGCCGACAACTCCAAGTCGTTCTGGCAGGAAAACAAGCAACGCTACGACGACGAAATCCGCGGCCCCATGGCGGCGCTCGCCGACGCACTCGATGACTACGGGCCGTTTCACCTGTTCCGACCGCACAACGACCTGCGGTTCTCGAAGAACAAACCCCCATACAAGACGCATCAAGGTGCGTACGGCGAGTCTGAAGGTGGCGCCGGGTACTACATGCAGATCTCCGCCGAGGGTCTGTTCGTCGGCGCCGGCTACTACTCCATGGCCAAGGACCAACTGGCCCGATTTCGCAGCGCAGTCGACAACGAGGCAACCGGCGCCGAAGTCGAGGCACTCGTCGCTGACGTGCAACGGCGACGGTATGCCGTTGGCTCGATGAGCGAGCTGAAGACCGCTCCGCGCGGGTATCCCAAGGATCACCCACGCATCGAGTTGTTGCGACGCAAGGGGTTGTTGGCGTCCCGCGACTTCGGCGCGCCAAGGTGGGTGCACAGCAAGCAGGTGGTGCAGAAGGTGCGCGATGCGTGGGCCGGCGTTGCCGACCTGTGTGCTTGGCTCGATGCCAACGTCGGACCGAGCACGCTGCCTCCCGAGGACGGCTGGTGAGCGACGAGATGGTGAGCGACGAGATGGTGCTCGCTCGAGACGCTCTCGAAGACCAGCTCGGGCTTGCGGATCGAGTCGTCGACGACGCCACGATCGACCGTGCCGCGCACCGCTTCGCCGAGCGCGGCATCACGTTGCCGACCTTTGCCGAACTGGCCCAACCCTCGCGGTTCGACCACGACGCCCGCGTGGGTGGCGCCGACCAGCACGCCCCAGATGCCCGCAACCTGTGGCGCGTGCACTGGTACAACGATCTCGCCGGACGGCGGGTCGACGTTCCCGAGCACGTCGTGCTTCCGAGCTCGCTCACCGGCGTTGTCAGCCCGATCATCGTCGCCTTCGGCGATCGCTTCCCGATGATCACCGCGCACAAGGTGCTCGCGGCGTACGCCTGTCTCGCACCGCGCGTCGTCACCGGTCAGTTCGATCCGACCGAACAGCGGGCGATCTGGCCGTCGACCGGCAACTACGCCCGAGGCGGTATCGCCATCAGCCGGATCATGGCCAGCCGTGGGGTGGCGATCCTGCCCGAGGGGATGAGTCAGGAGCGGTTCGACTGGCTCGATCAGTGGTGTCTCGATCCAGCCAACGACATCATCCGCACCGTGGGTTCCGAGTCGAACGTGAAGGAGATCTACGACGCCTGCAACGAGCTCGCACTCGACCCGCAGAACTTCGTGTTCAACCAGTTCGCCGAGTTCGGCAATCACCTCGGTCACCTGGCGGTCACCGGTTCTGCGCTCGGCCACGTCTTCGAGCATGTGCGGGCATCGTCGGGTCGCGATCTGCGCCTCGCCGCATTCACGTCGGCGACCGGCTCGGCAGGAACAATTGCAGCGGGCGACGCGCTCAAGGAGCGTTATGGCGCACGCATCGTCGCCGTCGAGGCGCTCGAGTGTCCGACCATGCTCGAGAACGGCTTCGGCGAACACAACATCCAGGGCATCGGTGACAAACACATCCCGCTCATCCACAACGTGATGAACACCGATGCCGTCGTGGCGATCTCCGACCACGCCACCGATGAACTCGATGTGGTCTTCAACACCCCTGCAGGGCAGTCATACCTCGCGGACCGAATGGGGGTGCCAACCGCCATCGTCGCGCAGCTCGAGCATTTTGGGTTCTCGGCGATCTGCAACGTGTTGGCGGCGATCAAGACGGCTCGCATGTACGACCTCGGCCCAGACGATGCCCTCATCACGGTGGCCACCGACGGCGCAGCGCTGTATCCGAGTGAGCGCCAGA
>JBCDFR010000029.1:0-48597 GCA_039177505.1 Actinomycetota bacterium | reverse complement strand
CGATGACGACGGACACGGCGCAGCCCAGCGGGGAACGACTTGGTGAGGATGATGTGGGTCAACATCTCGCGGGCGTCGCGTTCGATCTGCTCGATCGGCGCGTTCTCGTAGCGTCGATAGAAGTAGCGCAGGAAGTCGGTGCGGTCAGCGCGATCGAGCTTCAGCAGTCCAGGCGCCTCGGCGATCGTTTTCAGTGCGTAGCGCAGGCGGTCGCGAGAATCGAGGCGGCGTGTCGCCAGCCACGAGTAGCTGTCGACGACGTTCGATGCGATCAGCGTGTTCTCGAGATCGAACGCCGCCACCTGACGCTTCGAGTCGAGCACCTGACGACGCATCCTCGACATCCGGTCGGTCGACGCCGAGGGTCCTGGCGTGGTCTTGACCCGGGCGTGTTGAACGATCGAGGGCAGATGGATCTGGGTGATGTAGGTCGTCCAGTCGACTGACCGCGGATCGAAGTTGAACGTCGTGCGATCGTCATCGTCGATGCGCTCCCACGCGTCGAGCAGGTTGTCGACCTGATAGATCGCTTCGCACTCGGTATAGAGGCCGTACAGCTCCACGTAGGTCTGGGCTCGCTCGACCTCCAGCCGTCGTGTTTCGATCTGGGCGGTCCACTCGGCCTGACGGCCGCGCAAAGGCAGCGTTTGCAGCGCTTTCTCGGCGGTTGTCAGCACCTTGTTGGCGCGGTTGAGTTGGCCCTGGACGCGCCCGCGTCCGGGAAACCGCCATTCGGGCGCGACGATCGGCTGACCCTTGCTGTCGTATACCGGGTGTTCGCGGAACCAGCCGCTGATCGTGTCGACGAGAAAGCGGTACTTCACCGGATTGGCAGAACCCGAAGCCACTTGGCTGATGGGCGGAGCATCATCGGGTCCGAGCCCGGCGACGGCGATGATCGCGGCGACGACCAGGTCGACCGGTATCACGTCGACGGTGCCCTCTGGAACGCCAGGAAACTCGCTGAGCAGCCCGCGGGCATACGAGATGATCACGGGCTCGGCCATCCGGAATCCGCGAATCCATCCGGGCTTGGGTTCGGCCCAGGCCGACTCGATGATCGAGGGTCGGACGATCGAGACCGGGACGTCGCCCTTCACGTCCGTCAACGCCTGTTCTCCGAGCGCCTTGGTGAACGCGTAGGCATCGGGCCAGCCAACCGACGCGGCGCGCGCCCGCCCAGCGGTGATCAGTTCGTCCTTCACCCACTTCTCACGGAGTGCTTCGGTCTTACTGGCGAGGGCCGGCGCGCCCGCTGCGCCGAGTTCCTGGCGGGCCGCCGCCCGGAACGTTTCGAGCTGCTCTGGGCTCCGGCTCGCAGCATCGGTGTCGGACCTGAGGCGGCGGCTTGCCGTCACTTCGGCGCGCCAGTCCAGACCGATGTCGAAGGGGCCCTCGGACACGAGCTGTTCGGGCGCGTTTCCTCGTCGATTGCCTGCGACGTAACACGTCGATACGGCGACCAGATGCGGCGTGATTCCCAGGTCGTGACACAACTCCGCGATGCGGACCGGGCCGAGGAGATTGATTTCGACTGCGCTGTCCAGCGGCGAATCGAACGAGACGGCCGCCGCCGAGTGGATCACGGTGTCGCATGAGGCAAAGACGGCTCGATCAGCCTCGCTCAACCCGAGGCCGTCGCGGGTGACGTCACCGGCGATGGTGGTGATCCGTCCCGCGACAGCATCGTCAAAGTCGTCGGGGTGCTCCGCGCGCAGGCGGTCGAAGGCGTCGTTGCGCAGGATCTCGCGCTGGGTTCGGCGAGCGGCCTTGGTGCGTTGCCCATCGCGTACGAGCAGCACTAGCTGGCAATCGGGAATCGAGCGCAGCAGGCGCTCGACCAGCGCAGTGCCGACGAACCCCGTTGCTCCGGTGATCGCGATGCGTTTACCGCCGAGCGCGGCCACGATCGAACTCACGGTTGACCGTTCTAGCACGCTCGTCTACCAATTGGTAGAGAGATGTCGTCGTCTGCCCGCACCCCGACCCGCGAGCGCATCCTCGCGGTCGCCCTCGATTCGTTCGGCGCCCGCGGATTCGACGGGGCATCGCTCGACGACATCGCCCGCACAGTGGGCGTCCGCAAACAGACGGTGTTGTACTGGTTCCCGTCGAAAGACGACCTCGTCGATGCCGTGCTCGATGCCGTCGCCGCCGAACTCGTCGCAGTGATCGATGCCGCCGTTCGCGCCGCCCCGGACGAACCGTTGGCCAGGATCGACGCCATCGTCAGCGCCGTGTTCCGTCCGGCGGTTCGGCGCCCGGCGCTCCTCGGTGTGGTGCGTGAATCGAGCCGTCTGCCCCCCGAGCGGGCAGACGCTGTCGTTCAGCGTCTGTCGCCGTTGATCTCCCGAGCCATCAGCTATCTCGAATCGGAGATGGCTGCGGGCCGGCTGCGGCGCGGTGATCCCGGGCTGATCGCCGCCATGGGGTACGCCACGGTCACCGGCATCGCGACTGAACCGTCGTTGTTGCGCGCCGTCGAGTGGAGCCCCGATACGGTCGGCCTGCGCCACCTGCGCGATGAACTACGGGCCTATCTGCGCGCCGCCCTTGCCCCCTGACACAAGATTGCGGTGAGCGACGTGGCCGAGGGGGAGCCGTTTGGCTCACCGGAGGCTCAGCGTTTCGTGTTGCGGCGGCGGCGGGAATGCCGCTCGAGGGCGAGTTCGACGAGGCGGTCGATCAGCTCGGGATAGCTCAAGCCGGCTTCGATCCACAGCTTGGGGTACATCGAGATCGGTGTGAATCCGGGCATGGTGTTCACCTCGTTGCACAAAAAGCCGCGTCCCTCGCCGACGCCGGGCGCTTCATAGAAGAAGTCGACCCGGGCCAGTCCCTCGCACCGCAGTGCGACGAATGCTTCGATCGCAAGCCGGCGGACCTCGTCGGCGGCGTCGGCGTCGAGCGGTGCGGGGACGAGCAGCTCGGCGCCGTCGGTGACGTACTTGTCGTCGTAGCTGTAGAACTCCTCCCCCGGGACGATCTCGCCGGGTGGTGAGGCGATGGCGCGGCGGTTGCCGAGCACGGCGACCTCGATCTCGCGGCACGTGACCGCTTCTTCGACGAGCACCACCTCGTCGTAGCTCAACGCGTGGTCGATCGCCGAGGTCAGTTCGCCGAGGGTCTTGGCCTTCGACACGCCGACCGAACTGCCCATGTTGGCTGGTTTGACGAAGGCCGGCAGCCCGAGTTCGTCGATCAGGTGCTCGGTGAGTGCGGGCTCGTCGAGGAGGTCTCCTTCGGTGACCGCACGGTGGCGCGCCTGGTTGATCCCAGCGGCTCCCAGGACTTGTTTGGCCATGGCCTTGTCCATTGCGACCGCGGATCCGAGCACTCCTGAACCGACGAACGGCAGCCCGGCGAGTTCGAGTAGTCCCTGCACCGTGCCGTCCTCGCCCATCGGGCCATGCAGCAGCGGCAGCACGACGGTCCGTTCGTGGGCGGTCGCCGCGTGGTCGAGTAACGGGGTCGGCGAGGTCGACGAGCCGCTGGGGTCGAGGCGTCCGGGAAGTGCCTCAGGCCCCGCAGCCAATGCTGCGACGGCATCGTCGGCGATAGCCCATTGGCCGTCGCGGCCGATTCCTACCGGGGTGATCCGGTAACGACCCGGATCCACCGCTCGTAGGACGTGCGCCGCAGTGGTGCACGACACGTCGTGCTCTGCGGACTCGCCGCCGAACAGCACCACGAGATGGATGCGTTCGGAAGGTTTCGATGCCTCGGGCATCGACTGATGATCCACAGTTGCACGGTACCGTTCGACTCCGTGAGGATCGCGGCATCGACGGCAGCTCGAGCGGTCGGTGGTCGTCTCATCGGCCCCGACGTCGAGTTCGACGGGGCGTCCTTCGATTCACGCACGACCCAACCCGGTCAGCTATTCGTCCCGCTCATCGCCGAACGCGACGGCCACGACTTCATCGGGGACGCACGGTCCCGTGGTGCGGTGGCCCATCTCACGAGCCGCCCCGACGGCTACCGGCACAACGGCACGGCGATCGAGGTGGCTGACACTGCGACGGCGTTGGCGGCGCTAGCCCAATGGGCTCGACAACATCTCGACGCAGAAGCCGTTGGCATCACCGGCAGCGTCGGGAAGACCTCGACGAAGGACCTCGTTGCCGCAGCGGTGCGTGTGGCTCGTCGGACGACGGCGAACGAACGCAGTTTCAACAATGAACAGGGCCTCCCGGTGACGATCCTCGGAGCGCCGAGCGACGCTGAGGTGCTCGTGCTGGAAATGGGGATGCGCGGGTTCGGTCAGATCAGTGCACTCTGCGAGATCGGGCGACCGTCGATCGGCGTGGTCACGGCGGTTGCCGACGCCCACACCGAACTCGTCGGTGACATCGACGGAGTTGCTCGCGCCAAACGCGAGCTGGTCGAGGCGCTGCCCAGACACGGGACTGCTGTGCTCAACGCCGATGATCCGCGAGTGCGTGCGATGGCAACGGCGACCGCTGCATCGGTCCTGACCTTCGGCATCGACGGTGACGTCCGCGTCGTCGACCTCACACTCGACGAGCGCGCACGTGCCCGATTCCGGCTCGCTACGCCGTGGGGTGAGGCGCCCATCAGTCTCGGCGTCAGTGGCGGCCACATGGCCTTCAATGCGGCCGCCGCGATCGCTGTCGCTGGCACGCTCGGTGTCGACCTCGGGTCGGCGATCGCGGGCGTCGAGCGCGGCGAGCTTTCGTCGATGCGCATGGAGGTGATCGATCACCGGAGTGGTGCGGCCATCGTGAATGACGCGTACAACGCCAACCCCACCTCGATGCGTGCTGCGCTGGAAGCGGTGGCCGCGATGCGCGGCAGGCGCAAGATCGCCGTGCTCGGTCTGATGGCCGAGCTGGAGGATCCCGTCGCGGGTCACCGCGAGGTCGCCGGTGTTGCTGCCGAGCTGGGTGTCGAGATCGTTGCGGTCGGTACCGCCGACTACGGGATCGCGCCTGTCGACGATCCGGCGGGCGTCGCCGCGGTGTTGGGTGACCTGCGCGCCGACGATGTCGTGCTGGTGAAGGCTAGTCGCGCCGCCGGACTGGAGCGGGTGGTGCAGGCCTTGATCAGCGAGTCCGCCGACTGATCCACCAGAGCGGTCGATGCCGTGTCATTTGTCGGACGCGTTGCGGTCGGTGTCGAGGTTCTCGATGGCTCGCGTAATGGTGTCGACATGCTCTTGTGAGTTGCGCTCGGTCGTCTGCGCCACCTGCAGCCCGACGATGCGTCCGACCAATCCGGCCAACAGGATGATCCCGAGGATGGCCTCGAGCGGCGCCAGCACTCGTACCAGATCCGATGCCGGCGCGATGTCGCCGTAGCCCAGACCGGCCAGGGTGATGAAGCTGAAGTAGAAGAGATCGGTCTGGCCGTCGATCACCGGCTGGGGCGGTTCGAACGAGTCCGGGCTCCAGCGAGCGATGATCGTGTAGATCATCGCGAAGAGCACTCCGATCGCCAGATAGGCGGCGACCACGCCGAACAGGGTGTCGCCGGTCACCCGTCGCTGGCGCATCACGACCCGCAAGATCAAGAACGTCGAGGCGGCGATCAAATACGCGGTGACCGCTCCGGCGGAGCGCTGGATCGCGTCGATATCGGTGATCAGCCCGATCAACGACAGCACGACGGCAGACGCTGCGATCCCGACGTGGACGCGAATCGCACCACGCCGGGCGCGGCCGGAGTGCAGAGCGAATCCGAGTACGGCGATCGAGATTGCGAGATCGATCGAGCGGATCAGCGCGCCGGGCAGATTGCCGCTCTGGCGGGTGATGAAGATCAGGATCAACAGTCCCGACACGATCAGCAGTTCCCAGTTGTTGACGCGGAGCATCATCGGGATCCGTGGTTGATTGTGCTGCTGGCTCATTGTGTCTCGCTCGACTCCTGCTCGCCGGATGCGGAGCCGCCGGACGTGAGGTGTGTGATCGCGTACGACAACCCGATGCCGAGGACGAACAGCGTGGCAGCTGCCCCGACCCGCCATCTGCGTACGGCGTCGCAGGCGTCGTTATCACCGGCCGATGTTCGTGACGGAATGATCCCGTAGCCGCAATGCACCGTTGATCCATCGATCGATGCGGTGACCGGCGCGAAGAACGCTGCAAGCGCAAGGGTGAGGAAGACGAACACCCCGATCAGTCCCACAACGCGCGCTATCGACATCTCTTGAACGTAGCGCTCAGATGAGCCGCGAGGCATTGACCGGTCGAAAGGGCTCGCCCCCCTCGTGTTCAGGCAGGAACGCCGACTGCGGCATCCGCCGGAGATCGACCCACCACGCAAGGAACACGGCGAACGCCGCGCCGAAGCCGAGGACCACCCGCGGCCCGACCCACTCGATCACGATGCCGAAGATCAGGTTGCCGATCGGCACGGTGCCGCCGAAGACCATGAACCACAGCGGCATCACCTGCGCCCGTTCGGTGTTCTTCAGGTTCAGCTGCAGGGTCGTGGTGATCGCGGTGGCGGTCATGAAGTAGCAGAAGCCGAGCATGAACCCGATCGGGAAGGTCAGCTCGGGACCCCGGAGCTGCGAAAAGATCGCCAGCATCACTGCGAACCCGAGGAACCCTCGGACAATGAGCACTTTGCGATCGATCTTGGCGAACCAGGTGCCGACGGCGATCGCACCAAAAAAGGCGCCCGCGCCCCATACGGCATACAGCCACCGATAGGTGTTGCTCGTCGGCTCGATGTCGAGACTGAGCCTGGCCACCGACGGGAACAGGCCGATGTACACCAAGCTGAACAGCGAGAACAGTAACATGCCGAGCAGCAGCCGGCCGAGGACGGCTCGCTCACGAGCGATGCGGACGCCGGTCAGCAGTGCTCGCCATCCCTTTGCGGTCTGCACGCCACGTACCTCTGGCATCTTGACGTAGAGCAGGGCACCGACGAAGAACAGATACGTCGTGGCATTGACCAACAGCAGTTCCGAGATCGACAGTCCAGCCGCCGCGAGGATCGCGGCGAGGACCGGGCCCATCACGCGCGTCCCGTTGATCATCGCCGAGTTGAGGCTGATGGCGCCGGGGAGATCCTGGCGATGCACGAGGAGCGGCATGGTGGCCTGAAATGCCGGCGCGTTGAGCGCGTTGGCGATCCCGATGCCGAGCTGTACGGCGAACACGGTCCACAACGCTGCGTCGGTGGCGACGATCCAGGCGATCAACAACGTGAGCAACGCTGAACTGATCTGCATCGTCAGCTGAAGTTTTTGCTTCGACACGCGATCGGCGAGCACACCGCCTGGGATCGAGAGCAGCAGTAGGGGGCCGAGCTGCATGAAGATCATCGCGCCGACGAGCGCCGGTCTGCCCGTGCGGACGTCGACGTAGGCGGGCAGCGTGAAGTTCTGCATCCACGTGCCGATGTTCGACAGCGCAAGACCGATGAAGATGATCCGGAACGAGCGGTACGACAGCGCGGCACGCGCCGTCCCTGGTTCGTGGCCGTGCGCGGGGGCCTGCGGGGAAGCGGCGTCGGTGGTCATTGGTGTCAGGGGAGCGGCCGGTGAGTGCGACTTGACCCGCCGGTCAATTTACCTGTTTCTACGCTGACATCTTGTGTCCCGTGGGCCCGACTCTGGGGGATCAGTCAATGAAATCGGAGCGGTGGGCGACCATCAGGTGACAGGGCCCGGCGGGGTCGTCGAACAGGCCGAGCGATCGAAAGCCGGCCTTGCCGAGCGCCTTCCACGAGGCAACGTTGGCGTCGAACGGCGACGCCGCAGCCTGCTGTCGGTTGGGGTCGTTAAATACCACGTCGCGTACGAACGCAGCGATCATCGCCGCACCGACACCCCGGCTGCGTTGGGTCGGATCGCCGACGAGGTAGTCGATGCCGACTCCCTCCACGCCGACGCCGCGTGCCCGGCACGGCGCAGTTTCTTCCGGCTCGTCGGCGACATCCCAGCACTGGATCCAGCCGATGGGTTGTTCGCCCGAGACAGCGATGTAGTGCTCGGTGCTGTCGTTGCGCAGGGTGCGCGCCTCGGGCGAGTAGTCAGCGAGCACGCCGGCCCATGACACGTCGTCGCCTTCCCACCACTCGACCACACCAGGCTCGTTCAGCCAGCGGTGCATGCGGGGGAGGTCCCGGTCGGTGAGCGGGCGGAACGTGAACGCGTCGATCGGCGCCTCGTTCATGATCGGGCGGCAGGCCCGTCGGTCGGTGGCCCCGCGAAGAGCTGTGCTCGCTCCATCCAGTCGCGCGCCGATGCGCCGGTGACGACGAGGTCGGTGTCGTCGACGTGGCGGCGCTGCGTGGTGATCAGACAGAAGTGCAGCGCCGGGCCTTCGATCGAGTCGGGTTTTGGATCGCTGTCCGGCGACGGTCCGAACTCCCACTGGTCACCGCTCGGTGACGACAGCGACACGCGCACCGGCACGTCGGGCACGTCGAGGCCACGGTTGGCGTAGGTCCAGCCGCGGGTGATGTAGCCCAATTGGGCGATGTGCCGGAGGCGATCGGTGGCCTCGCGGTCGACGTCGATGCCCGCACCGCTTAACGCGTCGACGATGTCTTGCCCATGCGCCCAGGCCTCCATGAGTCGAGCGGTCAGGAATGACTTGGCTCCCATCGATGGGCCGTACCACACCACTCGGTCGGCGTCGTCGAGGCCGGCGGCGGTGTCGGCGAGTTGTTGTCTCCCGTCGCGCCAGGCGGCGAGCAGCGGGGCCGGCTCCATCGCGCGGAATTCGTTGAGCGTGAAGGCATCGGGGTCGCCGTCGTCGGCGGTCGCCAACAGTCGCTCGACACCCGCGATGAACTCGGCGGGTTCCTCGATGGCCTGTGCGGCGGTGCGATCGAAATACGTCAAGTGCCCGATTTGATCGGCCACCGTCCACCGTGGGCTCGGCGTGGGCAGCGCCCACTGCTCGGGACGCAATGGGGCGACGATGGCGTCGAGTGCTTGTTGTTCCGCAAGTAGGTCGCGGCGTATTTCGGTGATGTCCATCAACGGCTCCCTTGAGTGGTCGACTGGAGTTGTATCGAATGCACTACGAGATCGGCGATCTCGACGGTGGCCTGCTCGCGGGTGATGTCGAGATCGTCGAGGACACGGGACTCGAGCGCGTACAGGCCGCTGCCGGCCAACACTGCGGCGACGATCGATGGAGAGACCCGACGGAGTTCGCCTGCGGCGATGCCCTCCGAGACCAAGCCCTCGATCACGGCGACGACGTAACGAAAGTGGCGTTCGAAGAGGCGACGCGCCGCAGGATCGTCGGCGAGGTCGTCGGCGAAGGTCGAGGTGCGCCGTTGTAACTCGACCGCGCCGACGAAGTATCGGCGAATCTGTTCGGCGTAGGGCGCAGCCGTATTGATCTCGTCGAGCGCCGAGCGCCCGACTCGATGCAGGAACCGGTCGAGCACGACGAGCACCAGCGCGTGCTTGGACGGCGCCAACTCGTACAGCGTCCGCCGGGAGCAGCCGACCGCCGACGCCAGCCCGCCGACGGTGGCGTGGCGAAAGCCGTCGGCGAGAAACGTTGCTTCGAGTGCGTCGAGCACCTCGCGATGGCGTGGGCTGAGCTGGCCCTCGGCCCGCCGCGATAGCAGCGGCCGCGGCGGCCGGATCGAGACGGTACCAGTTGACACCATCTGGTACCGTACCACCGAGATGACGATCGGAACTGCACTCCGCAGCCGACTCGACACTCGCTCCGACGACTACCACGCCAATGTCGCGGCGATGGAGGAGTTGTGGGCCGAAGTCGAGTCCGAGCTTGCCAAGGTCCCTTCCATCGGAGGTCAGCGTTATGTCGATCGCCACCGTCGACGGGGCAAGATGCTCGTGCGCGAGCGAGTCGAGGCATTGGTCGACCCGCACTCGCCGTTCCTTGAGCTGAGTCCGCTGGCCGCTTGGGGCACACAAGACCCGATCGGCGCCGGAATGATGTGTGGCATCGGCGTCGTCGAGGGTGTCGAAGTGGCGATCACCGGATCGGACATGACCTATCGGGGCGGGGCGGCCAATCCGACGACCTGGGCCAAGGGCCATCGGTTCTACGAGATCGTGCGCGAGAACCGTCTGCCGCTCATCGTGCTCAACGAGTCGGCTGGGGCCGACCTACCACGACAGGCCGATCTGTTCATCCGGGGCGGGCAGAGTTTCCGCGATCTCACCCAGCTCTCGAAGCTCGGCGTCCCGTCGATCACCGTGGCGTTCGGACCGAACACCGCTGGCGGCGCCTACACGCCTGGGATGAGCGACTACACGGTGTTTGTGCGAGAGCGGGGCACGGCATACCTCGGCGGCCCGCCGCTGGTGAAGATGGCAATCGATGAGATCGTCGACGAAGAGACGCTGGGCGGCGCCGAGATGCACTCGGCCACCAGTGGCCTCTCCGACTATCTCGCCGAAGACGAAATGGACGGACTCCGTCACGTGCGGGCGATCATCCGGCACTTGCGATGGAACAAGCTCGGCCCCGGACCGAGCGAGCCCAACGATCCACCGCTGTATGACCCTGCCGAGCTCATCGGTTGTGCGCAGGCGGATGTGCGGATCCCGTTCGAGATGCGCGAGGTGTACGCTCGCCTGCTCGACGGCAGCCGGTTCGAGGAGTTCAAGCCGCGCTACGGCAACAAGATGGTGTGCGGCTGGGGTTCGATCCATGGGTTTCCCGTCGGCATGCTGGGGAACAATGGGATCCTCTTCTCCGAGGAGGCGACCAAGGCGGCGCAGTTCATCCAGCTGTGCAACAAACGCGATATCCCATTGGTGTTCTGTCACAACATCACTGGGTTCATGGTCGGCTCGAAGGCGGAGCAAGGCGGCATCATTCGCAACGGCGCGAAGCTGATCAACGCCGTGTCGAACTCCACCGTGCCGCACTTCAACCTGATGGTCGGGGCCAGCTATGGCGCTGGCAACTACGGCATGGCCGGCAAGGCGTACAACCCGCGATTCATCTTCTCGTGGCCCAACCATCGAATCGCCGTGATGGGTCCCAAGCAGCTCGCCGGGGTGATGGACATCGTCGCCCGCAACGCCGCCGCCGGTCGGGGGATTGAGGTCGACGACGAGATGGAGGCCCAACTCCAAGAGCAGGCTGCGGCACTCGAGGGCCAGATCGAGACGGAGTCGACAGCGCTGTTCTCGACCGGACGATTGTGGGACGACGGGATCATCCATCCCGCCGACTCGCGCACGGTGCTCGGCATGGCTATCTCCGCCGCTCACAGCAACGTCGTGGCGGGAGCCACCGAATATGGCGTGTGGCGCCACTGATCGGGGGACGACAGATGAGTGAGATCACCACGCTGCTGATCGCCAACCGCGGCGAGATTGCAGTCCGCATCGCGCGAACCGCACGGCGTCTGGGCATCGGCACTGTCGGCGTCTACTCCGAGCCCGACGTGAACGCATTGCACGTCGACGCGGTCGACGTCGCCGTCGCCCTCGGCGGGTCGACCCCCGCTGAGTCATACCTCCGCGGTGAAGCGATCATCGCGGCAGCGTTGGCCAACGGTGCCGACGCGATCCACCCGGGCTATGGCTTCTTGTCGGAGAACGCGGCATTCGCCCGCGACGTCGAAGCAGCGGGACTGGTCTGGGTCGGCCCGACACCGGAACAGATCGAGTTGCTCGGCGACAAGGTCGCGGCCAAGCGAACGGCGATCGAGGCCGGCGTACCGACTGCGCCCATGCTCGAGATCGAGGGGGCGTCGTTTTCCGGCGCGCTTCCCGACACCATGCCGCTGCCCGTGCTGGTGAAGGCAGCCGCTGGCGGTGGCGGTCGCGGAATGCGCATCGTGCGCTCGAACGACGAGGTGGCCGCGGCGGTCGCCGCTGCGTCGCGCGAAGCCGAGTCGGCATTCGGCGACGGGACGGTGTTCATCGAGCCGTACCTCGAACGCGGCCGTCATGTCGAGGTGCAGGTGATCGGCGACGCCCACGGCAACGTCGTGCACCTCGGCGAGCGCGAGTGCTCGATCCAGCGACGCAACCAGAAGATCGTCGAAGAATCCCCGTCGGCGGGCATCTCCGACGAGACGCGCAACGCGCTGTGCTCGGGTGCGCTGGCGCTGGCCCAACGGGTCGGTTATCGCGGCGCGGGAACGATCGAGTTCCTCGTCGGAACCGCCCACGACGGGACCGACGGGACGATCAACTTTCTCGAGGTCAACACCCGTCTCCAGGTGGAGCATCCGGTGACCGAAGCGGTCACCGAACTCGATCTGGTCGAGCTGCAGTTGCTGGTGGCGGCCGGGGCACCGCTACCGATCACGCAGTCCGACGTGCAGTTCAGCGGTCATGCGATCGAGGTGCGTGTGGTCGCCGAGGACCCCGCCGCTGGGTGGCTCCCGTCGACGGGCACGGTCGAGCGATTCATGATCGGCGACGCTGAGTCCGGTCCCGGTCGTGGCGATGGCGTGCGCGTCGACACCGGGTTTCGTGATGGCGCAGTGGTGTCGCCCGACTACGACTCGTTGCTGGCCAAGGTGATCTCACATGCGTCGACGCGCAGGGCGGCCGCGCTGACACTCGCTCGGTCGATGCGCAGCTCGCAGATCACCGGCCTGCACACCAACCTCGACTCGCTCGCTGAGATCCTCGTCGAGCCCGACTATCTCGCTGCCGCGACGCCGACTGCGTACCTCGATGAGCACCCGCATGTCGTGGCGGCACACGGGCCGAGTGGTGCCGACGAGGTCGCGCTCTTGGTGGCGGCCGTGCTCGCCGACGAGGCATGGGCGCGCCCGTCGGGCGCGGCGTTCGGATTCGCCCCGACCGGATGGCGCAACCTGCGCACGACTGGCCAACGGCAGGTGTGGGAGTCGGCGCGCGGCATTGCCCGACACATCGAGTTCGAGGTGCGCAACGGCGCCGAGCAAGCGGGCCGCGAGCGCAGGGCCATCGTCGACGTCGACGTGGCCATCGGGCCGTGGCCGCTGCCTGGCGACGACGGTGCGCTGCCCGACGACCAACGTGAGCGTGCTGCCGTGCGGATCCTCGATCGCGACATCGATGGGGACACGATGCGGCTGGCCATCGAGGTCGACGGGCGACGTGTACGAGTCGAGGCTGGCCGTGTCGCTGCGCCGACCGACGAGGTCGACGTGGCGATCGGCGGACAACTCGGCGGCCAGACGGTGCACGTGCGTTCTGCCGTCGGCGCCATGTCGTGGACGCTGGCGCCGCGCTTCGAGTCGCACGATGCCGGCGCCGACGGTGGCGGCCCGATCTGCCCGCTACCCGGCACGGTGATCGCTGTGCATGTCGCGGCGGGCGACCGCGTTGCCGACGGCGACGTCTTGATGGTCGTCGAGGCGATGAAGATGGAGCACAAGATCACCGCGTCGAGCGACAGTCTTGTCACCGAGGTGCGCTTCGCCGTCGGCGACCGTGTCGACAGCGGAGATCTCCTGGTCGCGCTCGATCAGCCGGGCCAAGACGGAAATGAGGGAGGCACAGCGTGATGAGCGAGTCGATTCGCATCGCCAACTGTTCAGGCTTCTTCGGCGACCGACCGAGCGGGGCGCGGGAGATGGTCGACGGCGGCCCGATCGACGTGCTCACCGGCGACTGGCTGGCCGAGCTGACGATGCTGATCCTGAGCCGCATCCGTGCTAAGCGGCCGACCGGCGGCTACGCCAGCACGTTCGTGACCCAGATGGAAGAGGTCATGGGCACCTGCCTCGATCGCGGCATCAAGGTGGTGTCGAACGCCGGAGGGCTCAACCCGGAGGGTTGCGCCGACGCCGTGGCCGAGGTCGCCGACCGGCTCGGGCTGTCGCCGACCATTGCCTGGGTCGACGGCGACGATCTGATGCCACGCATCGAGGAGCTGGCCGAGTCGGGTGCGCTCGCCCCGTTCGACGTCGACAACGGTGGGGCGCTTGGCGACCCCAGCAAGTACCTCACGGCCAACGCCTATCTCGGTTGCTTCGGCATCGTCGAGGCGCTGAACGCCGGCGCCGACATCGTCGTCACCGGTCGCGTCACCGATGCCGCGGTCACCTGCGGCCCTGCGGCGTGGCGTCACGGATGGGCCCGTGACGACTTCGATCAGCTTGCGGGTGCGGTGGTCGCCGGCCACGTCATCGAGTGCAGTGCGCAGGCGACGGGCGGCAACTACAGCTTCTTCGACGAGATTCCGGGCTACGCCGAAGTAGGTGGGCGGGCGCGCTTCGGCTTTCCATGGGCCGAGATCGCCGCCGACGGATCCTCGATCATCGGCAAGCACGCCGGGACCGGCGGGATGGTGTCGGTGGGCACCGTCACCTCGCAGTTGCTGTACGAGATCGGCGGCCCCCGGTACCTGGGGCCCGATGTGACCGCCCGCTTCGACACGATCGAGGTCGAGCAGGTAAACGACGATCGAGTCCGGGTCTCCGGCGTCCTTGGCGAGGCCCCGCCAGCAACGCTCAAGGTGGCCATGAACGAACTCGGGGGTTACCGGAATTCGTTCTCCGTGGCGCTGACCGGCCTCGACATTGCTGCCAAGGAGCGTCTTGCCAAGGCGACCTTCTGGGATGCCTGCCCGTACGGGCCGGACGACTTCGATGCGATCGACGACCGTACCGTGCGCACCGAGCACGCCGACCCGATCACGCAGGAGCACGCCACTGCGGTGTGGACCGTCACGGTGAAAGATGCTGACGAGCGCAAGGTTGGCAGAGCATTCGCCGATGCCATGGTGCATACGGCGCTGGCCGGGATCCCGGGGATGTACGGCCTCGGGGGAGGGCCGAGCGCAGCCTCGCCGTTCGGCGTGTACCGGCCGGCGACGGTGCCCAACGATCTCGTGCCGCAGTACGTCCATGTGCGTTCACCAGACGGCAAGGTGGCGACGACACAGGTCGACTCGGTGGCGCCCACGGGTGGGCAGCTCGATGTCGCCGTTCCGGCACCGGCCGCGCTGCCGAGCGGCGATGCTGTCGCCGCGCCGATCGGGCGGTTCGCCGGCACCCGTTCGGGCGACAAGGGCGGCGATGCCAACCTCGGCGTGTTCGCCCGCACCGACGCGGCGTGGGCGTGGCTCGACAACGAGCTGACCGTCGAGCGCCTGCGCGAGCTGCTCCCCGAGACCGCCGACATGCCGATCGACCGTTACCGGTTCCCCAACCTGCGTTCGTTGAACTTCGTGGTCCGCGGCCTCCTCGACGAGGGCGTCGCCGCGTCGACGCGCCAGGACGCGCAGGCCAAGGCACTGGGGGAGTGGCTGCGCGCCCGCGTGGTCGAGGTGCCGCAACCGGTGCTCGGATAACCGGCCGCTACGGAGCTGGCGTGAACACCGCGGTCAGCACCGTGTCGGAGGCGACGCTCGTCGTCTGGAACTGCGAGCAGATCAGCCGGTACGTCGCTGTCGTGCCAGCAGCGACGGGGAAGCGCCGGTGTCCGCTCATCGAGCCGACGGCGAGCAGGCTCGGCTTGGTGTAGTACTGCTCATAGTCGGTGTCGAAGTTGTTGGTGGCACTAATGCTGCACGACCCGAAGAGATCGACTCCGTTCGGTGAGAAGACCGTGGTCGAGTACACGACGACGTGGCCATCGACGGGCGCGGTCACCGTGATGAAGCCGGCTTCGGCGGTGCCCGTGACCGGAATGGGTGTGGGATCCGGCGACCGTCTCGTTACCGAGAACGACCGGCTGTTCTCCACCGCAGTGAGTCGCTGCTCGAGGGCCGCGACTGCGTCGCTCAGCTCGGTGAGCGACGAGCTCGTGTAGTACCCGACCACGTCACCGATGACGAACACGGTGCCCTTGAAGTTCTCGACCTTGATCGCGCCCGACGGCGACAGTTTCACGTCGACCTTGTTGGGTGTCGGCGACTGGCCGGCGAGCCAGTTCAGGTTGGACACCAGCGGCGACTCGACGTTGGCTGGATAGAGCCGCAGATTTGACTGCGCCGTCGGCGCCACGATCGTGACGTTCAAGGCGACGCCGACTGCGCTCGACGGCACCGCCGCGGCTCCTGTGCAGTTGCCTACGTTGCCGGTGATCTGTTGCGTGTGGGCTTCGCCTTCGCCGAGCGCCGTCTCGCGCGAGCCCACGTTGTTGGCACCTGGGCGATAGTCGAATGCCCGGCACGGTGCAACGGGGACGTACGTCGAGTCGAGGTCGCCTGGAGCGGCATCGACGGCGATGCTGCGGTCGAGTCCCACGAGGGTCGCGGTCGCCGACAGCGCCCCGATCAGCAGCCAGACGAGCGGAGATGTGCGATCGCGCAGTGTCATGTCGACATTGTGACCGTTCGGCCCGGTCTGCGAGTCGTCCGTCGGCCGGCGCCGAGGCCATAGGGTTGCGCCTCGTGTCGGAGGTGGCGATCAGGCGTCCACCATTCATGGAGCAGTTGCGGCGCGCGCTGCACTTCGACCCGCTGCGTGTCGACACGCGTCACGGTGCCCGGCTGGCGATCATCGTCGGGACACCCATCCTGCTCGGGCTGGCGCTCGACCGACTCGACGTCGCGATGTACATCACACTCGCTGCATTGAACGTTGGCATCGCCGACCCGGGTGGGCCCTATCGACGCCGGCTCATGGCGATGATCGCCGCGTCCGTCAGCATCACCGCTGCGATCGCGCTGGCGACGATCGTGGTCGGTCATCCGGTGCTGGTGGTGATCTGCGTGATGTTGTGGACGCTCGGCAGCGCCCTTGCTGCCGACATCGGACCGGCAGCGAACGGTGTGGGATTCGTCGCGGCGGTGATGTTCATCGTCGGACTCGGCCTGCCGGACGGCGAACCCGACCTGGCGTTGCGTCTGGCGTACTTCGCGATCGGCTGCTCGTGGGCGCTGCTGGCGACATTCGTCATCTGGCCGGTGCGGCCCGATGCCCCCGAGCACTCGGCGCTGGACGCGCTCTATGGGCGGGTCGCGGTGTTCCTCTCGGAGATGCCTCACAGCGAGCACGCCCGGTCAGCAGCCCGCGACCAGATCGCGGCCGATCTTGTCGCCGCACGCGATGCCGTACTCGACGGCCACCACCACGGCAGACTCGGCATGCGGCGAGCGATCGATGCGTTGGCCGCAGCCGAGACGGTGGAGCTCGGCTTGGGCGCCCTCGATCGCGCCATGGGCAATCTGTCCGATCCCGCTCCGGAGCTGGTCGAGGCGATCGACGAGGTCGTGGTGTGCTGCCGAGCGATCGCCGACTCGGTGCGACGCGCCGAGGAGTGGGAGACCGATTCGCTCAGGCAAGCGCTGGCCCGCTTGATCGACGCCGACCTGGAGGGCAACGAGGCCATCGCCCGCGGGGCGATCCTGCGGATGGCGGGCGACCTGTCGGAGCCGCAAGCGGGCTGGCCAGCGGAATACGTTGATGGCCGCTCCCGGCGGGGTTTCACCGTGCAGCTGCGTTCGCTGCTCGATCTCGAATCGCTCGTGTTCCGCCACGCCCTACGGCTCGGCGTTGTCGTGACGATCGCGGAGATCCTGGCTCTGCTCGATCCGTTCGAACGGGGCTATTGGATCCCGCTCACGGTGGTGACCGTGCTCAAGCCCGACTTCGGCTCGACCCTCGACCGCGGGCTGCAGCGCATCGTCGGCACGATGCTCGGGGTGCTCGTCGCACTCGGGCTGGTGCTACTGCTCGGTGACTACCCCTGGTTGCTTGCGATCGCGCTCATCGTTGCGACGTTTGCACTGGGCACGGTGATCGAGGCGAACTACGCGGTTGGCGTCGTGGCGCTCACGCCGTCGGTCATCCTCTTGTTGGCCATCGCTAACGCCAATGCCGACGTGGTGTTCTTGCGCCTGTTCGACACCTTGATCGGGGGCACACTGGCGTTCCTCGGCGGCCTCGTTCTGTGGCCGATGTGGGAGCGCACCACGCTCGCAGGCACGCTGGGTGCGGCGGCGGCTGCGTCTGCCGGATACCTACGGTCGGTCAGTTCGCGACAGCCGACCCCAGCGGTGCATCGCGCCCATCGCAGCGCCGAGCGACGCCGCTCGAACGCCGAAGCTTCGGTGCGGCGGATGTTGTCCGAGCCGCGACGACAGTGGCTCGCTCCGGCGGCGGTCCTCGCCTACTGCGGGCGCACCCGCTCGCTGATCGAGAGCACCACGGCGACGGCGATGCTGGTGCAGAGCCACGCACAACAGGTCGACACGTCGATGGTCGAGAACGTCGTCGACGACGCAGCTGAGGTTCTCGACGGGATCGACGAGATGTTCTCCGCCGTCGAAGCGGGTCCATTCGGGGTCCCGGACCAGGAGCAGATCGCCGCATCGGCGGGTGCTGTGGATACGGCTGGAGCGGCGGCGACGGACCCGTTCGATCGGCTCGGCGCACGTATCGCGTCCGACGCATCGGTGATGCGCCGGAACGCAGTCACCGTCGTCCGTCATCTGCGGTGAGGTTGTGGGCGTGTGGCCGGCGCTGCCACCGCAACCTTGCCTGGAAACAGTTGTCCGTTACGAGAAGCAGTGGTCCACGTACGCGGGGTAGTCGAAGTTCGTTACTTGCCGGGCGAAACCCGTTCCGTAATAGATGTACTCCCGGTGCTTGTCGAGGGGCACGACGTGGCTGAATGTACCGGTCTGTCCGGGCTGCAGGGTCTCGTCGTGCAGCTGGTCCCCTTGAGGGTTGCCGGGTATGAGCTCGTCGACCCGGAACAAAGCGTTGACCGAAGTGTTGTTGACCGTCGTCGCTGTAACTCGGTAGCCGTCACCGAGAGGGTTGTCCGTCCAGCAGAGGTCCAGGCGGAGCGGGTTCGTCCCCGCCGAGCCATCCTCGCCCGTGGCCGTCGCACTCGAGCTTCCGACGATGGCGACCGCCGTGCACGCGGCGACGAGGCCACGAACGAGACGGGAGATCGTGGAAGGTGTTGGACGGTTCATCGGCGGGCTTCCTCCGGGTGCAGG
Organism: Actinomycetota bacterium; assembly: GCA_039177505.1. Classification (GTDB taxonomy): domain Bacteria; phylum Actinomycetota; class Acidimicrobiia; order Acidimicrobiales; family Ilumatobacteraceae; genus JABSQH01. Next base: position 29,767 of record JBCDFR010000029.1, on the reverse strand, counting down.
TCGGCGTTCAGTTGCGCCCTCATGGTCGCGACGAGCACTTCAACGCAACCTGAGCGGCTCCCGAGACGAGTGCGAGAACGCACGGCCGAGGCGATCGGTCCCCGCTCGACGCACGTATCGCGTCCGACGCATCGGTGATGCGCCGGAACGCAGTCACCGTCGCCCGTCATCTGCGGTGAGGTTGTGGGCGTGTGGCCGGCGTTGCCACCGCAACCTTGCCTGGAAACAGTTGTCCGTTACGACAAGCAGTGGTCGTAGTACGTGGGGTAGTCGAAGTTCGTTACTTGCCGGGCGAACCCCTCGCCGAAGCCGGTACCCAGAATCATTCCGTCGTAGAAGTACTCCCGGTGCTTGTCGAGGGGCACGACGTGGCTGAATGTACCGAGCTGTCCGGGCTGCAGGGTCTCGTCGTGCAGCTCTTCCCCTTGAGGTCTGCCGGGTATGAGCTCGTCGACCCGGAACAAAGCGTTGACCGGAGTGTTGTTGACCGTCGTCGCTGTAACTCGGTAGCCGTCACCGAGAGGGTTGTCCGTCCAGCAGAGGTCCAGGCGGAGCAGGTTCGCCCCCGCCGAGCCATCCTCGCCCGTGGCCGTCGCACTCGAGCTTCCGACGATGGCGACCGCCGTGCACGCGGCGACGAGCCCACGAACGAGACGGGAGATCGTGGAACGTGTTGGACGGTTCATCGGCAGGGTTCCTCCGGGTGCAGGTCGGCGTTCAGTTGCGCCCTCATGGTCGCGACGAGCACTTCAACGCAACCTGAGCGGCTCCTGAGACGAGTGCGAGAACGCACGGCCGAGGCGATCGGTCCCCGCTCGACGCGCAGAGCGGGAACGGCGAAGGATCAGGTTTCGTGAGCGCTCTGTCAGAGCGTCCAGCGGGTGAGCGTGCCAACGAGTTCGCTGTGGCGGTCGAGAGCGAGGAGCCCGGTGAGGCCGATACCTGCGAGGGCGGCGGGGCCGGCTATCCACGCCATCGCTCGCGGGGAAGGTTCGACGGCACGCAGGAGCAGGCCGACGAGCACGACCGGCGCCATCGCGCCGAGCATGTAGGCGGTCATTCCGGGGAGTGCCGAAGGCAGCGACCGGCTGGCCTCGGTGAGGATCGTGCCCAGCTCATCACCAACACATGGTCGCCACCACAACGCAGCAATGAACGACACCACGCCGGCGATCGCTGCGGCCCCGATAGGTGAGCGAGCTTCGTTGAGCCCTCTCGCGTATGGGGCGGCAGCCACGACCACGATCGCCGCCAACGCGAGGAGCCCGGTGATCCTCAACTCCCATCCTGAAAGCAGGACGACGTTTGCTGCAAACACCCATCCGCCGACGACCGCACCGACGATTGCCGCGACCATTGGCACGACGCGTCCGTGCGTCAGGATCACGACGACCAGCGGGGGCAGCAGCAGCACGAGCGTGCACGGTTCAGCCGTTGCGCGGATCGCCTCGGCGAACGCCGGGATCACGGATCAGGCCGGCTCGGCGAGGAGCGCCTGAACCGCCTCGTCGATCTCGTCGTAGCGACCTTCGCCGATGTGGTCGTAGCGGATGTTGCCGTCGCGATCGAGCAGGTAGATGCGTGGCCAGTGACCGGTCGGGCCCTCTTGCCAGTAGTGGAACGTGCGCTTGTTGGTGTCGAGCACGATCGGCCATGTCACGCCGAGTTCGTCCGCGGCCTGTTCGATGTTGCCCACATCGGCCTCCCAGTCGAACTCTGGCGCGTGGATCCCGACGATCTCGAAGTCGTCACCGCCGTAGTTCTCGTAGAGCGCCTGCATGTGGGGCAACGTGGCCGTGCAGTTGTGGCAGCCGAACGTCCAGAATTGAACGGCGACGACCTTGCCGCGCAGCGCTTCGAGTGAGGTCACGTCACTCTGCAACCACCCGTCGATCTCGCGGAACTCCGGGTGCAGGCCGCGATTCGGGAGCTCGATCGATGGTGCGTTTGTCGGTGGCGACGTCGTCGGTGCAGTCGACCCGGCCGATGCTCGCTCCGATGCTGCGGTGCCCTCGGCCGCCGCAGGGTCGGTAGCGGGTACCGCTGCCGGGGCGTCGTCGGCTCCGGTGCTCGTCGCTGCGAGCGCGGCCACCACCGCCACGCCGAGCACTCCGGCACCGATCCCGGCGATCGATCGGGAGGAGATCACAATCCGGCGTACCAGTCGTAGCTGCGCTCGGCCCAGTAGTCGGCCGGTCGCTCGTTGGTGTACCGAATCGTGCCGATTCGTTTGAGGGTCTTGATGCCATACTTGTTTGGCGTCGCCAGGCGGATCGGCGCGCCGTGTGCGTCGTCGAGCGGCTCGGTGCCCTGCCGTAATGCCAGCATCGTTTGCGGGTGCAGCATGTTGTCGAGGTGCCAGCCGACGTAGTACTGCTCGTCGGGCGTGAGGAGCTGGACGTACTGCACGTCGCCGACCTCGTCGGCGAACCGCTCGTGGAAGTCGCTGAAGCGGGTGCCGCCCCAGTGGACGATGCTCGACCAGCCCTCGATGCACTTGTGCTCGATCACCATGTCGCGCTGGGGGAGTGCCTCGAAGTGGCTGATCGGTAGCTCGTCGAGCGTGTCGCCGTTGGGGCCCTCGACCCGCACGGTGTAGCCCGCGAGTTCGACCGGCTCACGGATGCCGATGCGGCCGTTGACCTGGATCGGCGTGGCCTTCGACACCGGGAATTCCGGTGCCATGCGGCTGTCCGACACTGTGCGCCACAGGCTCTCGTTGGCTTCGAGCCCGTCACGGAGGACCTGGGGGATGCCGTCGTTGGTCGGCTGGTCCTGCACCCATCGCCAGCCCGCCCACGCAGCGCCGATGCCGACCGCACCGGTGAGGAACGACCGGCGGGAGCGCTTCTTGAAATCGGCCACCTCGATGGTGGGCAGCGCGTCGACTTCGGCGCGGAGCTGCTGCGCCCGCTCGTCGGCTGTGCGCTCGTTCTCGTGTTCGTCGCTCATGTCGTTGTCTCTGCGGTGGGGCGATCGTCGGACCGCACATCGGTCGGGTCGAGCCCATCGGTGCCGGCAGCGTCGGACCCGTCTGCGTCAGTGCGTTCGACCGAGTAGCCGGTGATCATCGATCGGAAGTTGTTCCAGCCGCTGCGGGCCACTTGGAGCACATGGACGAGGAAGAACAAGAACAGTCCGATCGTCATCCAGAAGTGCACGAGGCGTGCGCCTTGGTATCCGCCGAACAGCAGCGGCAGCGGATACAGCTGGGTCGGTTTGTAGATGGCGAACCCGCTGACCACGATGATGATCGCCATCACCAACACTGCGGTGTACGACCAGCGTTGGGCGGCGTTGTACTTGCCCTGCGGTGGGGCGTCCTTGCGCAAGTGGAGGTCGTGGGCGACCACCTGGGCTGCTTCTTTGGCCGACTTACGGTCGGGCAGGATGCTGCGCCATTGGCCGCTGGTTGCGAGATACGTCAGATAGATCGCCCCGTTGATCACGAAGAACCAGCCGAACGTGAAGTGGAACGCCAAGCCCCGAGCCAGTCGGCGCTCAAGCCCGAACCATTGGTAGAACCAGTCGGGGAAGAAGGCGAACCACTGCCACGAGCCGATGCCGACGGCGTACACGTCCTCGGCCCAATAGATCCGCAGCCCGCTCCAGATCATGATGAACAGGAGCGGGAAGTTGATCCAGTGCATCCAGCGGACCGCCCGGGTGTGTGTCTGGCGGGCGATCCGCTGGTCGCTGGCCGGATGCTGCTCAGTGACCTGGCTCATGGTGTACCTGGCTCACGTGACCTCATTCGGTGTCAGTAGGGAAATCGGAACGGTCTTCGGTACGGCGTGTGACCGACCTCAGGCCGGCTCCAGGACGGTGTCGATGATGTGGATCACACCGTTGGTGCCGAAGAGATCGGTTTCGATGATCGTGGCACCACCGATGGTCACCGTGTCGCCATCGACGGTCACGGGGAGTTCCGTACCGGCGAGCGTGACGAACGGAGTGTCGGTCATGCTGGCCACCATCGACGCGTCGTCGGCGACTGCCACCACGTGCCCCTGGAGCAGTACGGCGGTGGCGTCGACGTCTGCGAGCACGTCGTCGGCCGTCAGGCCCATCTCGCCGAGGTAGGCCTCGAAGGCGGCGTCGGTGGGGGCGAAGATGGTGAACGGGCCCGCTTCGGCGAGCGCCGCGTCGAGGCCTGTCGCCTGCAGCGCAGCGACCAGGACGGTCAAGTCGTCGCGGGCGACGGCGATGTCGACGACCGTGCCGTCGGCTTCGGCCATCTCGTCCTCGCTCATGTCGTCTTCGGACATGTCGTCTTCGGACATCTCGTCTTCGGACATCTCGTCTTCGGACATCTCGTCTTCGGACATGTCGTCTTCGGACATCTCGTCTTCGGACATCTCGTCGCCGGACGCCGCCTCGGTGGTGGCCACGGTGGTGTCGGTGGAGTCACCGTCGTCGTCGCCGCAGGCGGCGAGAGTGAGGGCTCCGACAGCGACGAGGGCGGCGGGAAGACGCTTACGCATGGGTGGGTTCCTTTCGGATCGATGTTCACGAACGCCCCCGAGATCCGGGGACGAGGCGACCGTACGACCGGATCGGAACCCCACCCATGCGCTTGGCTCTGACTTCATCGACCGGCTTGCGGCCGTTGCGTGGGCGTTTCTAAATCCCTGGTGAACAGGGCTTTTGGCGCTCGCCGCGGGACCGCTGCGGTGAGCGAAACGGCTCACAGGTGGCGCATTCCCTCACCGGTGGTGGGGGCGGCCGTGCTGCGGTGAGCGAAAGGGCCTACAGGTGGCGCATCCCCTCACCGGTCGGCGATGTCGCGCTTGCTCCGTGCGGATCGCACGTGATTCGCTACGGGTGTGCCGGCGACGCCGGCCGATCGACGGAGGGGCTGTCATGGCTGGAGAAGCTGATCGATTCCGCACGGTTGCGGCAGGGTTCACCGAACGCGTCGATCGCTAGCCGCAGGTCGGAACGGATCTGTGAGCGAGGTCACGTTGCGGTCAGCCCGCGTCGAGCGCGCGGACGGTGAGCGGTTCGCGCGGTATCTCGACCAGGCGGCCGACAACACGTTCCGGGCGCTGCTCGGGCCGCAGTCGGTACGCATCGTCGCCGAGGCGTTTCTCGCTCCGGGTCACGATCTGTCGCATGAACACGTGACGTTCGCCGAGGTCGATGGCGAGGTGGTTGGGATGCTCTCGGGCTACTCCGCCGAACAGCACGCCACCTCGACCGATGCGCCGTTGGTTGCCGCAGCTGGGTTCCGCAAGTACCGGATGGCGGTGCTCCACCGTCTCGGTGCGCGCATCTTCGACTTCATGGATCGGCTCCCCGACGGCGATTGGTACGTGCAAGCCGTCGCGGTCGGCGAGTCGGGCAGAGGCAAGGGAGTCGGCTCGGCCTTGTTGCAGAACGCCGAGCACACGGCGCGCACGGCAGGTTGCGCGCGAATCACCCTCGATGTCGCCGTCAACAACGACGGCGCCCGACGCCTCTACGAGCGCCTCGGCTACGAGGTCGAGTCGAGTTCCAAACCGATCCCGCTCGTCCCCAGCGCCGCCGTCCACCGCATGGTCAAACCGCTCTGAACCGAATAACCGGGGAATCCGTGCGGAATTCGCACGTTCCGGCGAACAGAACGGCGCCGACGACGACTATTCGTGCCAGTTGATGGTGTCGCGCATCGTCGCTTCGAAGTCCTCGAAGCTCATCGATGCCTTGGCGCCGGAGATCAGCTGTGAGTCGGTTCCGACGAACTGCCTGAACGGCGCGTCGGCGTCGAGCGCCGCATGCACGATCGCATCGGCGACCTCTTGCGGATCCGGATCGGGGTCGTCGCCGTCGAGTGCGAACAGCGACGCACGGAACCGCTCGCATCGGGCCTCGTCGTCGGAGCCGGCCCAGGAGGCGGGTCGAATCATCTTGGCGCCGAACCCGGTGTTGAACCGTCCGGGCTCGATCATGCGGACGCGAATGCCCTGCTGACTGGTTTCGAAGTGCAGCGCCTCGCTCAATGCTTCGAGCGCATGTTTTGACGCGGCGTACGCCCCGGTGTACGGGGTGCCGACGACACCGGCCACGCTCGACACGTTGACGATGGTGCCGCTGCCGCGTTCGATCCATGCGGGCAGCACGGAGCGAATGAGGCGCACCGGCCCGAGCACGTTGGTGTCGAACTGACGGGTGAGGAGGTCGTCGTCGAGCATGGCCACCGACGCCTGCACCTCGAAGCCGGCGTTGTTGACGAGCACGTCGATCGTGTCGGCATCGGCGGTCGCAGCAGCGATCGAGGCGGCGTCGCCCACGTCGAGCTGCCGGATTTCGACCGAGCCGCTCAGACCTTCGGACTGTGTTCGGAGGTCGTCGCCTTTGTTGGTGTCGCGCATCGTGGCCACGACGTCGTGGCCGTCCTTGGCGAGGGAGAGTGCGGTCAACATCCCGAAGCCGCTGTTGCTGCCGGTGATCAGAATCCGTGCCATCGCTGCACGGTAGTGGGCGCCGACGCTCGGCCGGTCAGACGACGAGCGCCCGCAGCCGGGCGATCCGCGGGTCGTCGCCGCCGAGGTACCGCACGAGCGTGCCGGCGACTGCGTCGTGGTCGAGCGTGCCCGCGTCGCGCATCGCCTCGAGGTCGGCCCAGTCCTTGGTGCGATCGAAGAATGCCTTGAACACCGCCAGGTCGCGACACGCGAGGAACGGCAACTCGACCTCGCCGAACGGCTCCCGCCGCACGCGGGTCGCCGCCTGGTGGTGGAAGTCGGTGGTGTCGAGGAACACGTCGATTGGTGTCTGATCCCACCACAGTCGTGCCTGGCCGTCGCGCGCGAGCTGAGCGATCGCATCGTCGTCTGCCGTCGTTCCGGCTGGGAGCGCATCGATCACATCGTGGTATCGCTCGGCGGGCACGAACACGTTGACGTCGATATCGATCGTGCCGCGAGCCCGCTCGGTGCACCATGCGAGCGCGAGCGCTCCGCCGAAAGCGTGTGGGAGTTCGGCCGTGGTCAGGGAGTGATGCACCGCAACGATGCGATCGGGAAGACCGAGCGGCGGGTTGGTCACTGTTGATAACCAAACGGCGGGCAGGTCATTGCTCGGGGGACGTTGGCTGGGAACATGTCCGCCAGTTCGAGCACGTCGATCAGCTCCCGTCCGCGGGCCCGACGTTCGTCGTCGCCTCGACCGATGCGTTTGTGCAGCATGGTGTCGGCGGCGAATCCGGCCGATCGCAGCAGACGCCGGTACGTGTCGGTGGTCGGAGCCTTGTGCCCCTGCTCGTACGCGGCGATCGCCGAGTGCGAGGTGCCGGCGCGACCCGCCAACTCGCGCAGCGAGAGCCCAGCCTCTGTTCGGGCCGCAGCGATCGTGGCTCCGGACGGTGACGTCATGGAACCTGAGTGTACACCTCTGGTATCCGATCGGATACCAGACATGGCCGTTGGGCTCTAGCGGCGTTGTGCTGCCGCTGCCTGTAGCAGCGCGGTGATGGGGGCTAGCGCCGGTCCGAGGTCGTCGAAGGCTGGCGCGACTGTTTGGTGGCACCCATGGCGGGCTGCGTCGGGGATGAAGGAGTTGTCGGACCCGACGCTCGGCGCGGTCGCGCCGTCAGCCGCCAATGCCGCCCCGATCAGCGAGGCATGCTCGTCGTCTGTGCGAATCACGGTGCGTCCGGTTACGTCGGCAATCGCCTGGCACCACGAGTCGGATCTGCTTCCGCCGCCGCACACTAGGAGTTCGCCGTCGGTGCCATCGCCGGGCGCGACGAGCGTGGTGAGCTGGCGCAGGGCGTGGGCGACCCCCTCGAGGACTGCCGCTCCGATGGTCGCACGCGTCGTCGACCGGCCCATGCCGACCAACGCCACTCGCGCGGTGGCGTCGGCTTCGGGCAGCCGTTGGCCGTCGAGGTGGGGGAGCGCGAGTACGCCGGACGCCGCTGCACACACGCCGCTGGTCAGCCGATCGAGCTCATCGTGGTCGATGTCGCCCAGCAGGACCGCCCGGGCCCAGTCGACCGTTGCGCCGGCAGCAATCATCGGTGCGGCGGCGACCCAATGATCCTGACGCAGCCCAGGCAGAGCGAACGCGTTCGACGTGGGCATGGTCGTGGTCGACGCGGCGACCCAGCCCGATGTTCCGAGATAGGCGTAGGGACGGTCGGGCGAGGTGCCGACGATGCCGAGCGTGGTGGCCACGGCGTCGCCCGGTGCGAGCACCACCCGCGCCGTGGTCGGCAGTCCGAGGGTGTCGGCAACGGCACCGTTGACGGCGTGTGGCCGGCCGTCGTCGAGTGGTGACGCCGGAAGCTGCAGTGTGCTGATGATCGGGTCCCACCACCGTCGGTCGGTGGCGTGGTAGAGGCCGGTGGTCGACGCGACGGTGTGGTCGCATCGGGCGACGCCAGTCAGCCGGCGGACGATCTCGGCCGCACCGCCGAACACGACGACGTCGGTCGCGGCAACCGTCTGCGGCTCGTGTCGTTGCAACCACCGCCACTTCGCGCCGACCGAGGTTGCGTCGGGTGGGCGGCCGACTTCGTCCGCCCAGCCGTCGACTTCCGTGCCCAGCTCGTCGGCCTCCGCCGCGGCGCGAGTGTCGCTGTACAGCACGACGGATCGGACCGGCCGGCCGTCGGCGCCGATGCACAGCAGGTCTTGCATCTGTCCCGTCACGGCGACCGCGTCGATCGACGAACGATCGTCGGCCGGTAGCGCGCGGATCGCCGCCGATACCGCCGACCACCATTGGTCGGCGTCCTGTTCCATCGCGCCGTCGGGGCCTGAGGTCGACGTGTCGACAGGCGTGCTGGCATGTGCGACGACCGTGCCGTCGTGGACGATTCCCACCTTGGCATTGGTCGAACCGACGTCGATTGCGAGCGTTGTCACCAGATCGGCGATCGTACGCGTCGATGCCGCCCGATGCATGAGTGATAGCCGCGATCCGCACAGCCGCAGTGACGTGACCATGGTTGACTGGCGTCATGGCATCGGTCGACGGTCACCACCTCGCACAACTCAATATCGGGCGGTTGCGGGGGCCGACCGACTCCGAGATCGTCGCACCATTCATGAACGCGCTCGACGAGATCAACGCGCTCGCAGACGGATGGCCCGGATTCGTCTGGCGATTTCAAACCGAGGACGGCAACGCCACGGCCGAGCGGCCCTTCGACGACGAGACGATCCTGGTCAACTTCTCCACGTGGGAATCGATCGATGCGCTCGGTGACTACGTGTACCGGTCCGATCACACGGCGTTCCTTCGGCGCCGCCGTGAGTGGTTCGAGCGGATGGACCAGGTGGTCTCGGTGTTGTGGTGGGTGCCCGAGGGCCACCGGCCCGACGTGACCGAGGCGATCGAACGCCTGGAGTCGCTGCGGCGAGACGGCGCTACGCCCTACGCCTTCACCTTCCGCCACCGCTTCGACCCGAACGGCCAACCGGTCCCGTCGCGGCGGCGCGACACCTGTCCTGGGTAGACGGTTCCCCGCAGTGGACCAGCCTTGCTGGCACGCAATCTTCTGATCTGCGCAGCACCATCACCCATCGCATGGTGAAGCCGCTCTGACGCGCCGACCGTTGTGTTGGACGGCATTATTCGGCGACGAGATCGAGGACGAGCCGGAGGCCAGCGTCGATCTGAGTGAGCGTGTCGTGGTCGAGTTCACCGACTCGTGCACCGAGCTGCCGCTTGTCGAGTGTGACGATCTGGGAGACATTGACGACGGAGTCCTTGGGGAGCCCTGAGCGCTCGGCCGGAACCGCGACGTTGCCGGGCGCGGCGGCGAGTTCGACGTTGCTGCTAATCGCCGCGGCGACGACGGTGCCGATACGACTGAGGTTGAACGAATCGGCCGAGACGACGACCACTGGGCGCCGCTTGCCCGGTCCGGATCCGGTCGGCGGCTCCAGCTCGGCCCACCAGATCTCACCGCGTGCGATCACCAGTCCTCGTCAACGGCGAGGGCCTGCAGGGTGGCCAGACCGGCGTCGAGCTCGGAGGGCCGGTCGCGGTACACGTCGTCGAGGCGCTCGGTGATGCCTTGTGATTCCTCGGCCTCGAGCAGCCGGGTGAGGGCCAGCGCGTAGAGCTCGGACCGCGAGATCCGCCGCCGCCGGGCGACTCGGTCGGCAGCCTCGAATATCGGATCGGGGATCGAGACGGCGGTCTTCACCACCGGTGAGTATAACCGGGTCATACCAGGCGTCGGTTCAGCGATCGTCGAACGCCGCGGGCCAGGATCTGAGTCAGCCATACGTCGAACGGCAGACCGGCCCGGTGGGCCGCTGAACGCAGTTCGGCGAGCACCTGTGGGGACATGTGGATCTGGATGGACACGTAGCCATCGGGGAGTTCGTCCATGATGCGTCCTTTCGAAAACGCGCATCGAGGAGTCGGCGGTGAACACGGTACGCAAGCGGTGTCACAGCGCTCGGGCTCCGCTTGGTCGTGCGATCCCGACCATGCCCATCTCTCTGTGTGGCGAGGCGAAGTGACCACGACGGCGAGTCGCCCGATCTCGACGGGAGCATCGGGGCTCCAGATGCACAGCACTTCGACCGATGAACACTCATGCGTCGCAAGGCCGGAGCACGTCTCGACAAGCAGGCTCGAGCGCTTCGTGCTGAGCGGCGCCGGCTGATTGGATGGCGATACATCCCGGCAGTGGTGATCTACTGCGCCTTCTGCAGCCTGGTGATCGTGTATCTGGCCCGGGTATCGAACCCCGAGGTTGTGTGGATGTTCGTTGGGTTCGCCGGCGGCGTGTCGCTGCTCTTCCTCCACGTCGCCACTGACACAGTCTCGGTCAGCCGAATCGAAAGCGCCGCGGTCGGCGAGTGGAGCACATCCAGCGAAGTGCGCAAGCTCAGCCGCAAGGGATGGAAGATCATCGACAACATGCCGATGGATGGGTTCGACATCGATCACATCGCGATCGGTCCTGGCGGGGTGATCGCGTTGGAGACGAAGTGGACATCCGACGGGCTCACTGATGAGCAGGGACACCTCAATTTCTACGGGCACCGTGCTGTCAACCAGATCGAGCGAAACGTCCCCCGGATCGATGCGCTCCTCAAGCAGAACGGCTCCGAGGCTCGAGTCGCCCATGCGTGTGTGGTGTCGTGGGGCATGTGCCAGATCCCGGAACGACTGACCTCACGGCGACGTCAGATCACCGTGATCGATGGGCCACAGCTTCGCGAATTCCTCGCCGATCGCGAGCCGATCTTGTCGTCCGCGGAGGCCGATCGCGCGTTCAGCCACGCCGGGTGTTCCGTTGACGGTGAAGTGTGTGAAGTCGACCACGTCGCTGAATGGGTCAGCGAGAACGGTCTGACCGATGCAGCCAACGGCGGGCACGTTGCGGCCGGCACAACCGCTTCAAGCATCAAGCCAAGCTCCGGTCGTCCGTCGACGCACAGGGCCGCCTCGTCGACTACCGGCCCGACGGCACCCCGATCACCCCGGTCGGTCGACGGCTCGACCGAAGCGACGCCAGCAGCGGTGATGCCGACGAGGACGACCACGATGAGGTTGCCTGAGCTCCGGTCTGGTTCGGCTCAGCCGACTCCAGCGCGATTGACGATGCTGATGTCCGTGAGCACGACGCGCTCTTCGGCGCGCGAAACCCCGAGGTCGACGGTGACGACCACACTTCGGTCCGGATGGTGAACCGCTCCCATCACGTCGTCGCAACACCTGTCCCGGCTGAGCGGCACACCTGCCCGGTTTGCGGCGGAGCGAACGGCGCTGCGATGAGACTCAGGAACCGACGACACCGCCGTCGCGGCGGGTGATGGCGATCGTCGCGTCGCGAGGCACCTGGGGCCCCTGACGTCCTGGCACGGGGAAGTTCGTCACGTCGGGATTGCCCCCGCCTGCGTGCTGCACGTTGCAGAACAGCGTCCGACGGTCGGGCGTGACAGCGAGTCCGGTGACCTCGTCGCCGGCGACACCAGCGAAGAGTCGGCGGAATTCGCCGCGCGCGATGTCGGCGACCAGCAGTTGGTTGTTGCCGAACGGCTGTGCGCCGTCGGTTTGAACGAAGAGGCGTCCCTCTGGGTCGGCCCACAGCCCGTCCGGGCTGCTGAATGCGCCGGCTCGATTTCCGCCGTTGTCCGGGTGTGTATCGCTGGCCATAACGAAGATGTCCCAGCTGAATCTCGTGCCGATGTGGCCATCTTCGTCCCGCCACCGGATGATGTGGCCTGACACGTTCGGCGCTGCGGGGTTGGCCGCATCGGGGCCGGGTTGGCCGGGTTGTCCACGCTCGACGTTGTTGGTCAACGCGCAGTAGAGCTCCTCATCAGGCCCAACGGTCACCCACTCGGGACGGTCCATGGGAGTGGCCCCGACGATGTCTGCGGCGACCCGTGCGTTCACCAGGATCCAGTCGATCGGCTTGTCTGCTAGCTGCGGGTGACGCGGCGAGAGTTCCAACCACTCGCCGGTCTGGTCGTCATCGAAGCGCGCGACGTAGAGCGTGCCCTCGTCGAGCGGACTGCGGCCCGCTGCGCGCATCGTGTGATGGTCGTCGGCCGAAACAAATTTGTAGATGTAGTCGAACCGCTGGTCGTCGCCCATGTAGGCAACCATCCGGCCCCCACGACCGACTGTCATTGCCACGCCTTCGTGCTTGAATCGCCCAAGTGCGGTGCGCTTACACGGCGTCGACGCCGGGTCGTGGGGGTCGATCTCGACGACCCATCCGAATCGGTTGCACTCGTTCTCGTACGCAGGGTCGGCAAGATCCCATCGATCGTCGAAGCGGTGCCAGCCGTACCCCGCTCCGGTGCTCGTGAGTCCGTAGCGGGCCTGTGCGGGAGATGGCTGCCACGTCGGATCCTCGGTGCCGAAATTGCCGTTGAAGTTCTCTTCGCAGGTGAGGTACGTCCCCCACGGGGTGACACCGTGGGCACAGTTGTTGACCGTGCCCACGGTCGCGTTGCCGGCTGTGTTGCGAAGCAGCTTGCTCGCCGCCGCAGGTCCTGAAAAGGAGACCGGCGTGTTCGGCGTGATCCGCCGATTTCGTCTGCCCGGCACGACCGGCGTCCACATGGCGTCATGGCGTGCCAGCTCGACCACCGACACACCGTGCGCCGCCTGTGAACGACGGACGTCGTCGAGACCGTCCGGGTCGGCCTGGCGAAGGCAGTGCTCGTTGCTGGCGAACTCATGATTGATGCACAGCACCCCGCTCGTGTTCGAGCGACCGTCGTCGTCGGCGAAGAACCAGATCGCGTCGTGACCGAGACCGACTTGGCGTTCTTGGTCGGCCGCCGAGTTCAATTCGACGTGTTCAGGGTCGAGCTCAGGAACGCCGGGGAAGAGCGGCGTACCCCACGGGATCAGTACGTGGTAGCGGTAGTCGTCCGAGATGGTCGGATCCGGGCCGCCCGGGTTTGCCGAGGGCCGGAACCCGACGAGCTCGTCGCTGGCCGAGTCCGAGGCACCGCTCGCATCGACGTTGTCGTTGAGCGGTGCGCCGGCGAGCTCACCACTCGCTCTCGCGATCGAAGGTCCAACGAGTGCAGCCGTGGCTGCCGCGAGGCCGCCAACGATCGCCGTGCGCCGCGAGACCGCTGCCTCCAATACCTCTGTGAATGGTCTGTTGCCGCTGGTGTTCGATGGTGCGTCGTCGAAGTCGTGCATGCGCGTTCCCGGGTGCTGGTGCACTCCAACTAGCCCGGTTGTACCTACGCTCGACCTGAACGGCTCCTGTGCTTCTGAATTGAGCCATCTCGACAGGCTCCCCGTGCCAACGCCGTATTGAGACTGTTCACGGCTGTCCAGCGCGATTGACGATGGCGATGTTCGTCAGCACGACGCGCTCCTCGGTGCGCGAGGTGTCGAGGTCGACGGTGGCGACCACGCGCCACTCGCCGGTCTCGTCGGGATCGAGGATGGTTTGCTCGACCGCGCCGGTCGCCGGGTCGTAGGAGAACAACGAGCCGTGGCGCGCGTCCGGGCCGGTGTCGATCGCGTCGTGTTCGTGCCAGTACGGCTCGAGCGCGGCGCGCAGCTGATCGTCGACGTCGGTGCCGGACACCAGGCGACGGACCAGGTCGAACACAGCGTTGCGCACCATCACCCGGAACGCCCGCTCGTCGTCGACGATCGATCGTTCGCCGCTCGACGGTCGCACTTCCGCCTCGACGAGATTCTCATCGTCGGGGTTGACCAGCCGTTCCCACTCGTCGATCAGACTGGAGTCGACCTGACGGACGACCGCCCCGAGCCAGGCGGTGACATCGTCGAGGTCGTCGGTACGCGCCTCGTCGGGCACGTTCTGCAACAGTCCCTTGTACACATCGGACAGGTACCGCAGGACCACGCCCTCGGAGCGCTTCAGCCCATAGCTCTGCACGTACTCGCCGAACGTCATCGAGCGTTCGAACAACTCGCGAGCGATCGACTTCGGGCCGACGTTGTCGGATCCGACCCACGGGTGGCGTTGACGGAACCGGTCGAAGTCGTCGTAGATCCAGTCACGGTTGGGCTTCGGGTACTCGACCTGCGACAGCCGCTCCATCCGCTCCTCGTACTCAACTCCCGCGGCCTTCATCTCGGCCATCAACTCGTCCTTGGCCCGATCGAGCTGCGCAGCCAGGATCACGCCAGGGTTCTCCTGCACCGACTCGACGAGCGTGAGGATGTCGAGCGCGTCGATCAACGGATCGACATCGGCTGCCGGCGGGTCGTCGATGTCGGAGGACTCGACGTCGACCGCCGTGGCATCGCGGCGGGCCTCGCGCACTCGTCCGATCGCCTCCACGGCCCACAACGACAACGGCTGGTGGAGGGCGAACTCGTCCTGGAGGTCGAAGTTGACCCGCACCGAGCGACCCAGGTCATCGGGAGGGTCAGGGAACTCCAGCAGCTCGGCGGCGGTGAGCGAGCGGTAGATCGAGATCGCCCGGCGGATGTGGCCGCGGCGCTGCTTGCGGGTGTCGTGGTTGTCGGTGAGGATGCGCCGCACCGCCGCGCACCCGTCTTCGCCTTCGCTCATCGGCCGGTCGAGCAGGCTCATCACCATCTGGTGGTTCACCCGGAACTGCGACTGCAACGCCTCGGGCTGACCGTTGACCATCCGGCGGAACGTGTCCTCGTTCCAATGGGCGTACCCCCGCTCGGGGGCCTTCTTCTTCACGACCTTCTTCTTGCCGCTGGCTTCAGCCTTCTGCTGCAGCCGCAGGTTCTCCACCACGTGCTCGGGCGCCTGCACCCACACGTCGCCTCGGTCGTCGAACCCCTTGCGTCCCGCTCGGCCGGCGATCTGGGCGAACTCACGATTGGTCAGCAACCGCACACTGTTGCCGTCGTACTTGCACAACTTGGTGAACAGCACCGAACGGATCGGCACGTTGACGCCGACGCCGAGGGTGTCGGTGCCGCAGATGATCTTCAGCAGCCCGCGTTGGGCCAGCTGCTCCACCAGCAATCGGTACTTTGGCAACAGCCCGGCGTGGTGCACGCCGATGCCAGCGGTGATGAACCGGCGCAGGTCCTTGCCGATGGGGGAGTCGAAGCGGAACCCGCCCAGGGCCTCTTTGACCACAGCCTTCTCGTCCTTGGTCAACGGATCGAGGGCGATGTAGTTCTGCGCCGCCTCGGTGGCCTCACGCTGGGTGAAGTGCACGAGGTACACCGGCGCCTTGCCCGCTTCGAGGAGCTGCTCGACGCTGCGATGAGTGGTCGAGTTGCGGTACTCGAAGTCGAGCGGCACCGGCCGCGTCGCCGAACGCACCAGGCTGACCTCGCGGTCGGTACGGGCATGGAGATCACGGCGGAAGAACTCGACGTTGCCGAGCGTCGCCGACATCAACACGAACTGCGTGAGCGGCAATTCGAGCAGCGGCACCTGCCAGGCCCAGCCTCGTTGAGGGTCGCCGTAGAAGTGGAACTCGTCGATGATCGCCACGTCGACGTCGGCTCGGCGCCCGTCGATGAGGGCGCGGTTGGCGAGGATCTCCTGGGTGCAACAGATGATCGGCGCGTCGGGATTGACTGCGGCGTCACCGGTGACCATCCCCACCTGTTCCGACCCGAACTCACGGCACAGCGCAAAGAACTTCTCGCTGACCAGCGCCTTGATCGGAGCGGTGTAGATGCTGCGACGACCGTCGGCGAGTGCCAGGAAGTGCGCCGCCGTCGCCACCAACGACTTCCCCGACCCCGTTGGCGTGTTGACGATCACGTGGTTGCCGAGTGCGATCTCGAAGATCGCCTCCTCCTGGGCGGGATACGGCTCGATGCCGGCACCGTCGAGATAGCCGGTGAACGCGTCGAGCGATTCGTCGGCCGGGACGTCGCGCGTCGGCAGCGCAGCGAGCAGCGGCGGGACGGAGTCGGCCATCGCGGTCAATGGTGACACCAGCGACGTGCGATCGCGGCAACGAACCTCTAGATCGAGCGGCCGGTGCCTTCCCAGTACCTCGCTCGCACGAGCCGCTTGGGGAGCTTGCCCGTGGCGGTGCGCGGGAGCGGCCCGAAGTCGAACGAGCGCGGCACCTTGTACCCGGCGAGTTTCTCCCGGCAGTGCCGCTTGAGTGGCGCCTCGGCGGCCGCTGGGTCAGCGCCGTCGACGAGTTCGACCGCTGCCTTGACCTCCTCGCCGAAGTCGTCGTTGGGGATCCCGAAGACCGAGCAATCGGCGACCAGCTCGTGCTCGAACAGTGCCGCCTCGATCTCGGCCGGATAGATGTTCACGCCGCCCGAGACGATCATGTCGATCTGGCGATCGGACAGGTGGAGGAACCCGTCGTCGTCCATGTAGCCGATGTCGCCGAAGCTGTACATGCCCGGCGCCAGGTGTACCGACGCCGTCTTGTCGTCGTCGCTGAGGTACTTGAAGTCGCCGCCGTTGCGGCTGCGCACGTAGATCTGTCCGACCTCGTTGGGAGCGAGGTCATTGTTGTCGTCGTCGAGGATGTGTACCTCGGTGTTGGGGTTCGGCTTGCCGACGGTGCCTGGATGAGCCAGCCATTCCTCGGAGGTGCAAGTGAACGACGTACCGCCCGGTCCGCCCTCGCTTGCTCCGTACAGCTCGTAGATCACCGGGCCCCACCACTCGATCATCCGCCGCTTCACGTCGGGAGGGCACGGGGCGGCGGTGTGCCACACAGTCCGCAGGCTCGACAGGTCGTGGGCGTGGCGGACCTCATCGGGCAACTTGAGGAGGCGGGCGAAGTGGGTCGGAACGGCGTAGGCCGTGGTGATTCGTTCTGACTCGATCAGCGCGAGCATCTCGGCGGCGTTCCACTTGCGACGCAGAATCAATCGCGACCCGGCGTCGTGTGGGATGTACGCGAACACGAGTGGACCTGCGTGATACAGCGGCGCGCCGTTGTAGGCGATCCCGTCGTCGGTCGGGATCTGCATCGAAACGACCCGGTCCACTCGCTGCTGGAGCAGTGTGCGCGGATCGTCACCGACGGTGTCGACGGCCGGTACGACGCCCTTCGGTCGGCCTGTCGTCCCCGACGTGTAGAACATCGGTCGGCCAGCGCCCTGATCGACCGGCTCGGCAGGTGACGACGCGGCGAGCAGGTCGTCGTAGTCGGTGAACCCGTCGATTGAGCCGCCGTAGGCGACACGGACGTCGAGGCCCGCACGTTCGGCGGCGGCATGCGCGGTGTCGCGGTACTCGACGTCCGCGATCATCGCCTGCGCACCGGAGTTGGACAGCACATAGGCCGCCTCGTCGACGGAGAAGTGCCAATTGACCGGAACGAACACGAGGCTGCTGTACGACGCGGCGCTCGCCGCCTCGACCCACTCCCGCCGATTCCCGCCGAGGATGGCAACGGTGTCGCCCGCCCGCAGTCCGAGGTTGCGTAGTCCATGGATCAGCCGGTTCGTTCGCTCGTTCTCCTCGGCCCACGTGATTCGCCCGGCGCCGTCATCGAGCGACCACTCGTCGCCGCGCTGATCTGCGTGCTCGCGTAGTGCCACCGTCATTGCAAGCCCCTTTCCACCGGAGGGTGACCGTAGATGCCGAGTGGTGCTCGTGCCAGCCGTGTCGGTCCGACCCGACACGGACACGGCGTGCGACCGAGTCGGCGCCTCTAGGGGGTCACGACAGCAGTTCGGCGAAGCCGTGCAGCGCTGCAGCGGGCCCGTTGAGCAGCATCTCGGTGATGCACGTCTCGCGCCACTGCGGCAACTCGTCGCGGATCTTCTCGGGCGGGCCGACGAGGGCCACGTCTTCGACCATCTCCAACGGGATCGCCGCCGCAGCTTCCTGCTTCTTGCCGTCGAGGTACAGCTCCTGCACCTTCGTGGCCACACCTTCGTAACCCATGCGGGCGAACACCTCGAAGTGGAAGTTGGCGCCGCGGGCACCCATTCCGCCGGCGTACAACGCGAGGAACGGGCGCACCAGATTGGCGCACTGCTCCACGTCGTCGCCGGGGATCACCATCACGTTCGACGACACCTCGAAGCGCTCGGCCTTCGTGGGATCGCCGGAGGCGGCGAAACCCTGCTCGAGGCACTCGCGGTAGAACTTGTCTTCCTTCGGAGAGAAGAACAGCGGCAGCCAGCCATCACAGATCTCCGCCGACAGCGCGACGTTCTTCGGGCCTTCGGCCGCAAGCACGATCGGAATGTCGGTGCGCAGCGGGTGCAGCGTCGGCTTCAACGCCTTCCCGAGGCCGGCACCGCCGTGGAACGGTATGTCGTAGAAATCGCCGTGGAACTCGACCGGCTGCTCGCGAGCGAAGATCTCACGCATGATCGCCACGTACTCGCGAGTGCGTGCCAGGGGACGCGGGTACGGCTGTCCATACCATCCCTCGACCACCTGAGGACCCGATGCGCCGAGTCCGCAGATGAACCGTCCACCAGACAGGTGGTCCATCGTGAGCGCTGCCATCGCGGTAGCAGCAGGCGTCCGCGCCGACATCTGAAAGATCGCCGTGCCGAGTTTGATCCGTTCGGTCTGCGCGCCCCACCACGCGAGCGGCGAGAGTGCGTCCGAACCGTATGCCTCGGCGGTCCATATCGAGTTGAAACCGAGCCGCTCTGCTTCGAGTACCGCCTCGGCGGCACCCGCTGGGGGGCCGGCCGACCAGTATCCGGTGTTGTAGCCAAGCTTGAGGTCTCGCATTGCGGTCACCCTAATCATCTGCCGTTTGGCGGCAATCAACTGCCGTTTGGCGGCGTTCGTCTCGGTTGGGTCGTGCTCCGAAACGGTCCGAACCTGCTGATCCACCGATGGTTCGGTTGCCGAACTAACGGCTACGCTGCCGTCGGTGCAGTCTCCGGCGTTCGTCATCACCAGCTGTGCTCGACTCCTCGAGCGGCGTCTCGGCGACCAACTTCCCTTGTCGCAATACCGCATCCTGGCCATGCTCGGCGACGGCCCAGAGCGTGCCGGACGAGTCAGTCGTCTCCTCGAATTGTCCAAGCCTGCAGTGACCGATGCCGTCGACGGTCTCGTCGAACGCGGTCTCGCCGTTCGCCGCCTCGACGAAAGCGACAGACGCGCGGTTGCAGTGACGATCACCGACACCGGCTGCGACGTGCTCGCCGCGATCGAGGAGCGCTTGGCGACTGCACTCGACGAGATCATCGAACACTGTGACGACCCACACCGCGCACGGGTCGCCCTCGACGACCTGGCCGGCGCAGTCGACCGTTTCGTTCGTCAGCGACGGGCGGCGCGCGGTCGACGATGAGCGTCGCCCCCTCGTCGACGGCCAGCACGCAGTGGGTGCGTCGGCTCTGGCCAGTGATGGCTCCGCACCGTCGGTCGCTGGTTCTTGCGGCGGCGCTCAGCATGATCGGCGCAGCCGCACTCGGACTCGGGCCGTTGGTGCAACGCACCATCGTCGACGACGCGATCGATGCAGGTACCGCACCGCTGTGGCCCTTGGTCATTGCGCTGTTGGCGATCGGCCTGATCAACGCGATCTCGATTCGTGTCCGTCGATTCGCCGGCAATCGATTCGCCACCAACGTGCAGCACGACCTGCGAGTGGCCATGTTCGCGCACATACAGCGCATCGACGAGACCACCCGCGAGCGCTACGGCACCGGTGATCTCATGGCCCGTTCGACCGCCGACGTCACGCTCGTGCAGTCATTTCTGCAGCAGTGGCACATCATCGCGGGACACGTCACCGCCCTGACGGTGGGTGTGATTGCGCTGCTATGGATCTCGCCGCCGCTCGCGCTCATCGTGTTCGCCGTCGTTCCGCTGGTGGCGCTGGCCGCTCGGCGCCTCCGGGCGACGGTGTTTCCGAGTACCTGGGCCGATCAGCGAGCCGGCGCAGAGGTGGTCTCCACCGTGGCGGACACCGTCGTCGGTATCCGCATCGTCAAGGCGTTCGGTCAGGTAACGCGGGAGCTCACTCGATACGGATCACGGGCCCGGGATCTGTTCCGCTCTCGGCGCCGGACCGTGGGTCTCACCGGCCGCTACGGCGCCATCCTCGCCGCCACTCCGTCGCTCGGCCAGATCGCCCTACTCGGTGTGGGTGGGTGGATGGCCATTCGCGGCTCGATCACGATCGGTACGTTCATCGCCGCGAACGCCTACCTCGCACAATTGACCAACCCGGCGCGAATGCTGGCCAACTCGCTGGCCAACGCCCAGCAGGCGCGCGCCGGAGCCGAGCGCATTCTTGAACTGCTCAACACCGATCCAGCCATCGAGTGGGGCGACGTCCATCTCGACCCGATCGCCGGGGATGTTCGCTTCGATGGTGTCTCGTTCGGCTACGACCCCGACCATCCCGTGATCGATGGCCTCCACCTGCACGTGCCGGCTGGGACGACGGTGGCGATCGTCGGGCGCACTGCGGCTGGCAGTTCAACGTTGACGAAGCTGCTGCAGCGGCGACACGACGTGGGCGACGGGGCGGTCATGATCGACGGCCTCGACGTGCGCCACCTCACAGCGGCAGCATTGCATCGAGGCGTCGCGGTCGTCGGCGACGACGGGTTCGTGTTCTCCTCGTCGGTGCGCGACAACATCGCACTGGCTCGCCCCAACGCCACCGATGCGGAGGTCCGCAACGTTGCCCGGAGCGCATGCATCGACACCGAGATCGACGCGCTCCCACATGGCTACGACACTGTCGTGGGTGAGCGCGGCTTGACGCTCTCGGGTGGGCAGCGGCAGCGGCTGCTGATCGCCCGCGCGCTGCTCGCCGACCCCTCCGTGCTGGTCCTCGACGCTGCGACTTCAGCGGTCGACCCCGTAACCGAGGCGCGCATCCTGGGCAACGTGCGCCATCTGCGGTGCGGCAGAACGACACTGATCATCGCCCAGCGACGCTCCACGTTGGCCCACGTAGACCGAGTGGCAGTCCTCGACGGCGGACGCATTGTGGCGGAGGGATCTCACGAGGAGCTACGTGCCGGTAACGAGATCTATCGAGATGTGTACACCGACGCCGTGGATGTCGGTCAGCACGTGCCTCGGGGTGCTGCCATCGAGGTGTCCGAAGGGTCAGCTCGGTCCTTGGCGTTCAGCCGCGGAGCAGCGCCAGCCCGACCACAACGCTCTCAAGCGGTCCCCGCATCACCCGAGTTGCTGCATGCGGTCGATCGGTTGCCCGCTCTGACCGGTGAGCCCGACGAATCGATCGCCGCGCAATCGAGCGATGAGCGATTGGGCTTTGCGTCGTTGCTGCGACCCTTCCACCGATCGCTGTGGCTGGCCCTCGTGCTGGTGGCAGGGTCGAGTCTGGCGGCGCTCGCCGCCCCGCTAGTGATCCAAGCGGGCATCGACCAGGCCATCGTGCCCGGCGACACCGGTGCGCTGGTCGTTGTGGTCGCCGTGTTGGCGGCGGCACTGGTCGCCACCTTCGGGATTACGTGGGCGACAGCGGTGCATACCGGCCGCACCGCTGAGCGGATCCTGTACGTGCTCCGGCTCCGCACCTACCGTCGCGCATTGCGGTTGCCGACGGCCTACTTCGACCGTCATCCCTCCGGCAAGACGACCGCCCGCCTGACCGCCGACGTCGACGCACTGTCTCAACTGTTCACCAACGGGCTCGTCGGGGTCGTCGTCAGCATCGCCACCTCGGCAGTGA
Source organism: Actinomycetota bacterium (assembly GCA_039177505.1). Lineage (GTDB taxonomy): Bacteria > Actinomycetota > Acidimicrobiia > Acidimicrobiales > Ilumatobacteraceae > JABSQH01. The sequence continues at coordinate 7,751 of JBCDFR010000029.1, read as the reverse complement.
TCGGTATCGCGATGTTCTTGCTCGATTGGCGGCTCGCGCTCGGCCAGGTTGCGATCATCGTCGTCGCCGTTGTGGCGACCGGTGTGTTCCGCCGGTTCGCACGTTCGGCGCATTCACACACTCGCGAGGCGCTGGCGGCTGTGTATGCAGATCTCCACGAAGGGATCGCCGGCGCGCCCGCCGTGCAGCTCCACGAGCAGGGCGACCACCACGCCGAGCGATTCGCCGACACCTCGGGCCGCCATCGCGATGCGCGTCTGGTGGCGGTCCGTTTGATCTCGATCTACTTCCCGACCATCCAGTTCCTGTCCACGGCGGCGGTCGCGCTGACGTACGCCATGGGGTCGGCGATGGTCGAGTCCGGGCAGCTGAGCCTCGGCGCGCTCGTGGCCTTCGTCCTGTTGGTGGGTCAGTTCTTCGCTCCGGTCCAACAACTCGCCCAGCTGCTCGATCAGTGGATCGCTGCGCACGTAGCGTTCACTCGTCTCCGCGAGCTCCACGCCGAGCCGATCGATCACGACCACGCCAGTAGCGAATCGGCGAAGGGTCATGCGCTGACCGTGCGGGTCGACGATGTGACGTTCACCTACCCCGGACTCGAGGAACCTGCGCTCGATGCCGTGACCCTCGATATCGCCGCCGGCGAGCACGTCGCCATCGTCGGCCCCACCGGTGCCGGCAAGTCGACACTGGCCAAGCTGATCGTCGGGTTCTATGCCCCGGATCAGGGTGAGGTGCACATCGGGGCTCGTCGAGCGCAGCTACCGGACGGCGGGGCGGGCATCGTTGGCTATGTGCCGCAAGAACCGCACCTCTTCGAAGGCACGTTGCACGACAACATTGCGTACGGCATTCCGGGGGCGAGCCGCGCACGGGTCGAGGAGGCGGCGATGACGGTAGGCGCGCACGACCTGATCTCATCGTTGCCCCTCGGATACGACACGCCAACGGGTGGATCGCGACGGCTGTCGGCGGGGCAGCGCCAGCTGGTGTGCCTGGCGCGAGCAGTCGCCGTCGATCCGAGTGTCCTCGTGCTCGACGAAGCCACAGCTCATCTCGACGAGCGCAGCGAGGCAGCCGTGATTGCCGGGATCGCCGCCGCCGAGGTCGGCAGAACGACGATCAGCATCGCCCATCGGTTGCAGACCGTGACCGAGTCGAGCCAGATCATGGTTGTCGACGACGGCGCGATCGTGCAATGCGGTCCACACGACGACCTGCGGTCCGTCGATGGGCTGTACCGCCGTCTGTGGACGCGTTCTGACACCGGGGCGCAGGGACCGGACCGTCGGGGCCCACTGACATCTGGGTGATGCCGGTAGTTGACGCCCACCGGTGGCCGTCGGCCGGCGTCCTCCGAGCGCCCCGATGAGACCGGCCGACTCGGCGTAGCACTCACGCCCAATGGCTGCGGAGATCGCGTCCTCCGTTGAAGGAAATCTTCGGGCGCCGCTCAGATTCCGCGAAGGCCCCCGTCCGTAGCGTCGTCGACGGCCCCGCAGCAGGGTGTTGCCGACCCGAAAAGGAGAACATCGACATGAGCAGGACGCGTCGTCTGCTTGCACTGACCACCGCATGCGCACTGATCGGAGCCGCATGCGGCAACGACTCGACTGCCGACGACTCGGCAGGGTCGTCAGCACCCGATACCCCGTCCACCGAGCCATCCACGCAGGACGATGTGGACGTGACGGAGGACGATCCGGACGTGGAGGAGACAGCCGGAGACGAGACCACCGAGACCGGCGACGAGTCGACCGAGACGTCGTTCGACCCAGCGAGATTTGAAGTCGACCTCACGGTGTGTGAGGACCCCGAACGCGCCGCCCAGCTGATCGACGGGCCGGTCACGATCGGTTCCTCGGTTCCCCTGTCGGGCGGTCCGGCTGTGCTGTTCGCTCCCTTCGCCGACGGAATGCGGGCCTACGTCGACTACTACAACGCCGAGTTCGGTGGCGTCAACGGCCATGACATCGAGCTGATCATCAAGGATGACCAATACGCCGCCGACCTCACCTCGGCCAACGTGGAGCAGCTGATCTACGACGAAGACGTTGACATCCTCGCTGGCGTCCTTGGATCGCCGAACAATCTGGCGATTCGCGACCTGGCCAACGACATGTGCGTCCCCCAGCTGTGGGCGGCGACGGGCGACTCCGACTGGGGTTACATCGACGAGTACCCATGGACCACCGGACTGCTCGCGGCTTACGAGATCGAGTCCGCCATCTGGGCCGACTTCGTCGCCAGTGAGCTCGGTGAAGGGTCGTCGCTCGCCCTCTTCTACGTCAACAACGAGTTCGGTCAGGCGTACGCCGCATCGATGACCGCGATGGCCGACGACCTCGGGATCGACATCGTCGCCACCGAGGTCATCGATCCGGTGAGCTCGGGTGCACCCAGTTCTCAAATGACCAATCTCGTTGCCGCCGACCCTGACGCGATACTCGCTGTTCCGCTCGGCGCACAGTGCATTGCGTTCATGACCGAGCTCGAGAACGCCAAGGCCGCGAACAGCGGTTTCGATCCGCTCGTCTACATGACCGCAACGTGCGCTGACGAGATCGTGTTCGGCGCAGTACAGAACGGCGGCGCAGAGGGCGTCTACACCTCGGCGAACATCAAAGACGTGACCAACCCCGACGTTGCCGCCAATGATGACGCAGTGGCTGCATACCTCGACGCCTTCGCCGCAAGCGGCTCGAACGCCGCCCCGGGCGGGCTCGCCAGCATGGGCTGGACGGCGGCCGAACTGGCTGTCTGGTCGATCGAGGAGGCCGCTGCGGAGGGCAACCTCAGCCGCGAAGGAATCATGAACGCGGCCCGCAACATTGACTATCAGGCGGCCCTGTTGCGCGACGGACTGACCTTCACGATGGACGCCAACGATGGATACATCGGCGAAGGAGCGCAGATCATCCAGTGGCAGAACGGCGGCTTCGTCGACGTCGGCGAGGTGGTCGACCTCGAAGGAACGCTCGGAGTCGGCACTCCCGCCTGAGTGCTGCCACCCGCGCTGAGGCTGACTGTGGTGGTGTCCTTGCAACGATCACGTATGAACGCATCGCAGCCAGCGCCCGGTCGACCTGCACGCGGCCTCCTGGTGGTCGTCGCCCTCCTGTCGTTGGCGGCGTGCTCGAGCGATGACGGTCCGGCCGCGCCGCTCGACGATCCGACGGCAACAGGGCGTGAGCTCGTCGGAGAGTTCGTCACCGTGCTCCAGGGCGGTGATCCTGAGCAACTCGACGCGTTCCTGTCCGACTCGTTTCAACTGATGCGGTCGGACGGGAGCGTTGCGACGAAGTCCGAGTATCTGGCCTCTCCACCGCAGGTGGGTGAGGCGACGATCAGCGACGAGGTGGTCGTGACCCAAGACGGCGACGTCGTCGTTGTTCGGTGGAGCATCGATGTCGACCTGACAACCGACGACGGTGCCGCCGCACCGGGCTTTGCTCCACGGCTGAGCACGTTCCACTTCGAAGACGGCGATTGGCGGGTGTTATCGCACGCAAACTTCGCTGCGATCGAGTGAGCGGCGGCCGTCAGGAGCTTCGTTGCGTTGCTGACTCGGCGAGGACTTGTTCGCTGTTCTCGTGTGGGAGCACGGGTCGCGCGTCACCGTCACCTGGCTCGTCGGTGAGCGCACAGCCCGTGGCATCGCAACTGACCCACGCAGTTGGCGCAAACGGCGTGTCGAGCCCGAACTGATTGCGAGTCGCCGAACGGAGGAGAAACGCCCACAGGCCAGACGACTCGTCGACGCGGGCAACGTCGATCGCGTGTGTGATCGATTCACCGTCGACGTTGAACTCGGCCTCGATGTCCGGGCCGGCCTCTGTACCGGGTTGGCGCAAGGTGAGTGGACCATCGAGCAGGCCGGCCGACTCGGCGTCGGCCAGATAGTCCTGGATCGTCAACGAGCTGATGACATCGGTGACCCATCCGTCTTGGGTGATGGCGATCGCCGTGCCGTCGCCGTACAGCGTGAAGACAGGGAGCTGCACGCCGTTGGCGGTCGAGCTCGACACGTTGGCAACGACGTCTCCTGGATCGGCTGAGTATTCGAAACGCGGTACCGGGGGCAGCGTCTCGAAACCAGGTGTCGGTGCAGCAGTTGTGGCCGGGGAGCGCCTCACCGAGCTCGTCATCGACGACGCGCCCTCGTCGCTCGTTGTGCATGCAGCTCCGGAAATGACGCTCGCCAACGCCGCAGTGAGTGCGAATCTCAGCCGAGCACCTCGCTGAGATCGCGGACCGGGGCACCGAGCGCGTCGGCCACAGCGGGATTGACGTGCGCGCCGCCGTGCGTGTTGACGCCGGGCGCGATCGCAGGATCACGGCGAGCCGCTCCGAGTGCGCCGTGCACTGCCACGTCGAGCACGAACGGCAGCGTGGCGTTGGTCAGCGCGTAGGTGCTGGTGTACGGGACGGCGCCGGGCATGTTGCCGACTGCGTAGTGCACGACGCCGTGTTTCTCGTAGACCGGATCGTCGTGCGTGGTCTCGAGCGTGGTCTCGATGCATCCCCCTTGGTCGACGGCAACGTCGACGATCACGGACCTCGGCTTCATCGCCGCGACGAGTGCCGCGTCGACGACGACGGGGGCTCGGCCACCGGCGACGAGGATCGCTCCGATGACGAGGTCGGCGTCGATCACCGATCGTTCGATTGCTCCCCGGTTCGAAGCCAGCGTGACGATGCGGCCTTGATGGATTTGATCGACCCAGCGCAGCCGATCGAGGTTCTTGTCGAGCAGCACGACCTCGGCTTCCATCCCGGCGGCGATCCACGCCGCGTTCCAGCCGACGTTGCCCGCCCCGAGCACGACGACCTTGGCCGGCCGGACGCCGGGAGCGCCCCCCATCAGCACACCACGGCCACCGTTGTGCCGCTCGAGAAAGTGCGCACCTTGTTGTGGTGCCAACCGGCCGGCGACTTCGCTCATCGGTGCCAACAGCGGCAGTGCGCCGTCGGCGAGCTGCACCGTTTCGTAGGCGACGCCGGTCGTCTTCGTCTCGATCAGTGCATCCGCCACGGCGGGGTATGCGGCGAGGTGGAGGTAGGTGAACAGCGTCAGGTCTTGACGCAAGAACCCGAACTCTGACTCCATTGGCTCTTTCACCTTCACCACCATCGGCCGCGCCCATGCGTCGGCCGCCGTAGGCACGATCGTCGCCCCGGCGGCTACGAAGTCCTCGTCGGTGATTGAGGCGCCGGCACCAGCGTCGGTCTCGACGTACACGTCGACGCCGTGTCGGTCGAGTTCGCGGACGCCATCGGGCGTGATCGCGACGCGATGCTCGGCCGTCTTGACCTCACGCGGTACCCCCACAGACCGGTTCATCGGAGTGTTCATCCCCTCATCGTGTCAGACGGCTACCGTGCGACGAGATGTCTCGCCAGCACGCACCGCGCATTGTTGTCGGCCCGTCCGGTGCGCCGGAGTGGTTGAGTTCGGCCGTGAGCGACGGCGGCGGCGAACTGGTGGAGCAAGGCCCGGCCGATGCCATTGTTTGGGGCGCGGCGTACGACGTCGACGGGTTGCTCGCTGCGCTCGATGCAGCGCCCGACGCCGCCTGGGTGCAACTGCCGTTCGCAGGGATCGAGAATTTCGTGGAGCACCTCGATCGGCATCGCACGTGGACGTGCGGCAAAGGGGTGTACGCCGAACCGGTGGCCGAGATCGCGTTGGCGCTCGGCCTGGGCGGTCTGCGTCACGTCGCCGGATACACGCGAGCGAGCGAGTGGACCGGTCCTCGTGGTCGCAACCTGCTCGGCGGTCGGGTCACGATCTTGGGTGGTGGCGGGATCACCGAGTCGCTCGTCCGCCTACTGCAGCCGTTCGGCTGCCACATCACCGTGGTTCGCAATCAGGTGCAGGAAATGGACGGCGTCGACTCGGTGGTCGGTGCTGACCGATACGCCGACGCGTTGCCAGGGGCAGATCTCGTCGTGCTGGCGCTGGCGCTGACCCCAGGCACCGAGGGGATCATCGCCTCCGGTGAGCTGGCGATGATGGAGCCGCACGCCTGGCTGGTGAACGTGGCGCGCGGGCGACACATCGTTACCGACGATCTCGTCAGCGCGTTGCGTGCGGGCACGATCGGCGGGGCCGGTCTCGACGTGACCGATCCCGAGCCGCTGCCCGCCGATCATCCGTTATGGTCGCTTTCCAACTGTGTGATCACGCCCCACGTAGGCAACACCCCGGAGATGGCCGCACCGCTGCTCGCCGAGCGAGTCCGTGCCAACGTTCGTCGGTTCGCTCGCGGCGAGCCGTTGATCGGTCTCGTCGACGTCGACGCCGGGTATTGATCACGCGGGCTGGGGCGACGACACGGCCACCCCATGTGCGGGCCGATGCTCACATGACGAAGACCGCTCGTAGCGTGGACGACAAGTGAACGTTCGAACCCACTACGCCGTGCTCGGGGTGCGCCCCGAGGCCTCGACGGACGAGGTGCGCGACGCCTTCCGTCGACTGGCGAGGCAGCATCATCCCGACCGGTCGGCCGCCGAACGAGCCGGTGCCGATCGGATGGCCGAGATCAACGAGGCCTATCGCGTGTTGTGCGACCCGGCACGTCGTGCGGTGTACGACGCCAGTTTGCGATCGGGCCCGGACGTCCGAGCCGAAGAGACGACAACCTCTCCGCCCGATCCGCGCAATGCGCCCACGGTGCCCGGTGAGACGTACGAGCGTGCGCGGATCCCGTGGCGCATGTTGTTGGTCACCGGAACGATCGCCGTCGCCGGGATCGTCGTACTGGCGCAGTTCACCGAACCTGGCGAGCCGGCGACGCCAGACGGCATCTTGCGCAACGGCGACTGTGTGGAGATCGAACTCGACAACGATGCGCGCGAGGTGGCATGCACGGGTGATCCGACCATCGACCGCGTGGTACGTGCCTTCATTCCGTTCGACGACACGTGCCCGGGGCTATTGCGGCCCCATCGCGATCGGTTGGGAATGGGAGTTGCGTGTGTCGAGTTCCCCGCCCCCCGCTGACGGGGTGGCCGATCGGCCAGCCGCTGCTAGCTTGATCGCCCGCACGGGCGATTAGCTCAGATGGAAGAGCGCCACGTTCACACCGTGGAGGTCGTGGGATCGAGACCCGCATCGCCCACCGCAAAGCACCAGCTCAGAGCAGGTTCATGGCCTTCCAGCTGCGTGGGTGCGACCGTTAGGTGCACACCAGGTGCACGCGGTTCTAAGGTCTGAGCAGACCTCCCGCGAAAGCTTGATCGACCAAAGTCATCGCCGGAGGGGCTTCAGAAGCCCAGCTGCGCCCATCGTGCTGGCTCCAGGACGGGTCAAGGCGTCCTAGAGCTGCGACGATACGCGTGCGGGTGATCTGTCGACGACGCCCGGACCGCACCGGCCGAGCTGCGAGTGGTTTCGCCCGGACAGCAGTAGGACTTCACCCCTGTCCCCAGCGATGGTGCGACGGAGACCTGCCGCTGACCGTCAGATCTGTCTGACCGCACCGACAGATCGGCCGGTCAAGATGACCGTGGTTGGAGGGCGTATATGGGTTGGGAAGAACGCGATCGTGTGCGTCTGGACGGTCCCGAGTGGCCAGCGCAGCGACCGCATGCTCTTGATGGTTGGGTCTGCTGCATGAATCGGTGACATCTGATCTGGCTTGCTCGAGAGGGCGGCCTGGAAGGATGTTGCTATGCCGAAGCCGTACCCGAAGGAGTTCCGCGACGACGTCGTGAGAGTCGCCCAGAACCGTGAGGAGGGGGTG
>JBCDFR010000028.1:0-52178 GCA_039177505.1 Actinomycetota bacterium | reverse complement strand
TGACGTGGACCCCGTTATGGTTGACGTTTTCAGGTCGCTGGGTTGTTGATGTTCCGCCAGGTCGCAGCGACCTCGGCGGGGGTCCGGTAGTTCAGCCCGCTGTGCGGGCGGTGATGGTAGATGTCTACGTAGTCGGCGATGTCTCGGCGGGCTTGGTCGATCGATTCCCATTCGGATCGCCAGGCGACGCGTTTCTTGAACTGCCCGAACCAGGACTCGATGAACGCCTGCGACTCCGGGTCGCGGTAGCCGCCTCGACGATGAGTGATCCCTCTGGCCGACAGATGCTTGCGGAAGCCGCGCGAGGTGAACTGGGTGCCGTTGTCGGTCCCGAGCGTCAACAGGCCCGGCGCGATCCGGCGTTCGACGACGGCTTGCTCAACGCATGCGACGGCTTCCTCGGTGCGGGTGCGGAGATCGAGGGTCCAGCCAGTTACTTCACGGGTGCAGCAGTCGACCATCACGTGGAGGTAGACCCAGCCGTGCTGGGCGGTCCACACCTTGGTCATGTCCATGTGCCAGAGCTCGTCCGGTCGCGTCACCCGGAAGAACCCCGGCCGCTTCCGCCGCTCCAACCCTCGGACCGGCTGCAGGAGCTTGTGGGCTCGCATGATCCGCTGCACCCGTTTCCGATTCACCGGCGCTCCCATCTCACGTGACGCGAGCGCTGAGACCATCCGGGTGCCGTCCGTCGGATGTGCCCGGGCGACCTCGACGATCCGGGCGTCGGACTCTGAGACCTCGCCAGGGCCGGCCTCGACCGGTCTGCGTGTCGACGTCTTGTAGATCGCCTGGCGGCTGATGCCGGCGACTCGTGCAACAGCTGTCGGCTGATCGCCTTCAGCAACGAGTTCGCGGGCCCGGGCTGCACGCACGTTCACTCCCAGTCCCGCAAGAGTTTTCCCGCGATCTCCAAGTCATAGGTCTTGCGACCCAGCGCTCGTTCGAGATGCGCGATCCGCTTGCGCGCTTCTTTCAGCTCGACGTCTTCGGCCTTCTTCTCGTTCGGGCGCTTCAACGCTTCCCTGCCGCCCTCGAGGAGCCGATCACGCCACTGGTAGTAGGACGCCTCGGTGATCTCGTGCTCGCGACAGACGTCGCGAACCGGCCGATCACCGCGGAGCCCGGCGAGCACGATCTCGGCCTTCTCCTCCGGCGTCCACGTCCGACGCTGCTTCTTCTTTCCTTCGCTCATGTCCTCTCCTTCGAGAGCTCAGAGCGACCATCCTCCCAAACAGATCAGGAAGGCGAAACTGTCAACCACCCAACAGGGTCCGCGTCAGCCTCCGGCAGCCACTTTGCTCCAAGCCAAAGTTGGGGTTTTCGACCTGGAGGAAAGGGTTTGCACGGCGCCCTCCGATCGCAGAGAAGCCGATTCCCGCGTTTGTGCAGTGATCTGTCGCCTTTCCCCTCGGCTACTCAACTCAAGAGTCGCCGATCGGGACTCGTCAACTTGCGATGTGTCGCGCGGTTCGGTCGCGCCGACCAGCATCAGGACCGTCCCAATTCCTATCGCCGCGATCCCTCCGGCCAACCACCATCGGAATTGCGAGAACCTGGTGGCTGCGTTGTCGAACGTGGCCCAAGACCGCAACTGACTCGTCGTCGGCACTACGCGCTTCAGATCGGAGTCGAGCGCTGCGGCGCCACTCGTGTCCGCTTCGGGCGGATGTGTCCAATGGACGCTGAGCCTTGCGAGGGCACCTCGGAAATCTTCCTCGGTGTCGAAGTAGGGCGAACCGACTCCAGCGCCGAATGCCAGACTCAGTCGGTGTGGATCTGCCAGAAGCGAAGTGAAGTCCTGGGGCGCAGCGTTGAGGACCCTCGCACCGTTCACAACGATCGCGGCGATCCCGCCCGCGGCGATGGCTGCGCCGACGGCCATGCAGCGGTCGATACCTGAGCCGTCGTGAAGTCTGGCGGTGCCAACGCCAATGAGTCCGAGCACGGATACCACCGGGACGAAGGAGACGAGCCACTTCGTTGTGTCGCGTATCGCGATTACGCCTGAGCTGTAGAGGTCCATAGTCGAGCCGTTGCGGTTACCTACCCTGGTTGGTAGCTTAGTTAGCTGGATGAAGGCGAAGCGAGTTTGAGGCGGGACTACGGCCCTGTGCCGGTGAGTGAGTTGCCGCAGGTCTGTGAAGACCTGTTCACAGCTCTTGAGGCTGGCCGCAGAGTGTTGATTTCCCGATACGGACGCGTCGTCGCCTTGGTTGAGCCTTACAGCAGGGTCAACCTCGAACTCCTGGCGAACTACAGCATTCCTGTCGACCCGCCGTTCGGCGAGATCTCGGCGAAGACGATCCGGGCTGGCAACCCCAGCGGGTTCATCGCCAAGGTCGTATCGCGGGCGCAGCCCTTCTATGTGACTCGCAACCGAGTTGTGTATGGGGTCATGATGCCGGATCCGGCCGGAGAGGTTGACGACGGTCGCCTAGACCTCGAGTCGTCGCAGTTCGTTGCTGATTCGGTTCGGCAGCACCTTCGTGACCACCCGGGCGCCGGACCTGCGGAAGTGGCGGAGTACACCGAGGCGCTCGAGACCGAGTTATCAGCGCTGCGACGTCGCCCCGCGACGGCGGACGAACCTGATCGCGCAACCGCTCAGATCGATTCGCTTGAGGTACTCCACGAGTCCTTTGCTGCGAGCGACCGAGGAGACCTCAGCCTCGCCCGCAAATTGATATGGCGAGCTGTTCTACGCGGCGAATACCGAGGGCTAGGCGCGATCGGCTCAGACGGGAGTCGAGCCGCTCCGCTAGCCGCAAGTGAGGACCCTGATGAGCCTGTTCGGGAAGCGCACGGCAGCTAGCGGCCGGTTCATACTCGACGCACATCTTCCGACGGTTACTGTGCTGCAGTGCTCGTCAAGCGGTGGTCAGGTTGAACAGGGGCGTAGTTGCGGGAGCAATCGGCCAGTTCACAGCCGCAAGCGACTACTTTGCCGCCCACATTCAGCGCATGCCCGATGCCGTGGTGCGCAATGCCGCGATCGAGTTGCTGTCGGGCAACCCCGTGCAAGCCGATACGGGCAGTCTTCAGATCGCGTTCCGGAGCGTGGGCTTACCACACGCTGGTTCGATCTCAGTCTTGAATCCGGATCCCGCATCGCAATTCCTCTTCGACTTGCAGCTCGAGGCGCGATCGGATCCCGAACGTGAGACGGAACTCGGTGATCCGGTCCCTCTCTTCGAGAAGATCTGTCAGGTGCACTCGCCAACGGTCCGGACGTGGCACCTGTACAACTGCCGAGTGGTTCTTGCGCTCTGTGCGAAGTAGTCCAAGCCTTACCGATATCGACAACCGGGAGAGTGATTGCAACCGAGGGGTTTCGGCAGTCAGGACAGAGCTTTGAGCAACGTTTGCAAGCTCTAGCTCTACACATCCGCATCGTGCGCGCGAGCGCGCGATCCTCCTAGCGATCGAGCGCACGAATCAACTGCCTGGCGTTGTCGTCGCAGCGGATCCAAATGAGTTCGACTGAATCTCCTCCTGCGAGTGTGATTCCGACGGTGCTGCCTCCGTATCAGCTCTGGCGGAGCTAGAGAAAGGACGTCATCCTCCTCGAACACGCCCCGCTCAGATGTCACCAGAAGGTACGGCACTCCCGCTTGCGCCGCCAGGCCGATACGAACGTACTAACGAGACGCGAGTGTCAGACCACACCCGCTGCAGCGCTGGCGGCCTCGCAACTCTGCCGGTGTGAAGTCCAGCCTCGATTGCACCCCGCGCCTCGTTGACCGGACGCGATCGGCAAGTCGGTGCCGGGGAATTGCCTTTGCGAGAGAGCGCGCTCCCGGCACGGTCGTGCTGATCGCGGCAAGGGCCTGTGACCACTCGACGGCGTCCACCAAGGAACGCTTGTCGGCACCGCTGAATCGACCGGCCAGGCGATGAATGAGCCCAGCGGTCATCCAGTCCCCCGCGCCACCGGCATCGATTGGGCTGACTGACGGCGCTCGAATCTCCATGTTGATGTCGTCGAGGAGCACAGTCGTGCCCTCGGACCCGCGGGTGATGATCCACAACTGGCCGTCGCTCCGGCTTGGGAGACGACCTCGCAGATGCAGCGCACGTTCCTCGCTGTACTTGACGACACATGCTGCGTTGCAAGCCCGAGAGTGGCGGTCGAGCGTGGCCCGTGTTGAAGGTTCATACACCACGAGGGCGCCAGCACGGCTAAAACTCTCGGCGATCGAGACGTTGGCCACGCTCGGCCGATCAAAGAAGAACACTGCGGCCGGCGGCGCTTCGTCTAGTCGGTAGCTGGCGGGTAGCGGGCGGAAGATCGCGTTTCCACGGCCACAGCTGCGACACCCGAACCGGTAGCGATGACTACCAGAGAGGACCTCATGTCGAACGATTGGGGTAGTGGTGTCGGGATCCAGCCACAGGTGAGATACATCGACGTTCGCCTCTTGGAGACGTGCTGAAACGACTCGCCCAGCGTGATCCCGACCGATTCGACCTAGGAGGCCGGACTCCCAGCCGAGGTACGCCAGATTCCCTGCGACGTTTGCAGCCGTTCCACCCGCCTCGTGCCAGAGGTCGCCGTTGGCCTGTACGACGTCAAGAACCACGTACCCACTGGACCACGCAGATCGGGTCACCGGTACGGTGTCCCGTGCAACCACATGCAGCACATCGTGCTGGAGCTGTCGACCCAATCATCATCAGGTGCATCCTCGATGCCGAAGCTGGTTGGACTCGCCGTCACTACCGGAAGCGAACTCTCCCATGCCGCGAGGCAGGCGCCAGCGGACAACATCTTCGACGCATGCGTCGAGACGACGAGCTGTAGCTCCCCTACGTGAGCGAGCAGCTCGCGCGACCTGTGGAACAGGTTTGTGAGCGCTCGGTACGCATCGAACGCATTCGACTCATCGACATAGATGATGTTGCTTGGATCAACGTCCAACCGCTCAAAGAGAAGCGTGTGATGTTCGAGCACCAGATCGTCGGCGCGCCGCGGGTTGATGGCTGGGAAGGGCAAGATCGGATGGATCTCTTGCGGTTGTTGAAGAAGTTCGTAGATCGCCTCCAATTCAGCGGCGCTGCGCTCTCCAACAATGGGCGCCCACATCGTGATACGCCGCTCGTCGATGTCCACGCTAAAGCCGTTCACGAAACCAGTTATCGGGCCTGCGTCGGATACCCCGTCGCTCAAAATGCGTCCGTCGAGCGTTGGGTTCTCTGAGACGGTGACGAGCAACTCGCCCGTCCCCGATACCTTTCCAAGTTCGAGCAAGCTTCCGATAACAGGAAAGAACACCCGCGACGGCAGCGCGCTGATATCGACGACGACCGAGTCGTGGGCCGTGACGACGCCGTCGCTGAGCAGCCGACGCGCTTGGCGGCTACCGATCGAAAGGCGGTCAGCATCATCCGGTTCGCTGATCTCAATCATCTCGAGGTTGTGCTGTGTTACAAGAGCGGCCAGATCCTGCCGGTTCCGTTCGACCAGTTCTGTCCCAGCGCCGTAGCCAGGACCCGGCGGGAGTTGAACCGCAACCACGCGTGCGGGCACGCCGAGTCTCACAACGCTTCGCAGCGTTTGCAGGGTTCGCGGGTCGAACCCATCTCCCATGATGAGGGTGAGGGACCTGGCCTCGGCCGCCGCCCGGAGCAACTCGACCGCCGCGTCGCCGCGCCGAAGCACATAGTCGCGCCAAGCTGTGGTCGATGCCGTCTCGTTCATGGTTCGAAAAGCGGTTCGGCTGCGACAGAGGGCGCAGCGGGTTCCAGAAGCCAGCTAGCGACTTCCGTGATCGACCGCTCGCGGAAGTTGCCCCGCTGAAACGGAAGGTACAGACGTGGGCAGAGCAACCGGTTGAGATACAGCACCATGACGCGGGTGTTCTTTACGGAGTAGTTCGGCTCGGCGATGATGACGTTGCGGGCGATTGCCACTCCGAGCGCCTCGAATAGGCGGTCCGCACCCGGTATGCGCGTTCTCGCGTCGGGATCGAGCAGACGAGCCCGATCGGCCATCGAGATGGCAATCCCATTTACGCCAGGTGGGTACGGCGCAGTCTTGCGCTCCGTTTCGGCGACGGAGACTTGAGCGATCCGATGCAGCAGCGACAGCACGTCTGGGCTGTGAGGCACGCGAGCCGACAACTCTCGCCAGTACGTCTCGCTAGCGCGTCGAATCAGGAGCTGTTGCCGCTCTGCTGTGACCGTCGGCGGTTCGTCGAGCGTGATCCGGCCAAGCATGTACTCGAAGATGTCGCCGCAGATCCGAAGGAACTGCTCCACGTTTTGGCTAGCGAGTCCAACCACAATGTCCTCGCCGGCGTAGTACGACAGACGTTGCTCACGGCACACGAACAGGCGAGCGGCCGCGTTGACTCCACTGCTAGCGGCTGGGGTCGTCACGACTGCCTCGGGGGCATCGAAAAGCTCAAGCTGCGGGCGGGACTTGGCGCGCTCGATAAGGATCTCAGCACTCCTGAGCGAGACCGCATGTTCGAAGAGCTGATCCCCATGGTCAGCGGCCTCGATAACTGCCTCGAAGTGAGCGCGGCCATCCGCCGCGGCGAGGGCGCGCTTGCGGACGTCATCGACGTGTTCAGCTGTGATATCCGTGCCTGGATCCTCGAGGTACTCGAAGAAGTCGCGACCCCCTCGCGCGTAGCGCTCGAGGTGACGGCTCGCACGTAGGTTGCCTACATCATGAAGTAGCCGATTGACCCGTCGACGTCCTGGGAGCCTTGCGGCTCGCTCGAGCTCTAGAACCTCGAAGTCCCGACCAGGCGTGTCATCCTGCAGCAATTCCTCAGTCGGCAACGCCTCGAAACGCTCGGCGTACCATCGACCGATCGTGACGGTACGGTCCAGCATTGCCCCGAGGAGTGCTCGCCGCTGGTAGCCCTCAAGTGCGTGACCGTCGTCTAGTAGGAGGAGGGGGGCCTGTCTCAACGGCGTGTTGCGAACAGTGATGTCGGCGTTCGACAAGAGGCGCAGAGAATAGAGCTCGGTGTGCCCCCGACTCGCTGCGGACCAATCGACAGGCAGCAGCGAGTCGAGGAGGTTCGCGATCTCCGATTCTGTGGCTTGAGCACTGGCGACGATCTCGTCGCCCCGTGCTCCGCCGAGGCGGTCGATCGATCGAACGACGCCCTCGTCGGTGAGGCGCGGCACAAACACGACCTCCGAGGCGTCCGACGGGTAGCTCAGGCCGTTCGCGGAGAGCACTGCGCGAATCGCCGCCGCGGCAATCCGCGCATCCAGCAGCCTCAGAAAGAGACGGCTCGCTATGTCTTCGGACGCCCCGCTATGAGCGAGCATTCGGTAATCGCGACCCAGATTCAGCAGGAACCCGCTCTTCGCTGGGCCCTGCGAGTCCAACGCACCCAACTTCTCAAGCCGGCCCGATAGCTCAGGTAGATCCTCGCGGTGGTCGGCGACCTCTTGGAGGCTCTCCACTGTGAACAGGCGAAGGAGTGTCGTCTTGCCGCCGCCCGAGGCAGACCGAACGATCAAAGGCCGGTCCCAGACGGTCTCAGGCACTAGGTCCAACACGCTGGCGCCGACATAGCGCAGGAAGCCGAACGTGTCGCGGTACTGCTCCGAGGCCCTAGAGCGGAACGGGTTCTGATATGTCCTCAAGGCCGCTCCGCGTTGTGACGGTGGCGGCGGGGAAACAGCGCCCGTTGGTTGGTGCTACCCGAACGCCCCATCGTGTCGGCCCACAACAGCGAGATCGAGTTGTTCGGAGTGTTATGCGTGATCACGAGTGGTAGCCGGCCATCGCCGAATCCGAGCCGGATATCCCCGCTTGCCTCCTTTACGTGCGCACCCAACACGTCGAAGTTGGCGTCGTCGAAGTAGCGGCGACACATGTCGAGGAGTTCGTCGTCACATACAACAAGCTCAGGGGTCAGCTGCTGCACGACGTGGAGTTCCCATGGCAGCCCTCGCTCGATCAGCGCAGCATGCAGGTTGGTACGAGCTTGTGCGCTCGCGACGTAGAACAGAACCCACACCGTGGGTGCCTCGACCACGGCGCGACCAGCGATCTGCTGTAGGTGCACGTTGGTGCGCTCGAACCGACCCTTCCATGTTTCTCCAATCTTGCGAAGGCTCGTCGTCCCGCTCCCGGCGAAGTCGTCCACCAGCAGCACCTGTTCGAACAGCGCAGTTTCGTCACCAACCGCTTCCCGCAATGTCGTTGCCATCCTGTCCGCCCACGCCTCGGACAGTTCCGGCGCGAGGTAGAACTGCTCGTGAGAGAAGCCGCTCGTGCGGCGGAGGCGGTCGATGCGAGAGCCGTCGGCCAGGCCGAGCACGAGTGTCTTGCGCTGGACTTCGTGAAACGCGCGGGACGTTGTGATCTCGCGAACGCGCCATGAAGGCAGCCCGAGTTTGTCGGCGGCCCGCTGGATCAACAGCGGTCTAACGTGGTCGGGATAGACCGTCTCTATCAGGTGGTCGAGTTCGGCTCTGGAGATGAACACAAGCTCGTTTCGAACGAATTCGATTGCGCGCCGACGATCGGCATCGTCCATCTGGCCGAGCCACGAGACGAGATGCTCCAGGAAGCCCTCTCCGGGCCAGTAGCCCTCGTACTCGTCGTATTTGAGGGCCGCGAGAGCTTGTAGCTCGGCTCCACGAGTCGCGACGTCGAAGGCATTCCAGCCGAGCGTGTTTGCGAGTGCACGCCTCGCGAGATCGTCCTTCATCGAGACGGTGGGCGAAAGTGCCACCCTGAGCGAAGCGGTCGAAGATGCTTCAAGTAGAACACGAGCGCTGGCGGGCCGGACACACCAACCGGTGCGAGATTCCAGCACCTCGTGTGGTCCCCCGAACAACGGTCGACCGAGAGAGTCCACGGTTGGGCGCTTAGAAGCTCGAAGTCATTCCCGCCGTCATCACCGCGATCCCCGATCGCTAGAACATTGCCCCCGGTTGCATCGTTCAGATAGTCAAGGACGGCCACCTTCGACGTCGCCGTGTCGATGACATCGACCGAGTGGCCGGACTGGAATGACTTGAGCGCCAGTCGCGGAGCTCGGTTGACGCATGCCGAGACCCAATTCGCCGTTGCCTCAACTCCAATGCCGGTACCGGTTACGGGTTCGATCGATACCTGCCCCGCGCGTTCGTTGATCTTCATGGACCCGGCCAGCGGTTCGTCACGAAGGCGGTCCACCAGGGAGTCGAGAGCGCCGGTGGGCGGTCCAGGAGACGAGACCTCGTCGCGCAGACTGCGAACGAGCAGGCTGCCGTTGTACAAGCCGAGGGTGATTCGGTCCCATTGTGAACTGGGTACCCAGCGGCGCAGGTCGGCGTACAGCGATCGGCCGCGTCCACTTGCGAAGCCGATCCGCAGACCACCGTCAAGAAGGCGAAGCAGTTCCCTTTGTACCTCCAGCGTCGGCAGCTTGAAGCGCTCGGACGTCGCACATGCGGTGCCGTCATAGTCGATCACGAGCCCACGCAGCTCTTGCGACCTGACGCCTTGTTGCCACCTCTGAAGTGCGGTCGAGTACTGAGATCTCAGCTCCGAAGATCGTGGTACATGGAGTGCCGCGAGCTTCCGTTCAATTGGGCCATGCTTCTCAAGAGAGATGTGTCGCTGCGCGCCGAGGTGGTAGAGACGACGACCGAAGGGCGGCACTCTTGGCCGCGCCGGCTCGAGACCAACCCGATCGGCTGTTGCTCCCACGACGCGCATCGAAGCAACAAGGAGATCAAGCGCTGCGGCTGGCCCGGTGAGCGATGAGTGCAATCGCATCTGGCGCGTCTCAGGAGGCAGCGCTTCAAGGGTAGCTGTTGCAAGTGCCGCGGTGGACGGGCACGCCAGGCTGATCACGGTGGTCGTATCCGCATTTCGGGCAAATCCGGTGTGTCGGCCGTGGGCGAAGTTGCGGTAGTCAGCCACCTGAACGGACGCTAGGCCGAGCTCGGACAATCGGGTCTCAAGATCGATCGCAGCCGAGCGATTTCCTGGGCCATACAGCACAACACAATGCGCGGTAAGAAGCGGCGGCACCTCTGCTGCGAGCCAGGGTAGAGATGTCGGTAGTTCTACTGTCTGATCCGATGAGCGCGTCAGCAGCGTCGACATCGATAACACGCTGTTGGTTGCGAGGAAGCCGTCTCGTCCAAGGCTCGGCACATGTACGGCGGATGTCAGTTGGCGGGTCAGCGCTGGCTTCAGATCGTCGAGGCTGCGATGAGTTATCAGGCTGACGGGGTAGTTGTGACGTACTCGCGCAGCACGCATCGCAAATCCAATGTCAGGATGGGCCGCACTGGCCGAGATCACGACGACTGCGGCACGCCTAACTGTCGCTTCGCCGACCAGCGCAAGTGGAGTGAGCGCGACGCCCAACTCGCCGTGAGTCGCTGTGTGTCGCTCGGCAGCGACCTGAGCCGGCGCAAGACCGCCGCCTGAGGCGACGAACAGCGCAGGCTGACCTGCCGTCGAAGCGTGGAGGTCAGCGAGCCCAGAGGTGTCGAGCTGGAGTGACTGCCGATACGTAGCTTCTAGTCGGTCGAGTTCGTCGTGGTATGTCGGCCTCATTCGCATGTCCATCGTAGGCCCCCCACCGCTCCCGTCCCTGCGATTGGCAGGGACGGGAGCAACTCGTGCTTTCGACGAGCCTAGACGAACGTGCGTTCGTGCCGCCAATCCTGCAACACTTGAGTGTGGTGGAACTCTCGAGAGTGGAAGAGGACGAGAGCGGATTCCGCTCGCTGTGGCTGGACGACAGCGTCGGCGAGGCCGTCGAGCTCTTGTCCGGTCAAGAACACCTTCACCTATTCGTAGGCGCCGGCGTCTCGCAGGAGGCCGGCCTTCCATCCTGGTCGGAGCTGCTCGACGAACTGCTTCGACGAACCGCTCTCTCCAGCGATCCGTTCAGAACGAAGGCCGAGGAATTGGACCGAGGCGGTGCCGACGAGCATGAAGTAGCGACCGCATTGGCCTCGGACGCTGCCTCCTACAGCCGGTGGGCGATTGCGTCCCATGGGCTGTTGGGGGCGGCCGCGGTTGTCAAGGCCTGGCTCGGCGATGGCGACTATCGCCGCGTCGTGCAGGATGCGCTATACGCGCCCATGATCCAGAGCAGGCTGCCGTTCCAACCCGGTCCGACCGCCATCGCAATCGCGGCTCTGTGGCGCCGGGTCGGACCGAGTCGAATGTCTGTGGTCACAACCAACTACGACCGCATGCTGGAGCGCGCTCTGGTGGAAATCGGTGTCGATGAGACTGAGATCCGCTCCGCGCCCGTCGGGGGTGATCGCGACTCGCGGACCTACAATGTGATCCACCTGCACGGAGTGTTGCCGGAGCCTCAGCTGACAGAGCAGTCAGACATTGCCCAGCCCATCGTGCTCGCTGAGGACGAGTTCTTTGGGGGAGGAGCAGATGCGAGAATGCGGTCGCGCCTATGCGAGTCCGCCCTCACGAGTGATTCGTGCCTATTCGTCGGCACGAGCTTCACCGATCCGAATCTGCTCGGCTACCTCTACGCGGTCGCACGTCGCGAACGATACGACCACAAGCACGTTGCGATCGTGGTTAAGCAAGGAGAACAGCCACCTCAGGTGGACGCCGGCCGTACGGTGCTGACGCTTGGCCGGCAGACAGCTGCCGCACGACTCGATCGGATTAATGTCATGACGGTCCAGCCGAGCTTCTTCAGTCAAACCGCGCACGTGCTCGGCGAGATCGAGCCGTCCGTCGAGGGGCACACTGGGTTTTTGGATCGGCTGGACCGATGGTCTTTGGCAGCCCGCTCCACAGGCTTGCTGCCGGGTGTTCCCGCTGCCTTCGACAGTCGCCAAAGTGCGCTCCAGCGTGCGCTCTCGGTCGCCGTGGATCAGATCCACGAGGCGTTCATGGCTGTGCCGTCGATGCGGTGCGATGGCGAGGTGCTTTCCCTGCATCTCTGGGCGCACGACCCGTTCGACAGTTCGATCGTCTTCATCGCACGGTCGGACCAGCACTTTATGGCGCCTGAGCTGCTTGAGCGAGAGCCGATTGCGATGCCGATCCGGCGGCTCGTCGTCGAGTCCGTGTGCTCAGGCACCGTGCTTGAGGCCTCCGGCGGCGCGCTCGATTCGTCGCGCTGGAACTCGATGCTTGTTGTGCCGCTTAGCGCATCCCTATTTAGCACCCGACCGGGCGCGCCCACCATTCCCATTGGTGCGCTGGTGTTGGCATCGAGCGCAGAAGTCGCTCGCGGGCTCTCGCGGCTACGGACGGCGCCAGACGCGCGTCACCATCTAGTTCGATCGCTAGCCCAAGTCGGAGAACTGATGCTTCAGGCGGAGGTGAATCGTGATGTCTGAACAAGACTTTCAAGAAAGCGCCGTGCCCCGTCTCCAGCCTGGAACCGATCCAGGCGGAGGCGTGCCCGTGAACGACGAGCTGCCTGCTCCATGGCGTGACATCGTCGAGAGTGTCCGTCGAGTGCTCGAGACACCCGCATCAGCGGAGCCAACCATCAGACGGTGACGGGCTGGCGTGACGCGTGGGTCCTGCCGCCGGCGAGGCCAGCGAGGAATGCGCGTGCCCGGTCCACAGCGACGGATCCGCGGACACCCATTGGCAGTGCGGGACGATGACGCCATCCGATCGACCGTGTCCCGACTCTGATGACGGTTACAACTGTGTGACGTTTCGCCGCACTCTCGGGTTCGTTTGTGTCCGTCGAGTCCACGGGCGTCCACAGCCGTCCGTGCAGACTGATGTGTCCAGACCGCGCTTATGGGGCGGTGATCGAGGGCCTTGTGGGGGGAGTTTCGTGGGTGTAGTTCTGTTCGCCTATGTCCGATGTTGGGGAGCCTGGCCGGGTCGATGAGCCGTCGTTGTTGACGTTGTCGGAGGCGACCAAGGTGCTGCGGATTGGTCGTTCGCTCGGGTACGAGTTGGCGCGGCAGTACTTGGCGTCGGGTGGAACATCGGGGTTGCCGGTGATCCGTTTGGGTGAGCAGTGTCTGCGTGTTCCACGGTGGGCGTTGCTGGAGTTGGCGACGACTGGGCGGGTGGTGCGGTTGTGTGATGCGCCGGTTCCCGCGGAGACGTCGAACGTCGATGGCTAACCACGACGCTCCGGTGCGGGGACGGGTGGTGTTGGGTCCGGCTGCGCACGAATTGCGTCGCCGGGTGAGCCCAACGGTGTGGGTCGTGCTCGAGGAGATGGTCGAGCAGTCGATCACCGAGGGCGATGTGACGGTGGCGAGGGTGTCGGTTCGGTCGTTGGCTGCGTCGTTGGGGTTGGCGAAGGACACCGTGCATCGCGCGACCACTCGGCTCCAAGAGCTCGGCGTGGTCGAGGGCCAGCAGTCGCGCACCACCTCCGGAGGCTTCGGCTCCGGTTCGTATCGGCTGCTGGTGCCGTCGGTCGTCATGTCGATCGCCAGTGCCTCGCCTCCGGCGGCTGATCGTCTCGCTCCCTCGTCGTCTGTGAGCGCCCCTGCGCGGTCCGACTCTTCGGATCAGCTCGCGCTGTCATTCGAGTCCTGATCGGGTGATCATCGTGTTCCCAGTTCCCGGTCAGCTTTCCTGGTTGATTCCAGACATTTGCACTGAAGATGCCAGAGCTGGCCTACGCCGCGTCCCCGTAGAGGTGACGCCGTGTTGAGCGTCGGGAAGGTCGGTGCCGGGAACTGGCGGTACTACCAAGACTCTGTCGCTGCCGGTCTCGAGGACTACTACGCCGGCGACGGCGAGTCTCCCGGCCGTTGGATGGGCCGCGCCGACTTGGTCGGTGCCACGTTGGGCACTGAGGTCACCGAACACGATGCCGCGCGACTGTTGGAAGCGCGCATTGCTCCGGATGGGACGCTGCTGGGTCGGGCACCGTCGGCGCGATCGGTGAACGCGTTCGATGCGACGTTCTCTGCGCCGAAGTCCGTGTCCGTGTTGTACGCACTCGGCGATCCCGGTGTCTCTCTTGCGGTGACACAGGCTCAAGACGCTGCCGTCGCCGCCGGCCTCGAGTGCCTCGACGCGCATGCGTCCTACACCCGTGTCGGTCGAGGCGGTGCGGCGGTGGTCGATTCGGATGGGTTGGTCGCGGTCGGGTATCGGCATCGGACATCGCGGGCGATGGATCCGCAGCTGCACGATCACGTGTTGGTGATCAACGCGGTGCGTACCGAAGCCGATAGCCGGTGGCGGACGATCGATGGCCGCCAGTTCTACCGACACGCCAAGGCCGCCGGCACCGTCTACCAAGCAGCGCTGCGATCCGAGTTGATGGCACGGCTCGGAGTGCGATTCGAGCCGGTGTCCGAACACGGTCAAGCCGACATCATCGGCATCGACAGCGATCTCATCGACGCATGGTCGAGCCGTTCGGATGACATTGACGGCGAACTCGTCGGATGGGTCGCGGAGTTCACCAACCGCGAAGGCCGCGAGCCGACACGAGCGGAGGTCGGCAAGGCGCACAAGACGATCACGTTGGCGACCCGCGATTCCAAGCAACCAGATGCGGGTCTGGACACCGACACCCTGCGCGACCGATGGACCCGTCAGGCCGCCGACCTCGGCGTCGACATTGACTCGATGATCGCCGAAGCGTGTTCGCACGTCGCGCCGACACCGAACCGTGTCATCGATGTCGACCAGATAATCGCCGACCTCACCGAACAACGAGCGAACTGGACCGACGCGCACCTGACCCAAGCCATCACCGGCCACATCGTCGGCGGATCAGCCGGTGACGTGTTGGACACCGTCGAACAACTCCGCCAACAGGTCCTTGCCTCGATCGAGGTCGTCGAACTCGCCCCCGACACCATCGACAACACCGCAGGATCGACTGAGGTGCGGCGACGGTCGGACGGACGACCTGTATGGGTCGCCCCATCAGCGGTGAGCTACACGACCCGGGCGCAACTGGCCCGGGAACAAGACATCATCGGCTGGGCCACCACCGACCCACCCACACAACATCGAGCCGTCACCGCCACCGAATTGACGGGCCTCGACGAAGGTCAGGCCGCGACGGTGCGCGGCCTGACGCAGCGCCCGACCGTGGTCGCAGCCGTGGTGGGACCGGCCGGCTCGGGAAAGACCCGGATGCTGCACGCGGCAGCCGACGCGTGGCACGCGGCTGGCATCAACGTCTACGGCCTCGCCCCGACCGCACGCGCTGCTGACGAAGTCGCCCACGGTGCCAGCATCGGCGCCGACACGATCGACAAGCTCCTCCACGAACACCACCAACGCCGCGGGCCTCGGCCCGAGTATCGACTCAGACCAGGCAGCGTCGTGGTGATCGACGAAGCCGGCATGGTCGACACCACCAAGCTGTGGGCCTACAGCCGACTCGCCAACCGGCGCGGCTGGCGCACCGTGCTCGTCGGCGACCACCACCAACTCGACGCCATCGGCGCGGGCGGCATGTTCGCCGAACTCGTCCACCACCCCGACGTCGCCACCCGCACCCTCACCGAACTCCACCGCTTCACCCAACCCTGGGAAGCCGACGCATCACTGCGCCTTCGCAGCCGCGACCCATCCGTCGTCAACGACTACGTCAGACACCACCGCCTCCACGCCCACACCGACCACGACACCGCCATCGGGCACCTCGCCCAACACGGAGCGCGACTGCAGGCTGACGGTGTCGACGCGCTCATCCTCACCCATACCCGCAAACACGCCAACCAACTCAACCGAGCCATCAGCGACACGCTCCTTGAATCCGGGCACCTCGACACGGTCAGCGGGTTCGAGATTGAAGGCCACCGGCTGTATCCCGGGCAGCGGGTGATGGCTCGACGCAATGACCGACGAATCCACACGACAAGCGGCGACTTCGTCCGCAACGGCGACCGCTACACCATCACCGGACCCCACCTACACGACGGACTCCACGCCGTCACGCCCAACGGTGACGTCGTGACGATCCCCGCCACCTACATCGCGGCCGGCCACCTCGACTTCGCCTACGCCGCCACCATCCACTCCGCGCAAGGCGCCACCGTCGACGAAACCCACACCCTCGCCACACCCACCATGGGCGCCGACGCCCTCTACGTCGCCATGACCCGCGGCCGACACCACAACCACCTCCACCTCCACCCACCCACCTTCGAACCCGAACAACACGGACCACTCCAACACCCCGACCGGCCTTGGACTGCGCGAGCCGCGTTCGTTGACATCTGCTGCGACGCCCGCAACAGCCTCGACACCGCCATCAACCATCGTCGACAACTCCGCGCCGCCAGCATCGACCCGATCGAACTCGAGTGGCGGCGACAAGCAGCAGCCGACGCCGCCGCCCTCGCCCAACGCCCGACCAACGACCGCCCGATGTCCCGCCAGGCCCAACCGACGCGACGGCGCGCAGCCGTCCCGCAACCACCTCAGCGGGACCCGGTCGACCTCACGATCGGCCAACCCCACGAGATCAGCCCACCCGACCACGGCTACGGCCTCGAACTCTGACTGCGGCCGACAGGCCGCGCGTCACGTGACAGCGATCGCGTCTTGGACTGAGCGGCAGTCAGACAGTGAGACGAACAGGCCAGCTGCGGCCAACGATCCTGCGGCTACCCGCTGGCTTGCTGTCCGATGCCCGCCCTCGACGCAAGCCGCTCCATCAGTTCGTCGTCTTGCTGTGGGTAGAGGTGGCCGTATCGGTCGAGAACAACGGACACAGACGTATGGCCGGCCATCGTGGCGACGTGCTTCGGATTCGCTCCTTCAGCAACCCACAGCGATACGGCGGTGTGGCGCAGATCATGGATACGGAATGGTTCGAGTCCGGCCGCTCTGACGGCGGGCCGCCACACGCGTCGACGAAACAGCGTTGCTCTGATCGGATGACCTTCAGGCGACCGAAAGACCAGATCCTCAGGATCGACAGGAGCGCTGGCGCGTCGTGACAATTCATCGCACACGAACGAGGGGAGTGGCACCGTTCTGATCGCCGCCTTCGTTTTCGGCGGCCCGAAGGCAATCCGACCCCCGATGCTCACCAGCGTCTCGGCGACATCCACTCGCCGTTTCAGTAGGTCGACGCGCTTCCATCGAAGGCCGAGCATCTCGCCGAGACGCAGGCCACCGAACGCACCGAGGAGAACGAAGGATCGGTAGTCGTCGCCGACTTCGTCGGCGAGCTTCCAGATCTCGTCAGTGTCGAGGAATCGCATCTCTCGGCGCTCGATCCGCGGCAACGGGAGTCCGGCTACGGGATTGTGGGCGATGATGCGGTCCTCGAATGCGGCGCCCACGCACTTGTTCATCAGCTGCACCACGCGATGAACCGTCGATGGGGCGAGGTTGCTGCCGTCGGGCGAACCGAGGTCGGCCACCCAGGCCCGTAGGACTGTGCGGTCGAGTTTGCCGAGGGGCGTTGAACCGAACACAGGGCGCGCGTGTGTGCGAAAGAACTGCTCGTCACGGGCCTTCGTGCTCGGACGCAGATTCGTTACTGTCGGCCACCACTGGTCCCACCACTCGCCAACGGTCATCCGACCGAGTCGGGGGTCGACGAGGGCTCCCTGTTGACGGTCGACCTCCGTCACGTTGGCGAAGGCGAGAGCATCGCGGCGACGTCGGAACTGCTTCGACCGCTGCTTGCCGTCGGCGGTGCGGAACCTCACCAAGTAGGCCCTCGACCCGTCGCTCAATCGCTTGTCGACGATCGAAGCCATTGCCGCACACTACTTGCCAGGTGCACATCAGGTGCACAGAAGGGTCAACACGCATCAATACGCAACCAACTCGTGCGGACGTAAAGTACCTGCTCAGCAGCGCCTTCCTGTTCCGTGGTCCACTGGTGAGACGGGCGTGATTCGCTTTCACACCGTGGAGGTCGTGGGATCGAGACCCGCATCGCCCACCAACGGCACCGCACGCACGGGCCGTTTCAAGTAGCAACCGCCGCTCACAGGGCGTTTCCGTGTGCGGACTGCGGTGCGATGACCACGGCTAACGTCGACTTGGAAGACCGGTTTCCGCAATCCGCACGGCGCACCGCCCGTCGAAGGGGCCGTGTAGCAGCTGATCGGTGACATCCATCAGTTCGAGGAGCGGTATTGGCAACGTCGGCCAGTGCACATCACCGCTCCATCGGCCCCGGTTCAGGGGGGGTGTTCTCGCTGGGGCTGCTCGACGATCTGCTCGCTCGTAGTGCGATCGCCGACGACAACATCGAGTTCATCCGCGATCAGCGGATTCTTCCTCTATCGATGCTGCAGTCCACCCAGCCTGAGGTGTCGCGGAGTGGCTTGGTCGCCGAGATGGCACGTCGACGACACGCAATCGACCTCCGGCGACTGCTTGCGACTGGCATCTCGATTCGTGTGAGCGCCACGCAGAGCGGTACTCGGCGGTCGTCGATCGGTGGCGCGCTGAGTTCGCCGAGGTGCTCGGGCGATCGATGCAGTCCAACCTGTACCTCACGCCGCCGTCGAGTTCGACGTTGCGGGCCCACCGAGACCAATTTGATGTCGTCGTCGTGCAACTTGCGGGCACGAAGCGCTGGACCATCGACGAACGAGTGCCCACGGACTCGAACGGCGAGGTTAGGGAGTCGAGCGTCGACCCGACCGTGGTGGAAATGCGGCCCGGCGATCGAACTACTCGAGTCGTCGATCGGTGCTCGCACGTGGCAGGACCGGTGGGGTCTGCAGCTTCGCGGCGCGACCTCGGTGTGAGATACCGAGGTCGGCGCAACGTGACCGTGCGCCGGATCGAGGAAACGATCACCGTGCACACGCCGGACTGTTGCGACCGCGTTCGACGGAGAATTGGGAACGGTGGTCGAAGGAGTGGTCTCTGCCGACTCGCTGACGCTCCGAGAGGCGATCGCACGCTGGGGTGGAGCGGGCCGCGACGTGGCGGTGCGGCTGATCGACGGCGGAGCGATGATTGAGCAGTGCGATGACCACACCGATCTCGCGGCGTTGGAACACGATGGTGCAACGTCGGTCACCGGAGGTGGGCCGGCGGTGTGGCCGAGCCTGGTTGCCTCCGACGTGGTGCCGTCCCGGCTCGACACGACCCGTGGTGTGGTGCGGCTGACCGACGCGACGAATCTGGATTGGACGGCGCTTGGCTCGGACATGGCGTTCGACCGGATCGAGCAGGCGGTGCACCGCTCGGTCGAGAACGGTCGGTCTGTGGTAAGACCAACTGGCTGACGATCCAGGCGCTTCGGTGAACGCGGTGTCACAACACCTGGTCGGCATCGACGCCGAGTGGGGCGCCGAAGCGGACGCTCTGTTGACGCGGCATGCGCGCTGGCCAGACGAGCCGTTTCGTGGCGAGGATCGCGTCGCGATGGTCGACGACGATGTGTGTGAGTTTGCGCTTGGCCGATCGCGGGCGGGTGATCGAGTCTCGACGTTGCTGCCGCCGCGGTGAGCTCACCCCAACTCGCGTGAGCTAACGAGACGCGCGGTCCATCAATTCATTGATGGCGTTCGGGTTCCGTTCAGGTGCGTTGTGGCTTGATCGGACCATGACCACGATTGATGACGTCATCGACGCGCCGAGCAGCGACACCGAAGCCGCCCGCGAAGGACGGCTGTGGCGATGGTTGGCGTATGCCGGGGCGAGTGCGCTGGGTGGCAGTCCTGTGCCGACGATGATGCGTTACGAGGACGCTGTCGACGCGGTGACGGTGGTGGGCAGCGAAGGCTGACCGCGCAGTAGGGGGCGTCAGTCCCGGGGCCTACATGCCGGTCGAGCGGGCGAGGTCGTCACCGTGTGTGGTCAACGCCCACAAGACGGCCACGCCGAGGGCGATCATCACGATCGACCACACCGGGTAGTACGGCAGCCAGGCAAAGTTGACGACCACGCTCAACCCTGCGAGCACGATGGCGATGATGCGGGCGGTGATGTTGGCCGTGAACAGCCCGATCCCGGAGAGCAGCACGATCGCTCCGACGATGATGTGGATCCATCCCCAGGCGGTGGTGTTGAGCTCGTAGACCCAGCCGTTGTCGACGATGAAGAACTCGTCGTCGTTGACCAGCGCGGCGATGCCGGCCATGGCGTGGAACAGTCCGGTGATGATCATGATGATCCCGGCGAAAGCGGTCCAGCCCACCGCCCAGGCGTTGACGTCGTTGGACGGTGTACGAGTGTCGGTCATTGCGGAACCCCTCTCTCGATATTGGTCTCGAGGAGGCCCACGCTATGCCCGCAGCACCGCGCCGCTGGTGGATCCTGCCGATCGACCGGCGACGCGGCGACCTACTTCTTCTTCGGGGCGGCGTCTTCGTCGAGGAAGAACGCAGGCAGTGCCCAGCCGGCGATCATCGTGCCCAGCCACACGATCACGGTGGCCAGTATCCAGGTGCCGATGCCGGCGATCGACAGCCCGTCGGAGACGAGATCGGTGATCACCAGTGCGATGAACGTCGTGACCAACGCACCGGCGCCTTCGAGCGCAGGCGCGTTCTCGCGGGTGACCTTGCCGATGAGTGGGCGCACGATCGCCACGGCGATGGTGAACACGACCACGGCGATGATGAACGACACGAGGTCGAGCGACACGTCGGAGAGCACCAGCGCAGCGATGATCAGGCCGATGGCGTTGCCGGCGAACAACAACGCGAGGCGGAGTAGCCGTTGTCCCATCACGTCATCATCGCCGATCGCCCGCACGCAGCCGGGGATCGTCGCACGACGTCAGCTGTCGTCGGGCGACTCGGTCGCCTGCCGTGAGCGGCCGTACAGCGACACGAGACGGGCAACGAAGGTCGCCAGGAAGATCTGTCCCATGATCGCCAAGATGACGGCGATGCGCGCCGAGAACGTGGCCGTGGGCACCTGATTGCCGTATCCGACCGTGGTTAGCGTAATGAAGCTGAACTCGGGGTACGTCTGGGGCTCGCGCGGATCGAGCGAGAGCTGCGAGTCGTCGAGCGTGTCGATGCCCAAGAAGATCCACGAGAACGTCAATCCGATCAGTGCATACGCGGCGATCGCGCCGACGATCGTCTGGATGGTCACCACCTGGTGTCGCAGAATCGCCCGCAACAGCGCGACGGTGACGAAGCAGAGGACGCCGGCCTGCAAGAACGAGGCAATGGCTTGTGATGTCGATTGTTCGTCGGCCAGTGCGCGCACGAACACGGCAACGGCCGCGATGAGGACCAGCCCGGCGAGGAGCGGCCGGCGGGGGATGGTGCCGCGCAAACCCGTGCTGCGAAAGGCCGTGATCACCAGAATGCCGTTGAGCAACGCGACCACCGTCGTCGCCCAGCGCGCGCTGAACGCCGACATCACAAAGCTCAGCGTGATGATCACCAGCAGTCGTCCGAAGCGTTCCGAGTCGCCGCCGGCCGGGTGCATTGATCGGCGACGTTAGCGTTCGTCGATGAGCCGCCGGGGCTATGGTCGCGACGGGATGGCACGGCTCTGCGAGCGACCGGGATGTTCAGAACCGGCATCGGTCGCCTACGGCATGCGCCCCGCAGACCTCGTGTTCTGGCTCGACTGGCTCGGTGACACCGGTGCTGAGCATGGCGTGCTGTGTCAGCGACACGCCGACTCAATGGTCGTGCCGCGCGATTGGACGCTCGATGACCTGCGCGACCCCGAGTTGCATCTCTTTCGTCCACCTGATCCGGCTTCGGTGGCCCGGCCGCCACTGCGTCGCGCCCGCTCGGCCGTTCGCAGCGAGCAGCTGAGTTTCGACCCCTCGAGCGGGCTGGTGTCGGTCGATGGTCTACCGCAGCACACCGCAGCATCGCTCCGTGCTCCGGCCGCATCGGTGGCGGCGAGTGACCCATCTGTGACAACTGAGCCGGCTGCGACGAACGGCCAGTTGGCGAGGGAATCCGGGTCCGCCGACGAGGAGCGGGATGCGCCAGCCCCCGCCGACCCGTGGCGTCCGGACTTCGACGCAGCCGATGACCTCGACGGTCTGTTGTCGGCGGATTCACCGCTGTTGGCGCGCGCGTTCCGCGGGACCGATCGGGACCGCTGACACGCAATGCACGTCGAACACTCCCTCGACGCTCCAGTCGAGGGGAGCCGAATCTTCGACGAGGTGAGCGACTTGTCCGGGTATGTGCGATGGATGCCGTTGGTGCACGACGTGGTCGCACTGGCACCCGATTCGCTGGGTGCAGCGTGGGATGTCGAGTTGCGTGCTGCTGTCGGCCCTCTGGCCCGATCGAAGCGCCTGCGAATGGTGCGAACGACGTTCGATCCGACCGAGAGGGTGGTGTTCACCCGCTGCGAGATCGACGATCGCGAGCATGCGCCGTGGGTGCTGACCGCAGACGTCGTGACCGCTGCGCCGGGCAGTCGACTGACGATGACCCTCGACTACGGCGGCCGGTTGTGGACCGGTGCGGTACTGCAGGGCGTACTCGATCGAGCGGTCCGCGACGGCAGTGCGGCGCTCCTCGATCTCGTCGTCGGTGGCTCATAGAGCGGGCGCGGCGGTCGGGCAGCGCCGGACGCTGCCAGTGCAGAACACCGTCAAGGTCCCAGCGCGAAGTGCCGACAACATCAGGTGCCCACACCGACGCGCGCGGTCTTGCCTGCCGGTACGTCGCCGGCGCGTGGCGGTAGCATCTCGGCGCGTATGACCAGCTCAGCGACGTTTCGCGTACTTCGGCGCCTCGGTGGCGCCGGCGTCGGCGCACTCGTCGTTGCCTCGCTGGCAGTGGCGCTCCCGATGGGAGCCGGGGCGCAGACGCCCGAGGACGATGCCGCCCGTGCCGCCCGCGAGATTCAAGATGCGCGTGATCGCGCCAATGCAGCCGCCGATGCGTTCTTCGAGTCGCAATCCAACCTGGAGTTGCTCCAAGACGAGGCGGCACAGCTCGAATTGGAGGCAGAGCAGCTCGCCGAACGCGTCGAGCGGCTGCGGCGTGACGTCGAGGCGATTGCACTCGCCCGTTTCGTGAACAGCGGCAGCTTGGGGATTCCGTTGCTCACCGGTCTGCAGGAGCCGAAGGACCAAGTGCAAGCCGAGGTGTACGTCGATGTCATGACGAATACCGGCAACAGCACGCTCGATCGCTACGAATTGGCCGAGACGGAGCTCCGTGACAAGCGCGCTGAGCTTCGTGAGCGGCGCCGCGACGTGGAAGCCCAACAAGCGGAATTCACCCGACTCCAGGCGGAGGCGGAAGCGGAGATCGAGCGCTTGCGGGAGATCGAAGAGCAACGTCTCCAAGATGAAGCGGTGCGTCGGGCGCTCGAGGCGCAGCAGGCGGCCGAGCGTGAACGGCTCGTCGAGATGGCCCGCCAAGAAGCCGAGGCACGCGCCCGGGCGAACCCGAACCCCGGGCTCCTCGCCGAGATCGAGGCGGCCGCCGCTGCCGAAGAGCTCCTCAACCCATCGACCACCGTCGCCGGCGGCGCGGTGCCGTTCGACCCGTTGCCCGACGACGTAGCTGACACTGATTCCGACGGTGGCACGACAACGGCGACAGTGGGCACCCTCGCGCCGGTCGAGACCGTGCCGACGAACTCGGGTGCCTCCGGTGGCACCAGCGGCGGGCGAACCGGTACGGGCGGCTCAGGCAGCCGTCCGCTCGGTGGGTTCGTCGGTGAGGGTGTGATCGGGGGGTCGGTCGGCGGTGGTACGTACGTCGATGCGATGTTGTGCCCGATGCTCGGGTCCGCGTACGGCGACACGTGGGGAGCGCCTCGCTCGGGCGGTCGCCGTCACCAAGGCGTCGACATGCTCGCCCCGACCGGAGTGCCGATCGTCGCCGTGGTGAGCGGTGCGGTCACCTTCTCGCAGAACCGGCTCGGCGGCAACGCCGTCTCGCTCGTCGGCGACAACGGCAACCGTTACTACTACGCCCACCTCTCGCGCTACGAGGGTGTGAGCCGGCGGGTCGAGCAGGGCGAAGTGATCGGATACAACGGCGACACCGGGAACGCGACCGGCGTGCCGCACCTGCACTTCGAGATCCGCCCCGGCGGGGGAGTGCCGGTGAATCCGACCCCGTCGGTACGCGCTGCCGGCTGCTGACCACCTGCGTCCGGGCCGAGTACGCCCGATGTATCAAGATGGGCCGCGATGGAGTTGTCGGAGATGCTCACGGCCCGGCTGGGCGCAGAAGTGTCGGCACTCACGCGGTTGTCCGGCGGAGCCTCGCGCGAGACGTGGCGGTTCAGCGCTGGTGGCGACGACCTTATTGTTCAACGCCAGCGTGCCGGCGACCTGCGCGACATGTTGATCGAAGCCGACACTGTGCGCGCCGCTGCCGCGACGGGTGTTCCAGTCCCCGAGCTGCTCGACGCTGGCCGTACCGATGACGACGTGGCATTCATGATCCTGCGCGCCGTGGACGGTGAGACGATCCCTCGCAAGATCCTGCGCGACGACGTGTACGCGGCGGCTCGGGCAGGTCTGGTCGAACAACTCGGTCGCGCCGCGGCCGCCATCCACTCGATTTCAGCCGACGGCGTGGCCGGCCTGACCGCACCAGACCAAATCGCGGAGTACACGGCGGTGATCGACGAGCTCGGGGAGCCACATCCGGTGCTCGAACTCAGCCGTCGGTGGCTGCTCGACCATGCGCCGCCATCGAGCACGCCGACGGTGGTGCACGGTGACTTCCGATTGGGCAATCTCATCGTCGATCGCGACGGCCTGCAGGCCATCATCGACTGGGAACTCGCTCATCTCGGCGACCCGATGGAGGACCTCGGATGGTTGAGCGTGCGGGCGTGGCGATTCGGCGGAGCCGGTGAGGTCGCGGGGCTGGGATCGATGGCCGAGCTGGCCGCCGCGTACGAAGCTGCCGGAGGGGTGGCTGTCGATCCGGTCGTCGTTCACTGGTGGCAAGTGCTCGGTACGTGGAAGTGGGCGGTGATGTGCATCGCACAAGCCAACGTGCATCTGTCTGGTGCCGTCCGCAGCCACGAGTTGGCGGCGATCGGTCGGCGCGTGTGTGAGAACGAGTACGACTTGCTCAACTTGTTGGAGGAGGCGCCGTGAGTGTCCCGCACGACCGACCGACGGCCACCGAGTTGATCGAGGCGGTACGGGAGTGGCTCGAAGGCGACGTCCAGCCCAACGTCGACGGTCGATTGCGGTATCACTCGCGCGTCGCCATCAACGTGTTGTCGATGGTGGAGCGTGAGCTGGAGCTCGGGGACGACCACGATCGGCGTCATGCGGATCGACTGGCTGCGCTCGGCGTCGCCGACGACGGCGAGCTGGCGTCAGCGATCCGCGCCGACATGCTCGCTGTCGAACCCGACGAAGTGCGGCGGGTATTGCTCGAGGTGACGCTCGACAAGCTCGCAGTGGCCAATCCGCGCTACACCGGCTGACGGTCGCCGGGGAACGGCGGGCGACTCAGGGTCGCTACTGCACGCGCACCGGTTGCCCAGCGGCGAGTTGGCCGCAGGCCGCATCGATATCGGTGCCACGGTTGCGACGCACGGTCACGTTCACCTTCCGCTGCTCGAGCGCGGCGCGAAACCGCTCGACGCCGGCTAGCGGCGTGCCGCGCGTGGCGTAGCCGGGCGTGGGGTTCAGGGGAATCAGGTTGACGTGGCCGCGCGGGCGTAGGCGATGGCAGAGCTCGGCGAGTTCGGCGGCATCCCGATCGCGGTCGTTGACCCCGTCGATCAGCGCCCACTCGAAGCTCACCCGCCGATTGGTCGCGTCGAGATACTCGGCGCACGCATCAAGCAGGTCGTCGATCGGATATCGGCGGTTGATCGGGACCAACTCGTTGCGTGCTGCGTCGTTGGCGGCGTGCAGCGACACCGCGAGGTTGACGGGAAGGGGCCGTTGAGCCAGCGCGTGGATGCCCGGGATGAGCCCCACGGTCGAGATGGTGATGTGCCGCGCCGACAAGCCGAGGTCGCCGTGAATCCGTTCGACCGCCGCCCACACCGCGTCGAGGTTGGCCATCGGCTCACCCATCCCCATGAACACGACGTTGCTGACGCGAGTATCGGATGCTCTGGCGCGGCGGGCAGCGACCACGATCTGCTCCACGATCTCCCCGGTCGACAGGTGGCGGGTGAACCCGGCCTGGCCGGTCGCACAGAATCCGCAGGCCATCGCGCACCCGGCCTGGCTACTGACGCACACCGTCGCGCGGTCGCGGTACACCATGAGCACGGTCTCGATCCGTGCGCCGCCGTCGATCTCCCAGAGGAACTTGACCGTGTCGCCGCCGTCGCTCACCGATTCCGTGACCGCTCGGAGTTCGGTCGGCAAGTGGTCGGCAAGCCGGCCGCGCATCGCCGCTGGGAGGGTGCTGATCTCCTCCATCGGGCGGAGTTGGTCGTACAACCCGGTCCACAGCTGATCAAGCCGGTAGCGGGGTACATCGCCGACGACGTCGCCGACGACCGTGGCGAGTTCGTCGCGGGCGACGCCATACAGCGTCCCCGGGGTATCGGCGCGGGTCGTCATGGGCCGTTCAGCACGGTCCGAGCTGATCGGGGATCGGCACGTCGCTGGCCGGCACGGTCGCCTCGAAGGCAGCGTTGGTCGAATGAACGGCGAAGCCGAGCCGTTCGTACATCGTGACGGCCCCGACGTTGTCGGCATCGACATACAACATCGCGGTGCCGACGCCCTGTTCCGTGAGGTGTTCCAGCCCGGCGAGCGTCAGCTGCGCGCCGAGTCCGCGGCCGTGGAAGCCAGGGTCGACGGCGATCACGTAGATCTCGCCGAGTTCGGGGTCGTCGGCGGTCGCCCCGTGCACCTTTGTCCAGCAGAAGCCGGCCATCACCCCGTCGACGTCGAGGATGCGAAAGCCTGCTGCATCGAACCACGGCTCGCGTTGACGTTGGCAGAACGTGTCGATTGTCCACCCGCCTTGCTCTCGATGCTTGGCGAAGGCCCGGTTGTTCACGCGCAGCCACGAATCGTCGTCGACTCCGGGTTGAAACGCACGCGTCTCGATCGTGACCGGCCGTTCAGCCGGCAGCGGTCGTCGCATCTGATGCAGCGTTCGTGACTGTGCCAGTCCGGCGTCGGCGGCCAACTTCTGGTGCATCGTCGTGGGCTCGAACACCCACCAATTCACCTCGCCGCCGCCGTCGGAGCCGACCACCATCAGCGCTAGGTCGATCAGTTCGGGACCGATGGTCGCCATCTCGTAACGGTGGTGCGGGTGCACAACCAGCTCGAATGCATGCGACTCGTTGCCGCGCGACACCTGGGCATAGGCCACCGGATGGGCGTGACCCGGCTCGCGGGCGACGAACGCGGCGAAGCCCTCTTGGCCGCCGTGAACGAGATCGAGGTACAGATGATCCGACAACGGGCGGCGTCCGTCGGCTCGGGCGGCGGCATCGAGGAGGTCGTTGACCGCGGCGATCTCGTCGGTTCCGAGCTGCCTTTTGATCTCGAGACAGCGCATGAAGATGAGGGTAGCGGCACCCGGATTGCCGTCTCGGACGAGACGTGTATAGTCGCTCTCAACCAGGTTCCCGCCACCTGGTATGACGCGACGGCAGGGAATCCGCCTCCCGCGCCTCGCGCTGAGCGACGGCCCCTCCCCACCAGGGGCCGTCGCCGCGCCCGAAGGGCCTGATCACACGGTTCAGCCGGCCGAACGCGCCGCTCTCTGCAGCGTCCGCACCGCGCTGCGTAGCTGTCGCTCCGCCTCGCGAATCGACACCGCTAGGTCGTCGCGCTCGGTCCCTTCGAACGGTTCGGCGAGATCGCCCACGCGACCCCGGTAGTCGTCGACGTGGTCGGCGATCGTCGCTAGTTGAGTCGCTGTCGACGTCGACGGCGGAGCGGGACGCGGCGCGGGCATGCGGGGCACACACTATCGATCGTTGGTCGACGCCGATCGTCCGGCGCCGACGGCGCCCCCGACGGATCGCTCCGACCGATACTCACCGGGAACGGCCCACGCTGCCTCGGTAGGATTCGGACACGTGATTCCGGTTCGCGACGACCTACTCGCGCTCAAGGGCTACCACTCGGCCCAAGTCGACGTCGACATCCGCCTCAATACGAACGAGTCGCCGTATGAACCGCCGGCGGGCTTCAACGACGCCGTCGCCGCTGAACTGTCTCGCGTGGCGTGGCATCGTTACCCCGATCGTGGCGCACACGACCTTCGTGCGGCGATCGCCGAACTGCACGACGTGGGTCCCGACCAGGTGTTTGCCGCCAACGGCTCGAACGAGGTCCTGCAATCGATCCTCCTGGCTTACGCAGGGCCGGGTCGCGCCGTGGCGACGTTCGAGCCGACCTACAAAATGCACTCCCAGATCGCCCGCGTGGTCGGGTCGACCGTGGTCGAGGGCGAGCGCGCCGCCGACTTCTCGCTCGACCTCGATGAGGTCGAGCGCGTGTGCGCAGTGCACCAACCGAGTGTCACGTTCCTCACGTCGCCGAACAATCCGACTGGGCTGCTCGAGCCGCGGCGCAACGTCGATTACCTGCTCGATGTCGCTCCTGGCCTCGTCGTGGTCGACGAGGCCTACGCTCAGTTCGCCGATTGGACCGCGCTCGACCTCGTCGATGAGCAACGACCACTCGTCGTCACCCGAACCTTCTCCAAGACGTGGTCGATGGCTGCGGCACGATTGGGGTATCTGATCGGTCCGACCTGGCTCGTCGCCGAGCTTGAGAAGGTCGTGTTGCCGTACCACCTCGATGCGCTGAAGCAGGTTGCCGGCAGAGTGGCACTTCGGTTCACCGATGACATGAACGAGCGCGTCGGACAACTGGTCAGCGAACGCGAGCGGCTCGCTGCTGCCATGAGTGACCTTCCGGTGGCACTCACTCCGAGCAGCGCCAACTTCATCTTGTTTCGACCGGCGACGGTTCCCGGAGCCGTGGTGTGGAAGCGGCTGGTGGAGCAGTCGGTCCTCGTGCGTGACTGTTCGAGCTGGCCGCGGCTCGACAACTGTCTGCGAGTCACCGTCGGGACACCGCACGAGAACGACGCGTTCTTGAGCGCCCTCGAGGCGTCGTTGACGTAAACACGCGCACTGACATGGAAGAGTTCGGCACATGAGAACGGCGAAGCACTCGCGATCGACCAAGGAGACATCGATCGATATCTCCATCGATCTCGATGGGACGGGAACGACCGACATCTCGACGGGTATCCCGTTCTACGATCACATGCTCGACCAGATCGGCCGCCACGGCGGTTTCGACCTCACGGCGCACGCCACCGGTGATCTGCAGATCGACACTCATCACACCGTCGAGGACGTCGCGCTGGCGCTGGGTGAGACGTTCGCCGAGGCCCTTGGGGACAAGGCCGGTGTGCGTCGGTTCGCGAGCGGGCGGTATCCACTCGACGAGGCACTGATCGATATTGCGCTCGATCTTTCGGGTCGCCCGTTCGTCGAGTGGCACGTCGAGATGCCCGAGTGTCTGCCGCTCGGCGACCCTCCGTTCGATCCGCAGCTCGCCGAACATGCCGTGGCGTCGTTCGCCACAGCGGCCGGGATCACCCTGCACGTCGAACTCGTGCGCGGCCGGAACGTGCACCACATCATCGAAGCCACGTTTAAGGGGCTCGCCCGCTGCCTGCGCGACGCCGTGCGCATCGACGACGCCGGCGGCGTCCCCTCCACCAAGGGTGTCTTGTAGCCACGGTGACGACCTCGACCCCCCTCATCGCCGTGCTCGACTACGGCATCGGCAACTTGCACTCCGCGCAAAAGGCGCTCGCCCGTCAAGGAGCCGACGCGCGACTGACCGCCGACCCTGCGTTGATCGCCGACGCCGCCGGAGTCGTCCTACCTGGTGTCGGCGCGTTCGGTGCGTGCATGGACGCGCTGCGCGGCGCTGGACTCGACGACGCGGCCCATTTCGCGGCCGCCTCGGGGCGACCGTTCCTCGGTATCTGCGTCGGCATGCAGATGTTGTTCACTGCGTCGGAGGAGGATCCCGATTCACCAGGACTCGGGATCATCCCCGGTGCTGTTCGGTGGATTCCTGCCGGGCCCAAGATCCCGCAGATGCAGTGGAACCGTCTCACGCTCGCGGACCCCGACGACCCGATGTTCGAACAGCTGGTCGATGACCCCGCCGACCCGATCTGGGTGTACTTCGTGCACTCGTTGCACGGCGTACCAGACGACGACAGCGTGGTCGCCGCGACGGTCGAGTACGGCTCGACGGTCAACGCCGCGTTCAGGCTGCGCAATGTGTTCGCCACACAGTTTCACCCTGAGAAGTCGAGCCGTCCCGGACTCCGGCTGCTCGGCAATTTCGTCGACGTGTGCACCAGAGCATGAGCGGCGGCATGAACAGGGCGCCGACATGACCGTCGACCTGTACCCGGCGATCGACCTGCTCGGAGGTCGCGTGGTGCGCCTGCAACGCGGCGACTACGACCAGCAGACCGTATATGGCGACGACCCGGTCGAGGTCGCCAGGCGCTTTGCCGACGAAGGCGCACGTTGGATCCACGTCGTCGATCTCGACGCGGCGCGCTCGGGCGACGCCATCAACCGCCCGGTCGTGGCGGCGATCGCCGAGGCGGTACGCAGTCGGTGCGCTGTCCAGACCGGTGGAGGCGTGCGCACGATCGACGACGTGCGTGAGCTCGCCGAGCGGGGAGCGGCGCGCATGGTCATGGGCTCGGCCGCGTTGCGCGACCCGGCCCTCGTCACCGAGGCGGCGGCCTTCGCGCCGATCGCCGTTGGGCTCGATCATCGGAGCGGGGCGCTGTCGATGCACGGATGGACCGAGATTTCCGACCTGCAGCTCGACGACGCCTACGACCGCTACCCGGACGCTGCAGCCTTCGTGGTGACCGACATCGAACGCGACGGGATGCTGAGCGGTCCCGATGTCGAAGGACTACGCGCCGCGGCTGAGGCCGCCGGTGCACCGGTGATCGCCAGCGGCGGCGTCGCCACGCTCGCCGACGTCGAGCAGCTGGCAACCATCGAAGGTCTCGGTGGTGTCATCACCGGCAAGGCCTTGTACGAGGGGCGATTCACCGTCGCTGCGGCGCTGACCACGCTCGCAGCTGCCGATCGATGAGAGGCGCCGAGATGAGAGCAGCAACGTCGTGAAAGTGGCCAGGGTGATTCCCTGTCTCGATGTGACCGCAGGTCGCGTCGTCAAGGGCACCAACTTCGTCGATCTCGTCGATGCCGGGGACCCGGTCGAACTCGGTCGTCGGTACGACGCCGAAGGTGCTGATGAGCTGGTGTTCCTCGACATCACCGCATCGAGCGACGATCGGGCGACGACGGTCGAGATGGTGCGCAACGTCGCCGACCATGTGTACATCCCATTCACCGTGGGTGGGGGGATTCGTACGCTGGAGAACGCTCGAACGATGCTGCGCGCTGGAGCCGACAAGGTCAGTGTGAACACTGCAGCGGTCCGGCGACCCGAGCTGATCGAGGAGATCGCGACCGAGTTCGGCTCGCAGTGTGTCGTGTGCGCCATCGACGCCAAGCGGCGTATCGATGAAGAACGCGACCGCGGATGGGACGGAAGCTGGGAGGTCTACCTTCATGGCGGTCGGACACCGACTGGAATCGATGCGATCGAGTGGGCGGCTCGAGCGGTGGCGCTCGGCGCTGGCGAGATCCTGTTGACGTCGATGGATCGCGATGGGACGAGGGCGGGGTTCGATCTCGAACTCACCGCAGCGGTGACCACAGCAGTTGACGTCCCCGTGATCGCCAGCGGCGGCGTCGGCACACTCGAGGACCTCGTCGACGGTGTCGTCGAGGGTGGCGCCGACGCAGTGCTGGCGGCGTCGATCTTCCACTTCGGCGAGCATCGAGTCGCCGACGCCAAGACGGCGATGGCTGCAGCGGGCGTCACGGTTCGCCCCGCCGACACGCCGGCCGACTGACTGCGCTGCAGGGCAACCATCTAGCGTCGCTGCAATGAGCGATCCCGCTGTACGAATCGAACGCCGCGACGACGTAGTGATCTGCCACCTCGACGATGGCAAAGCCAACGCCCTGACAACATCGATCATCTCCACATTGATCGATGCCGTCCGCGAGGCCGAAGCTGACGATGATGTAGCCGCTGTCGTGATCCACGGCCGCGAGGGCAAACTGTCGGGTGGCTTCGACCTGTCGGTCATGATGGGCGGCGACCTCGCGGCGACGATCAACTTGGTCGCCGATGGCGGCGAGCTCGTGCGCACGTTCTACGGGTCAGGGGTGCCTGTCGTCGCAGCGTGCACTGGCCACGCGGTCGCTGCGGGTGCGCTGATGCTGCTTGGTTGCGACATCCGTGTCGGCGCTGACGTCGATTGCAAGATCGGCCTCAACGAGGTGGCGATCAAGATGACACTGCCCGATTGGGCAATGACCTTCGCAAAGGAGCGCCTGAGCCGCCGCCATCTGCAGCGCGCCGTCGCCAATGCCCGTTTGACCGCCGCAGCAGAGGCCATCGACGCAGGCTTTCTCGACGAAGCGGTGCCCGTCGATCAAGTGCTCGATCTGGCGGTCACCCGTGCGGCCGAGCTGGCCGCGCTCGACCGCCCCGCGTACCGCAACACGGTGGCCTCGCTGCGCGGCGACGTACTAGCCACCATCGACGCACAGATCGCCGCCGACCGCGCGGCCACGAGCTCGCCGATCTAGTCACCGGGCCACGGGCCCGCTCCGGCGATCTCGCCGGGACATCGGTATGGTCGCCGTCATGGCTGACAACGCACCCGCTGTGAACGAGAATATGGAATACCGCCGACTGGGAAACAGCGGGCTCAAGGTGAGCGTGCTGTCGTTCGGAAGCTGGGTCACCTTCGACACACAGCTCGACGACTCGCTGGCGGTCGACTGCATGGCGGCCGCGGGAGCTGCAGGGTGCAATTTCTTCGACAACGCCGAGGCGTACGCCGGCGGCAAGAGCGAGGAGATCATGGGGCGGGCGCTGCGCGAGCTGGGCTGGCCGCGGTGGTCGTACGTCGTCACCACCAAGGTGTACTGGGGTCTGCATCGCGGGGTGCCGAACATGGAGTTCACACTCAACCGCAAGTACCTAATGCAGGCGGTCGAGGGATCGCTCGAGCGTTTCGGTCTCGACTTCGTCGACGTCTTGTATTGCCACCGCTCCGACCCGGATACGCCGATCGAAGAGACCGTGTGGGCGATGCACGACATCATCACCTCCGGCAAGGCGTTGTACTGGGGAACCAGCGAATGGACCGCCGACGAGATTCGTGCGGCGATCGACATCGCCGAGCGTCATCACCTCCACAAGCCGGTGACCGAGCAGAGCCAGTACAACCTGCTCGAGCGGTAGAACGTGGAGGTCGAGTACGCCCGTATCAACAGCGAGTTCAACTACGGCAACACCATCTGGAGCCCACTCGCTTCGGGGTTGCTCACCGGCAAGTACCGCGACGGCATTCCAGAGGACTCGCGTGGCGCTCTCGAGGGGTACGAGTGGCTGGCCAAACGGCTGTCGAACGACGACGCGATCGCCCAGGTCGAGCGGCTGCGCCCGATCGCCGATCGTCTCGGGTGCACGATGGCGCAGCTGGCGATCGCCTGGTGCACCAAGAACCCGCACGTTTCGTCGGTGATCACTGGCGCCTCGAAGGTGTCACAGGTCGAGCAGAACTTCGGTGCCGTCGACGTGATCCCGTTGCTCACCGACGACGTCAAAGAAGAGATGGAAGCCGCCCTCGCCTAACCCGAAAAACCGGGGATTCCGTGCGAAAAACGCACGGAATCGCGAACAGAAGGGTCAGTTGAGCGGCAACCACTCGATGATGCGGTCGACGGTGGCCGACACCTGGCCGGCGAGGAAGTGGTCGGCCATCGGAATCGGCTCGATCTCGACGCCCGCCCGCACCGCAGCGGGCCACGACTACACAGCGACACGCGCTGCATCGGGTGGGCAGAACTGGTCGTGCTCAGGCACGGCGACGAGTGTCGGGACCGGCGCAGCTAGCTGCATGGTGTGTACGGACAGCGCTGGTGCGATGAGCGCAAGCGCAGCGAGGTGACCCGTGCCTTGTTGCGCGCCGAGGGCGGCGAGCGTGGCGAGCGCGCCGTAGCTGTACCCGATGATCAGTAGTGGACACTCCGTTGACGGACGGACGGCGTCGATCGCCGCGCGGACGTCGTGTGCTGCCAGGTCGAGGCCGGCGGGCGGGTCGTCGCTCGGCGAGCGCAGAGCGTCGCGGAAGTCGAAGCGCAGCGTCCGGACGTTGTGGTCGGGGAGTGCATCGAAACACGCCTGTGTGACGGTGTTGAACCGGTTGCCGCCGTACGCCGGATGCGGGTGGCACAGGACCGCGGCGGCGACTGCGTGTGATGGCTCGACGATGTCCGCGGCGAGCGTCACGGCGTCGACAGTGGAGATGGAGATTGTCCGCGAAGCACTCACGGCAACCGACGGTACCCTCCAGCGCCATGGCCGAATCCGACGAGCTCGACAAGCTCCCGATCAAGATGCTCAACGATCGCGTGCTCGTGCGGATCTCCGACAAGGCCGGTGAACGCACATCGACCGGCGGGATCGTGATCCCTGCTACGGCCCAAGTCGCCAAGCGGTTGGTGTGGGCCACCGTCGTCGCCCAAGGCCAGAACGTGCGGGCGTGTGAGATCGGCGACAAAGTGCTGTTCAGCCCAGATGACCGCTACGAGGTCGAGGTGCAAGGAGAGGACTACGTGATGCTCCGAGAACGTGAGCTGCACGCCGTCGCCGCGGAACGTATCGAAGCCTCTACGGGTCTCTATCTCTAGGCTGACATCATGCCCCAGACGATCTCGATCGATGCGACGCCCGAACAGCTCGACGCAGTGCGCTTCGACCATGCCGGGCTGGTGCCGGCGATCGCCCAAGACGTCCACAACGGCGACGTGTTGATGATGGCGTGGATGAACGCCGAGTCGCTGCGGATGACGCTCGACGAAGGGCGCATGGTCTACTGGTCGCGCAGCCGCAAGGAGCTGTGGCGCAAGGGCGATACCAGCGGCGACCTGCAGTACGTCCGCGAGGCGTACTACGACTGCGATGGGGACACCTTGCTGTTCAAAGTCGAACAGGTCGGCGGCGGCGCCTGCCACACCGGCGCACGCAGCTGCTTCTATCGCGCCTTCGGCTGAGATGCGCGCGCAACCCAGCCGTGAGGACTTCCGCGCCCAGGCAGCGTCACACGGTGTCGTTCCGGTGTGGGTCGAGATGCTGGCCGATCTGGAGACGCCAGTCGCTGCGTTCGCCAAGTTGGTCGGCGATAGCGACGGGTTCTTGCTCGAGTCGGTGGAGGGCGCAGAGCGTTGGGCCCGGTTTTCGTTCGTCGGGTGGAACCCGTCGGCGACGCTGACGCTGCGCAACGGTGCGGTCGAAGTCGATGGTGACCTTCCGACCGTTCCCACCGACGACGGCATTCTCGCGGCGCTCGACGCGCTCATCGATCAGATCTCCAGCCCGACGGTCGATGCGTTGCCGCCCTTGCATGGCGGTCTGGTCGGTTTCCTCGGGTACGACGTGATCCGTGAGGTCGAACACCTTCCGGACGTACCG
Source organism: Actinomycetota bacterium (assembly GCA_039177505.1). Lineage (GTDB taxonomy): Bacteria > Actinomycetota > Acidimicrobiia > Acidimicrobiales > Ilumatobacteraceae > JABSQH01. Next base: position 16,803 of record JBCDFR010000028.1, on the reverse strand, counting down.
ACCGACGACCGCGATTTTCCCGATGCAGTGATGTCGGTGATCGGCTCGCTGGCGGCATTCGACCACTGGCGTCAACGGGTGTTCTTGATTGAGAGCGTGCCCACGACGGGTCTGACGGATGCCGACGTCGACGCCGCCTACGACGCTGCAGTCGAGCGGGCCATCGCCAGTGCCGAACGCCTGGCCCGGCCGTTGCCGTACGTGCCGGTGGAGCCGCCGGTACCAGGCGAGCAGCCCCCCGAGGTTCGGTCGTCGATGCCCGGCGGGCAGTACCAGCGCGCCGTCGAGGTTGCCAAGGATCACGTGGTGGCGGGTGACGTCTTCCAGGTCGTCCTCGCTCAGCGCTTCGATCTCGACCTCGGCGCCGATCCACTCGACTTCTACAGGGTGCTGCGGCAGGTGAATCCGTCGCCATACATGTACTTCGTGCGCCATCCAGAGCTGACGATCGTCGGCTCGTCGCCCGAACCGATGGTCCAGCTCCTCGGCCGCACGGTCGTGTCGCGACCGATCGCCGGGACCCGTCGGCGCGGGCGCACCGACGAGGACGACCGCCGGATGGCTGCCGAGCTGATCGAGCATCCCAAAGAACGCGCCGAGCACGTGATGCTCGTCGACCTGGCTCGTAACGACGTCGGGCGCGTCGCGGAGTTCGGCACGGTCGAGGTCGACGAATTGATGACGCTCGAGCGGTACAGCCACGTGATGCACATGACCTCACAGGTGTCCGGTCGCTTGCGCGACGGGCTCGGGCCGATCGACGTCCTTCGGGCCACGCTGCCCGCCGGCACCGTGAGCGGGGCGCCGAAGGTGCGGGCGATGGAGATCATCGACGATCTCGAACCCGTCAAGCGCGGCCCCTACGCAGGTGTCGTCGGCTACGTCGACTGGTCGGGCAACCTCGACACGGCCATTGCGATTCGCACGATGTTCGTGGCCGCCGACAGCGGCGTTGCGAGCGTGCAGGCCGGCGCAGGCATCGTTGCCGACTCGGTACCCGACGACGAAGACCTCGAGTGTCACAACAAGGCCGCTGCGCTGCTGGCAGCGATCCCTGCGGCGCGTCGCATGACAGCGGCGCGCCGCAACTCGGGCACCCCTGCCTGACGCGCCGACGGTCAGATCGCCAGGGCGAGGAGAAACACCAGCGCGAGGCCGCCGAACATGATCGTGATCACGGTCGAGAGCAGGAGCAGGAGCGGAAATGTCGTGATCGCCCGCATCGCGGCGGCGAGCGCTTGGAACTGCTGACTCCGCCCGGCGACGTGTCCGTGCATGTTGCCGAACGTGCGCGACATCACCACGGCGCTCTGCTCTTGGACGCCATCGCTGGTTTCGATCGTCTCGATGATGACCTCGGATGTGCGTGCGTCTCCCGCGATGAGCTCGCGCAGTTCCAAGAGCAGCTCGTTCGTGCGCGCCCGCAGTCCGAGCAGACGCACGATGGCCAGAACGGTCGCCCCGATGGCGACGATGGCGAAGAAGCCGCCGAGGATGACCCAGACGGTGCGGACGCCGCCGGAAAGCGCAGCGAGACCGAGCGCAAAACCGGACAGACAGACGACCGTGACGACCATCAGCGCACCGCCTGCGAGCGCCGTCCCGCGGCGCACGAGCAGCAGCACGGTGTCGACCGCACGCTGGGCCAACGCAGCCGGGCGGGTCCCGGTGTCGCTGACGTCGTCGGGTTCGATCGGGTCGTCGCTCATGGGAACGGCAGTGTGCCAGGCAAAATGGGGCAATGGACACGCCCCCGTTCGATCCCGACTCGGTTCTCGATGCTGCCGCCCGTGATGTTGTCGTCGTCGATGGACCCGACGCACGTTCGTATCTGCACTCGCAGCTCTCCCAGGATGTCGAGCGTGTCGCAGTCGGTGATGTGTCGTGGTCGCTCGTGCTGGCGCCTACCGGCAAGGTCGAGGGTCTCATGCGCCTCAGCCGGACGGCCGACGATCGATTCGAGTTGACGACCGACGCGGGCTACGGCGAGTCGTTGGTGGCGCGACTCGAGCGATTCAAGATTCGAGTCGACGCCTCGCTGTCGCTGCAGGCTGCGGCTAGCGCTGCGCCCGACGACGCTGCCGAGTCACGTCGAGTGGCCGCCGGTTGGCCACGTCTGGGCGCTGAGATCGTGCCTGGAGAAACGATCCCAGCTGTGACTGGGATTCTGCCGCTCGTGGTCAGCTTCACCAAAGGGTGCTATCCGGGACAGGAACTCGTGGAGCGTATGGACAGCCGCGGTGCCGATGCTCCTCGAGCGTTGCGCGTGTTCGACGATCTGGGCGATGTCGTCCCGGGTGACGACATCGTCGACGACGATGGCCAGGTTGTCGGCGCCGTCACTTCGGTAGCCGGCGGGCGGGCACTCGGCTACGTGAAGCGCGGCGCCGAGGTGGGCCAGGTGCCAGCGGTGGCCGTTCAGCCGAACTCGTAGGCGCCGCGCACCGAGACGCGCACGCCGATGCGGCTCGAGGAGTTGGTCGGTCCACCTGCATCGCCAAGGCCGAGCCATCCGATGAGCGCGTCTTGGTGGCTCGGGCGGAGACGTGCGCAGCCCTTGCTCTGTGGGCTGGTCGGGACGTTGTTGGCGCCGTGGATGGCCTGGCCGCGGTCGAAGTACAGCGGGCGGTACATATTGCCGTTGAGGGGATTGTCGGCCTCGACAGGGAACGTCGTGGAGTTGTGCCAGCCGTTGTTCTGCAGCGCCGGGTCGTACCGGAACGCTCGGGTCTGCTCTTGGAGCCGTGTCTCGTGCCCCTCCTCGCCCGTCGAGGTGGGGAACACAAACACCAGCCGGTCGCCTTCACCGGCAAACATCACCTGGCATGTCCGATCGATCATGATCCACCGGCCGTCTTGTGCGGTGAACGGGGGGACCGGCATCTCGGCCGTGGAGAACAGGGCCTCCTCGTCGGGGCTTCCTGCTTCCATATCACTGCGGTTGACCTGGAGGCCGAGGGCGACGCGGGCCGCGCAGAGGCCGCGGCGGGTCACTGGGCCCGAGATTCCATCGACGGGCATCTCTGGGAAGCCGAGCGGTGTGAGCAGGGCGTTGAGCTTGTGCTGCTGGCCGCCGACGGAAGCGAAGTTCTCGGCGGCCACGATCGCCGCATTGCGCTCGAGCCGCTGGGCGCCGCTGATGTCGTCGAGCCCATTGTCGATACACACGTCGAGCAACTCGCCCGGGTGAATCGTGTCGTCGGGTAGGCCGTTCTCTGCGCGCAGCGATGCGGTCGTGGCCAGCTCGTCGTCGCGGCTGGACGCGATCGCACCGAGAGAATCGCCCGGTGCGACGCGCACCACACACTCGGGGTCGAACACGTCGAGCGGTTCGGTAGTCGAGGTGGTTGGCGCTGCGGTGATGGTGGACTCAGATTCGGACTCTGCGGCCTCGGCGCTCGCTGCGTCGTCAACGTCGGCGGTCGGCTCTGGTCCGGCAGCGCCGTCGGCGGCGCCGGTGCGCACCTGCGAGGCGCCGTCCTCTCCGCTCGGGACCGTTTGGGTGCATGCGCCGAGCAGGAGGGCGCCAACCACAATCAGCGCGCTCCGACGACCCGACATCGGCGTAACGCTACTGTCATATTTGTTGCGGCGGCACGCGGAGCTGTGATCAGTCTGTGAAATTGCCGAGGCCGCCGCTCGATGAGGCACTGACCGTGATCGTGGCTTCGGTTGCTCCACCGGGTCCAGCCACACGCAACGCAACGCTGGCCCTCAACACGTCGCAGGACGTGCGCGAGCCGCTCGGCACCGAAGCCGGTTCGGACGCGCCGTTGATCACGAGCGAGCCAGAATCGGCGTTCGACACGCTCCACACGACACGCCAGCAGCCGGTCGGGGCGGCCGCCTGGCTGAACCGCTCGATGGTCGGTGCAGGCGGCGGGGGTGGCGGAGGCGGCGGCAGCGTCGTTGTCGTGGTGGTCGTGGTGGTGGTGCTCGCCGGCGGCGGCGGGGGAGGCGGCGTGGTGGTCGCCGGTATCAGTGCGTTCGGCGGTTGGGCCACCGGCGGCGACGTGGCCGCCGGTGGCCGCGCGGGCGGCGCGGGTTGCTGCACGCTTGGAGGATCTGCGGCAGGTGGTGCCGCGGCGGGCGGCTCCGCCGGGGCGACTGCGACCTCGATCTCGATCTCGGCAACGGTGGTCGGTGGGAGTGTCGTCGTCGGCGAGGTGGTGGACGACGTCGATGTTGTCGACCCGTTGACGGAAGTCGGCGGCGTCGTCGTGGTCGTCGTGTCGGCGACGAGCGCGGCCTCGTCCGTGTCGTCGGCGACATCGCTTCCGGAATTGTCGATCTCTATTGCGGCGAGGACACCCTCGGTGGGTGCTGTGTCGCCGCCGGCGAGCAGGATCAGGCCGCCGATGCCGAGCAACACGGTGATGGCAGCGGCCGCAGTGAGGAGCGCGCCCCGTCGGCGCCGCAGGAATGGGATCGCATCGTTGCCGTCGGCCCCACCGTCGCCGCCAACCCTGCCGTCGCCATCGTTGTTGCCCCCGTCACCATCGTCGCGGCCGTCACTGTCGGCCTCGGGGGCTGATTGGGCCGGTGCGTGCTCGCCAGGCGCCGGCAGCGAGGTGGTGGTGAATTCAGTGGTCGGTTCCGCGAGTGCCTGGCCCGGAACCGATGAGCCTGGCGCTGGTTGCTCGACGATCCCGGGTTCGACGGCGTTCGCCGGATCGGTGATGCCGTCCGCACCAGACTCGACCGTCGACTCGGTACCGGACTCGCCGGACGCGCCGCCGTTGACGAGGTCACCGACATCGATGCCGGCAGCGCGCAGCCCGTCGGCGACACGCGAGCGCAGCAGCATCGGCACCGCGGCGATCGGCATTGCCGAGAACAGCGTGTGCGGTGCGACCATTGCCTTGCGCCGGTTCGAGCACTCGTCGCACTGTTTACGGTGGCGTTCGATGGTGCGCAGCAGCTTGGCGTCGAACCTCCCGCCGTCCGGCAGCACGGCGGCGAGGCGTGTGCACTGCGGGTTGCCGCGATGCCAGAGCAGCAGCGCACCGATCGCGTTGCCCAGGCGATCGCGCATCCGGAACAACTGTTGGTGGGCGGTGTTCGGTTCGATGCCCATCTCGTCGGCGATCTCGGCCGGGGTGAGCCCGTGGCGCAGGTGCAAGTCGAGGAGACTGGCGTCACGCTCGCCGAGGGCAACAGCAGCTGCGCCGACCAGCTCGTCGCGCTCGACAGCACCCACCGCCTCGCCCGGGTCGGCCCCGGCGGCGCGTGCATCGGCGCGGCCAAGCACCGCATCGGGTGATCCGGCGTCGTGCATGCCGGTCACGACGTCGTCGCCTTCTGGTCGCGCTCGGCCGTCTTTGCGGAGCCGGTCGAGGGCGCGGTTGCGCGAAATTCGTAGGATCCATCCGCCGAATGCTTCGGGGTTGTCGAGCCGACCGAGTCGTTCCCATGCTGCGATGAACACGTCCTGGGACACGTCGGCGGCCGTGTCGTCGTTGCGCACCACGTTGCGGGCGACGTCGTAGACGCGGTCGAACCATCGCTCGAACAGCTCGCCGAACGCGCCGGAATCGCCATCGCGAGCATCGATGACGAGTTGCGCGTCAGAGCGCGCCGCTGCCGGCATGGACACCACGTTGTCACAGTGGGCCATGTCCTCGGTAGTGCGTAGGTGAGGCGTCCATCACCCGTCCTGACGGACGAGTGGCTCAGGCCTTACGCAAAATCGCTCACAGTTGGGGTCTGGACCCCAACTGCTACAGGATCTGCGCGAGGAACAGTTTGGTGCGGTCTTCTTGCGGGTTGGTGAAGAAGTGTTCGGGGGTGCCGACCTCGACGATTTGGCCGTCGGCCATGAACACCACGCGATCGGCGACCTCGCGGGCGAAGCCCATCTCGTGGGTGACGACGATCATGGTCATGCCCTCTTTGGCGAGATCCTTCATCGTGTCGAGCACTTCGTTGATCATCTCGGGGTCGAGCGCCGAGGTCGGTTCGTCGAACAGCATCACCTTCGGCCGCATGGCGAGCGAGCGGGCGATTGCGACGCGCTGCTGCTGTCCTCCCGACAGCTGGCCGGGGTACTTGTTGGCCTGCTCGGGGATCTTCACCCGTTCGAGCAGTTCCCGGGCCAGTGCCTCGGCTTCGGCTTTGGGCATCTTGCGCACCTTGCGCGGCGCAAGCGTGATGTTGTCGAGCACGCTGAGGTGGGGAAACAGGTTGAATCCCTGGAAGACCATGCCGGTCTCGCGGCGGATCTCTTGAATGTTGCGGATGTCGGTGCTGAGCTCGGTCCCGTCGACGACGATCGATCCGTTGTCGTGTTCCTCGAGCCGGTTGATGCACCGGATCATGGTCGACTTGCCCGATCCCGAGGGCCCGATCACCACCACCACTTCGCGTTCACCGACGTGCAGGTTGATGTTCTTCAGCGCCTGGAAGTCGTCGAAGAACTTGTCGACGGCCTCCAGACGGATCATCACGTCGCCGCTTGTCGCGGTGGCATCGTTGAAGACACTCATCTGGTACCCACTCCCAGTCGTTTCTCGAGCCGCTGGCTCTCGCGGCTCATCGTGTACGACACCGCCCAGAACATCAGGGCGGCGAAGGTCAGCGTTTCGGCGATCAGTCCCTGTCCTCGGAACTGGTCTTGTGCGGTGATCGACTCCGAGACGTTGAGCAATTCGAACAGTCCCATGGCGATGCCGGCGAGCGTGGTGTCTTTGAACAGCGAGATCAACTGCCCGATCTGGGCGGGGATCACGTTGCGCAGGGCCTGGGGCATCACGATGTAGCCCATCTGCCGTACGGGCGACAGGCCGACCGCCTTGGCTGCTTCGAGCTGTCCTCGCGGTACAGATTGCAACCCGCCGCGGATGATCTCGGCCATGTACGCGGCGGTGAACAGCGTGAACACGACGATCGCCCTGGCCGGCGTCGAGGGCGTCAGGCTCTCGGGCAAGAAGAACCCGAGTGCCACGTTGGCAAGCAGGAGCAGCACGAACAGCGGCGCGCCCCTGGCAAGCTCGATGTACGCCGTGGAGACCACCCGAATCAACGGGAGCTCCGAGCGGCGACCGAGCGCCAACAGCACGCCGAGCGGGAAGCACAACACGATCGCGCACAGCGCCAGGAAGATGTTGAGCATGAAGCCGCCCCACTCATCGAACCCGACGGCGGTGATCACGTAGAAGTACAGCCCGATCGGAACTGCGGCGATGGCGATGCCCAAAACGGCGCTGCCGAGAGGGCCAGGACGGAGTCGACCGATGAACGGGCCGATCAGTCGGCCCACAACCGCTGCGACCGCGGCCAAGATCGCGGTGACCCAAGGGCCGGGAGTCGAGGTCAGGAAAAGCACCAGCAGCGTGACGGTCACCGGTAGCCAGAACCGTTCGACGAGATCGCGCACGCGCGCCGCACTGAACTTCGTGGCGTCCGGGTCGGCGCGCCCGGAGCGAACCTGTCGGGCGCGAATGATGCCCGCCAGGACGCCAGCCCAGCCGCTCAGGACGACGACCAAGACCGCCAGTCGTAGTACGTGAGTTTCGGGGAACCGCCCGATCAACAGGAGACGCAGGTTGATGCGGATGATCTCCCACCTGCCGGTGACGAAGACGTAGTTGAGGGTGCGGTACAGCAGCCAGATCGCGATCGCACCGAACACGACGGTGAGCACGCCGTCGAACCAGGTGCGGAAGAGGTTGCGGCGCAGCCAGGTGGTCGCCGAGTTCGGGTTGGAGGCGGAGATCGGCTCGGTCGTGCTCATCGTTCCACCAAGGTGAATCGCCGGTTGGCGACGTTAACGATCGCTGAAGTGATGAGTGAGATCGTGATGTAGATCACCATCGTCAAGGTGAACACCGGCACGGCGGGGGAGCCGTTGCCGACGGTGGTCTGAGCGACCAGCGTGAGGTCGTAGTACCCGATCGCCGCTCCGAGCGAGGAGTTCTTGGTCAGGTTGAGGTATTGGTTGCCGATCGGGGGGATGGCGATGCGGAACGCTTGCGGCAAGACCACGTGCCACATCCGCTGGAAGCCGCTGAGAGCAACGGCATGTGCCGCCTCGCCCTGGCCTTTCGGTACCGCCTGGATGGAGCCGCGCACGATTTCGGCGATGTGGCTGGCGGTGTAAATCACCAGCGCAAAGAACAGGGCGAAGAATGAGGGATCGACCCGAATGCCGCCCACTGTTTGGCGGCCGTCGATCTCGGGGGCGGTGACGCCGAAGCCGAGGCTGATCCACACCGCGCCTACGATCAGGACGAAGACGCCGCCGCCCCACAGGCCTGAGCGCGACGCCTCGCCGGTGCGGTCAGAGACGGAGTTGCGCCATTTGGCGACGCCCCACCATGCGATCATCCCGGCGGCAATGGCGAGGATCAGGATCGTGCCCGAGCCGTTGTCGTACCACGGTACGGCGATGCCTCGGTTGGATACGACGGCGATGCCGGCGAGATCCCAGGCCTCGGTGATCGGGGGAAACACGCCGAGCACCACGACGAGCAGGCCGAAGATCAAAAATAGCGCCAGCGGTATGTTGCGTACCGCTTCCACGTAGACGGCGGCGAGCCGGCTGACGATCCAGTTCTGGCTCAGGCGGGCGATGCCGATGATCGTGCCGAGCAGCGTTGCTGCGATGATGGCGACGACCGATACCCGCAGCGTGTTCAAGAACCCCTGGTACAACGCGTCGCGCACCGGAGCGTTCTGCGACATCGGGTTGCCGGTGATTTCGAACGCGGCAGGATTGTCGAGAAAGTCGAAGTTGGTGGGGATGTTGAGGCGCGAGGCGTTCTCGGTGTAGTTGCCATACAGCCAGGCGATTGCCGCGGCAACGACCGCGACAATCGCCAGCTGTAGGACCCATCGGAGAACCCGGACGTCGCGCCAAAGCGGCACCCGGGTGGTGGTCATCCGATCAGCGGTATGGCGGGGCGTAGAGCAGGCCGCCGTCGGTCCACTGAGCGTTCAGGCCACGCTCGAGACCGAGCGGCTCGAGGTGTTCGCTGAAGATTTCGCCGTAGTTGCCCACCGCGGTCACGATGTCGGTCGCGTAGCTGGTGGACAGCCCGAGACCCGGATCGAGTACGGCCGAGCCGTCCTCACCTTCGACCTCGAGGCCGAGGAAACGCTGGATCGAGACGTTGTCGGTTGACGAGAACTCGTCGATGTTCTCGGACGTGATGCCGAACTCCTCGGCCTGGATCGTGGCGAACATGATCCAGTCGATGGCCTGCGCCCACTCGCTGTCGCCGTCGGCGACGGCTGGAGCGAGCGGCTCCTTGGAGAACACATCGGGAAGAATCCGCAGCGCCTCCGGACCGTCGGGGTACGTCGTCCGCAAGCCCGTCAGCGCGCTCGAGTCGGCCGACCACCCGTCGCACTGACCGGCGACGAACGCTTCCTGGATGAGGTCCGGGTTCTCGAACGCACGGATCTCCCAATCGAGGCCGAGTGCGGCGGCCTCGGTGGCTGCGTTGCCCTCGGTCGTGGTGCCCTGGGTGACGCACACGATCACGTTGTCCATGTCGGTGATCGACGTGAACTCACTGTCGGCAGCAACCATCATGCCCTGGCCGTCGTAGTAGTTCGGCTGGAGGAAGGTGACGCCTTCGGCGCCGTCACGGGTTGCGGTCCAGGTGGTGTTGCGCACGAGCACGTCGATCTCGCCCGACTGGAGCGCGGTGAAGCGATCGGCGGTCTCCAGGTCGACGAACTCGACAGCGGTGGCGTCGCCGAGCACGCCGGCGGCAATGGCCCGACAGAAGTCGACATCGAACCCGACGTGATCACCGGCGTCATCGAGAGTCGCGAAGCCCGGCAGGTCGTCGCGGGTGCCGCAGCGAACCACGCCGGCCTCTTGCACCGCTTCGAGGATCGAGCCATCGGACTGCACCTCTTCGACGGTGTCGTCGGTGGTGTCGGTCGCGTCGTCGGTGGTCTCAGTCGCGTCGTCGGTGGTCTCAGTCGCGTCGTCGGTGGTCTCAGTCGCGTCGGAGTCCGCCGTGGTGTCAGCAGTATCTCCGTCGTCGCTCGTACACGCAGCAGCGAGGGCTGCGACGGCAACGACGGCCGCGAACGCACGTGTCGTGCGCTTGGTCATGGTATCTCCCCTTCTGTGGGCACCACTCTGGGCCCAGGTAGGTTTGTTCACGATGTAGCAACCGTGTGGTCGCCAGCAGGAAAATAGACGTCGCGATCAGCCGGAGCAAGATTCGCTCTCGCGAGCAGCATTGCGATCGTCCGTCAGCGCGTCGGGAGCAGAGTATATCGTGTCCAGGAGCTCGCTCAACAGGTCCGCTGTGGTGGCGTACGACACGCCGCTGGCTGGCCGGCGCAGCGTGACGATGCCAACGAGCGCTCCTTGCTTGTCGACGACCGCTGAACCACTATCGCCGGGTTGGACGTCGAGGTCGAGCTTGGCCGAACGCCGCTCGTCGACTCGGTCATCGGCGAGATTGTTGACCCGCAGTGTCATGATCTCGATGATCTCGGCGCGGCTCTCGTCGCCGGCGGTGAGCACGCGTACGGGCCCGACCGCTGGTTCGCCGATCGTTGGCGTCGACGCGGCGTCGGCAGGCCGTGCGGTGTCGAAGGGAACCTCCAGCACCGCCAGGTCCGCGGCGAGATCGAGCGCGACCACCGTTGCGGCCCGTCCGTCGACCTCGAGACTTCTCAGTGCGCCCTCGACGAGATGGCCTGCGGTGGCCACCAACGATGGAGCTACGACTACGGCGACGCCGTCGCGCGGTTGCGGACGGTCGCAGGCTTGGGCGCGCAGGGCGAGCACAGGCGGCACATCACTCTGCTCGATGAGCGCGTCGCTCGTCGCGCCGGGGGCGATCGCGTCGGTTGGCGAGCTCGCTGGCGACGATGCGGGCGCGGATTGGTTACAACCGACAAGTAAGGCGACAACGAGCCCGACCGCGATCAGCCGCATCGCGGCCTCGTCAGCCTTCGACGGGCGCCGGCTCGTCGAGTGCTCTGCGCAGCGCCACCACCTCGGGGTCGTGCCGCAGCCTCGCCAGTTCCGGGCTGGACTCGATGACCGATGCGACCCCGCTCACCGGCGAGCGTTGCTCGACTGCGGTTCGCAGCCAACCCAGTGCGGTGGCGCGATCGCCGATTGCCGCCGCAGCCCTCGCAACGGCGGCCGCGATCAGGGCGTGGGGATGACGGTGATAGCTGTCGGCGGCGTAATGTGCGGCATCTTCGTACTGCCCGGCGACCAACAACACGTTGGTGAGGATGTACTCGTTCCATGAGTCGCCCGACGGCAGTGGCTCGGGGATCACTTCGAGCACTGCTGCGGCTTCCTCGGCCGTGAGGTCGAACCGCGCCTGGTGCCCGCGGGCCTGTGGCTGGCTGAGGGCGCTGACCAGGATGCGTCGCGCCTTGCCGGTGCGACCGGCAGCGATGGCGTCGGCGGCCTGCCGCCACGGCGACACCGGCGGCTTGCTGCTGCCCAACATCTGCAGCTGCATCACGAGCACGAATCCGACCACCAGTGCGAAACCTCGGTACTGGTCGGAGACGATCACGGCAGCGGCGGCGGCCCCGGTCACCGCGATCGACATCCACAGCACGATCCGTTCGGCGCGTCCGGGCAAGATCCGGTCGAGCCCGTTCTGCACGATGTGACCACCGTCGAGCGGCAGGATCGGCAGCAGGTTGAACAATCCGATGACCGGCCCGGCCCACCAGATCGCCAGCGACGCCGCTGACGTGTCGAACGACTCCGGGTCGATCGGGTTGGCGCCCATCGCCAGCAGAATGGCCACGCTGACGACGATCTGGATCGCCGGCCCGGAGAACGAGATCCACGCCTGTTGGGCACGCGAGATCGGCCGCGTCGGCACGTACGAGGCATACCCGGCGAGAAAGTTCAGCGAGATCTCCGCCTTGGCGCCGGCGCGACGCGCCGCGACGGCATGGCCGAGTTCGTGGATCAAGGTGAAGACCGCCAACGACCCGGCGAGCCACAGCCCGTAGTCGCCGCCGACCAGCACGACGATCAACAGCATGAACATGACGAAGCCCGGCCTGATGTGCACGTCGAATCCGAGCAGGCGGAACATCGGTGTTCAGGCTAGAGCCGATCGACGGAGTGCCGCAGTCGCGAGCGTGTTGCCCTCGCTGAGCGAAGAGTAAGCAGGCGTTTGGTGGTGGCGTAGACTCCGCCGCCGATGCCCTACGTCTACGCCTTCGATCACAAGCACCGTCGACCCCCGATGGAGTACAAGGACCTCCTCGGTGGAAAGGGAGCCAACCTCGCCGAAATGACGAGCGTGCTGGAGTTGCCGGTTCCCCCCGGATTCACGATCTCGACCAAGACGTGTCGCGACTACATGTACGACGGTTGGCCCGACGGCCTCGACGAAGAGATCGCCAAGCAGGTGTTCAAACTCGAGAAGGCGATGGGCCGCAAACTCGGCGATCCGTTCGATCCGTTGCTGGTGTCGGTGCGGTCGGGAGCGAAGTTTTCGATGCCGGGCATGATGGACACGGTGCTCAACCTCGGTCTGAACGACCAGAGCGTCGAGGGGCTGGCGCATGTCACCGAAGACGAGCGATTCGCATACGACTCGTATCGCCGCTTCATCTCGATGTACGCCCGGATCGTCTTGGACGTCGACGGGGAACCGTTCGAGGAGATGTTCGAACACGCCAAAGAGCGCGCTGGCACCTCAGCCGACCACCTGGTACCCGCCGACGCACTGAAGCAGCTGTGCGACGACTACAAGAACTTGGTCAAGGAGGCGACCGGCGCGCCGTTTCCGCAGAAGCCGCGTGATCAGTTGAACGGCGCGATCGAGGCGGTGTTCAAGAGCTGGAACGGTGCTCGCGCCATCGCGTACCGGGTCCGCGAGAAGATCAGTCACGACCTCGGAACGGCTGTCAACGTGCAAGCGATGGTGTTCGGCAACCGCGACGACCAGTCGGGCACGGGCGTCGGGTTCACCCGCAACGCCGCGACTGGCGACGCCAAGCCCTACGGCGACTTCCTCGTCAACGCCCAGGGCGAAGACGTGGTGGCCGGCATCCGCAACACCGAGGACCTCGACGCGATGAAACAGGTGTTTCCCGAGATCCACTCGGATCTGCTCGGCATCTTCACCCGGCTCGAAGAGCACTACGAAGACATGTGCGACACCGAGTTCACCATCGAACAGGGCAAGTTGTGGATGCTGCAGACCCGTGTCGGGAAGCGCACCGGTGCGGCGGCGTTGAAGATGGCGGTCGACATGACCAAGGGCACCGGTAGAGGTGCGGGGCGCTGGAAGATCAGCCGCCAAGAAGCGGTCAGCCGTGTCAGCGCCGATCACCTCGACTCAGTGCTGCATCCGCAGTTCAAGGACTCGGCGCCGGCACTGACCAAGGGCCTTGCCGCATCGCCGGGTGCGGCGGTGGGCGCGGTGTACTTCACCGCCGATGACGCCGAAGAAGCGTCGCAGCGCGGTGAAGACGTGATTCTCGTGCGCAACGAGACGAGTCCCGACGACGTGCACGGAATGATGGCGTCGAAGGGGATCCTCACGGCTCGCGGCGGGCTGGTCAGTCATGCCGCAGTGGTCGCCCGCGGCTGGGGCACGCCGGCGATCGTCGGCGCCGATGCGGTACGCATCGACGGTGATTCGTTCTCTGTCGGAGATGTGCAGGTGAAAGCCGGCGACGTCATCTCGATCGATGGCACCTCGGGCGAGGTGATTCTCGGAGCGATGGAAATGGCATCGGCCGAACCGCCCGACGAGTTCTACACGATCCTCAAATGGGCCGACACGATCCGCAAGGGCAAGCTTGCGGTCCGGGCCAATGCCGACACGGGCGAGGACGCAGCGAACGCCCGCGATCTCGGCGCCGAGGGGATCGGGCTGTGCCGGACCGAGCACATGTTCCTCGCTCCCGACCGGCTGCCGATCGTGCGCGAGATGATCCTCGCCACTGACCCCGCACGCGAGGAGGCGGCGCTCGAGAAGCTGCGCGCCGCCCAAGAGGCCGATTTCCTCGACATCCTCGACGCGATGGACGGTTTACCCGTCACCGTCCGGCTGCTCGATCCGCCGCTGCACGAGTTTCTGCCGTCGGTCGAGGAGCTCAAGGTCAAAGAAGCCGCCGGCGGTCTCAGCGCGCATGACGAGGAACTCCTCGAGGCTGCGGAGATGTGGGCCGAGCACAATCCGATGATTGGTACCCGTGGCGTGCGTCTCGGTGTGATCAAGCCTGGTCTGTACGCCATGCAGGTGCGTGCGCTGCTGGCCGCCGCAGCGACGCTGCGCGAGCAGGGCAAGAAGCCGATCGTCGAGGTGATGATCCCCCTCACGGTGACGCGCGAAGAGATGGCGCTGGCCCGCAGCTGGGTCCAGGCCGAGATCGACGAGGCGTTGAAGGGCGTTAGTCGTAAGCCGAAGATCACGATCGGCACGATGGTCGAGACGCCGCGCGCGGCCTTGTGCGCCGACGAGATCGCCGAGGTGTCCGACTTCTTCAGCTTCGGCACGAATGACCTCACTCAGCTCACGTTCGGATTCAGTCGCGACGACGTCGAGAGCCGCATGATGCCGGCTTACCTCGAGCAGGGGCTGCTCAAACGCAACCCGTTCGACACGATCGATCCCGACGGCGTGGGCGACCTCGTGCGCCTCGGCGCCAAGCGCGGTCGTGGCGCCAAGGCCGACCTGAAGCTCGGTGTCTGCGGCGAGCACGGTGGCGACCCCGAGTCGATTTCGTTGTTTTACGACGTCGGGCTCGACTATGTGAGCTGCTCGCCGTTCCGGGTGCCGATCGCCCGCCTCTCCGCCGCGCAAGCCGTGATCAACGCCTCGTAAGGACCCGTAACACCTGGTCTCAGAGACGATGTAACACCTGATCGTCGGCGCGCTCGATCCGCCGCGCGCCGATGGGTGTGACAACGTCTCTGAGACCAACTGTTACAGCGATCTCACCGTTAGCTTGACTGGGTCATGGGGATCGTCGACGACGACATCGAGCGGGTGCGTTCGACGGTGTCCATCGTCGACACCGTGCAGAAGTACGTCACGCTCCGTCGCGTCGGGCGCAACTGGGTCGGTTTGTGTCCCTTCCATGCCGAAAAAACCGGGTCGTTCAACGTGCGCGAAGAGACGGGCCGCTACAAGTGCTTCGGCTGCCAAGCCGCCGGCGATGTCTTCACGTTCATCCAGGAGATCGAGCACCTCGACTTCCCCGGCGCGGTCGAACACCTGGCGGGCAAGGCCGGTATCCAGCTGCGGTACACCACGACGGGGCAGTCGAAGGAGCGGGCCCGCCGCAAGCAGCTCGTCGAAACGATGGACGACGCGGTGTCGTGGTACCACGAGCGACTGTTGAAGGATCCGCAGGCGCGTCCAGCGCGTGATTACTTGCGCCGCCGAGGTCTCGCCGGTGATGTGGCCCGACAGTTCAAGCTGGGGTGGGCGCCCGACGATTGGGACGCACTGTCCCGCGATCTCGGAGTCTCGTCCGACATGTTGCAAGACCTCGGTCTGGCGTTCCGCAATCGGCGTCAGAAGATGCAGGACTCCTTCCGCGCCCGAGTGATGTTCCCGATCTTCTCCGATGCGGGTGAAGCCGTGGCGTTCGGCGGTCGGATCTTGCCCGGTTCGGATGACCCTGCGAAGTACAAGAACTCGAGCGAGACGACGATCTACACGAAGTCGAAGACGCTCTACGGCCTGAACTGGGCGAAGGCCGATATCGCCAAGCACGACCAGGTCGTGGTCTGCGAGGGGTATACCGACGTGATCGGGTTCCATCGCGCTGGTGTACCGAGAGCGGTGGCCACGTGTGGCACGGCGCTCACCGAAGAACACGTCCGCCTGCTCAAGCGGTATGCGTCGAAGGTGGTCTTGGCTTTCGATGCCGACGCGGCCGGCCAGGGCGCGGCGGAGCGGTTCTACGAGTGGGAGCAGAGCCACCAAGTGGAGGTGTTCGTCGCCCGCCTGCCCGCCGGTAAGGATCCGGGCGACCTCGCCGACCAAAACCCCGGCGCATTACAAAAGGCGGTCGCGGAGCCTGAGCCGTTTCTTGGTTTCCGTGTGCAGCGCACGTTGGGGGCGCGGTCACTGGACTCGCCTGAGCAGCGGGCCCGCGTCGCCGAGGAAACAATGGCGGTGGTCAACGAACACCCGAACGCCAACGTGCGCAAGTTGTATGCCGGCGAGGTCGCCAATCGAGTGGGGCTCCCGGTTGCCGACCTGGTCAAGCTTGCCGAGCGCGGCGTTCGTCGGCCGGCGATCAACGTTGCACCGAAAGCGGCGCGCGGCCCGATGGAGAACGCTGAGTTCGCCGCGCTCGTGTTGTTGGTCCAGGAGTGGGATTCGATCGCCCCGTGGCTCGTCGAGGCACTCTTCGACGACGATGCGCATCGAATGGCGTTTGTCGCGATTGCCGAGGCCGAGGGCGAACTCGGGGCTGCCCTCGACGGCGCGCCGCCGGATGCCCGCGAGGTGATCGAACGGGCCGCGGTGACCGATCTCGAACTCGACGCCGACGTCGAGGCCCGTCAACTGATCGCTGCTGCGGCGCGTCGCGAACTGCAGCAGCGCACGGCGGTCGTCGACGAGTCGTCGATCGCGGAGGATCGCGACGCCCGGCTTGATCTCCATCGTCTGACCGGCGGGGACGCGGATGACGCGTTCGCAGCAGCGGAGTCGTTGCTAGGTTGGCTGCATCGTCGGACCGAGGAGCGCACCGATGGAGTCGACTGAGTCGGCTGGGGGCACCACGGGCGTGCCCTCGTCCAGCGCGCCGCCTGCGCCGACGACGGTTCCCTTCCCTGGCGTCGATGCCGAGGAGTGGGCCGACCTGGTGGAAGGTGCC